>JBGSWE010000014.1:0-23084 GCA_041752595.1 Saccharimonadales bacterium (SeqCode) | reverse complement strand
GTAAAATTTGACCAGTCTGTGTCATTTAGCCAATCAACTTCGTTGCGTGGGATAGTAGTTACCTGCAAAATTGCCACAATAATAACAAATATCGTTAAAGCAAGCACAGACGTATATAACGCAGGGTTCTTTTTAAAATGCTTGATAATCTTTGAATATACGATAAACCTGCCCATGTCTATAGTTTGTTCTTATTTATGGACTAATACAACCAATAACTGTCATAGGTAATATGGTCTAGCTATTTCTATACTTTTTCTTGATGGGTTGCAATTAAAAAACAAAAACAACTTTATCCGCCCACTGGCGGACTATATTTCCATAGTGTTTATGCTTGGCTCGCAATTGTGGACATATTACGAATAAATTTTCGGCTTTAGGTTATTAGAACTAATATGCAGCACCCCATCTACCATCATCTTTAGCTCTTTTTACTTCAGCTAAACCTTCAGGGTGCATTTTATTAGAATTTATTAGCTCTTCAGCAATTGCTACATTTATTTTTGACCAAATACTTTTAGGACGCCTGTGGGTGAATTTAACAAGATAAAAATCATCATCAAATTTATTAGCTAATCCATCAATCCACCCATGAATAAGCGCAGCTTCTCTTGCATCAACATAGTTTATCCCAGATTTATTAGAGTGCTTTTTAATAAGTATCAACCAGTATGGAGACTCGTCTTGGTAATTACTTTTTAACCAATCTATGAACTCATTCTGGTTATTAAAATCTAATATTTCAATATTTTTATGCTGCATTGTAAAAAGATTATCTCATAAAACAAAAACAACTTTATCCGCCCACTGGCGGACTATGTTTCCATAGTGTCTGTCCAGCACATCATATTGTGCTGTGGCTTATGCCCCAGTAGCAAAACATGGTCTGCTACGTGATAAACTCGGCTCGCAGTTGCTGTGTCCCGTATTCACTTGTGTACTACTGGGGTGGACATGATGCGAAGTATTAAAGTATAAACAGTTCATGTGTTTTTGTGTCTGTTGCACATGCAGCCGCAATAAACTGGAAAGACGATTCGGGAACTGCCTCTTTGTCACTATAAAAACTATTCCTGTCACCACCAATAATTCTGTACTCAACAGAATCATACGATGCACTCTCTAGTCCAGTGCATCCGCTAGTTGCATAAGTGTAAGTATCTATTGGTATGTATCTGCCGTAAATTATCACTAAGACTAATAAAAACAAAGCTATGTAATACCAACGTTTTTTAACTTTTGTAATCATAATTAAATAATCTCACACTAATAACAAAAACACTATATTTCCATAGTGCCTGTCCAGCACATTATATTGTGCTGTGACTTATGTCTCAGTAGTATCTAGTAGAACTACACGGTAAGACTTGGCTCGCTACATAGAAAGAATTCCTAAATACTACAAAAATATCTCATCTATAATCACCAATAATATCTGCTGGATGTTTTTCTATAATTTTCTTTAGTTCATCCTTGGTCACTAGCAACCTATGCTCAAATACATCGTATGGATCTTCGTCATCAAATAGAATTACTTTGCTAAAATGCTCGCTTAGATTTGCCTCAACATAAATAATTGTTGAACCAGATGATTTATCAACTATCTTGTTCAGTTTCATACCATAATTATCCATTAAAAAATTAGATAATACTTTTTCAACATTTAAATCACCATACTCATTCGGCATAATAGGCATATGCCAATTCTTTGGCTTCTTGCCCTCGTTTTCCGAGAAACCAATTAGTAAATATTTATCTTCACCGACTAATTTTACCAAGATATTATTTACTTGCATGAACGAATTATATCAAAACAAAAACAACTTTATCCGCCCACTGGCGGACTATGTTTCCATAGTTGATGTACAGTAGTATCTAGTAGAAATACTTGGTAAGACTTGGCTCTCCGCTAGCTGGCGGAGTTGCTGTGTTCCGCAGTAGCCTTCGACTTACTATCGGGGTGAACATGATGCGAATTTTAAGTATCCTCCAGTGTTGAATCAAAATAGAATAATGATTCTTTTATTACTGTCATTACTAAGATTATAGCTAATAGACTAACAAAACTTGATATTTCAACATTATTACCGAATACAACATCAATAACCCATAAAAAAATAAACTTTGAAAAGAAAAGTACAGCCCAAATAGAAAAAAACTTTGCTGGTTTAATTTTTTTATATTTTGGATATGTAAATTTAGATCCAAGCCATTTTTTAAAGCCCAGAGTCCAAAAAGTAAGTGCTTGTAAAACTAAAGATGCTAATAATATAGTCGATGCCGATGATACAGAGATTAGATTTGTGTAATCGTCGAACAGACTTAAAACAACCATATAAACTAGTGTGCCTAACACCCAATCACGATACGTTGATTGACTAATACTCATTGTTCAATTATCTCACAAATCAAAAACAATTTATCCACCCATTGGCGGACTATGTTTCTATAGTATTTACGCTTGGCTCAAAGCAGCAATTGTCCTGTATTCATTTGTGTATCGTACTTGTGGATAAAAATATTGTTGATCTGATACAAGCATATTGATGTATTGATGTATGTATGCTATAATTAAACCTGAAAGGATGAATCATGAGAACAACTATTACAATCAACGATAAATTATTTAGAGCTCTTAAACTTCGTGCAGCAGAAAGCAATGAAAGCATCTCTTCAATAGTCGAAGATGCTATTAAGTTCCAGATGCTAGAAGATTTAGAAGATATAGAAACAGCAAAAAAAAGAGAAAACGAACCCACTCATTCATTTGACGAATTAGTGGCTGAATTTAAATCAGAAGGTCTTTTGTAAAAAATGAGCTACGAGCTAGTTTATAGAAACAGTGTGAAAAAAGAGCTTCGTAAGCTACAACACGCTGATAGGGTTATTATTATCGACAAAATTTTAAAACTAAAAAAAGTACCAAATCCAGAGGGAAGCGCAAAACTTAAAGGTTCTACTGATTTATATAGAATCAGACACGGAAATTACAGAGTAGTTTATCAGATAAAGAACAAGATACTGACCATTGTGATAATTACCGTTGGTCACAGAAAAGATGTTTATCGTAAACTTTAGTATTGAAGTTTGCCATGAATAAATTATCTCATAAAATACAAAAACGATTTATCCGCCCACTGGCGGACTATATTTCTATAGTGCTTACCGTGTCCTGCACAATGAAATGACGGAGGATGCCACAGTACTATCTAGTAGAAGTACATGGTTAGACTTGGCTCTCTGTAGTCTGCCCCGTAGTAGCTTTAGCTTACTACTGGGGTGGCGGACGTTCGAATTAGCGTTGTACTAAAACAGCTTGGTGTAAATCATTAAACACCATAGGGTTACTGGCTATAAAATCAGGATTATCGACGCTGTATGTGTCTGAGCCTATGTTTCTTACCTCGCCTCCAGCTAGGTGTACAAGCAATGCACCTGGAGCATAATCCCAAACACTAGCATATGGATTGTCGTAGCTCACAAATCCCTCTGTCGAGCCACTGGCTATGGAAGTGAATGTATGTCCTGCAGCACCAGTGTTTCTAATAAAGGCACCCATAGCCCTAATTCTTTGGTTAATTGCTGAACCCTCTTCGCTATCTAACTGAACATACGTTTCTATATGAGCTTGCTCAATTTGCCTCGTGCTTACTTTAAGTCTTTGAACTCGCTCTGTACGTGCTCCGACACCACCAACTGCAATCCCTGAGTAAGAAACACCGTGAACAAAGTCATTAATTTCCGCAACTACAGGTCTACTGCTATCTACTAGTGAAATCATTGTTGTACATTCATCAATTCCTCTAACAAATCCAGAAGTCCCATCGATAGGGTCTATCGTCCAGTACACGTCATTATTGCCGCTTACACCAGTTTCTTCGCCGACAAACCCAATATCTCGACTGAACCCAGAAAGGTATTCTGCTATTTGTTCTTCGGCTAATTTGTCCCACTTCGTCACCCAGTCTTGCTCGTCAGATTTTGCAGTAAACGCAGTTTTACCAAAATTTTCTGCAAGCATTGTCGCTACGTTTTGCGCAGCATGGTGAGCAAGGTCTTCGGCTTCATAAAGTTCTCTCTCATTAAAGTTTACTGAATACATGAGCACATACTATAAATATATTTGCCTAACTGCAAGCACAAGCAAGAAGGGAATTATCTTAAAACAAAAACACTATGTTTCTATAGTGCTTATGTTTGGTTCTATGCGGTGGAGGATGTTCGGACTAGTTTGGCGGTTTTTGATTAACTAGCATGTGTAAATTTCTTATTCAATTATGAAAAGTATTTATTATGTTAATATCTAATCATGGCTTCAAAAATAAATAATAGAAGAAAAAATACTTCTGAAAAAAATAAGAGTGAAAAATAATAAATTGTCTAGTATTTATGGTCGGTTACTGCTTAGCAGCAGTTTATTGTTCATTGTATTTCCGCTAATATATCTAGTTGCTTTAATTATTATGGGCTGGCTAGGAAATGAAGTTGTAGGTTTTGGAGCTTTAACTCTACAACCACTGCTTTTAGTTGGTGTTATTGTAGCCATTGCGAATGTGCTTTACTTTGGGTTTAATAATTCAAGAAAAATGAAGGAATCGTCAGTATCTACGCAAAAAATAATTGTATATTTTTCCGTTTTGTTTGCAATAACATTTATCATAATACTTTTAATAATTCCTTCAGGCTTACGTAACACAATCTACTTATTGTATTCCGACGAAGAAGCAGGGCGGTCGCAATTTATAGATACAAAAATAAACGAAACCATTGAAGTGTCTATTGAAGAAGCGCGTAACTTAATAAGTACTTGCAGTATTACTTATATTACATTTCTAGACAGCATTGGAAAAACTAATGACGTGGATATAAGGTCAATTGATAGTGGGCTAGCTACTGTTCTTAGCGGCAATGGAGTTGATAAATCTCTTTATGTGTCAGAAGAAATGTACGAATCCATTAAAGCGATTTTTGAAGATTCTAAGGCTAATTGTCCATACATGAACTCTTATGATTATTCAATTTAGATAATAATATTCACAAAACAAAAACAACTTTATCCGCCCGCTGGCGGACTATGTTTCCATAGTGCCTGCCCAGAACAACAAATTGTGCTGTGGCTTATGCTGCAGTAGTATCTAGTGGAACTACACGGTAAACTTGGCTCCGGGAACCAGATTAGAACCATGTGTCTACACCACCTGATTTTAGGCTCGCTTTATACTAGCCTACGTATGTTAATTATCAAGTTTTTAGTTTTCTTTGAAATCTGTTGCGATCATCCACTTATCGCGCATGCGAAATGCTGGCAAAGTGCCACGAATGGCTTTGTTTATGGCTGCATTTCCTGCTAAACCATTTGCCTTTGCCCAGGCAGAAACAGTAATAATTCTTGGGGCCGACAGCAAGGTAATGCGTTTATAGAGTGACTCAATAAGTAGGCTCGCAAGAAGTTCAGTGAATTCGTCGAATTTATTAGTAACTCGATACGAGTCAAAAGCCGGGTAATAGCTTGTATGTTTGCTTTTGTTTTGAATAATCACAGGCGGGAGTCCCAGCATCATCAGTTGCTGATTTATCAGCACTCGCCCTAATCGTCCGTTGCCGTCGTTGAATGGATGAATGGTTTCAAATTCTGCATGAAACCACGCAATTTTGTTTAGAAAATAGTCATCACCTGGTTTGTTGTAATTTGCTAAAAGTTCTTTGACTAGTTGTTCTACGAAGTCTGGGTTAGCACCAATGTGTGCGCCTACACGTACCCACTCTTTGCCACTGCGAAACCTGCCCGCCCATTCATCTTTGATGCCCGTAAGGAGCAACCTGTGAAGCTCCAAAATAGAAGTATTATTGATCACCTTATACGGATTATCTAGTAATATTGTGGTAATTTTGGCTAAATTTTTAGCTTCGTATATTTCTCGGATATCATGGTCTTTTTTGATCGAATCTCTGAGTAGAATATCTTCGGTATCCTTTAGGGTTAGAGTAGAGTTTTCTATGGCATTGCTGTTATAGACCATTTCTGGTATTTCTGCGATAGCGATTTCACGAACAGCCTCAGGTTTACTCCTGACAAGCATTTGGTATTGTTCAGTTAACGCTACTATTCGGTCTTTTGTGACTTTATTAATCATACGTATATTGTAGCATACTTTACGTGAAAATTGGTAGATATGTGCATATTTTCACGTAAAGTTGTAAATGATAGGTCTTAGGGAACAGGTCAACTTTTTGGGCGCTTGCTCTCTCAGGACGGGAGGGGCTGGGTTCGAACCAAGTTACAGAGGTGAATATGAAAGAACCGCCCTTTCGGACGGTTCCAACATTTGTAACTTACGAACTGCAAATTAGCATTTTGTCTGACCAAGGAGAGAAGTTAGGGACAGGTCTAGGAACCTGGTCTACCTATTTCTCTGCTGGGTCTGGCTCCCCATACAGGTCACGGAACTTTAACAGGGGTAACGGTACACAAAGTGGGACAAATGAGACACGAAACGCATATATTTGAAGTGTCTCGTTTTTAGACGAATTTAGTGGGGTTTTACGAACAAAACCCGCACTTTGATTGCCTATACTAGGCGTATTTTGCGCCCACGGCTATCTTTACGAACCTTTGCCACAGCAATAGGGCTTTCTGGCTTGAATCGCCCTGTTTTTAATTTTATTTTTGCAAGGTGGGCCACTTTTTTGCGTAGCGAATAATTAGTACAAGGAGAACAACTTCTACAACAGCGGCAAGAAACATGTGCGCCCACGCTTCTCCTACTAAATTAAATAGCATATAAGGAATTAGAGCTGTACCCACGATTATATTTGTTAAGCGATTTACTTTTGCTGGCAAAGCAACAGAAAGGAAAATCATAAGCATCGGAATTATAGCTAAGAAAAGTGCTGTAAAGATAAATCCTTGAGTTATATCAAATGTGAACACTCTCCCCTTCAAAATGTCGTCTAGTGTGCCTGGCATGTACAGGTGAAAATAATCTACATATATATAGAGAAACATAAAGCTCGTCCATAACGTAGCTAGCTTTATACGTACATTTACTTTTTGTTCGTCGAAATTATTTTTCATATTGGTTATTACTCCTATTTTATTAAATTTAATTGGCATTATCTGTTTGCTGAAATGTATTTACCCCCATCAATTCGTGTATATTTTGGAATTTATCAGTTATTCCGTATGAGAATACTCTGCATATCGGTAGTTCAAAGGTATCAGAAATTTTGAAAGCAAGTTCTAGTGAAGGAGAGTATTTATTATTCTCTATAGCAGCGATTGTCTGTCTAGTCACATGCGTTAAATTAGCAAGTTGCTCCTGGGTCATCTCATTATTCTCAAAACGTAATACTTTGATTTTATTATTAATATGTTTGCTCACCTTATGACGACTTTCTATATAAGGTGATTCTGATAGTGTCCGCTACGACTCCTGAAGCCAGAAAGCTACCCATTATTACTAGAAAAATAGGCGAATAATTTTCTACCCATAATGCCGATAACATTGCGCTAAAGATTCCTAGCGCCAAGATATAATAAGCGGCATGGATAGCTTTTAACTCTATCGCATTATCTCGTTCATCCTTAACCTTTGGACGAACTTCACCGGTGATCCTCTTATTAAGGGTGTTAAAAACAACAAATACCAACAGGTATACAACTATCAAACAAAGAAATAACTCTAAGAATTGATTACCCCAGAAATGTAACAAGCTTTCAGTCGGGCTTTCTAGCTGGTAATAAGCATATGCGTCATAAAACATACTGCCGTATACAAGCAGTAGCACAACAATAGACATAATGCTTCTTTTTTCATAGTAACTAAGTTTCAGTTTGTTCATATGTAGCTAATGTAAAGAATACTTAACATTATGTCAAATATTTTGTACACAATGTACTCTTCTGATAAAATATCCCTAGAGTTAATGACGACATACCGCATAAATTTTAGGAATACTCAATGAACGAGAATTTACAAACTACACTCACTAATCTGCTTCAATCGGATACTAATTCAAACTCAGCTTTGAACAGTCTAATAAGTGATTATGCCAAGTACCATGTAGTGCTCGTAGTTGTCGGCGGATTGTTTTTAGTAGGTCTAACGCTACTTAGCATTTTCTTTTGGAAGCGATTTAAGAAAATACCAAGACCTGAAAGCCGTAAATGGCCTTTCGAAAAGAAAACTTACCTCGTGTTTGGTTTACTAACCATCGTTCTTAGTTTATTTATGTTGCTGATCGTCGCAGCAAATGCAAGCAGTGCGCTAAACCCAAAACAAGGGTTTACAGGATCAATAAGTATGCTCGGAAATCCTAAACCAGGTACGCAGACTTACGAATTGCAACAATCGGTTAACTCCTGGCTGCAGTCGAGTAACGCCACCATCCCGACAGCCCTACAAAATAAAGTTGATGAAAGACTAGCGTGGCAACGACCCAAAGCAATTATTTGTACAGTTTTGCTTGCCATATTCTTAGCCTTGAGTGCTTATATCTGGCGTAGCCTCATTAGGGAGTCCCGTGTGCGCGAGTCGAAATGGAAATTGAAAGACATTGTACTTTTTATCTTAGGAATTTCTGTAATTATTACTTGTTTGCTATTAATGCTGATGGTTATAGGAAACATACAAGGGTCGTTTGCCCCCATATCACTAACTCTATTTTTTAGCTAAATATAAAGGGTGTGTCGCGGAACCTGGTCTGTTTCTGCTCTGCCATATTTCCTATACGAGGCGTATCTTGCGCCCACGGCTGTCTTTACGAACCTTTGCCATTTTCTTGTCTTCACCAAACTTAAAATCGAAGTTTCTGATGAACTTTGGTACTGAATCATCGTTATCTCGCATAGGTATGAATACTCTAAGTAATGGGTTCATTTCTCCAGACAATACTGGTAGGCTTGTTGGCTTAACGATACCACTCTTGAGTGTGATCTCGGCTGGTACGCTACCAAGCATTAACTTATCAAAATAGACGAGGACTGATTCACGCATATCGCGGTTATAGAACTCGTCTTTCGGCTTGGTTGCTGGTACTGTTGGTTCTTTAGGCTCTGCTTTCGGAACATAGCCATTCTTCATACGTTGCTCGACCAATTTGCGTATTTCTTCTTCACTTTCGTAGGCTCGCAAGCTTCCTGACAAGAATCCGAGCCTGTAATTTACACCAGCACTCATTAATCGCCAGTTAGTATCCTCGAGAACCTTCTCTATGGCCTTATGCAGGTCTTTCTTGCTTTGGTACTCTTCACGGTCGTCTTTGGTATCAAGGCAGCTGAAATCTAGTGATACTTCGCGACCAATCTGCGGGTCACCAAGTTTGAAGTCGCTATAGCTACCTTCTGTGAATATTGGCTCAAGTAATTCCTTAAGTTGGACTATTTTGAGCTTCTTTACTTGTTTGATACCGTCATGTACATCAACATGCTGTACTTTATCTTCGGCCGTAGCGTGAAGTTTCGCCATTCTTTCAAAGTGTCTCAGCTTTTGATCGTATTTAAACATCATATCTTTGTCGAAAACAAAGCGTTTGCGGTCTAACTCTAGATATAGATCGACTGGTTCAGGCTCTTTTTTATCGGAAGATAGATCAAGTGTATCGGTTTTAACGTGCTTACATTTTTCGCAGGTCTCAGTCCAAGTAATAACATCGAACTTTTTAGTATGTTTTGAGACAGTATTACCACCACATTTCTCGCATTCATGTTTCGCGCCCTCCCAATCGGTGCCGTCTTCCCAAAGTGCCAAACGCTTATTGCATTCTACACACTCGAGCATGATAAGGATGTCATCATCTTTGCGGTTATCTCGGCGCATATAGTCTTTACTGATAACTCGCATATCTTTACCGCAACTACGACAATAGGTTCCGCCTGAAATATGAGCTTTGGCTAAGCGGTCATCTTTCTTTTGATCTAGTTCCATCCACTTGGCAATTGTAGTCTCCCGATGCTCGGCTCGTGCAGCAGCTGCAGATTCAACAAACCAAAAGTAGAGTTTACTGTACAGCAAATACCAACCAGGAAGACTTGTTGTCAGCTCCTTTTTAGTGAGCTTCTTCTCCATGATTTTGAAGGTATCATTTACGATTCTCTCGCCTGAACGGCACTTAGCAACTGTGCCGTCATCATAACGATCTTCATAATGCTGGCGATCTTGTAGATACGTGTACATGTTTTTATTTTACCTCCAATATGCGTATCAATAAAACAACTGACCACAGCCAGTGATATAGTTAAGATATGAGCGACATTTTTTCATTTATTAAAGAAGCAGGAAAACATACCTATGAATTTTTCGATGAGTTGAAAAGTATTGGTGTTGAGATAAAGAACGAGCATGTAGCTGAAATCTGTAATGGCGATAGTTTTAATCTGAAATATCAGTTGGTTCTGAAAAAAGGACTATTATCCAAAGAAGTAGTACTAGGCAGTGATGACAAGTCAGACGTAGATACTATTAAAGACTACATTGGATACTTCCCACAGTTCAGCAAACTAACAGTTGTTGATTCACCTGTAACTATCGAAAGTGGCAACTTTGCGCTAAAGCACGTCAGTAGAATGACTGGCTTTGATGGTAAGCAGAAACAAATCGAAGAGTTAGTCCAAAAATGGAATGGCAGCAAAGAAGTTATCGAGTGGATTTATACGTCCTCAGAAGAAACCTTACTAGGCTTCTTCCCATTCTCAGATCAAAAATTAGCAAAGGCATACACAGATTTGATTAACGCAGGTGCTTTCCGTGAAGCAACACCAGAAGAAATAAGTAAGATACAGAATTTGGTATCGGAATACGTTAAAAAGCTTTGAAATACTTAACGAGTTAGATTATTGCTCGCACTTACTTTTCAGACAGTAAGCTCCAAAGAGCTAAGGCGTAATTATTGATCAATGGGTCATCCGCATATTCGTACTTAATAAAGCTACAGATTACACTGCATCGTTTATCGAGGTGCGTGAGGCCATCGTCTAGCCATTTTCTTTTTACGCTTTCTTCACCAGTAACAAATCCTTCGGCAAAGGGCTTGCCACTTGCTTCTCCTAGTTTGGTGTAATGGATAGATAAAGCGTAGACCACGGCATTATTTAGGATATTTCTTAATAGCTTCTTCTGCTTCTCGGATGCATTATCAAATGTAAATCCCTCAAACATTGATGAAAATATACTAATTGGCACAAATGCTGGTGCAGTATGATCTCTGATCATCTGGCTCATAGTAGGGTCGTTGGGCAGACTTTTGTATAGAAGCTTCAGATACTTGCTTAGATCACTCTCGCTAAGCGTTGGAATGTCGATATGTTGTGAGTAGACTCTTAAGAATACTGCCGTAAATCGGGCGGTATACTTACTAAAATCATCGTAGTAGACGTCGAAGTTGGAGGCAAAAAGCAAGTTAATGGTACTCCCGAAGTGAAGATCTAAACCTATTTCGGGAAGCATGAAGTTATCTGACTTAGATGTCTCAGTTATTTTTTTGGCTAGTTCTTCGTATTGCATTAGTTTGATTATACCAACTATCGCTTTCTGAGCGATTCTGCCATACTAGCTGACTCTTCATCGGATACATAAGGTGCTTGTAGGCGAACAGGATGAGTAGTAGCAAGTGAACTAAAGAGTAAGTCACCTCGACCTAGCAAGTTTTCTGCACCACCGGCATCAACTAATGCTTCACTATCTACCTTTGAAGCAGTTTTGAAGGCTATCTTTGCTACAAAGTTTGCTCTCAGTAGACTTGGCAATACATCTTCACTCGGCCTACTTGTCCCAATGTAGATATGGATACCAACTGCAGCAGACTTCTGGAGTAGTTTAATAAACGACTTCTGGTAGTATTCGCCATCAACCATCTTCAGATCGGCAACTTCATCAATGATTAAAACTATAAACGGCATGTGACCTTTGCCTGACGAATTGTATTCCTCGATGTTCATAGTTTTAGTATCTACAAGCGTATCGAATCGATCTTCCATTTCGTTTAGTAGCCAGTCCATGGCATCCTTGGAGCCTTCAGGACTAGTAATTACTGGTCGAAGTAAGTGGGGGATGCCATTGTATTGAACGAACTGTACGCATTTTGGATCAATGAATATAAGATTAAGTTCATCTGCTGAATAGCGATGAAGGAGGCTGAGAGTTAATGTTCCTTCTGTGAAGTTCGACTTACCTGAGCCAGTTTGTCCGCCAGCCATAATATGTGGCAATTTATGTAAATCAGCTATAACAAACTTTCCTAATTCGTCCTTGCCTACTGGGAATAATAGTGAACCCTTGGCATTTTTGTATTCATCGGAATCAAGTGCTTCTTGCAAAGCATAAAACTCCTGATCCTTTTTGCTAGGTTCATCGTCGAATCGATATTTTTTCAGTTTGTCTAGCACCGTGTCGATATCTTTACGTACTTCTGCTACAAAGCCAGGGAAATTATCAGCGGTAATTGGTTGGTCTATTTCGGTAGTAAATTCTAACCCTGTTTCTCCGAACGTGCCTAGCTCTTCGCCGTCATCGTCAAACTCAGGGACATGGTTAACCTTCACCTTGAAGTGACTAGGTAGTACAGAGTGTAGCTCTTTCTCAAATTTATCGTTCATGGCTTTCTTCGGGTCAAAACCGTACTCACTAAATTTTAGAGTAAGTGGTGCTTTGTGGCCTAGAACACTGAACTTATGACGGACTACAATAACGTGTCCAAGCTCGTCATCAATCGTCTCGTAATCGTAGCCTAATTCATCAAAAACCGAACGCACAGACTTAATGAATAGCTCATCGTCATCAATTTCTTTTTTCCCGAGTTCAGTTATGTACGAACCAATGCCTTGTGGTGAGTAGTCTATGTCTTTACTCTCAAGCCGTCTTAATTCATAAGTATCAGGGTTTATCATCCATCCACCGCTGAGGTGCATGGTAATTCCGTCCTTGCCTGGATAGTAGTTCTGCCACTCATGGTCTTTTGTCTGCATTGGCATCCACATCTCAGTAGGCTCTGCTTTAATATTGCCTTGCTCATGTAGTTTCTTGAATAGTTCTTTATCCATACAATCTTCCTCCTTTATTTTCCAACCGTTGCTGGTATAGGAAAACTGTTTATGAAATTACTTAACTGATCGGGGTTCTTTGTTAAGTCTACCTGTATCCAATTATCTAATAAGTTATGTTCAATCAGTGATTGTTTTTCTTCGTAGAACAAATCATCGTCAAACCACAGGAACGGCTTGCTGAAATCAATCGCACGAGTCTTGGCGAGATCCCAGCTGGTTGGCTTTATCTTTTTCATTAGCTCAACAGTTTCATTATCAAACAAATGCCCTATGTGCTGAATCGGTACATTTGCATCTCCCTGACAATGCGTCGTAAGCCAAAACGTAGAATCAGGAAAATTAGTCAGTACATACTTCAAGAATTCAGGAGCATGGTTCGCTGGATTAAGGTCGTTGGCGAGAAGCACACCGTCAATATCTAGATAGATGTTTGGTTTCATAGTGCAACCAACTTTCGATATATCTCAACCATAGCTAGGGTGTCGAGCTTACAGTATTCAATTAGGTCGGCAAGGATCTGTTCCTTCTGGTCTGCTCGTTTATCATCTAGTACGGCTTCCATCCAGAGTCTTTGGGCAGAACCACCCTCCTGTATCCCGAGGTCTTTGTATGATAGTTCAGGACACATTACTGGTAGCACCTGCTTGATACTGGCACTGCCCTCAAATCGTGGATCGTCATACCATTTGTTCTTAAACGGTAGCATCAGATCAACTACTCTATTGTTGATAGCTTCCATTGCTTCTTTGTATTCGGGAAGCATCTCACCTAGCTCAGTGTTACGAGCTTTCTCAAATCCTTCGTACCACACAAGTACCGTTCCAGAGTCAGCGATGTCATTAATAAGTTGTTCTGTGAGTGGACGAGCAGGGTTAGAGTTGTCACGGTGCAGATATTCCTTCCACTCAAGTTCTGCATCTGGCGACTGAAGAATGTGTAATGAGTATTGGAATGGTACTTGCTGGTAAGGACGATGTCCGTCGAAGTACGGCACTAGACTCATTAATGTTTCGTAATCAAGGAAATATAGTGGGTATTTCAGCTGATCCATGAAGTTCTTTACTTCAACGTGCTGAATTGTGGGTGCTGTGTCGGGTGGATATTCTTTTGGCGGTTGCGGAACCATAGCTTCATTTACTTGTAGCCAACTTTTCTTTGAGCCAAGTTTTGCAAGGTCTGGAGATGGGTCGGGCATAGTCTTTTGCTGTGCCGTAGCGAGCGCTAAAGGCATATACTTTGCAGTAGCTTCACTTCGCTTGCGGACTTTAGCAGTTACGTCTTCGGTATGGGTTATTTTGTCTGCTTCGATGGTACCATTTCTAACATATTGGTTGTTTACGTGGATAACAAAGATATTTCGCACCTTCAATCCAGTTCCTTCCAAAACGGCAGTTTGAAATGCAAGATCAAACTCGTGTTCGACTTTGGCGCTAGTACTAGCCTTGATTTCATATAGATCAACCTCGTTATCTCCAACAAAGCTGACGATGTCACAAATACAGGTAAAGTCTTGCCACTCAAAACGTGGCTGAAATAATACTTGAGTTCCATTGTTGGTTGCGTCTTGTGTCCGCTGGGGCAACGACAAGTACTCACTATAGTCAGAGAAACCAAGTGTTGCTCCTTCTGGGAATAGCGACTCGGCAAACGGCTCAAATTGATGACCAGCATCAAATAATGCCTGAGTGTTCTCATCAACTGGCGGTAGCTTCTTCGGATCATTCTTTTTAAGCCACAACCAAGCTGGTTGCTTAAGAAACATCATGTATTCGGATTTTGATAACATCATTTTTCAAGCCTCACGATATAAATTTTTCGGTCTCTGGGTTTTGTAAATACATATCTTGTAAATACTCTTATTGCCACATGCTTTTCTAAGTATGACTTCTGAGTTTCTTTTTCAGTTGATATATCTTTTAGCCACTGGGGAGGTTCGTCTAGGTACATGTTCATTAACGCTTCATCATCCATGAATGCTTTAACGCTAATTGAAAGATTGCCATAAATATCACCAATCTCTGTCTCGGCGCCTGAAGGATTCAGATTTTTAAGTTGTCCTGATTTCGTAAAGTCGATCACAAGCAGCTCGCTTCGTTCTTTATTTGGGTATCCGATCTCAAATACAGGTATTGCCTCATTCTCATATCCATTGTAACCACTATAGCCGTGCAAGTTCTCAATATCTCCTAATGATTTCTGTGACTGCCACTTGGGTACAAATGCTCCACTATCTTCATATCTGTATAGGCTCTTACTCGGTATTAGGATCACTGTCTTTTTAGGATCACATGATTTAAGCGCTAATTTTATATCATCAAAGCTACCCTTAGCATTAACTCTTAACTCGGAATACATATGAAGATTTTCGGACGGGGCAAGACTGGAGCCATAAGATGACCCGTGATTACCGTAAGAGACGTTCCACTCTTTGAAGAATGCCGACTTCTGATCCACTCTGTATATCCCAAATCTTGGCGGATCATTCCCCTCAATCAAGGTATCGTCACTCGTTGTTTTACCAAAAAAGTTAAATAGCGGTCTTATGGTTGTTTCCTCAGAGTATGATTTGAACACTTGATCTTTAAAGTCTTTAACCTTTTCGTCATCAACTGTACCTGATTGCTCTAAGTTTTGAAGTGCGGTTTCAGCCTGACTCTTGATTGACTCGAGTGCAGGGATCAGAACACTATCAATATCCTCAATACTGATATCAAACGCCTGAAGCATTTCAGTATTAGTCTTCATGCGCTGATTGATTACTGAGATAAGCCGATCATGCGTGTATATAATATCGCTCAACCTGTAAGCACTGTTGATGCCTGTGATGGAAACACTGTGATCATTTGTCCGCTTAAGCGTGATTAGCAGCAAAACCAAAAAGTACTCATTAGTATATAAACGGCTACCATGATGACCCTCAAAGAAATGTTCATCTCGGTCATAAAACCCTTTTCTATAAAAGAAGGCTACGACATCGTTCGGTGTATTAGGTTGGATATCTGAACCGCCCCAGCTTGCATCTGAATCTTCAGGCTGCTTGTAGTTAATGATCTCTTTCACGAAGTCATATTTTTTCTTGAAAAAACAGTACATGCTGGTTGAGAAAATTTGTCCAATCATGTTATTGCTTTTGTACAACTCAACGGTTTCAGATTTAGCCTTATTGTAAATTTTCAAAGCCTCAGCCTTATCAGCCTTTTTTGATAAAGATTTAAGGACTAAATCACGGAGAGTATCAAGTCTCTTTATCCATTCGTCGAGATCTTCTTTCTTTTCAATTTGATTACGAGCACTCTCAATCTCGGTAGTCATATTATGTATTTCATCGTACTCAGTAATATATTCGTTATTAGTTCTAAGCAGGAGATTGCTTAAGTCCCATATTCGATCAAAGGATTGGAAGCCCATACCTCCATCCACTAGATGACCTATGAATGATTCAAATAAGTCGCGGTGGTTATCATTTACGAAGAACTTTAGGTTCATATATAGGTACCTATTAACGAGCGGTAGGTAGCTTATGTCGAATTGATTATCACCATATTTATCAAATACTATTGCCGTATACCAATCAGTTGCTAGTGCGTACCTAGAAACGGTATCGGACTTGACTGCATCGCGTAGTATTATTGCCATCTACTTGAGTAACATTTCAACATAAAGATCACGCTCTGGCTCAGAAGTAAGATATTTAAGGATTCTTGTAAATGAATATATAGCGCTACGTGCGAGCTCATCATCTTTCCCTTTGATAGCTTCACGGTAAATTCGCTCGATTTGTTGCAGTGTATTCGAGTAAGCGGAAACATACTTCTCTGGGTCAAAGTAAAGTCTCATTTTTGCTTCTTCAGTCCAGTCAACAAACTTGGGGTCTTCCAGCTCGGTATCTTCTTCAGCCATCTCAGATTCTGTCTTTGCTACTTTGCCACGTTTATACATTTCCCAAAACTCGTCATTCAGTAAAAACTTCTCAGCATTATCTAGATTACCCTTGGGTACAATTTGCTCAACGATTTTTTCTAGAAAAGGTAAAGATTCCGAAAGTACTGCTTTGCTGTCATTGTTTTGCACTTCGGTAACAGCAATGTCACCGAAACCTTCTATGTAGTCAGAAAACTTAGACTTGTTAATCCCGACTGTATTTTCTAGGTCAGATTTGATCTCGTTCTTCAGTTTGCGATGGTCGAGTGTGTACAGGTATAGCCTGTTGATATATCGGGCAAATATAAGGATACCAACTATTAAGCAGATGAGCAGCGTGAATGAAACAGCACGTTCTAGTTCTGGGTGTGTGGGATTTATGAACATTCTTGATGTGATAGCCACCAACAACGTCGCTATGTAAAAAGGTACTAGGACTATCATTTGCCACTCATCACGAAAACGTGACCTTAATACCTTAGAGTTTGAAAAGTTCTTAGAGACGGACTGAACAATTTCTATACCAAACGGTATGGCGATACCGAGTACTAGTCCAAAGAAAGTAGATATGTCGGTTATAAATTCAAGCTCGTGTTTGCCAGAAACAAATCCTGATAAAGTTTGAGGTAATGTAATGCCAAGGTCATGCGCATTAAGCTTGAACAAACCGTAGAGTAGTATGATTGAGCTAAGAATAAGCGTTATGAATGTTATCTGTCTCCTCGGATATGTAGAGAAGCAGAAATCATTTAGCTTTTTCATGATATGCGGTTAAATTTCTGCTATCGCATGTGCAATTTTTTTCTTGTACAGACTTATTAAACTAAGGTTTGCATCTATTAGTCGTTGTTCTTCTGTGAATTCTGCGGCAATTTCTTTTTGAACTTCAATTGGCGGTAAAGGTATTGTTACTTCACGTACTAAGGCACTATTTAGATTACGAACAACTCCACCTGTAGCACTTTTCTCAAACTGTTTTTGGACGTAGCCACTACTTAGTATTTCGTATAAGTAGTCATTATTCAGCACAGTCTTATCTTTATTTTTTAGCAATAACCAGCCGTCATGTATGTAACCAGTTATTTTCATAATATACGGTCTGCCAAAACTCATTGAGTTTGAAAGGATGAAGTCACCTGGGTCAACTCGCCTAGACTTTGCGGCTCCATCTTTTGTTATCTTCTCTGCGACGCCAGTTATGTACTTAGTGGCGTTTTTGGTGTCACCAATCTTTACCCAGTTTTCACCATCTTGATCTGATGTCGTGAATTTATCTATTGGACGAGGGGAAGCACCGCGTTCAATTACTAATAAGTCACTTAGTTTCATTATTGGCCAGCCTTCTTTTTGGGCGCGAGAGCTTGGGTCAAAATAAGCTCTCTCTCTCTCAAGTGCAGATATTACTTCTTGGGCGTGGTCAATAGCTTGTTGTTTATTCTCGATTTTCTCGACAATTCTTTGCTGAATCTCGAGGGGAGGCAAAGGCAGCTGTATATCACGTATAAAACCCAATGATATGAATTTTTGAGTCGATCCAGATGATTGTCTCGAGAATTCACTCGTCATTGTGCGTAATATTTGAAGAACGTAGCTGTTCATGACCTTATCTTTATTGCCGGGCTTACTTTTGATCAAAGCTACATTTTTGATTGCAAAATTTGGCTCACTACTAACCGCAACAGGATTACCGATAGTGCCTATCATGGGCATCAGTATATCCCCAAGATTCACACCAGATCGTTGATTAATCTTTTCATAATCTTCCTTTGAGATAAGAGATGCGCTTGATAGATCAATCTTACCTTCTCTAAGGTTCTTGGATGTTACCAAGGGGAATCCCTCAGCGACATATTTCGGGCTATCATGGGTTCCATCACGTACGTCGCAGATATCTCCCAGTTTAACCAAAGGCCATTCGGAGCCGGCCAGATTTTCTATAATTTTATATCTGTCGCCGTTTAAATTAAGCTCTTTTGATTCTCTTATACGACTATAGTCCACTACGTGAGCATTCAGTTCTTGCAGCTCCTCACCATTTTTATAACGTTCGATGCTAGTAAGTATTTTGGGCAAATCGTTCTTCGAAATGGGTTTGCGTTGCGCAGATAGGCTAAAACCGTCATGCTCGACTTTCGCAAAAAGTACCTCGGCATTTTCCTTGCGAGTTTTATCAAAAAACAAGATAGAAGTTTTAACGCCAGCATAAGGGTTAAATACTCCACCAGGTAAGCTAACTACACACCACAGGCCGTTTTCTAGTAGTAGCTCACGAATCTTTGTATATCCACCCGCTGCATTAAAAAGAACTCCTTCAGGCACAATTACACCAGCTCGCCCACTTTCAGTAAGGTGGCGCATCATGTAACGTAAGAATAATACTTCGGTTGCACCTGTATTTGTCTGTAGTTCCTCGGCCACACTATCGCGGTCAATCTTTCCAGAGAAAGGTGGGTTCGCCAAGATGACATCATATTTATCTCTACTGCCAGCTGTATCAGTTAAGGTGTTCTGGCGGATCAACTTTGCATTCTGCAGACCGTGTAGATACAGGTTCATCATGCCAAACTTGATCATGTCCTCATCACTATCAAATCCACTAAATGTATGCTCATACAAAAAGTTATGTTCTTTGCTTGATAGATTATCGAACGCACCACCACTTGCTAGTTGCTCGGTACTTGTATATTCACGTCGCAAGTACTCAAAGGCTTTAACTAAGAAGCCAGCCGTGCCAACCGCAGGGTCAAGAATCGTTTCACCTTTTTTCGGTACGATAACTCCAACCAAGAATTCAATAATGTGTCTAGGTGTTCGGAACTGTCCAGATGTTCCAGCCTGCGACAGTTTACTTAATAGGTACTCGTACGTATCACCAAATATATCTCTTTTACCTTCGTGCTCTTCGTCGTCCATTAACTTTGCAAACGCATCGAGTTCATGAACGACTGTACGCAAGCTTGGCTTATCGAAGAGTTTGATATGGGCATTGCGGAATACGAGTCGTACGGTTCGGTTAGTCGTACTTTCCGGTATTTTACGGAAGCATTCTTCTAATGCGATAAAGAGCTGTTCGGCATTTAGCGTTAGTAAGTTATCCCAATGGTACTTTTCTAGTTCTCCGTCAAACACAATTTTGTCGGAGTCTGTAACACCAATCTTTTTTAGGTCGTCATCTTTTTGTGATAGAGCTCGCATAAATAGTAGGTAGTTGATCTGTTCGATAATAGTTGGGTGGCTGGCGACACCAGCACCAAAGAATATATCCATAAGATGGTCTACTTTTTTGTGGAGGTTGGAGGATATAAAATCTGACATATTAAACTCTTAGTAATTCACTTTCCGCGACATCACTGACCAATTCTAGGAGTTCGCTTGGTTCCTTGAATTCTTCAAGCCAATCTTTGAGTTGGTATGCCTGAGCAAACTCTGGGCGAGTGAGGAAAGTTAGGTTGTTGGCTGTAGTGATTTCTTTCACGAGTTTATTGTCGTCCATTAGGTGTCCTGCTAGGTACTTAACCATTTGTGTGCGCCTTTGTGTAGCTCCACCTTCACTATCTGCAAACTTATTAACAAGTCCTTGCTTGAAATCAGCTAATTGTTCATCTCGGCTAGGGAGGGTTGTCTTGCCAATAGCCGCCAAAAAGAAGTCCCGAACACCAGCGATGACACGGTGACTTTGACGCAATGATTCTTCATTAAAGTAGTACTTTGGCTTATCAAGTAGCTTTTGGTTAATATCTTCCATAAGTCCGTCCATTGCTTCGGGGTCATCGATGACTCGTTCGATCTCTGCACGGTTTTCTTCTACGTAAGCATGAACTGCTTTTGTCCACTCGTCTTGATACATATTGCGGTCAACAACATCGCCTTCACCAAGCCCGTAACGTATTTCATTACGAGTCAATGTGAAGTCATTGGTTTGGCTTGTAGGTGTTTCGGAAGTTTCCCGATCTTTACGTCCCTTCGTATCGTCGCCACTGGAGCCACGAACTATAGGTGTACCGTCTTCGGTTTCTTGGTTGCTTGAACCGTATGCTTTATCTGATGGGGCGTTGAGTGGTGCATCCCAGTCGTGTTTTTCTTCAAAGTAATCAATAACTCCTGCGAAATCATGGATAACAAAACGCTCTTTTTTGATATCTGGACATAACCTTGTGCCACGACCTTTGATCTGCTGATAAGTAGTTGGGTCATAAATCGCACGAGCTAGGACTACGTTTTGAACTTCTGGTGCATCAAAACCAGTCGCTAACATATCAACAGTAACCGCAACACGGGGTAGCTTATTCTCTGGATCGGCAAAGTTCTTGGCGATATCGTGTGCCCCAGGAACTCTACTTGTTATGACTTCTGCAAAGCGTCCATTATATTCGGGCGTAAGTGAGTTTATGATTTTTGCGAGTGCTGTTGCATGATTCTGTGAGACTGCAAAAATAAGTGTCTTACCGACTTCGCCGTTTGGGGCGTGATCGGCATAGTCTAAAAATTCTCGCATCATGGCTTCGTTGCGTTTAGGGAAGTAGACCTTACGTTCAAGATCACGAATCTTTAGGCTCGTGCCTTCTTCGAGCTCAACATCATCAAGTTTGGTTATGCCCTCGCTACTAAGTGCTTGGTAGGTTAAGGACGTACTTGCCTTGCGGTAGACAGGTTCAATAAGAAAACCGTCCTTTGATCCGTCTTGTATCGTATAGCGATAGGTTGGTACGCCGTCTTCACAGCCAAAGTAGCGATAAGTATCACGTTGAACTCGACGATCAAGTGCTCTAGGGTCATCCTGCGCCATCTTTTCTACGTCGATGTTCTTTAGAAAATCTTTGGGAGTTGCGGTAAGGCCGATCTTTATAGCTCCTACGAAGTAATCGACAGCAGCCCTTGCGTCTGGGGTATATATACTTCGGTGTGCTTCATCATGAATAATTAAATCAAACGCACCAGGAGTAAAGTCTTTTTTGCCGTGTAATGAGAGTGACTGGATTGTCGCAACAACCACATTACTGCCAAGCAGATTTTGATGTTTGCCACCCCAATAAACACCAACCTTTGAAATATTATTTAGCAATTGTTCAAATTTACCCTTTGTTTGTATAGCAAGAGACTGCCTGTCTACGACAAAAAGGACACGACTAGCATTATTGGTACGAAGGAATTTGCTGATAATCAGACTCGCCAGGATTGTTTTTCCTGTGCCTGTAGCCATTTCGAGCAAGAACGCTCTCTTGTGCTTCTCATCGTAATCCTTGGCAATCGCATTCCATGCATCAATCTGATAGTAGTATGGTTTGATGACATCACTTACATCGTTAAAGTAATCAGTTGTTACTTCTTTTTGCAGTAGAGCCTCGACATTATTAACTCTTCCTGATGCTCGTTTGCGCTCTAGGTCTTCTCGTGAGAAAAATCCACTGTCTGAAGGTATCGCATCACCATGACCAAGATCCCAAAAGTAGATCTTTTCATCATTTGCAAGGTAGACATAATCAGCCATTGGATACTGAAGCTCAACGTAATCGCGTGCTTGCTTCTTGGCTGTGTATGGATCTACGTCGGGGGCTTTGGCTTCGATAACTGCAATCGGTCTACCTTTTGAGTCTTTGAGTACGTAGTCTGCACGCCCAGCAATACCGTGATCTTCGAATACAACTTGGTTTTCATTTTCGATATCCCAGCCAGCTTCGCGAAGTTTGCGATCGATAATAATTCTTGAGAATGCTTCTTTTTTTACCATTCATTGTATTATACCCCTTTTTACAGATATACATCATCGTAAAAACAATTGATTTTCAATTGAAAAACAATGGAAACCACAAAAGCTTGCTTTACGCAAACATAAGGCGTATAGTTTTATCTAGAACAGCACAAACCTCCTGCGAGCAGGAGGGACACGTGCTGATCTTTTAATTTAAGGGGTAGCAATAAGCCAAATAAGGAGGAGTAAAGAGATGAATAACAACTTAAAAATAGAGCAGGTAGAAATATCAAAGCTACTGCCTGCGAAGTACAACCCAAGAAAATGGTCAGAGCCAGCTATTGAACAGCTGACGGAGAGTATTAAACGATTCGGGATGGTGGACCCAATTTTGGTTAACAGTGCGCCAAATCGCATGAACATAGTTCTGGGTGG
>JBGSWE010000013.1:0-40771 GCA_041752595.1 Saccharimonadales bacterium (SeqCode) | reverse complement strand
TTACAAGTACTGCAGCTACACCTTCAGTTAACGCAGTAGTATTTGCCTTCGGTAGAAAATGTGACGCAGCGGGAGTTTCAGATGCTCCTGGTGGTGGTGGACGTGCGTTCACTATGGTTTACCAAATCGAAACACAGACTGGTACAGCCGGACGTTGCATAGGTAGCTAGAGCAACTAATGTATTTTAAAAAGAACGGCTAATAACCGTTCTTTTTTTAATTCTAAAAACAATCTACAATAGTGTTAATGGTTTATATAATATTATTGTTCTTGGGTCTTATGTTTGGTAGCTTTGTTAATGCGCTTGTTTGGCGCTTGCATATGCAGGCAAGTAGAAAGCAAAAAGTAGAAAGCAAAAAGTCTAATAACCTAAAATCTTCCGATCTTTCGATTATTAAAGGCCGTAGTATGTGTCCGGGTTGCAAACATGAGCTTTCTGCTAAGGACTTAGTGCCAGTTTTTAGTTGGCTAACTCTTGGTGGTAGGTGTAGGTATTGTAAAAAGCCAATTTCCTGGCAATATCCACTAGTTGAGCTTTTTACTGCCTTTTTATTCGTATTTTCATTTTTTTTCTGGCCACTAGAGTGGAACACATATGGCGTAATAAATTTTGTAGTTTGGTTAATAATTATTGTGGGCTTTATGTCCCTAATTATTTATGACTTAAAATGGATGTTATTACCTAATAGGATCGTGTTCCCGCTAATTGTTATCAGTGTGTTGCTAGCAGTTTTTAATATACTAAGTAATGAGAGCTTGTCTAACTTATATCAAACTGTTATGAGTGTTGCTGTGGCAGGGGGTATTTTCTATCTATTATTCGTGATATCTGGCGGTAAATGGATAGGTGGTGGGGATGTTAAGTTAGGCCTTCTAATAGGTTTGATTTTGGGGGATCCATATTTAGCATTTTTAGTACTATTTATTGCCTCATTACTAGGTACCTTATATATTTTGCCAGGGATATTGCTTAAGAGAGTAAATCCAAGGAGCCGTATACCATTTGGGCCATTTTTGATCATGGCAACAATAATCGTACAGCTTTTTGGTTTATCACTAGTAGAGTGGTATAAAAGTATGCTTTATCTTGAAGTATAATTGTCTCTAGTTTTTAAAGCTTATGCTATAATAAAGCCTATGAAACGCTGGGATATGTTCTCTCAGTTTGCTCGTTCAGGCAATAAAAATGAGCCGGGGGCAGGCTATACAATTGTAGAGATAGTTATTGTACTTGCTGTTAGTACGGGTATATTTTTAGCAGTAGTTGTTGCTTTTAGGGGCAGGCAATCTGCAGTAGAATTCACTCAAGTACTTCGAAATTATGAATCAAAAATTTTATCTATGATAAGCGATGTAAATAATGGATATTCAGATTACAATGGTGCAATTACATGTAATGGTGTGCCCGTCGGAGGCCAGGGTACCAACGAGGACTGTGTTTTCTTAGGTAGACTGATAGGAGTTAACGCAAACGAAAGTGTTATTTATTCCGTAATAGGTAATCGAACACAAGTTATTGGGGGCGTATCAAAAGATATAGAGCAGATTTCTGCTGCAAATCCTAGAGCCTTATATGATTCAGTGGCGGCTGCTCCGATTCAATATCGTTTTAATACTATTGCCAGACGGATGTTTGTTATGGACGCTGCTGGCGGTAATTTGCAAGAAATAGGCAGCTTTGGTTTTATGAGTCAAATTGGAGGGGGCGTAGATGCAGCAAGCTCAATATCAGGAAGCCGTACCACTAATTTGTACTATATTAACGGTGGAACAATTGCCACCCCTATTGCTACACTAGCCACTAACGTAAACGGAGCTACTTTGCTACCTGCCCCTAATGGGATAAGGATTTGTATGCGTAGCGAGAGTCGAGCAGTAGATCAAAATAAGGCAGAAATTATTGTTGGTGGTAGATTAAGTGCTACAGATACAAAAGTAACTATAGGTGGTGGTCCAGGCTCTTTAAACTCGGAGTGCTTGAGAGATGATTAATACGATGCGCAAAAATCAGGACGGGGATACAATTATTGAAGTACTAATAGCAATTGCTATTGTTGCCAGTGTGCTAGGTATTACTTATTCAATAATGAACAGAAATCTTGCCATTATGCGTAATAATCAGGAACGTACAGAGGCAACACGCATTGGTGAATCACAAGTTGAAGCGCTTAAAAGTCGTGTTCAAACAGCATCCGGCGAAGCTGAAATTGCTGCTATTTCAGATTCTCAACCTTTTTGTATAGAAATAACTAGCGGCAATATTGATTATTTAAGTAGCGCTGTGCCAGCATCTAACTTGGCTACAGCTAACCTAAGTTCTTCCGCGTACGACACCTGTATTAGATCATTTTACAGTTATGTAATTAGGCGTAATGCTCCTGGTGATCCAACATTTACCATAACAGTTAGATGGGATACTATTTCTAGAGGTCGTGGAGAAGTAAGGGTAGTTTATAGGATTCCTTAATGAAAAATATTAAATCTCAAGCTGGTTATACAATCGTAGAACTGATGATAGCAACACTAATTTTCTCAGGAGTTATGCTACTTTGTTCTGTTGCGATAATTCACGTAGGTAGAATGTACTATAAAGGCACTATAACTAGCAGAACCCAAGATGCATCAAGAAGGGTTGGCGATGATGTCGCTCGCGCAATTCAATTCGGCATAGGGGCTGATAGTCCAGGTTTTATGCGCACAAATACTGCCGTGTACGGAGGGGTGACTGTTTACTCGCGTTGCATAGGGGAAATACGCTATAGCTATGCTACTAATGCTGCTAAAGGCGTAGAAAGCTTGTATGTACTCTACAAGGATAGGGTTGACGTGGATGATGCTGTTTGTCTGCCGCTGAATATTAATAGCGCTAATCCGGGACCTAACGGACAGGAACTTCTTGGAGATAACATGAGAATCCCTGTATTTGACGTTAATCCTACGGGCGGTGCTGCAAATACTACCACCATTGATATCCGTATTGCTTACGGTGATACAGCCGATCTTTTTTTACCAGCTCCACCCTTTCAGATATGTAGGGGAGTTAATGCTAGTGGCCAGTTCTGCGCAACCGCCACATATAATACTCTAGTAACAACAAGATTATGAAAAAATACTATCAAGCACAAGCTTTTTCGTGTAACATCATAAGTAAAGTGTTAAGAGAAGGCAATAACGTGAAGAATGAGCAAGGTTTTGTATCAATTTTTACCGTAATTATAATTATGGCTATACTCACACTTCTTACTATTAGTTTTACAAATATTACCAGACAAGCTCAACAAAACACTTTAGACAATCAGCTTAGTACACAAGCTTTCTATGCTGCGGAATCGGGCGTAAACGATGCTTTACGAGCTCTAGAAATACAGCCCAATCTAAACAAAAATGACTGTAGAACTGGTGGACCAGCTGGCGCATTTAGTTATGATATAGATACCACACTAGGCATTAGCTATTCCTGTGTATTAATTATACCTACGGTTAGTGAGCAGATATATGATGCGGTTCCACCACTTGGGGCTGGAGAGCCAGTTGTTACCACCGTACAATCATCAACCGGTGCAGCATTTAACACTATAGATATTGCATGGGATTCGACAGTTGGCACAGATCCATTTCCTGCATCAGCTATAGCCGGGAGTAGTCCGATTTTACCAAGTCGTGCTGCTTGGGGAAACAATGTAGGAATTTTGAAAGTTGATTTAGTTCCAACTTCAGCTGGCCTAAGTAGGGATGCGTTAGTAAATAATAGCTATTCCTTTATGATATACCCCGTAGACGGTGGCGCAGGATCAGGTACTGTATATAACACTCTGGACGGAAAGGGCAACACTGTCGTCGGTAACTGCACTAACGTAGGTACGTATCGTTGCAATGCAAGAATTACAACCAGTGGTTCTGCTTCTGCTTATGTTATGCGTTTGCAGTCTTACTATAATCCAGTAAAAACAAGCTTTGATATATCCAGTGGTGGCGCACCGTTACTACAGATTAATGGCCAAGCCTTAATTGATGTTACTGGTAAAGCAAATGATGTACTGCGTAGAGTCCAAGTAAGAGTACCTGTATCTGGTAGAGACAGCTTTAACAAGGGTTCTCACATACCGTTTTCTATTGTTAGTGGTGATTCGTTGTGTAAACGGGTAGCTACAGCTCCACCTGGTGGACCTTTTGCGGGTGTTGCTACAGTCTTAACTGGACTGGGTGAAACTTCTTGTCAAATCACAGAATAAACTATACCTGATTATTGTGGAATTTTTCGTGGATAGACTTTAGGTGCGGATCCGTAACGTGAGTATATATCTGTGTTGTTGCAATGTTGCTGTGTCCGAGCATTGCTTGAACACTTCTTATATCTGCCCCGTTCATTAGTAGATCTGTAGCAAAACTGTGACGCAAGGTATGTGGACTAACGTGCTTCGTAATTCCAGCCAATAAGGCGTAGCGGGCAACCAGGCGCTGAACTGAGCGCGCAGTCAAACGGTAGTAATTTCCGTCTAAGTTAGGCTTTTTGGTACCACTAGTGCGCATAAACAGAGGTTTTACAGTGTCATCTCGCTTATCGAGGTAAAATTGCACCCAACCTGCCGCCACCTGACTAATAAATATAGGTCGGTCCTTTTGCCCTTTACCACGTACCATAAATTCTCGGCGTTTAAGATTAATATGATCTATATCTAGTCCTACAAGCTCTGAAACTCGAAGCCCACTTGAAAAGAGTAATTCTAAGATTGCTCGATCTCTTGCGCCTGTAATTGTTTGTATGTTTGGTTGCTTAAATAATCTTTCCAATTCTTCCGGGGTTAAGAATGTTACTTGTTTACGCACCACCTTAGCAAGTTCTACTTTGTCGGGTGCTAGAGCAGGGATGTCTCTTTTGGAACAGTATTTCAAAAAGCTTCTAAGAGCTATAAGGTGATAGTTTTGGGTATTTTTTTGTAGTTCATCGGACACATTAGTGCCTAATCTATTAAGCCATAATCGCCATTTGCGCAGAAGTTCTACGTCTATTTGCTCAACTTTTAAATCCTCACCTGCAAAATCTAATAACCTAGTCAAATAATGGTCGTAATTTGAGATAGTTTTCTGTGAACGATTTTGCTCTATCTCAAGATATTCTAAAAAATCAGTTTTTGCTTTACTCATTAACATACATATATAGTACAGATTAAGCTTATGCGAGTACAGCTAATAAGGCTTAAATTATCTAGGCATATGTAGCTCTGAATCAATTAACAGATACAAAAGTGAATAAAAAATGTATTCAAACACTTATATACATCAATTCTAATTTGATGGGATAATTCAATCTGTTACACTGAGGTTAATATAATGAGGTGCTAATTATGGAAAGAACTTTAATCATTCTAAAACCAGATGCTGTTAAACGTGGTGTTGTTGGTGAAATACTTAGCAGATTTGAAAGGGTAGGACTAAAAATTGTCGGCACCAAGATGCTGCGTCCTGACTATCAGCAGTTTTACCATCACTATGAGGATATTAGTGGAATGGTTTCTCGTAGAGGCAAGAAAGCTTTTGATGTCACTCTAGAAATGATGCAAGAGGGTCCTGTCATTGCTCTAGTCTTAGAAGGTATTGAAGCGGTTAGTTTAGTGCGCAAGATGGTAGGTACTACAGAACCAAAAGCAGCATTACCAGGTACGATTAGAGGAGATTATGCGCATATTAGCTTTAATCACGCGGATAAGGAAAGTATTGGAACTCCAAATATCATTCATGCTTCTGGTGATGAGAAGGAAGCAGAAGCAGAAATTTCACATTGGTTCAGCGATAGTGAGTTATTTGATTATGAAACAGTGTATGAAACCTACACACTTGCACGTTCACGCAAGAAATCTAAGTAATAAAAAAATAAATTATTGGTGCCCCCGCCAGGATTCGAACCTAGAGCTTCTCCTTAGGACGGAGTTGTTTTATCCATTGAACTACAAGGGCAGGCCGCTTGAGCTATTCTAGCACCTAGCAGCCATAACCTAAAACCTATACAATGTAGTTATGGTAAAAAAGAGCGAGCCAATTCGCTATTTTAAAGAACAGTTTGACGATGAAGAAGTTCTATTAGTTTTTCGTAAGCACCCAATTGTTATGCGAAAAGGACTTATATTCGGCTCAATCGCTTTGCTTATACCGATGCTTTATATCTTGGCGCTAACGTTTATTTATGCGAATAACCCAGAAAAGCTACCAAGCGTTAATGCCTTTTTCTTTAGCCTGTTTGTAGGCTTTATTTTAGCCGTTTTGGCTTTTCTACCTTTCTGGATTAGCTGGTATTACAGTGTTTATATTGTTACAGATCAGAGGCTAATTCAGATTACTCAGAAGGGTCTATTCCACCGTAGTATGGTTGCTCTTGGGTTAAATCAAATTCAGATGGTAAACTATGAAATCGGCGGATTTGAACAAACTGTATTAGGATTTGGTACAATAATGATACAGACTTTCGTTGGTAGTTTAACCATACATCACGTTCATCACCCAGGTAAAACTCAGAAAGAACTGCTACATATATTAAGAGATTTAGGGATAAGTGCATCAGTCTCACCCGTAGTTAGCGGTCAAGATCAAGACTTGATGACAGAGGAAAAAGAATGAAGAAACGATTAAACAAAATTAAAGAAACGGCTAAAAAGCCTCTTAATAAGCTGCGTAGAAAGCATAATACTTCTATTGAGAAAGCAAAAGTTCCATATATAACCAATGAGACCATTGCTGAACACCGTGAAGAGGTTCTATCTGGTGCACGCAAGTACATATATCCATTGCAGCATTCTAAGCACAAAATAGTTTTGTTATCATCAGTTATTCTTGGTGTGACAATAATAATTTTTACCGCTTATACAATACTTAACCTGTATCGATTCCAAAATACTTCAACATTTACTTATCGGGTTACTCAGATTATTCCATACCCAATAGCTAGGGTTGATGGCAGGTTTGTATCATACGAGAACTATCTTTTCGAACTTAGGCACTATATGCATTATTATGAGACCCAACAAAAGCTAAGTTTTGATACCGAAGAAGGTAAAGCAGATCTAGAAGAGTATAAAAAACAAGCCCTTCAGCAGGTTATTGACGATGCCTACGTAAAACAGCTTGCAGAAGATAATAATGTCTCAGTTAGTAATCAAGAAGTTGACGAAGAAATTGCTATAGTGCGGGAACAGAACAGGCTTGGATCAAGCGACCAAGTGTTTGAGGATGTACTTAGAGACTTCTGGGGCTGGTCTGTGAACGATTTTAAGCGTTCTTTGCGTCAGCAGCTACTGGCGCGAAAGGTGGTTAGTGTTACCGATGTAGAGGCCCAGAATAAAGCAAGCGCTGCATTGTCTGAACTAAATGCAGGAGCTGATTTTGCAGAAGTGGCAAAAAAATATTCGGATGATGAGGGTACTCGTGAAACTGGAGGTGATTACGGGATTGCGATAGACAAATCCAATCGAGATATTTCTGCTAAAGTTACCAATGTAATTTTTAGCCAGAAAGAAGGGCAGTATTCAAATGTAATTGATACTGGTTATTCGTTGGAAATTGTTAAAACTCTATCATTTGAAGGAGACAAAGCTCGTGCTGCCCATATCCAAATTACACTTAAAGATATCGACGAACGTTTAGTCGTAGCAAGAGAAAATAATCCGGCCAATCAGTATTTAAAATTTTAGTCAAAAAGTACCTAACAATAACCAGAATTGCGATATAGTATAAATTAAAGGGGATTTAATTTGCCTATGTACAAGCAACAAGGAATACTGCAAAGAACTTTTGGTTATAATGAGCACAGTAGACCATTTTTAAGATATGGCACCTACCTAGCTATAGTTTTGGGCTCTGGAGCACTCGTTTTGTCTTGTAGTAGTGACGAACAGGATCCTGAGCCAGTACCTACAACAACTACCACCACAACCACAACAGTTCCAAGCACTACCACAACAGTTCCGCCGACCACCACCCTGCCACCACCCGAAACATATCAGTTCAATATTGCCGGCACTAATTATGATTGTATTGTCGCTGACGAGCCGCACCAGGTAATAGAGGGTGATCATATATGGAAAATTGTTGACGAACAGCAGGTACCAGATAATATGCCACAGCGATGGATAGGAACAATTACTTTAAATCAGGCCAAAGGAACGGTCGGAATAGACCCAAACTTAATTTATGTTGAAAACGAAATATTTCTACTCGTGGACTGCTCGACAACTTAACATATAAAGGAGCTTTAGGTAAGTGGTGCGTATATCATGAAGCACAAAAAAATAATTATTGGACTGCTCGGGTTAGTATTAACAGGAACGGTATTATTAATGCTTGCCGATCAAGCAGTTGGTAGTTGTTGCGGCGCATCTGAGCAAGCCAAAATTGAGGTATGGTGGTGGCTAATCATAGGGCTACAAATTGGTGCCTTGTATTATGTTTACAAAAGAAAATAGATTAGATTAGTTAAATATTATGGCGGGCTAAAGTGTCGGATTTCCGAACAGGCGATCTAGTTCACTTTGCTCACTATCGCCAGCTCAAACCAAGGCAAAATCTGACCATAAAAAGGCCCCACATTCGTGAGGCATTTTTATTGGCGGGCTCGACCGGATTCGAACCGGCGATCTCCTCCGTGACAGGGAGGCATGTTAGGCCTCTACACCACGAGCCCGCATTTGACTTAACTGGGTTATTTTAGCAGTTTCATCTGTTATTTTCAAGTCATGGAGCCGAAGAAGGGACTCGAACCCACGACCTGCTCGTTACGAATGAGCTGCTCTACCAACTGAGCTACTTCGGCATATACATACGGAATTTTAACAAAAAACAGGGGTCAATACTATACCAGTCTCTCATTAGGGCAAAGATAAGTTGTATAAAGAGGTTATTTATTTATGATAAATTAAATATTCTCAATAGTGACTGACTCAATAGTATTAAGTTGCTGTTTGTTTAGTTTGACTAGTACTATAAGCATAAATGGAATTAACAATAGACCATTTATCTAATGATTACTCTAGCGAACTACTTGAGACAGTTAAGCCTATGTATCATGAGCCAGCCCATGAAGCCAACCCACTCCGTGTAGTTATGGTAAGTGAGGCGTCACTAGAGCATACGTCCGGAGTTACGAATAGTGTAAAAAAAGTTGCTAGTCATTTATTGGGTGAGGGCCACGAGGTCACAATTGTTTGCCCCGGCCCAGCACCAAAATCTTTTGGAGAAGCGGATGTAATTGCTACAAAATCTGTTAATTTAATGGGTTTTGACGTTGGTCGCAAATCAACTAAGAAGTTCTTGAAACTGTTAGAGTCATTAGATCCCGATGTGGCACATATTGCAGCACCAATGAGAGTTCCGCAAGGTGTGTTGTTTCTTGGGGGTAATGCAATAGATGCAACTCATAGATTAGAAATTCCTACTGTTGCCGTGTATCAAACTGATGCGGTGAGGTTTGCGGGACATCTTGGACTAGGTCTTACATCAACGGTAGTAGAACGACAGTTAAGAAAATTTCATAATAAAGCAGATATAAACCTAGTTCCTTCAACGGCGTCTCATCAGGATCTAGTTTCTTGGGGAGTAAATCCTGAAACTATTAGGCACTGGGCTAGGGGAGTGGACACTAGGTTGTTTCATATAGATCGCAGGGATAGCGAAGAAGTTAGGCAGCTGCGCGCTAAATGGGCCCCAAACGGAGAGGTTGTGCTTGGTGTTGTTAGTCGTTTAGAGCCAGAAAAATCACTCCATAAGCTAGAGGTTTTAACAGATTTGCCAAGCACTCGTCTGGTGATTATTGGCGAGGGAACTTCACGTAAAATACTTGCAGCTCATCTAGGCAAAGAAGTCATATTTACAGGAAAGTTAACCGGTGAAGATTTAGCCATTGCCTATGCAGCTCTAGATATTTTTACCTTTCCAGGTGTTGCCGATACGTTTGGCCAGGTGATACAGGAGGCGCACGCTTCTGGTGTGCCGGTCATTGCAGCAAACAGGGGTGGTCCTAGAGACTTAGTTAGTCACGGAGAGACCGGATTTTTATATGAACCATCAAAAAAACATAGAAAAGATAAACAACTTAAGGCTTATGTAGAACAGCTTGTTAACGACAAAGATCTTAGGCAAAGCATGGGGCTGTCGGCGTGGCAAAGTGTTCAAGGAAGAACTTGGTATATGCTTGGCGAGCAGGTAGTTGATTATTATAAAGAATCCATAAACCTTCGTGGTCAAAAAATGTCCATCTCTCAGGCTATCGGAAGGCTTGCAAGCGCACAGTAATACCCTAAGACATTTAATGTCAAAGTGTTCGCACCTTTTAGTGTTGTCGGGTATAATAACAGGTAACACTATGACAGTCCCAAGCCGTTATTTTCATAACCGTTCAATATTATTGCTTTTAATTATTAACAGCGTACTCGTGCTTATTGGCGGTTTATTTATTTTATTCAATCTTGATTACAGTAGTAGTAATTATATTATCGAATATCGAGCTAATTCAGGTATTGGTGAGTACGCAAGGGGTTCTGCAATCGATATAGTTCTTTTTGTTGCGTTTATGGTGTTTAACTTTGCTCTTAGCTTTTTTGTATCTTTAAGGGTGTTTTTGGTAAAGGTACACGTCGCCGTAATGATACTTGCCATTAGTTGTTTGTTGAGCTTACTCACAATTATCGTAAGTTTTGCTTTACTAGGATTAAGATAATGAAAAACATCGAGATTCCTTTTAAAGAAGAAAAAGGTAAATGGTATCGTTTTTGGGAAATAGTTCCTGGGGCTCTGAGCTGGACTATTCTAATCATGCCTTTTGTACTGAGCATCTTTAACCCAACTCTTTTCGCAGTATTCATCATCGCTTACCTGTTAATTTGGTTTTTAAAAGGTATTGCTATGAGCCTTAGATCTATTCAGGGCTACAAAGTATTAACATCTCAACAGAACCTAAACTGGCAACTTCTTATCGATGATCTAGAAGCTGGTAAGACTATTCATCCTCATGGCAAGAACCCAAAATGGCACCAACGCAACATGGCTCGCTTAGGAGAGTACCCGTTATTTTGTAAACCAAGCGAAGTTTATCACGCCATTATTATCGCTACCTACAATGAGGGTAGGGAAACGCTAGAACCCACAATTCAATCTGTTCTAAGTTCTAAATTTGATATGAAAAACGTCATTTTGGTTCTGGCATACGAAGAGCGTGGGGGCAAAGAAGTTGAAAAACAAGCCAATGAACTTATGAAACTCTATAGTCCTAAGTTTAAGCATGCTTTTGCAGTGAAACACCCCAAGGACATGGAAGGCGAAGTTGTTGGTAAGGGCGGGAACATTACTTTTGCTGCCAGGGAGCTCCAAAAATACCTAGAATCAATAAAATTAGACCCCGAAAAGGTGGTCGTGACAACTCTAGATGCCGATAACAGGCCACATCATTCATATTTACTAGCATTAACTTATACTTTTTGTAGCACAGAAGATCCCCGATATGTTTCGTATCAGCCTATTCCTTTATTTTTGAACAACATTTGGGATGCGCCATCCATGATGCGTGTTATTGCTACTGGTAACTCATTTTGGAACATTGTTCTTAGTTTACGCCCTCATATGCTCCGTAATTTTAGCAGTCATGCCCAAAGTATGGCCGCACTTATTGATACAGACTTTTGGAGTGTCAGGACTATCGTAGAAGACGGGCATCAATATTGGCGTACTTATTTTAGATATGATGGCAAGCACGAGGTTTATCCAATTTTTACGCCTATTTATCAAGACGCTGTTCTGGCCAGTACTTATCGCAAAACACTAAAGGCACAGTTTATTCAAATAAGACGCTGGGCATGGGGTGCTAGTGATGTGGCATATGTTGCAACCAAGGGCTTCAAAAGAGGCAATAATGTATCTAAAATAGATCTAATAATGAAACTTGGTCGTTTACTTGAGGGGCACGTTTCTTGGGCGACCGCCTCCTTGTTAATATTGGTTTCACCACTTATCCCAGTTGTCATACAGCCTGAGAATTTTGTCGCTAATCAATTGCCCCGTGTTGCCAGTACAATTCAAACAGTCGCACTTAGCGGTATTTTCATAAGTTTATTACTTAGTCTAAAATTCTTGCCACCACGACCGGAAAGATACAAAAAACACCGAACAATTCTTATGGTTTTACAATGGGCTTTGCTCCCTATAACAACACTGTTTTACAATACTGTCGCAGCCATATATTCCCAAACCAGACTTATGTTCGGTAAATATCTAGATAAGTTTGATGTAACAGAAAAAGCAGTAAAGAAATAGATTGTGAAATCCAAAAAGCCGCGAACTTTAAAATCAACCATCGGCCCAATTCTTGTTGTCCTAGGTATAGTTGGTTTCATTGCATCTTTAATTCTTTCACTAGATAAGATCGCTCTCTTAAAAGATCCAAGTTATTCACCTACCTGTAACATAAGTCCACTAATTAGCTGTGGTTCGGTGACCAATACTACTCAGGCCGAAGTTTTTGGGTTTATGAATTCATTTATGGGTATTGCAGGTTTTGCGGTTATTATCACTATCGGAATGGCTATTTTGGCCGGAGCAAAGTTTAAGCGTTGGTTTTGGTTGGGTCTACAAGCAGGAACCGTTTTTGGTGTAGGCTTTATAACTTGGCTCTATTACCAAAGTGTTTTCACAATTGGTGCGCTGTGTCCTTATTGTATGGTGGTTTGGTCTGTGACTATACCGATATTTTGGTACGTAACCCTATTCAATATCCGCGAAGGTAATATTCGCTTAAAGGGTAAGTTGGTTAAAGTTGGTGACTTTATGCAAAAGCATCACGGAGATATCTTGTTCGCTTGGTTTGCGATTGGTATCTCTATTATTCTTTATCGTTTTTGGTACTATTGGAGCACTCTGCTTTAAGACCTGAGCGCTGATAAGTGATAAGCCTTGTATGTATGGGCGGCAAGTGGGTCAAATCTTTTCAGCGTAATGTAGGATTGTTTAGCTAGGTCTTGTACTGTGATTACGCCAGTTTTGGCTTTCCTTTTTCTTAGTAAGCTACCTATTACAGTGCTAGTCAGTTCGGTGGCACTAGAAAGCGCGTCTTGTCTATGTCCGAGTGCGCTATGCAGACTTAAAAATAACCTATCCCTATTAAAGGCATAAAGCTTGGTGCCTAAACCCATAACCATCAAAGATGCTTCATAAACTGGTAATTCTTCACTACTAAATTGTGCGACACACTTAATGCAGCGTCTACGGCGCCATACGGATGGGTTGCGTGCTCTTTCGCGCGAATTATAGACTTCTGTTTCGTTTCCACAATATATACAAACCATGACTATATATTGTCATAACGCTTGTGATTTACCAAGTGGAAAACTATCTTTTTTCAGGGGATAACAAAAACCGTCAGATTTCTCTGACGGTTTTTTACTGTCCACCTCAATTAATTCGCATCTACAACTGGCCTGGGCCGGCGTAGACGCTGCTTGACTGGCTTTATTCCTAGCAATTCTTCATAGAAGAGCTTAAAGCCATCAAGTGTGTTTGGTTGAGAATTTCTCACCCAATACTCCCGATTAACATGCTTATGTTAACATATATCAGCATAAAAGTCAATGTTTGTGCTATACTTAACACCTATGAGTGAAGTAAAAAGAACAATACTAACAGAGGTCAAGAAAAATTCTGATGGCAGTCGTGTCGGGATACTTCATACGCGCCAAGGTAATGTAAATACACCTACTTTTATGCCCGATGGTACCAGGGGTGTTGTAAAGAGTCTTTTACCAGAACAGGTGGCTGCTACAGGAGTACAAATCGTACTAGCCAACACCTATCATCTCCACTTGCAGCCCGGCGAAGACGTAATCAAGTCCTTAGGTGATGTACACGGTTTTGGTAAATGGAAGGGTCCTATACTGACTGATTCTGGGGGATTCCAAGTATTTAGCTTAAGTAAATTACGCAAAATCACCGAAGAAGGAGTCACATTTAAACATCCTGTAACTGGCGAGATGCGTCTAATTACACCCGAAACTTCTATTCAGATACAGCTTGCACTCGGTGCGGATATGATAGTCGCCTTTGATCATCTAACTGGATTGGATGATGAGTCTCGCAAAGACACTCTAGAGGCATTTGAAAGAACCCATAGATGGCTAGAGCGCTGTATAGCTGAGTTTAAGCGCCTTACAGATAACCTAGAGCCATCCAGACGCCCTATATTGTTTGGTGTAGTACAGGGCGGACTTGATCTAGAACTACGCCGCAAAAGTCTAGAAATTGTCCAAAATAGCGAGGTAGGAGGCATCGCCATAGGCGGCCTATCTGTAGGTGAGTCAAAAGAAGAAATGTACAAGATCCTAGAATTTTTGGCCCCACTTTATGATAATTCAGCACGACCAAGGTTTTTGCTGGGTGTCGGTGATCCGCCGGATATAAGGTTTGCGATAGAGCATGGGATAGACATGCTAGACTGCGTTTTACCTACCCGCAACGCCAGGCACGCAACTATTTGGATAGAGGGTGATAAAAAAGTGCATCTTACCAACGCTAAATTCGTTAATGATCCGCTACCGATTATGGAGGGTTGTGATTGTTATTCATGCCATAGCGGTTATTCAAGAGGATTTTTACGTCATCAGTTCAAAGTAGGCGAACCACTGGCTGGCAGTTTGGCTAGCATTCACAATCTTCGCTATCTAAGCCGTATTTGCGAAAGCTATAGGCCGTCAGTTGAATAATATCTATAAGCGATTCATAATATTGGTATGACAGAACACAGGATTGACGGTGTGCTCACTATGCTAGTTGAAACTGGCGTAGAAGATGAAGTGTGGGCCATACAAGATAATAGACACATTACCTTTGTAGCTCAAGATGAGGTGCTTGTCGAAAGATGGTCTTACGAAGGCACTCACGTTCTAGAAACTGGAGATACGCTAACTGTCTATGACGCAACAGATTCGGATACTATAGTATGGGAAGGTCTGGTCAGGCTAATTAAAGACAGACAAGAGGGTGTTGACCCAGTAGTGTGGTGTAATTGGTTCATAAACCAACATTCAGGCAGCCTCTTTAGACCAAGCGGCTTCAGATCAAACGAATAAACAAACACCACACCTTGATTATCAGGGGTAATTAGGGTATATTCTAATCTGTTAAGGGCTCTTAGCTCATTTGGCTAGAGCGCCACATTGACGTTGTGGAGGTGATAGGTTCAAATCCTATAGGGCCCACCAAAATATGAACTTCTCTAACAAGAGAAGTTTTTCTTTGTCCTCAAAATAGCGAACAAACCGTCGCAATTTTAGATTTTTATGCATTATCAATGTAATCGTAAATATATCATCACTAATATAATCTGTTAGCAAAAAGATATCCACACTATCCACAGGGCAATAGGCTAAAAAACTCCAAAATGTAAAAATAAGTACTAGCATTATGATACTAGTACGAGTATAGTAGCTTGCAGGTGAGGTTGAGCAAGCTCAATGTGCTACAATGTACACCGAGCAATGAAGTGAACCAACCAATCACCGAGCTCCGTCGGCAGACCATACGTACGTAACGTGAAGGTCGCTAAGCCCACATATTTGTGGGGAAGTCCGGTGGAACCGTCCTTTGTCATCTTACTGTCTTGATCTATTAAACACTTAATAAGTGTTGCACCTTATCAACAGATAGTACGACGATACAGGTCCCGAGACACGCAAAAATAGGTTTTGAATGTATTTGCGAGAGCATTCAACTCCTTCCCATTATCTAATGGGTATGCGTGTCTTTTTTTATTTTAATGATTTAACTCTATAATTGGACTATAAGGAGAATAGTATGGACGAAAAAGAGCAATTACATGCAATGAGACATTCTTTGGCGCATATCTTAGCTTCTGCAGTACAGAATCTTTGGCCAGATGCTAAGTTTGGGGTTGGTCCGGTAGTTGAAAACGGATTTTATTATGATATTGATATCGGTGAATACAAAATATCGGAAGATGATTTTGAAAAAATTGAAACCGAAATGCGTTCAATCGTATCAAAGGATCAGCCTTTTGTTCGCTCTATAAAGCAAATTGATGAGGCTATCAATTGGGCTCAAGAGGGTAAACAGCCCTATAAAGAAGAGCTGCTAAATGATTTGAAGCGCGCCGGGACTACAGTTGCTAAAGATTTGAACCCTGAAGAGCTTGGTACGATTGCTGGTGATGATTCTGTCACAAGTGAAGTATCTTTCTATACTAACGGTAATTTTGTCGATCTTTGTCGTGGGCCGCACCTAGAATCAACTGGTAAAACCGGTGCTTTCAAGTTAATGCGAGTAGCTGGAGCATATTGGAGAGGTAAAGACACAAATCCTCAGATGCAACGTATTTATGGATTAGCTTTTGCATCTGAAAAAGAGCTACGTACTCACCTGAATATGTTAGAAGAAGCAAAGAAAAGAGATCATAGAAAACTAGGGGCCGAACTTGATTTGTTTACTTTCTCAGATCTTGTAGGCTCTGGTTTACCCCTCTATACACCTAGAGGGACATATATAAGAGACGGGCTTATTAAGTTTTCTGAAGCTGTTAGAGAGCAAATTGGTTTTGAAAGAGTCTGGTCGCCACACATAACAAAGAAAGACCTTTATGAAGTTTCTGGGCATTGGGAAAAGTTTGGCAGCGAACTTTTCTTGGTTACTAGCCAAGAAACAGACGATAAATTAGTCATGAAACCTATGAATTGCCCCCATCATTCACAGATTTACTCTTCTCGCCCACGAAGCTACAGAGACTTGCCGATAAAATATATGGAAACGACCACCAACTACAGAGACGAAAAAAGTGGAGAATTGCATGGCTTATCACGTGTTCGTTCTCTGTCTCAGGATGATAGCCATACTTATTGCCGGGAAGACCAAGTTGATGAAATATTCGACCAATTAATCGAAAGAATTCGCGAGTTTTACTCTGCTATAAATATGAGCTTACGTTTACGATTGAGCTTAAGAGACGAAAGTGATGCGTATTTGGGTCCTCAAGAACTTTGGGATTTTGGGCAAAACAAATTGGCCGAAATTGCTGGTAGAAACAACCTAGAGTACTATCAAGAAACTGGAGAAGCTGCTTTTTATGGTCCTAAACTAGATTTTATGGCTACTGACGCGATTGGCAGGGTTTGGCAGGTGGCAACCGTGCAGTTTGATTTTGTGCAACCAGAAAGATTCGGCCTTGAGTATACAGACGAAAAGGGTGAAAAAAAGCGGCCAATAATGATTCACTGTGCAATTATGGGTAGTTTTGATAGGTTCTTCTCTGTATTTATAGAGCACACAGCCGGCAGATTCCCTGTATGGCTTGCTCCTGAACAGATTAGGTTAATCACTGTTAATCAAGAAAGTGCCACTATAGAATTTGCTGATAAGATTGTCGATGAAGCACGAAAGCTTGGACTAAGAGTCAAAGTGGATAATGATAACGAGTCTGTTGGTAAAAAGATTCGAGACGCAGAAGTCTGGAAAGTGCCTTATACTGTAGTTATCGGGGAGAAGGAAATTGAAAGCTCGGAGGTAATTCCGCGCATTAGAAAGGATATGGAGGTTCAACCATCTGGCCCAATTGCCATTAGTAATTTCTTGCAATCAATTGCTAATGAGGTTGGCTCAAGGGTAACCAAGTCATCATTATGAAAAATATGAATAAATATCACAAAGTTAGCTTTGGTTGTGCTGCTGTACTGCTTATATTAATAATAATTCAAATAGTCTTTGTTTTATTGCCGGTTTTTGGTGCTTTAAACAATATTAATGAAGCAGACAGAGTTCTAAGTAGGGCGGGCCTAATATCTAATGTCGTAAATGCTCTAATGATATTAGTGTTAATTGCAATGGTTGCGAGCGCAGTAATTGGTTCAAAAGAAGGTCAGAAGAAAGTTAGGCGTGTCAAAAGAAAATCTATTCTCTGATAGAGTAAGGTATTTAGTTGGGTTGATACCAGCTGGTAGAGTTATGACTTATGGTCAAATTGCGGGCATCTGTGGTAACGCAAAGGCTTCTAGAATTGTTGGTGGAATTGCGCACTACGGAGATCCTAGCCTGCCATGGCAGAGGGTGGTAAACAAGCAGGGCAGACTGGCTGCTGGCTACCACGGCGGTAGAAAAGCCCAAAAGCTAGAACTAGAAGCTGAAGGTGTTGAGGTTTATGGTGATGAAGATAACTATTATATTAATATTGATGAGTTGATATGGAATCCGAAAAATACGACACACCCTTAATTGTAATTGTGGGCACAACAGGCAGTGGTAAAAGTGCTTTAGCTATGGATATAGCCAAGAGGATTAATGGCGAAATCATATGTGCGGATTCACGAACAATATATAAGGGGATGGATATAGGTACTGCTAAGCCAAGTCCAATAGACCGAGCAGATATACCGCATTATATGCTTGATGTTATTACTCCTGATCAGAAATTTTCTGTTGCAGAATTTAAATCCCAAACCTTAAAACTAATAAATGATATTGGTTCGCGGAATAAAGTACCGATTTTAGTAGGAGGCAGTGGGCTATACGTGGATGCGGTCATATTTGACTTTGTATTTTTACCGCCGTCAGTAGACGATGAGCGCGAAAAGCTGCAACAACTATCCGTATCCGAGCTACATCAAATCATTAGCGCTCGCAACATAAGAATGCCAGAAAACAGTCAAAACCCCCGCCATCTAATCAGGGCTATAGAAACAAACGGCGCTGTAGCTGTAAAAAAGGACATAAGGCGTAACACATTAATGCTCGGCATAGATGTTAGCAAGGAAGAGCTGAGTATTAGGCTAAGTGCAAGAATAGAATCTATGATAGAAAACGGACTAAAAAACGAAGTAAGAGATTTATACAATAAATATGGCTGGTCAGCTCCTGGTATGAGCGCTGTAGGCTATCAAGAATGGCGAGAATACTTCGGCAATGGGTGCGAAGTGGAAGCGGTATTAGAAAAAATACACCAAAACACTATGCAATATGCAAAAAGACAACGGACTTGGTTTAAGCGTAACGTACACATTAACTGGATAAAAAGTAGTTCTAATGCGTACAAACATATAGATTTATTTTTGCAGAAAAAAACGTCAGATTGATCTATTCTACACCTTGTTTGAACAAAAACATGGTAAGCTATACGTATGGTTGAACAACTCTTTGGGAGCAAAACTAGGGTAAAGCTATTAAAGCTTTTTTACAGTAATCCAAATCGTTCCTTTTATGTACGTGAAATTACTCGTAAAATAGATGAGCAGATAAACTCGGTGCGCCGAGAACTAGCAAATTTACTTAGTGTTGGCATTATTTCATCAGATACCACAAACAATAGGCTGTATTACGAAGTAAATCAGGAATACGAATACTACCAACCGCTATCGGTAATATTTGGAGGATCCGAGGCTACTACAGAGGCAGGTGAAGAAGTTAAAGTTGCTACTACATCAAAGCCAATGAATCCAGACGTAGCTGAACTTGCCAGCCTGGGCAATGTAGAGGTTGTAATTTATACAGGTCAATTCACTAGAGATGAAACTAGCGGGATTGATATACTTATAGTTGGAGATGTTAATCAAACTAAGTTACAAAAGTTCATGACTGCATTAGAACAAAAAGAGAAGAAGGATATACGCTATGCAGTGATGGATGTAACCGAATTTACATATCGTCGTCAAGTTAAAGACAGGTTTATAGGTAAAGTTTTAAATGCTAAAAAACAAGTATTAATTGATAAAAAACAGATAACAGAAGAGGAACAATAGAAATGGAATTTCAATATTTTGGCGGTAACTGTATTAGTATTACAATGAAAAAATCTACCTTAGTAATAGATGATAATCTAAATGAACTAGGGCTTAAAACAGTTACTAAATCAGAAAACGTTGCACTGTTTACTCAATTACCAAATAATGCTCCTGAGTCACGACTTAAGATTACTGACCCGGGTGAATATGAAGTTTCGGATGTTTCCATTTTTGGCATACGTTCAAGATCTCATATGGATGAAGTAAGCGCTCAGTCGGCTACTATCTACAAAATTCAATTTGATGATCTAAGGGTAGCTATTATTGGGCATATTCACCCAGATCTAAGCGAAGATCAGCTTGAAGAAATAGGTATAGTAGACTTGCTTATTATTCCGGTTGGGGGCAACGGCTATACACTTGATGCGGTTGGTGCTATGCAGGTGATAAAAAAGATTGGGCCCAAAATTGTCATACCAACTCATTATGAAGATTCAAAAATTAACTATCCTGTACCCCAACAGCCTTTAAGCGAAGCACTTAAAGTATTTAGTGTTGATGCATCCGATCCAATAGCTAAGTTTAAGCCAAAACCTATTGATTTTAGTGACAATATGCAGGTTATCGTATTAGAACGTCAGTAATTTTATTGTATCTTAAAATTTAAAAACTCCTCTTTCGAGGAGTTTTTTTAAACAATAAGCCCTTTTTTCTTCAGGGTACGAATTGCTTGTGTGCTAAGTTTCATGGTGACTTTTTTGCCGTCTACCACAAAAGTTTTGGTCTGTAGGTTTGGCTTCCAAATTTTTTGGGTATGACGCTGCGAAAAGCTCACATTGTGGCCATACTGTTTGCCTTTACCGGTTAAATCACAGCGTTGCATTACTTAAGATCCTTTAAATTAACTTTTTGTCCTATTTACGAGGACGATTCAGTTGCTTATTGTATCTGTTTTTTACAATTTGGTCAAGAGGCGAAAGGATTAGGCAGCTGGTATAATAAAAGCATGTTTGAGACTATAAACGGTTTACAGCTACTATTTCTTTTGGTTTCATTACTAATTGGCATGACCCTACATGAAGCAATGCATGCTTATGCAGGACACTGGTTGGGTGATGATACTGCAAAGCTTGAAGGAAGGCTAACCCTTAACCCTCTCAAGCATCTAGATATTGTTACTACCATATTGCTGCCAATAGTGATGATACTGCTAGGGTTACCGCCAATATTTGCGGCTAAGCCGGTGCCCTTCAATCCAAATCTGGTTAAGTATCAAGAATACGGTTCAGCCATACTAGCAATTGCGGGACCTTTTACTAATTTGGCGCTTGCTTGTGTAGGTGGCCTAATTTTTAGAAGCGGTCTAGTTACTACAAACAATTTATCTGATTTTGTTGTTGTGTTTATTTTTACGAATGTATCATTATTTACGTTCAATATGATACCGTTTCCACCCCTCGATGGCTCTAGATTATTGTATGCATTTGCACCCGAGCCTTTACAGAGAGTTATGCAAACAATCGAACAGTTTGGTTTAGCGGCCATCTTCTTGCTTATATTTGTTTTCTGGCAATTTATAGGCCCAGTTGTACTAAATGTGAATCAGAATATAATGTATTTCTTGCTTGGTGTACCAGGCTAAGTTTGCGCTATAATATAGAAGGTCGGGATACCAATCTTATGATAATCTGAATAAGTATCATAAGGGAGCTTAATATTTTCGTAGGCTGTGGCTTAACGAGTGCAAGCACCCACCTGGTTATTAACATCCAGGTTGTCATGTTGGGTCCCGGCCACTAGTTTTAGGCTTATTAATTGAAAGTTTTTAAAGAAATTCTTTAGAATAGATTATTACCAGGGTATAGCTTAGTTGGTAAAGCGCCGGGCTGGGGGTCCGGAGACCGGAGGTTCAAGTCCTCTTACCCTGACCATAGAATTAGCCGTACAAAGTCTCCTTAACAGATGTGATTTTATCCTGTAGTATATATTTATGTGGCAAAAACAAAACAACCAGCTTTATAAAGAATTTAAGTTTAAAGATTTCAAAGAAGCCTTTGAGTTTATGAAATTAGTCGCTGGTCTTGCCGAGGCGCGTAACCATCATCCACGTTGGTTAAATGAGTGGAACAAAGTTCAGTTTTGGTTGTTCACCCATAGTGCTGGTGGAGTAACTGAGAAAGATGAGATTTTGGCTAACGATATTAACGATGTTTACGACAAAGTTATTTTGCAGCGCAAAGCTACTCCTAAAGCTAACAGTAATACTAAAGAAGTAAAGCTATTCACTGATGGAGGGTCTAGGGGTAATCCAGGTCCATCGGCAGGGGGTTTTGTTGTTCTTGATATGCAGGATCAAATTTTGCATGAAAGTGGCAAATATCTTGGGATAACAACTAACAACCAGGCCGAGTATCATTCACTAAAAGGGGGGCTTGAGGCTGCTTTAAAGATGGGTTGCCAGACTGTTCACGTACATATGGACAGTTTATTAGTTATCAATCAGATGAAGGGTGTATATAAGGTTAAGAATCGAGATTTATGGCCAATTCACGAAGCGATTAAAAAGCTTGTACTAGAGTTTGAGCAGGTAACCTTTGTTCATGTGCCGCGTGAGTTCAATAAACTAGCTGATGCTATGGTTAATCAAACCCTTGATGCTCAAAAAGAACAATAAATAACAAAATCGCTTCCTATACGGAAGCGATTTTGGTGTATATAGTGCCAGATAATCCGTAAGCCGGGTTCTGTTTTAGCTAATCATCTATCTAGATCTAAGATTGCTCATAGATTCGAGCGGTTTACTTATTGACTTATCCCGGCGGGAACCTTGTATGGGACTTGTCACCTTGCAGCAGACAGGGTTTACCGCTTCCATGCGTCACCGCACAGAACTGTGGGCTCTTACCCCACTCGTTTCACCTTTACCCTTAAAAGGGCAGTATCGTTTCTGTGGCACTTTCCCTGAGGTTACCCTCGGTTGCCGTTAGCAACTGTCTTTCCCTATGCTGCCCGGACTTTCCTCCTGTTTTAGCAGGCGATTAGCCGAATATCTGGCACTGTAATTATACCACGTAACAGAGGGAGGCTTTTAAAATTATTTGGTTGCAGTTTTAACGACTGCTGCAAATGCAGCTGGTTCATTAACAGCAAGTTCAGAAAGAACTTTTCGATCAAGTGAGATATTTGCAGCTTTAAGGCTGGCAATGAGCTTGCTATAAGTGGTGCCGTTAATTCTTGCAGCGGCATTTATCCTAGCATTCCACAAAGAACGAAAAGTACGTTTTTTGTTTCGTCTATCACGATAAGCATGTTGCAGGCTTTTTACTACGGCTTGTTTGCCGCGTTTAACACTTGAACGGTTTGGGCGAGTCATGCCCTTTGTAGCTTTACGAACTTTGTTATGTCTCTGGTGAGAAGTTACACCTCTTTTAACACGCATATATTTATGCTCCTAATTTCAGTTTAATGTTCTTGGCTTGCTTGCCTGAGACAATTTCAAGTCCAGCAAAATTACGCTTGCGGCTAGCACTCTTTTTCGAGAGTAGGTGATTGCCTGAGGCGTGGCGACGTAAAACTTTTCCGTTCTTTGTGACACGGATTCGTTTCTTTGTACCGCTATGGGTTTTTAGTTTGGGCATTTGAAGTACTCCTTATAACGAATATTAGCTGCTTGCCGTTTAGTTGAGGTTGTTGATCAACTGCGATTGTTTCCTGAAAGCTTTCAATAACCCGATCGGCTAGTTTGAAGCCTATGTCTCTATGGGCATTCTCACGGCCACGATATACTATTGCGATTTTTACTTTGTGTCCTTCATTTAGGAACTCGGTAATTTTACGTAATTTTACTCCTAGATCATGGTCGCTGATTTTTAGCCCGAATCTCATTTGCTTAACTTCCAAGGCTTTGGCGTTTCTTTTGTTCTTCTGCAGTTGTTTGGTGCGTTGATAGTTGTATTTGCCCCAGTCTACGATTTTCACAACCGGTGGGTGTGCTTCTGGGGATATTTCTACCAGGTCCAAACCCGCTGCTTCTGCTGCGCGTAGGGCTTCTAAGCGCGACATAACGCCTAAGCTTTGTCCATCAGCATCGATGACTCTCAGCTCGGGTGCCCGAATAGCTTCATTCAGGCGGGTTGTCTTGTTGATAAACTACTTCTCCTTAACAATTGGTGAATTTTCGTCTAATTGTAACAGATACACCTATAGAGGTCAAGGCGCTAGTTGTTAAATTGTTTTTGGCTTTAGTCTGCATTATATAGCTTCTGTAATATGGCTGTAAGATATAATGTTTTGCCCATCCAGATCTGTAATTGTTCTAGCCACCTCAACAATTATCATATTATGCTCACGCAGATAACTCGAGCTGAGCACTGGCGGCATCAAGTAGCTTCCTAGATACATTGCTCAACTGAGCAGCTTTTTTTGTAGTTTCGGTGGAAGGAGAATTGTTTACTGTCCAGCATTTTCGATACGATCGTATTGGCGCTTACGGGCATCTCTAACACGTTTTGCAATAATTAAGCTCTTTCTCCCTTTGTATCTATATCTAACAAGCTACGGTGCTCTACTCAACCCACATCAACGTACAGGCTAATCCAGTCGAGGACAGGACCAAATAACTTCATTTCGTACTGCAAGACTCGTTGAGGGATGCAAGTACTAGGGTTACTACTAGTATAATGTCTATAAAGACGGAGGTTTTTTGTTCTAATTAGCTCAAAATCAAAGCTACTTCCGTCTTTTGGTATGTCTGTAAGCGCTAAGCTCAGGAGTATCCTCTTACGGGGTAGGTTTAAATTGCATAAAATACCCCTCATAAAAGTTCGCGGGTCTCATATAAGTCACCCTATTAGCAACTCCAACTATAAAGATAGCAGGTAAATTGTTTGATAAATGATGCTCAACATCAACTACAACTCTATGTAGCCCTAGGTCAATCAAGCTATGAATCGCCACCTCCATATTTTGTTTAATGGAAAGACGTACGGGTCACATAGCAAACATATATAAGCTCAAAAAATAGAAAGAACCGCTTCAATTTTGGAAGCGGTTCTTTATTTGTGGGTAGTTTAGTATTTTACTTTTTAAGTGTAGTTTTTTATTTATTGTGGTGGCAATGGCTTGCGAGAACCCATTGCCACCGAAGTGCTTTTTGTTTTTGAGCACTTTTTTTATTCAGTGCTAAATGTATCTTATAAAGCATTGAAACACATGTCAACACGTTTATGTTTGTATTTCTGTGCATAACTTAGAATTAGCTGAAACCGATCCTTTCAAAATCACATTAGAATATCACCAAATTGGTTTAATAGTCGCACTAATTGGGTGGAAAAAAGTCGGATACTTTAACTTTAAATTAGTAAACATTTAACTAAACACATTTTAAGATGCTTAGTTAAATAGTGACTATACGGCTAGGTTGATTTGTTAATTGAACAACCAATAATCGGGGACTTAGTAATTGCTTATTCAGAGCATATTTTTATTGGCAATAAACAAACGTACCGATTATGCAGTTAATTTGTAGTCATTCTAATGATTTAGCACATATCTATGAGAAATACTTAGAATCAGACAGCATATGAATATTCAATTTAGATGTATATATACGAGCATGACCACATAAAGGGGTATAAGATCTAAAAACCAATAAACTATATAAAGTTTAGAATCATTGTTAATAACTAGTTTAATAACAATGATTACATAGAATGATATAAATAATCGGCAGTCGAAAAAGCCAAGCATTCTGAAATGAAATTTAATAAAAAAAAGAAAAATGTTTAAACAACTTTTGAATACTATATGCAAATATATAAAAATCATAACTTACGAAAAATAAAGTATCTAAAATGTATTTATTTTGTTTACTACACATTCTAGTAGAAATAATAGTCATAATTAATATACATATAATGACATAATAAAGTTATCAATGCAGTAAAGGGTAAAATCTATTTTATTAATTACAACGACATACTTTTATATAGTAAAGGTTTAAAAAAAGCAAAAATACGTTATTACATAAGGAAGAAAATCAGCATTGTACGCAATTAAAATTTACAATAAAGTATTGATGTTATAATTGCATCATAAATTAAATCAACTATAACAGGTATAATTTATTATTTCAACAACAATATATATTGACATAATTAAACACAAGGAGTATGATGTAAACGTAATATTTAAAAACAAAAAGTATAAGTAATTGATAAATATTCACAAACAAACAATAAACATCGCTCATTATTCGCTAAACGGATAATGAGCGGTCAGTCAAATAGCCCAATGGACGGTAAGCGCTATAAAATCATATATTATTGGGCGCATTTACCGTTCGGGCTCTATGAATAAATTTATGTTATCACTCAATTTTAAATTTTTAATTAACGAACAAACTTATTATTATGCCAAAAACTTACAATTATAGTCTTGCAATCGGTTGCCTTGGGTTTATGGCTATACTCTTTTTTATCTTATTAACAAATCCTCAAAATCTATCTGCTTCAATGCTACTCATACTTCCGATTATTGTTGCGATTACCTCATACTCAATCAGTAAATTTTTATTGTTGGTTTTTGTTCAATTAGACTCTATCAAAATAAAGACTATTTCTTTGGTGTTTGCGCTCGGCCCTACTCTAGTAGTTTTGCTTGGATCGTTAGGGCAACTCGGGTTTCAAGATCTATTACTGGCATTTTTACTGGTGTCTGGTATGGGTTGGTACATCAAGCGTATTCAGAAATCTACCATCTAATTATTTTACTTTGTTTGCGTTTGAGCATGCGCTCTAACTAATCTGTTATAGGATTAGTATGTTTGTTATACTGTGATTAGAAATTATGAATCCAAATAACACTCAACCTAGCTTCGAGTTACCGCCACCGCAAGCACCACAAGGAGGTGAATCAAACTCTTCTGTTGAAAACACGGTTGCTCGTCCGGAAATGTACAGCCAACCTCAACCAGTAGCTCCTCAACAACAATCCCATACATCCCCACAACAGCAACAACTGCAACAATCTGCTGCACTACCTTTAAGCACTCCTTTGGGAAGTAACCCGCAAATAGCTGATGACGTTGACTTGATAGAAAAGGAATGGGTCTCTAAAGCTAAGCAGATTATTGCAGCAACCAGGGAAGACCCAAATTTGCAAAATAAAGAAATTAGCCGTTTTAAGGCCGATTATTTAAAAAAGAGATACAATAAAGATATCAAACTAGAGGAATCCTAAGGAGTTGGTGGAGCTTATATGAGCGGTTTCTTGGTGATATTATTCATACTTTTACTCATCCTTTCTGGGGTTGGGTTAGCTATTTTGATGCATTCTCGACGTTTATGGCGCGAGCAAAAGAACTACGAACGTAGTTTAAAAATGGTTACACTGCTTATTCATTTACCTCCAAGGAGTGATGATACGGAGTCTGGTTCTAGAGACGCTAGGGACGTTACGGATGAAACTATAAGCAAAGCTCAAATTGTCTATAATATTATCTCAAGCACACTTGAAAAAGGCTTAAAGACTAGGTTTTATGGTCAGCGTCACTTTAGTTTTGAAATTATTGGCACAAAAGGATTTGTTCACTTCTATGCATCCGTTCCTGTGTCTATGCTCGACGTTGTACAGCAGGCAATTATTAGTGCCTATCCATCCGCTAGGCTGGAAGAAGTGTCAGAACATAATATATTTAGTCCTGTTGGAAAGTTAAGTGGAACAATGGGCGGAGAGCTTACTCTTAAAGAAAACTACGCTTACCCGATCGCTACATATCAAGATCTAAAACGCGATGCGCTTCAGAGTATTTTAAATGCGCTATCAACATTAGAAAAAGAAGACGGTGCGGGTATTCAAATCTTAATGAGACCTGCTAACCCTGAATGGCGTAAAAAAGCAGCATCACTAGCATCTAAGAAGAAAAAAGGTAAAGAGTCTAGTAAGAACAGTGCAGCTGTCCTAAAGTTTTCGAGAGAAGTTCTAACTGCAGTCGCTAAGCCTCCAGAAACAGGCGGCAATTCTGACAAGCCAGAAGAAAAAAAGGAGCTCTCATCCATCGAACAGTCAATTGTTGACGCAATTGAAGAAAAAACTCGCTACCCAGGATATGAGGTTTTAATAAGAGTCGTAGCCAGCTCTAACATCTCTCAACGTGCTCAGAGTATTTTAAACAACATTGTTGCAAGTTTTGCTCTTTTTGACGCACCAGGAAGGAATGGTTTTAAGTATACACCGGCAAAGGATGTAGAGAGTTTTACAACGGCATACATAATGCGCTTCTTCCCACAGGAGAACAATCAAAATATATTGAATGCTGTTGAACTTGCAACAATATTCCATTTTCCCGACGAAAGTAATATTCCTACAAGCCAACTAGAAAGACAAGCCAGTAAACAAGTTGATGGTCCAAGAAACATACCAGATGACGGAACTATGCTTGGGTACAATATTTTTAGAGGTTCAAAAAAGCGCATTAACTTGGGGGAGGAAGACCGTAGGCGACACATATACGCGGTTGGACAGACTGGAACAGGTAAGTCTACATTTCTTGAAAACCTAGCATTTCAAGATATGTTAAACGGCAACGGTTTTGCTTTTATAGATCCGCACGGCGACGTGGTTGAAAACTTGATGGCGTTGGTTCCAAAAGAGCGAGTTGAAGATGTAATCTACTTTAACCCCTCTGATATGGAGTACCCACTTGGGTTGAATATGTTTGAATTTGACGATCCTGATCAGATAGACTTCCTTATTCAAGAAACCATAGGTATGCTGTATAAACTCTATGACCCACAGAGGCAGGGTATAATTGGCCCTAGATACGAACACTTATTCCGTAGTGCGGCTCAAACAATAATGGCCGATCCAGCAGGTGGAACTTTTGTAGATATTCCAAAGCTTTTTAACGACAAGAACTTTGTTAATCAAAAACTCAAACACGTAACAGATCAAACAGTTCTAGACTTTTGGCTTAAAGAAATGCCTGGCTCTGAGCGGTCAAATGAGTTCGGGGAAGTTAAGAGCTGGTTTGTTAGTAAGTTTGGAGCATTCTTAAGTAATAAAATGATGCGAAATATAATCGGCCAAACAAAGAGTTCGTTCAATCTACGCGACATTATGGATAATAAGAAAATCCTACTAGTAAATCTTAGCAAGGGTAGAACGGGTGAACTAAACAGTAAGCTGTTGGGTATGATTTTTGTTATGAAATTCCAAGCAGCTGCTATGTCGAGGGCAAATATTGCAGAGAGCGATAGAGTGGACTTTAGTTTGTACGTTGATGAGTTTCAGAACTTTTCTACAGATTCTTTTGCCAGTATCTTAAGCGAGGCTAGAAAATACCGATTAAGTTTAATAGTGGCCAACCAGTTTACCACTCAGCTAACTGAAGAGATAAGAGATGCAGTGTTTGGTAATATTGGCTCTATTGTATCTTTTCGTGTAGGAACAAATGATGCAGAATTCTTGGCAAAATACTTCTCGCCAGTTTTTGATATTCATGATTTGCAACGAATTCCAAACTTTAACTCTGTAACTCGAATGCTGGTAGGTGGTGTGCCAACTCAACCCTTCAGTATGGCAACACTTCCACCTCTAGGTACACCAAATCTTCAACTGGCAAATGCACTTAAACAACTATCGGCTGCTAAGTTTGGTAAGCCAAGAGCTAAAGTAGAAGCCGAAATATTTGAACGCTTGAAGACTATAGAGCCCACTAAGCCGGCTTTAGGCAACGATCCGTTCAAACGTCCAGGTCCAGACCAAATTAGTCCTACAAAGCCTGCAGGAGGCTCATTCTTGGACGACTGGTTATCTAAACGAGATAAGCCTATAACACCTCGACCAGCTTCTCCTTGGAGTAGCAAACCACCACAAACCTCACCTGCGCCACTTAATAGTCCAAAATTAACTGGAGATGTTAAATATCCAAACTCCTCACAACCTAGGAACATATCTAGTAATGAACTAGAACAACAAGAGGCATTAAAAATCGCAGAACACCTTAAACAAGAAATGCGCGCTAAATCACCCCACGAAGACGAGGCAGGATTACCTATGGGTGATTTAAGTAAGAAACAAGTGGTTGACGAGGATACAATAATAATTGATCAAGAAGGTAATATGATGCTCTCTGATCCAACTCCAACCGATACGCCGTAAGTCGTATATGTACAATCTGTAAATTATTGCTTATTTTTTAGAAATAATTTTACTATAACCTCAACAAGTAGGCCAATAAAGAAGCCTCCAACAAAGAAAATTATGAATAATAGAAAATTAAACTCATATCCATAATATCTTGATATCCAAAGAAACAAACTACTTCCTACAAATGCTGCTATACCTCCAGTAAGAAGACCAGATGGGCGAGCGATGGTTTTGCCAGCAACTTCACTGACTGATTCGATGACAGGCTGATGAATTACCTTGCTTAACAACCTGGATGGAGTATTTAACTGCCTTCTGGTTCTTCTTAGGGTTCGTTGATAAGCCATATTCTTGAGCTCTTTATTGACGTGAATAGGCTTTTCGACATTTTCTGATGAGATCTGTTTTTCACCATGCTTATCTGATTCTTTAGAACTCTTAGACAATGTTTCGGTTTGTTTACGGATTTCATCTAAACGTTCAGCATGCTCGTGTTGAGCGTTTTTACCCTGTTCTATCTTATTATTACTAGCCTCATAGACATCACTAGATTCAGCAGACTTTGAAACTGGATCATGTTCGTTAAAACCAGGAGTTTGTTCACTCATAACCTCAGACACCTCCAGTACTGGCAAAGTCAGTTCTAATTAGCTCTAGTTCTTTAACTAGTAGTCGAGAGCGGGCAAAGAAGTAAGCAATAATAGTGGTAACTGTAAAGCCAATAACTAGACTAGTACCAGGACCAGTGTTTGGTAAGCGTTCGGTTATATATTCGGCATCTTTTGGTAGCGGACAATCAACAGGGATGTTTAATTGATTTCCAAATTTGTTACTTAACTGACAATCAAATGAAGTTGTCATTGCACTAGGCTGATTTGTTGATGGAATAGGAGATTTCATTTGAACGCGGAATACTTTTATTAAACTCTCGTTAGCTTTAACAGATTGATTCTGCCAGCTTACAGTTTTAGCTGTTTCGTCAAATGTGCCTCCTTGCTGAGCCAAAAATGCTGCATCTAGGGTTGAGTAGTCAAGAATGTCTCCTATATAGTCACTAATATTTACGTTTGTACGTTCATAACCAAAACTATTGTGTGTAATTAGGCTGTATTCAATTGTGTCTGATGCCTTAGCTTTGGTATTAATAGTTTTTTCGTTATCAAGGTTCTGGGTTAGGTTGTTTGCTGATTTTTCGCGTCCAAGTGGCTGGTCTTTTTCTGACTCTATTGTTTCCGAACAAGCTACAGAGCTATCTGTTTGCCCAGCTCCAGTGCCAATTTTGTAATTTATTACCACAGTAGCATTGAATGAACCATCTTTGTATACATGAGTAATCGTGTCCTCGTAAGCGCTAGATGGTCTAGTAATTACCGTTGATCCATCTCCAAAATCATATACAAAATTTTGAATAGAGGTTAAGGCTGGATTGCTCGAAGTTGCAACAGTCTTAAGTGTGAAGGTTTTTGTTGTTCTATTAACATCGGAATTAGTAAGAGAACATGCTAAAACAGGTGCAACGCAGGCTGGATCATCTTTTGCGATTGAGCTATCAAGTGGACAGGGGTTGATAACTGTTACGCAGAGTTCGTTACCACCGCCCCATACTTCTGGCGCATTTGATGACTGAATTTTCGCAGCGTTACATGCTCTTACACCATTGCTAAGGTTTGTTTTGAGCCTGGCAGTTATTATTAATGCCGTTTGATAGTCGGGGGTGTAGGGTACATTACCTAAGGGGTAAACCAGTAAAGTTCCCTGAAGTGGTAGATTGGTCGGACTAACAATATCAAATTTTTCTAAATCCAAACTGTCATATAAAACAGCATTTTGTACGACAGGCGAGTCCAGAACAGAGTTTCGGTATTCAAATCTGAAGTTAAAACTATCACCAGGCTTTAGCGCTCTAGGGCCACCATCTATTGTTTTTCTAAAATCTAAAGCTGGCTCGTTGAGGGGTGGCTGGCCTACTTGAGTGAAATTACCACAATTAACAAGTATCCAAAATTTCTGACCATTTTTTGTACCTTCGAATGCCCGATAGGTATTAACAGGTTGAACAATGTCCCATGCTCTTAACTGTCTGAGATATACGCTAGTACTACCAGTGTTAACAGGTACCTCATTATCTTTGTATTGTTGATTTATTTTTGGCGCCTTACTAACAGCAGATAGAGAAGTTCGGCCAATAGTCCAATAATCTGCGCTGTTTGAACTTATTGTTACGTTTGGCTGTAGGGGTAGGGCGGCAATGTCTTCACGAGTTAGTCCAAATCGTTGATAAATTTCAGCTACATTTTTATCTGTAGTACCGCCGTCCCAGGCGCGAAGTATATCGTCACGGGTTCGGAGTCCATTAATTATATAGTCGTTTGAATAAGCCAGAGATTTCTCAGGTGGAGCTATGACGGCAAACATTTGTATGAACATTGCTAATGCGATAAAACCAAAACCAAGGCGACGTAATGAATCTTCTGATTTCATTCTTTTTGCATAAAATGAAACTTCACCAAGTAGGCTTGGGTTAAACGGTAGGTTGCTTACGAGTTTCCGAAACATCTTAGTACATGCTTCTTTGCTGTTAGTTTTTGTGTGTGTAGAGCAATGTGCTCAAGCTTATTGAATCATACATTTGCAAAGATACGCAACCTGTTTGCTTGATTGAGTATTTTTGAGGTATACTAGTAAGCAACAACCAAAGATACTAACACCGAGGGAGAGGGAAATAAAAGTGGCAGATAAAGGTTATACTTCTGATGATATTCAGGTACTTGAAGGTCTTGAGCCTGTCCGTAAACGACCAGGTATGTATATTGGCAGTACGGGTATTACCGGACTCCACCATCTTATTAAAGAAATAGCCGATAACTCTATAGACGAAGCAATTGCAGGCCATGCTTCTGAAGTAAAAGTAACTTTACTTGCTGATGGTGGCTGTAGGGTAGAAGACGATGGACGCGGTATCCCAGTAGATACTCACAGCAAGACTGGCAAAAGTACTCTCGAAACAGTTTTAACCGTTCTCCACGCCGGTGGTAAGTTTGGTGGTGGTGGCTATAAGGTATCTTCTGGGCTTCATGGTGTTGGTTCAAGTGTGGTAAATGCACTGTCAACAAAGCTTTTTGCAGAAGTAAGGCGCCAAGGCTTTGTCTATACTCAGTCTTATCAAATAGGTGCTCCAGACGCCCCAATAAAAAAGGGCGAAAAAACTACAGAAACCGGAACAGCAATTACTTTTTATCCAGACGCTACTATCTTTAAAGAAACTGTAACTTTTGATTTTCAATGGGTGGTTGATTACTTGCGGCATCAGGCTTATTTAACAAAAGGTATAAAAACTACAGTTATAGACGAGCGGAGTAACAAACGCTGCAGTTTCTATTTTGAGGGTGGTATTCAATCATATGTACGTCATCTAAATATTGGTAAGGAAACTGTTGGTGATAAAGTTTTCTACGTTGAAAAACAGATGGACGACGTCATGGTTGAGATAGCCATGCAATACAACGATACCTATAACGAAGTTGTTAAACCATTTGCGAACAACGTGATGACTCCAGATGGTGGAACTCATTTAGTTGGCTTCAAAACTGCACTTACTCGAGTTGTGAATGATTATGGACGAAAAAATGGTTTGATTAAAGAAAAAGAAGAAAATCTTAGCGGCGAAGATACCAGAGAAGGCCTAACGGCTGTAATACTTGTAAAAATCCCAGACCCACAATTTGAAGGACAAACTAAGAACAAACTTGGTAATCCAGAGGTTAGAGGCTACGTAGACAAAGCACTAAGCGAATACTTGGCATATTATTTTGAAGAAAATCCAACAATTGCTCGTGGAGTAATTGGCAAGGCCATGATTGCTGCTCGTGCTCGAAAAGCCGCCCGCGCAGCCCGTGATAATATTATCCGTAAAGGCGCATTGGACGGCGCTAGCCTACCTGGTAAACTTGCCGACTGTGCCACAAAAGATCGCTCTCAGGCAGAACTATACATTGTGGAGGGTAACTCTGCCGGAGGGTCTGCTAAAGAGGGTAGAAACAGTCAATTTCAAGCGATTCTACCACTCAGGGGCAAGGTGTTAAATGTCGAAAGAGCTAGACTGGACAAAATGCTAGCCAACCAAGAGATATTAAACCTTATTAAAGCAATGGGAGTAGGTATAGCTGAACAGTTTGACATGGAAGGCTTGCGTTATGAACGAATAATTATTATGACCGATGCCGATGTTGACGGTTCTCATATTCGCACACTCTTAATGACATTATTCTTCCGCCATATGTATCCTATTATAGAAGGCGGTCACTTATACGCAGCTCAACCACCGTTATTTGCTATTAGTCAGGGTAAAAAGAAGACCTATGCATATACAGATGAAGAACGAGATCAAATAATTGATACGATTATTGCCGAGCGCAAGGCCAAGGGCGTTCAAGTAGACTCAAACGATGACCGAATTAAGCAAGCCGGTGTTACTTTGCAGCGCTATAAGGGACTAGGAGAAATGGATGCCGACCAGCTTTGGGAGACTACCATGGATCCGGAAAACAGAGTACTAGTACAGGTTAAGGTTGAAGACGCAGAGAAGGCCGACGCTATATTTAATAAGCTTATGGGTACGGAAGTTGAGCTACGCAAGAACTTTATTCAGACGAATGCTAAATTTGTGAAGGAATTGGATATTTAGACTATGGATGAGACCGAAAAACGAATGAAACCAATCGATCCTTTGAACCACTCAAAAACTATGGTTCTTAGATCTGTCGAAGACGAGATGGAGCAAAGCTACTTGCAGTACTCCATGTCGGTAATTGTTGCTAGAGCCCTGCCTGATGTACGCGATGGTTTAAAGCCGGTTCACAGGCGTATTTTGTACGTGATGGACAAGACAGGCCTCAGAAGTACCGGCAAGCATACCAAGAGTGCTCAGATTGTTGGTGAAGTTATGGGTAAATACCATCCACACGGTGATAGCGCTATCTATGATTCTATGGTTAGAATGGCTCAGTCATTCTCTACCCGTTACCCACTTGTAGACGGGCAGGGTAACTTTGGTAGTATGGACGGTGATCCACCAGCCGCATATAGGTATACAGAAGCACGTATGACAAAAGCGTCTGAAGCAATGATCGAAGACATAGATAAAGACACGGTTCCTTTCCGGGATAACTTTGATGGCTCACAACAAGAGCCAGAAGTCTTGCCAGCCAAGCTACCAAACCTATTACTAAATGGCCAGGTAGGTATAGCCGTTGGTATGGCAACAAGCATTCCACCACACAACCTCGGTGAACTCGTAGACGCAATAATAGTTCAAATTGATAATCCAAATGCAACCCTAGATGATTTATTAGAGCATGTTAAAGGACCAGATTTTCCAACTGGTGGAATTATCTTTGGAAAAGAATCGATTCGTACGGCGTTTGCCACAGGTCGTGGAGGGGTTGTTGTTCGTGGTGTTGCAAACATCGAAGAGACAAACAAAAATCGTCAAAGAATAATAATTACCGAAATCCCTTACGCTGTTAACAAAGCCGGTTTAGTTGAAAAAATAGCCGCACTTGTTCATGAAAAAAAGATATCTGGTATATCTGATATTCGCGATGAGAGTGCGCGTGGTTCGGTGCGTGTTGTTATTGATCTTAAAAAAGATGCATATCCTAAGAAGTTACTCAATCAGTTATATAAAATGACACCACTACAAACCGCTTTCCATTATAATATGTTGGCTCTAATAGATGGTATTCAGCCTAGGGTTTTAGGCTTGCAAGACGTGCTAGTTGAATACATTAAACACCGACAAACAGTCGTAAGGCGTCGTACTGAGTTTGAACTTCGTAAAGCTAAAGACCGAGCTCATATATTAGAGGGACTCAAGATAGCCCTTGATCATATAGATGAAGTAATTGCCACTATTCGTGCTTCGCAGACTACCGATGAGGCTCAAGCAAACCTTATTAAACGCTTTAAATTAACAGAGATACAGGCCAAAGCGATTCTAGCCATGCAGCTTCGTACTCTTGCTGGCCTAGAAAGACAGAAAATAGAAGACGAGCTTGCAGAGCTACTAAAAATCATTGCTGCCCTAGAGAAGATATTGGGCGATGAAAAAGAAATCCTCAAGATTATCAAAACTGAACTACTAGAAATGAAAAAACAATTTGGCGACGAGCGCAGAACTTTAGTTGTGCCACAAGAGCTAGGAAAGCTAGGTGATGAAGATCTGATTCCTGATGAACAGGTTGTAGTTACACTAACGGCAAACAACTATATCAAGCGCAGCTCGATTCAAGACTATAAGAAACAGGGGCGTGGTGGTAAGGGTCGTCGAGGTATGGCAACCAGGGAAGAAGACGTTATTGAGCATGTGGTTAATACTTCGACACATGATTACCTACTTTTCTTTACAAATAAAGGAAGAGTATTTAGGCTCAAAACTTACGAAGTTCCTGCTGTTGGCCTAAATGCAAAGGGTGTAGCAATAGTTAACCTTCTTCAGCTACAGCCCGAAGAAACAGTAAGCGCTGTCATAAATGTAACCAAAAACGCCGAGCATGGTCATCTTATGATGTGTACAGTAAGAGGTGTCGTTAAGAAAACTCCTTTCGTACAGTACAAGAACGTAAGAAACTCCGGTTTGATCACCATTAATTTAGATCAAGGTGACGAGTTAAAATGGATTCGTACCACAACTGGCGATAATGAAGTCGTTATTAGCACATCTCAGGGGCAGGCAATTCGTTTCCACGAAAAAGATGTTCGTCCAATGGGCAGAACTTCTCGTGGTGTTAGAGGTATTCGATTACGTAGCGGAGATCAAGTTATAGGTATGGACATAGTAGAGGAGACGACTAGCATATTCGTTATTTCTGAATCTGGTTACGGTAAGCGCACCAAGATTGCTCAGTTCACAGCGCATGCACGTGGTGGTGTTGGCATTAGGTCTGCTATCGTAAATAAAAAGACGGGCAACCTGATAGGTGTTAAAGCACTTACCGATGCAGCTCAAGAAGTAATAATCATCTCTACGCAAGGCCAGACAATTAGGCTAGGACTTAAAGATATACCGGAACTTGGCCGTGCTACTCAAGGCGTGCGTATTATGCGTATGAATGCCGGTGATACAGTGGCTTCGCTGGCGCTTGTTGACACTAGTATTGATCTAGAGGATTCCGAAGAAGAAACAGAAACTGCTTAAACATAAGCTTGTTAACAGATAGTAAAATGCATATTTCTTACAACGTTTTTCGTAAGAATAGTCTTGACGTGTGACCAATTAGCAGGTATATTGAAACGAGCACTTTTAGAGGTTTCTGTGAAGTTGTCTCTAAAAAAGCCCTTTAAAAACTAGGATAGTGCAGTTCGGTTCACTAAATCTTAGGATTATAGTGGCCGAAAGTTCGCATAAGCGAACAATCAACGTCAGTTTTTTTGAATTGTTTTAAGAGTTTAAAAAACTCAAGTCAGTTTCGACTGATGCTATGAACAGATTCTTTTTTTGGAGAGTTTGATCCTGGCTCAGGATGAACGCTGGCGGCGTGCCTAATACATGCAAGTCGAGCGGTAAGGCTCCTGCAGATTATTTAAGCAGTGAATTTATTCACAACTCAGACTCCCGGCTGGAGAATGAGCGAGCTTGAATGATGTGCTGGAGTACACGAGCGGCGGACGGGTGAGTAACGCGTAAGAATGTACCCCAAAGTGAGGGATAAGCACCAGAAATGGTGTCTAATACCGCATGTGCTCTTCGGAGTAAAGCTTCGGCGCTTTGGGAACAGCTTGCGTATGATTAGCTAGTTGGTAAGGTAATGGCTTACCAAGGCGACGATCATTAGCGGGTCTGAGAGGATGATCCGCCACACTGGGACTGAGACACGGCCCAGACTCCTACGGGAGGCAGCAGTAGGGAATTTTCCACAATGGGGGCAACCCTGATGGAGCAACGCCGCGTGCAGGATGAAGGCCTTCGGGTCGTAAACTGCTTTTGTCTGTGACGAATATGACGGTAGCAGACGAATAAGGGTCGGCTAACTACGTGCCAGCAGCCGCGGTCATACGTAGGACCCAAGCGTTATCCGGATTTACTGGGCGTAAAGAGTTGCGTAGGTGGCAGAGTAAGTGAATAGTGAAATCGTGCGGCTCAACCGTATACCCATTATTTAAACTGCTCAGCTTGAAGATGAGAGAGGTCACTGGAATTCCAAGTGTAGGAGTGAAATCCGTAGATATTTGGAGGAACACCGATGGCGTAGGCAGGTGACTGGCTCATTCTTGACACTAAGGCACGAAAGCGTGGGGAGCAAACGGGATTAGATACCCCGGTAGTCCACGCCGTAAACGATGGATGCTAGCTGTTAGGAGTATCGACCCTCCTAGTAGCGTAGCTAACGCGTTAAGCATCCCGCCTGTGGAGTACGGTCGCAAGACTAAAACATAAAGGAATTGACGGGGACCCGCACAAGCGGTGGAGCGTGTTGTTTAATTCGATGGTAAGCGAAGAACCTTACCCAGGCTTGACATCCTGCTAATCACTCCGAAAGGAGAGAGTGCCTTCGGGCCGCAGTGACAGGTGTTGCATGGCCGTCGTCAGCTCGTGTCGTGAGATGTTTGGTTAAGTCCATCAACGAGCGCAACCCTTATAGTTAGTTGTATTTCTCTAGCTAGACTGCCCTGGTAACAGGGAGGAAGGAGGGGATGATGTCAGGTCAGTATTTCCCTTACGTCTGGGGCTACAAACACGCTACAATGGCCGGTACAAAGGGCTGCCAAGTCGCGAGACGGAGCAAATCCCATCAAAGCCGGTCCCAGTTCAGATAGCAGGCTGAAACTCGCCTGCTTGAAGATGGAATCGCTAGTAATGGTAGGTCAGCATACTACCGTGAATACGTTCCCGGGTCTTGTACACACCGCCCGTCAAACCATGAAAGTCGCCAATACCTGACGTTCCGCCTTGCGCGGACCTAAGGTAGGGGAGATAATTGGGGTTAAGTCGTAACAAGGTATCCGTACCGGAAGGTGCGGATGGATTACCTCCTTTCTAGGGAGATAAACTAGCTGCGAGCGAGCAATCGCTTTCGAGCTAGGTCGATCTTGATAAACTGTTAATCAGTACTGACAGTTTATGTACCGTCTTCGGACGGCGAGATATCAGTTCTGTAAAACGACATTTTGGCGTTGATTGCACTACTTAGTTTTTAACAAGGGCGCCCCCAAGGGGGGCGCCTTTTTCATAACAGACAATTGCAAAACAGGGGTACTTTGGGTACAATAACCCTCGGGGAACTTGCTCGTAGTGGCTTTCGGGGCTATAGCTCAGCTGGTTAGAGCGCGTCACTGATAATGACGAGGTCTGTGGTTCGAGTCCACATAGCCCCACCAATTAACAACCTTTCCCGTAGACAGTGATAGCTGGTGCATGACGCCAGTGTTGCTTTTGGCACGACGCTTCGCTTGTGGCTACAATCAGCCGCACTGTGGCGTTTTGGGGCAATAGCTCAGTTGGCTAGAGCACCTGCTTTGCAAGCAGGGGGTCCGGGGTTCGAGTCCCCGTTGCTCCACCAGACACAGAAGATCGCGCGATGGCCCGCTGTCGGTCGTTCATAGGGTATGTCATTGAGCGTAGCTTTGTGGTATATTTGTTGCTGGGAGCCGGCGTTGTCGAAAGATATCGTTAGGGCAAGGGGTTAAGATGTAGCAAATATGCCAACATTTTTTGCTTTACAACCCCTGTTATACTTGATACTATTATTAGGCGCTTGAGTTTAGACAAAGAGACTAATGTTTTTTTAGCTTCTCGTGTAAACTTAAGGTCGGTAAACGAAGGTAGACGTCCTTGGGTTTTGCAGCTTAAAAATTTGGCTAGAGAATTGAGAAAAGCAAATTGAAGACAAACGGCTATTGGTGAATACCAATAACCAGTCAATGCTTGAAGAACCTAAGTTTACTTAGGTTCGTACGTAAAAAGTTACATAAGCGCACATAATGAATGCCTTGACGTAAGATACCGAAGAAGGACGCGAGGAGCTGCGATAAGCTTCGGGGAGCTGCTAACTAAGCTTTGATCCGAAGGTGTCCGAATGGGGCAACCCGGTTGGAGTCATATCCAATCACCTTTATCTGAATATATAGGATAAATGGAAGGTAACCGCTTGAACTGAAACATCTTAGTAGAGCGAGGAAGAGAAAGTAAACAACGATTCCGGTAGTAGTGGCGAGCGAACCCGGAAGAGCCCAAACCTTTTAGGTTTCCATCTGTTAATTCAGGTGGATAAATTGGTAGATGAATATCTAAAGGGGGTTGTGACATTACAAACAACCAGTCCTGATGTTCTGCGTAAGCAGGGTATCGGGATTGGAAGCAGGATCTACCATCGTCCTGCATAAGGTCTACAAATCAGCGATGCGAGTAGAAGCAGTTGGAAAGCTGCGCCAAAGACAGTGATAGCCTGGTATACGAAGTTTCGCTAACCTTATATTTGTTTTGTCGAGTAGGTCGGGACACGTGAAACCCTGATCGAATCTGGGGGGTCCACCCCCCAAGGCTAAATATATCTTACGATCGATAGTGAACAAGTACCGCGAGGGAAAGGCGAAAAGAACCCCGGAAGGGGAGTGAAATAGAACCTGAAATTATGTGCGTACAAGGAGTCGGAGCCCCGTAAGGGGTGACGGCGTGCTTTTTGTAGAACGATCCAGCGAGTTGTTTGTATGCGCAAGCGTAAGTCATTTGACGGACGCACAGTGAAAGCGAGCCTGAATAGGGCGATCAGTGCATATAAATAAACCCGAAACCAGGTGACCTAACCATGAGCAGGCTGAAGCGCAGGTAAAACTGCGTGGAGGGCCGCACCGTAGCGAGTTGCAACACGCCCGGATGACT
>JBGSWE010000012.1:0-7338 GCA_041752595.1 Saccharimonadales bacterium (SeqCode) | reverse complement strand
CCAAGAACACGATCAATATGATCAAACCAGCAATCGCTAGCACGATCAAAACTTCGATGATCGTAAAACCTTTATTATCTTTTTTTAACTTTCCTAACATTGTCTTTATGCCCCCTTGACATGTGTTTTATATTCTAATGTGTTTATAATACATTTAACATTTTATAAACACAAGCATTTAAACTATCCTATCAACCGCCAAAACCAGATTGATTAGCTAGGCCGTATATAGGTAGCAAAATAGCGCCAACTAGTATCAGGGCAACGACACCTAAAACAACCATCATAATTGGCTCGATAATTGTAGATATAGTTTTGATTTGATTATCTACTTCTTTTTCGTAGTATTCAGCAATTTTTGCGAGCATTTCCTCTACTTGGCCGGATTGTTCACCGATTCTCATCATTTTTGGTACCAACGGTAAGAAATTTGGATCGCCTTCGATAGAATCTGACAGCGCTTTTCCTCCCCTTACTTTATCAATTGCTTTAAGAATAGAGTTTTCTATGTGCACGTTATTAATTGAGCGTGATGATATTTCTAGCACCTGTAGTAGTGGCACGCCGCTAGCTACAAGAGTTGTTGCAGTACGAGCGAATCGTGCCATATATAGCTTCATAAATAATGGTCCAACTAAAGGCGCTTTCATTTTGAGCTTATCAATAACTAATTTTCCTGGGCCAGATCTAGCCCATTTAGAAGTAGCAAACACCATAAATACTGAAGCAATTATAACTACCCACCAATAACCACGAACAAATTTAGATATAGCTAATAATGCAACTGTAATGAATGGTAGCTTTGCTCCTGGTAGATCGGCATAAATAATCTCTACCTGAGGTAATACAGCAATAACCATAAAACCAACAACACCACCCATTACTAACATAACAATTAGCGGATAGGCCATGGCGCCACGGACTTTAGATATAATTTCTGCGTCTTTTTCCTGCTGGAAAGCAATTCTTTCTAATGCTTTATCTAGAGTACCAGAGGTTTCACCAGCAGCGATGAGACTTACGAATATTCGGTTGAATACTTTAGGATGACGATCTAGTGCATTTGCAAAGGTACTACCGGCTTCAATGTCACTTATTATTCTACTTACTACAACGCGCAATGCCTTGCTTTGGGTTTGATCAAGAACACTACGTAGTGATTGAACAAGTGGTAAGCCGGCGTTTATAAGCGTTGATAGTTGTCGAGCAAAGAGAATCCTATCTTTGGGTTTTACTCTGTCTGTAATTTTCTTGAGTGGATTATTACCGCCGGAACCTTTTAGCTTGATATCTAGAGGAGATAGGCCAGATTTTGTGATAAGCCTAGCTGCAGCTTGTTCATTATCTGCTTGAACTTCTGCCTTAACCTTTTCACCGGTTTTGCCATCGCGTGCTGTATACTCAAAATCCAACATCTGTTATTAGCTCCTCATAAGCCTATCTAGCTCGTCTATATCTACTGCGAAGTTGCGTGCCTCGTCGTAACTAATCGTTCCGGCGTGTATATTGTTAACTAGCGTCTTGTCCATGCTTTGCATACCAAATTCTGCACCGGTTTGAATTACTGCATCAAGTTGGTGACTCTTGCCTTCACGGATGATGTTTCGCACAGCCGATGTTGCTATTAGTATCTCAGCGGCAGCAATACGACCACCACCAATTGCGGGTACTAGGCGCTGCGAACAAATAGCCATAAGTATGTTAGATAGCTGAGCGCGAATCTGAGGCTGTTGGTGTGGTGGAAAAACGTCAATCATACGGTCGATACTTTGCGCAGCCGAGTTAGTGTGAAGTGTTGCAAAAACTAAGTGACCCGTTTCTGCTATCGTAATAGCTGCTGCAATTGTTTCGAGATCACGCATCTCACCAATCAATACTACGTCTGGGTCTTGACGTAATGAGCTACGAAGCGCAGCGCTGAAACTAAAGGTATCATAATGAACTTCACGCTGAACAATAACTGATTTGTTAGATTTATGAGTAAACTCTATCGGGTCTTCGATAGTAACTATATGACTTGCTCGTTCGGCGTTAATTTTATGAATCATTGCAGCAAGTGTTGTTGATTTACCAGATCCGGTTGGGCCAGTTACGAGCACAAGTCCGCGGGGGTATTCGGTAAATTTGGCAGCAATTGGTGGCAAACCTAATTGTTCTAGTGTCATTACTTCATTTGGGATAAGTCTTAGTGCAGCTGCTAAGTTGCCGCGTTCATGAAAAGCGTTTACACGAAAACGCCCTAAATCGCCAAATGCGAAGCTAAAGTCAAATTCTTTGTCTTTAAGAAGTATCTGTTTTTGATCTTCATCTAATATTGCAAAAATTAGTGCCTCTATTGACTCCTCGGTAAGAGGATCAGCTCCACTAACAGGCAATAGAGCGCCGTCAACTCGAAGCATTGGCGGCAAACTAACCTGTAAGTGAAGGTCTGAGGCCTTTTTTTTGATTACTTCTTCTAGTAAAATTTCGATTCGTGGCGCACTTGATGCAGTCATGATTTATTCCCTTCAATGATATTTTTCATTTTATGCTGTATCCTCCGATGCAACACGGGCAATCTCTTGCAATGAGGTTTTACCTGCTAATGCTTTGAGATACCCATCTTGTTGCATAGTAACCATTCCTTCTGCCTGAGCGGCTTTTTGAATGTCGGCACTTGATGATCGTTTCATAATCATATCTTGTATGGTTTCTGAAACTTCAAACACTTCATAAAGGCCAACTCGTCCCTTGTACCCACTTGGTGCATCTGGCGATTCTTTGCCTTTGTATAAAGTATAAGCGTTTTGGGTACGAAGTGGCAATACTTCATATCCTAAGTCTTTTTGATATGCAGCTTTATCAGCTTCTTTTTCTGGTAATAATGCTCCGAGGTTCTTCTGAATCAATGCGGTTTCTGGTTTAGTTGACTCGTATGGCTCAGGTTCAGACAATTTACGCACCAACCTCTGTCCAATAACCGTACGAACAGTACTAGCTATAAGAAAAGGCTCAACACCCATGTCTAGCAAACGTGGCAATATACCGGCCGCTGAGTTAGTGTGCAACGTACTAAAGACAAGGTGCCCCGTTAGCGCCGCCTGTACGGCCAAATTGGCCGTCTCAGAGTCACGAATCTCTCCAACCATGACCACATCAGGGTCTTGACGCAAAATTGAACGTAAGCCCGTAGAAAACGTCAAGCCGACATCTGCATTAATCTGTATTTGGTTTATACCGCCCATTTTATATTCAACAGGATCCTCAAGTGTGACAATATTAATACTGTCGTCTTTTATCTCTTGAATTAGGGCATACAAACTAGTACTTTTACCTGATCCCGTCGGTCCTGATGTAAGAATCAGACCATTAGGGTTGGAGATGCCCTTTCTTATAGTACGAAGAGCTCGTCCTATATAACCCATATCCTCTAGTTTTAAGCTTGTACCAGATTTGTCTAGTAATCGAATAACCACTTGCTCACCCCATACAACCGGGCTAATCGCAATACGTAAGTCTATCTCTTTTTCGGCAACCAAAACCGTAAACTGACCGTCTTGAGGTATTCGGTGTTCGTCAATTTTAAGATTACTCAAAATCTTAATTCTACTCACTAGTGGTGCCTCTGTGCTCTTAGGTAGCTTCATAATTTCGCGGAGCACACCATCTATACGGCAACGTATTTTTAGTTCTTTTTCTAGCGGTTCGATGTGAATATCTGACGCCCTGCTATTAGCAGCGTATTCTAAAATTGTACTGAGAGCTTTACTAATTGGAGAATCTTGTACAATAGTGCGAATATTCTTTTTTTCTTTATTCTTACCTTTAGAATTTTCATCTGTTTCTTCAGGTTCATCAAAAGATTTTGCTACAGTTGCGTCCAAGCTAGCCTTGTACCGAGATAGGGCAGTCCTTATGCCTTGTTCACTAGCTGAGTACACCTTAAGCGGTCTACCAATTTTATTACTTAAAAAGTCAACTGCCTGCACATTATCAGCGTCAAGCATGGCTACCACTAAACGATGCTGCATTTCACCAAGCGGCACAGCCATATAGCGTTCAGCGATTTCATGAGGCAATAGTTCTAATGTAGCTTGATCAATTGGGGCATTAGTAAGATTAACATATGGCACCCTTGTGACTTTTGCAGTGATTTTGGTTAAATCTTCTGCGTTAATTCCGCCATCGGAAACTAGCAACGAAAATAGTGGCTTGCCTTCTTTGTCTGCCTTACTATGCAGCTCCTTGAGTTTTTCTTGGGCTAATAAACCCTCTTTTACAAGCTGTTCCTCAACCTGTTTTTGGGTTGCTACAGACAGTACACTCATTCGCCAGCTCCTTATTGATCGTTGGTGAACGGTTGGTTATTCTGGTTTGGTGCAATTTGTATAACTTTAGTTGGGTTAATTGCTTCAGCATTAAAGACAGTTTTGTCGGGCAGTTGGTAGTCTGTTGTAATTTCACCAACTACTGGGGCGACTAGTTTTTCGTTTGTTGGAGTAATATAGGTCGATGAAACAAAATATGCAGCAACGCCAGTAATAAATACAATTACAATTACTACGGCTATATCCTGTTGCTTCATTGCACTTCCTCCTTTGTAATTTCTAGACCCTTATCTGGTTCATAGAAAGTCTTAAGGCTCATTACTAGTTTAAGTTCTGCATTCGTGCCTTTAAACTCTAGTTTTGTAAAACTAAATGGTCTTATAGATTTGTCGAAAGAATTAATAATGGTCTTGATTCCATCATAGTTTGCGGTTATATCTACAGTAAATGGCATTTCTACGGGTCCTGCGGCTGTGTTTGTTCTCTGAATCACATAATCATCAACGCCTTTCAGTCCATCTATTCTAAAGCCTTTTGTTAATTGCTCAACGCTAGTAGCTACTGCGGGAAAGTCATACTGATTAGGTAGTGCGTCTAGGATTAACTTGGCATTATCACCATCTTTTTCAGTATTACCAGTTGTGCTACCACCAAGTAGGTTGGGATTTTGTTCTTTAAATGCAATATACTTTTTCTGTAGTTCTACTACAGATTCTTTGTTGTCTTCAAGCTGTTTTACAGCAGCTTCTTTTTTAGTTGCGACTTTATCTAAATAAGCAGTCTGACTCCATAGCCCCTTAGATATAACTAGTGCACTAACTGTTAAGAAAGCAGCAACGCTAACAATAATAAATATTACCCTTTTATTGCTGTCTACCTGTATTCGCTTAGTGTTCGATTTTACTGGAGCCATTATTCAGTCACCTCTTCTTCAACTACGTTAAACAAATCTACGTTCTGGGTTGCTTGTGAGCGGGTAGTGACTTGTGAAGGTATTATTAGCTGTATATTTTGTTTGTCGTCGAAAATAGCTGGAGTAAAAGTAAATATGACCGTAAAACTTGTCTCTTTGTCATCACGAGTAAGTTTAGGTAAAACTACATCGCTAAAGGCGGTTGTTTCAACAGGCTCTCCGCCTTCAACCACTGAAATGTACTTAGTGAATTTTAATGTGTCAGCATAGCGGTTAACTGATTCGAGTGATTCGGCTTTACCCTGTATCTCGATCGTGCTTGTAGAGAAATCTATGATAATGCTTCTAATTCCTACGTCTGTAGGTGTTGTTTGATCTAGAAATGTAGGTAATCTAAAGACTGCTGGCCTACCCGCATAAAGTTCTGGCAAGCTATTTAATTGATTCTGAACGCTTAGAATTTTGTTTAGATCGGGTGTAGATTCTAGTTCAGCACTTAGTTTAGTGATTTTTTTGTCCAAGTTTTTATTATGGGTTGTTTGTACAGTCTTAAGAGAGAACATGAACATTGTTAATAGGACAGAGACAATAATTGCAACGATTGATATGCCAAGTATTAATCTTTTGAGACGTTTTGTCCTGATAAATTCAATTTTTACGTCTGGTAATAAATTAAACTGAACCATTATTCATTCCTCTCCGCTAGACCCGTAGCTACTGAAAAATGATTTGATACAGCTAATAATTCATTTTGTCTATCAGATGGGAATGCGACGTTTCGCCAAGCGTTACCAATTTCTACATTAACACTGAATTTGTTTGCTAAATATAACGGGAATTCAGGTAGAACAGATGCGCCACCGGTTACAATAATTCGATCAAGCTTGATGTTTGGGTAGCGATTAAGAAAGAACTTGATGGATTTTTCGATATCACCTACTAACAAGTCGACTGTTCCAATAATTGCATTGTAGATTTGGCCTTCTAGTTTGTCTTTGCCTAGCCCGAACTTGAATACAAATTGTTGAGCCTGTTTTTCGTCTATATTTAGGTTTTGTAGGGCTGAACGCACAATTGCATCAGTACCAGTAGGAAGAGCACGAATCAAGCGAGGTGCTCCACCCATAGTTATAACTATATCTGTGGTTTTGCTACCCACATCAATAACCATAATAGGCTGTAGCATATCAGGGGCCACCAAAGCTCGTGCTAATGCTAGTGAATCGGGCTCAAAAGAGATAACGTTTAAGCCAATTGATTCGAGCATATCTAATCTGTTTTCTAAAAATTTGTTTGGGACACTACTTAGTAAAACTTCTACTTTAGACGGATCGCCAGGTGAATCACCTAACAATGCCCAGTCCATTTTGCTTTCGCTAATTGGTGTAGGAATCAATGAATCAGCCTGATATAGGAGCGACTTTTCAAGTTCTTTAGGGCTAAGTTTATCCATATCAACTAATGTTGTGAAGACTTTGTTGGTTGGCAAACCAACTGCAACATCCCTTGTAGTTATCTTGGCTTGCTCCACTAGTTCACGTACAACCTGGACAACCTTTTGTTGATCTGCTTTAGCCTCAGACATAGATATTTTGGCATCTACTGGCATATAAGCGTACTTAACCAGTGCTCTTGTGTTGCCGCTTCCCCTTAATTGTACAACTCTAACAGCAGTAGTGCCGATATCGAGCCCGAAAAAGCTAGAAACCCCACTCAGAATACTCATTTGCTAAAGCCCCACCTTATTTTGATTTTTATGTAATATGTTGTTCATAGCCCACCTTAGTTATTGCCTTGCTTAATACTTTTTGTAATTACACTAGTTTTAACAAGACTCATAATTGATAAAATTATAGCATAAGCATTAGCGTAACCTAAAATATTTTAATCCACTTTACTTTCAGAACGGCAATTACAGCTCTGAAAGTAAAGTTATGTGTTACGGGCTCTAGCTACCTATGCAACGTCCGGCTGTAGCAGTCTGTGTTTCGATTTGGTAAACCATAGTGAACGCACGTCCACCACCACCAGGAGCATCTGAAACTCCCGCTGCGTCACATTTTCTACCGAAGGCAAATACTACTGCGTTAACTGAAGGTGTAGCTGCAGTACTTGTAA
>JBGSWE010000011.1:0-33756 GCA_041752595.1 Saccharimonadales bacterium (SeqCode) | reverse complement strand
TTGGCTGGGGATGAAGGATTTGAACCAATTAGTAGATCATAATAAATGTATTTACAAATAGTGTACACTTTGCTATATTATACTTATGGCTTTCGAACTAAGATACAGCGAAGAAAAGAATCAAATATTGAAGGCCACGCGAGGAATTAGTTTTGAGGAAATCATCACTTGTATTGCTGAAGGTGGGCTCCTAGACGATAAACGTCACCCTGACTCAAGCAAATCACATCAACGAATTTATATAGTCCGGATTGATATATATGCATATGTTGTGCCATACGTTATTAATAGGAAAAAAGCAGAGATTTTTTTAAAAACAATATATCCAAGTCGAAAATACACCAAACAATTTATTAATAAAGGAGAATTGTAATGTCAGGCACACCACAAGATCCATTTAAAGGATTAATCTTAGATGAAGATGAGCAAGCTATTGAAGACGCGCTCGAAGAGTACGTAAGTACGCCTGATTTAACAGAAGGTAAGCGACTTGTTGAAGACGCTGCCCGACAATATGTTCAGCTTAATACCTCTAAGCCCATCACTCTCAGGGTCAAACAAACTGACTTGATTAAAATCAAAGCCAAAGCTAAACGCAGTAACATTCCTTACCAAACCCTACTTGGTGCAGTACTTCACGATTTCGCTGAAAACAAAGAAGAGATTAAACTACGCTAATAAGAGTCAATGAAAGTTAAAGGTCTTTATAGGTAGTTATAAATAGAAGTATTTAATCTTGGCTGCCCTTAGTAGACGTACTTCGCAACTTTTGCTTACAACCAACCTAGTTTCTTAAACAAGATTTTTGATGGCGGCACAATATCATAATTTCTAAGTTCTTTTATTGGAACCCACTCCACTTTTTCTATGCCCTGACCTGCAATTAATCCACCTTCTTTGTACTCACAAATGAGATCAAGATATACAAATTGTTTTTCAATACCATCATGATCGTATTTGATTTCAATATCCCAAGAGTAGTTTTCTACTACTTCACAGACAATACCGCTTTGGGATTTAACCTGATCTAGTATTGCCTGATTCGGTTCAATACCTGGCTGAAGTTCTGCTCCAAAAATATACCATGTTTCCTCATAGGGAGGAGAACCTATGGGCTTTTTTCGCATAAGAACGAAATCACCATTTTTAATAACTCCAACAATGAGTACTTTTGTTTGCATGTCATAATTATATCAAATAAAAAGGACTTCCGAAGAAGCCTTTAATAGTGCTTATGCTTGGCTGGGGTTACGTGATGTACTTTGCAACTTAAATCTTGGAAATCTGTTTGATAAATGTGATCGTGTTATCAAGAGTACTTGATTCTGTAATAATCTTTTCACCCTCAAAGCCTAGTACGTCGTTCTTGTTGTGCCAACTACTTATATCTTTTTCACCAAATTCATGAGCGTTTGGCTTCATTGAGTGTCTTTTTAATGTTTCCTCAAGCGATACATCTATGTAAAATATATAGGTTTGTGATGAAATATTCATTAATTTACTCAACATAGCTTTATATCTTTCTGAATAGAGTATGCCTTCCAAAATGACATCGTAATTTCTTTTTAGTGCGAAAACAACTGTCTGCTCTATTAGGTCAATATTGTTTGTACCTTCAGTCTCTTTTTCTTTAAGTATAATCCTTCTTAAATAATCTTGTTCAATAAGTGCAATTCTGTTTGGTTGCTTTGCTCTCTCGCGCAGCTCTTTAGCAATAGTACTTTTGCCAGAGCCAGAGTTGCCTCTAATAATTATTAGTTTTGTCATAAGTTTTAGTATCTCACGAAAAAAGACTTCCGATGAAGTCTTTCATAGTGCCTATGCTTGGCTGGGGATGAGGGATTCGAACCCCCGAATGCTGGTACCAGAAACCAGTGCCTTACCACTTGGCGAATCCCCATAAAATTTGGTGAACTTGAAACATTTTAACAGATTAGAAGTGATTTTTCTAGGTTATACTGTTTGTATGATAGAACTTAAAAATGGTGACTTTGTAGCATGGAAATGGGGTAGCTCGATTGCTGAGGGGGTTGTTGAAAGTATTCATAGCGAACCAACTAGTATAGTTTCAAAAGGAAAAATCATAAAACGTAACGGAACTGCCGAAAACCCAGCCGTCATTATTAAACACAAAAGTGGTAACAAAGTGATAAAACTTATGAGTGAACTACAAAAAACGATCTAGTGGTTTTGTTGGCGCCATTTTTCTATTTCGGCGTGGTGACCGTTTTTTAATACTTCCGGAACCTTCAGTCCTCTAAATTCATCTGGGCGAGTGTACTGAGGAAACTCAACCGACACGTCGTCTGCCTGAAAAGACTCAATCTCTGCCGAAGCCGAACCACCTAATACACCGGGAATTAGCCGGACGATACTGTCAGTAATAATCATAGCTGGTAGTTCCCCGCCGGTTAAAACATAGTTGCCAATGCAAACCTGTTCGTCTATCCAATTAGTTATGCGTTCATCGTAGCCTTCGTAACGGGCACAAACAATAATAATTCCTTTATTTAAGGCTGCGTGGCGTTTTGCATCTGATTGTTTATATATTTTGCCACGAGGAGTTGGCAGTATAACAACTGCTTCTGGGTCAATCGCTTTGGCGTGTTCGATTGCGGCAACAACTGGCTCGGGCTTCAGTAACATACCATCGCCACCACCATAAGGAGTGTCGTCTACAGTCCTACGTGGACCGATACCAAACTGACGTAGGTCAATAAGACTATATTCGACCAATCCCTTGTCCTTAGCCTTCCAAAGCATGCTAGCGGCAAAATAAGGCTCGAACACACCCGGAAACAAAGAAATTATCTGTATTTTCATAATATTACCTTATATTATACCACACTTGTCAATAAAAAGCTAATGCTACGCTTTCTTTGGGAATTATTTTTGAGTGCAGTCTGAAATGATAACCGAGCACAAAAATTAAGTCGTATATACAATACGATGAGATTTATTGATGGAAGATTTCGCCTAGAATGTGCCAAGCTCGCGGAAATACCTAGATGTCCAGGTCGTCTAAGTCGTCTAATTCTTTACGCGTCTTACTAACAACATCAGACTCAACTGGAACCTCATCTACAATTTCCTCGACAATAGCATCGTCATTAACGGCTACTGGTGCATCGTCAGAAGGTGCATCGGATACAGGAGCATCAGCTACTGCGCCACTGTTCCAGCCCTCACCACTGCCGTTGTCGCTAGAGCGACTACCGCCCTCAACACCGTTATCAATAATTTTAAGGTTATAGCGAGCGTCATTTTTGGTGCCAAGTGCACGAAGTAGTGTACGCAAACTCTGTGCTGTTGCCCCGCGCTTGCCAATTACTCTACCGAGATCCTCAGGATCAACAGTTAGTTCAAGTAAAACACCCTTTTCGTCTATGCGACGTTCGATGACAACTTGATCTGGTTTACTGACTAATGATTTAACGATGTATTCTATAAATTGTTGGTCGATACTACTCATGCTCGGTCTCCTGGTAAGTTTAATTGTCCTATAAGTATACAAGAAAAAAGCGCCCCATGAAATGGCGACGCTTATGTTTAACTAACTAATTCTTAGGCTTTTTCGTCTGCAGGAGCTTCTTCTGGGGTTGCTTCTGCAACAACTTCGGCTTCTACAGTTTCGGTAACTTCTGCAACTGCTTCGGTATCAGCAGTTTGTTCAGCTACAACTTCTACGGCAACAGTTTCTTCGACGACTTCTTCTACTGGACGGGTGCTGCGGCGTTTGTCAGCGTTTTTGACAGTTGACTGCTTTTTGCTATCTAGTTTTACCCAAGATGGCATTTTGACGCCTTCTTTTTGTAACAATACTGCAACTCTATCAGAGGGTTGAGCGCCGTGGTTTAGATAAAAAGCTGCTTTTTCTTTATCTACGTTTACTTGCTTGGTATGAGGATCATAGTTTCCAAGTGATACGACAACCGCACCACTCTTAGGTGAACGACGTGATTCTTGAACAATCATACGATATTGTGCGTGCCCTTTACGGCCGGTGCGTTGCAAACGAATAGCTAGCATTTATTAGTACTGTCTTAACTTTCTATCAGCTTATATAGCCGAAACTTACCTTTTATATTCAATCTATGTTATTTTACAGATTACCGCCCCTGTTGTCAAGTCTAAGGCCCTAAAGAGCTGCGTCTTCTGGCTTGATTTCTGGTTTTTTGGAGTCGTCTTGAATGGGTGCGTCGCTAGTTTCGGGGATATTATCTTGTACAACTGGCCAAACATTAGACATTTCAGCTTCATCTGTATTATCTATTTTGTTAACAATAGGATCTGGATTTTGAACTTGGTTTTTTATAACAGGTTGTTCTGGTTTTTTAGAGGTTCCACTAAATGGATCGGCAACTGGAATAAGTGGGCCTTCTTCTGGGTGATCCTGGTGTAGCACTTCAGGCCTAGTGTCGTGGCCAAGCACTACGTCTTCTACCTGTCCGGCAGGTTTTAGTATAACGTCTACAAGTTGGTCGAGTTGATCGTTACTTAGGTTGGCTTTGACCGCGTAACCTTCAATACCTAGGTTTCTTAACCCAGCAGGAGCATCAGCCTCGTTAAGGTTGGATATGATCATAACCTTGATGTGCTTACCCCATTCGGAGCGGCGCATTTCTTCTAGGATTTGGTCACCGGCTTTTTTGGGCACCATTAGGTCAAGCAAAACTAGGTCTGGTATTTCCCGTTCTATAACAGAGAGAGCCTGAACACCGTCATAGGCCGAAAAACAAATATAGCCAAGCATTTCTAGGCGAGTTTTGTATATATCGTTAAGCGCTGTATTGTCTTCTACGATGACTATTTTTGATGGTGTGTTGTTTTGTATCATATAGATATAATTCTAGCCTCTTTTGGCAAAGAATCAAAACTGTATGTGCTTGTTATCGGGTAGATTTAGACTATTCAGCTTTTGTCAGTTTAGCTAGACCCTTTTCGGCGGCAGCTTGTTGAGCGATTTGCTTTGAAGGACCGTTGCCTTTGCCGTATAGTTTGCTATCTATGTAGACGCCAACTGTAAAGGTTTTGTCGTGGTCAGGACCGACTTCTTCGATAACTTTATAAGATGGGGTGAATCCAGTGTTGCTTTGTGCGAGTTCTTGTAAGCGCGATTTTGGATCCATCCAAGATCCAGTTTCTAAAATTTTGGCAAAAGTACTGAGAATACTCTTGGTGATGAGCTGTTTAGCAGCTTCGTAACCTTTGTCAATGTAAACTGCACCGACAACCGCCTCGAAACAGTTAGCCATAATCTGGGCGCGAGCTCGCTCTGTACCACGCTTTTCGCCGCGGCTGAGTCTGAGATAAGGCTCGAAGCCTAGTGCAGTAGCTGCTGCACTGATGCTTTCTGTACGCACTAGGGCACTACGCCAGTTGGTTAAAATACCCTCTGGTTCTGAATAATTACCATATAGATATTCAGTTACAACCAGTTCTAGTACAGCGTCGCCTAAAAATTCAAGTCGTTCGTTGTGCTCCTTAACTGTTGAGCGATGCTCATTTACGTATGACCTGTGTGTTAAAGCGGTAACTAGCATTTGAATGTCTGTGAACTCAACGCCTAGTTTTTCTAGTGCAAAAGCTTGATAACTAGCAACATCCTGCATTACAAATTGCCCTTTCTTATTTTATTAAGCGCAACTAGCATTAGTTTGCCGATATCTTCGTAGGCGATCTTGTCTAGTGCTTCGCGTGAATCAAGCCATTTGCAGCCGTTCATCCACTCTTCACCCTGTAATTTGTCGGTGTTTCCGGTAGCGCGGACCAAAAATATCTCCGTAGTCATAAGTACAAGGCTGGTTTGACGACGATAACGAAAATTAATCTTACCTAGCCAATTAAGTACGGTCATTTCCTGGAGTCCTGTTTCTTCGCGTATTTCGCGTTCTGCGGTTTGTTTAGATTCTTCGCCTTCCTCTATATGACCCTTAGGTATCGTCCAACGGTTTTTGGCATCTTGAATTAACAAAAACTGGATATCTTTGCCATCTTTAGTGCGTCGAAAAACAATACCACCTGCGGTAGGCTCTCGAACCACCGAGCTAATAGCTGGGCGGCGTTTATTGATAAAGGTTTTGATACCCTTAATTGATGGTTTAGGTCTCTTCATCATATCTTTGATGTGGTTACGTCGTGGCTGCTTGGGCTTTTCTGGTTGACTAGGAGTGTTGGAATCGGCCATTATTTCTCGCTTTGGGTTGGGCTTTCTTTGACTTCGCCAGTCTCTTGTCTGAGTAACGAACCAAGCACTCCGTTAATAAATTTTGAGCTATTGTCACCGCCAAAGGCTTTGGCTAACTCAACGGCTTCGTTTATTACCACCTTTGGTGGAACATCTTTTGAAAATAGCAACTCATAAGCACCCATTCTTAGGGTGACGCGATCCATGCGTGCAATCTGGTCGATTGGCCACTCTGGGGCGAGCGGCTGCAAGATTTTGTCTAATTCTTCTTGGCGCTCGGTGATTCCACTAACTAATTTCTCGATGAAAGCAATATCGTCAATTGTCTCCTTGTACCGAGACACATTACGCGCTAACACTTCTTTCATATCAAAAGTCGTGTCGTTTGCTTCACGCCGAAAATCCTGCTCGTAGAGAGATTGTAGTGCAACAATACGTCCTAAGTGCCGGTTCGATGCCATAGAATTGTTAACTTTCCGCAGTGCTTTACTTGTTTAGTACAAGTATACCTTACTTTGTTACAACGTCAGCGCTTTTTGGCTTGCCAGACTCACGAATGGTAGTAAAAGCTTTGACGGGTGATTTGCCATTAACACTTCTCGCCAAATCGACGACAAGGTGACTTCGGCGGAGGCCGGTCTTTCGGTGGGATGTTCGTTTTTTGGGTTTACCCATAGCAGACTAATCCACTCCTTATTTACTTAATTATAATTCAACATAGAGTATAGCTCTTTTTAAGCTAAATTACAAGAGCGGAACAGATAGCAACAGTCTTTAGACGACAAAGTTAACGAGCTTGCCGGGCACATAAATAACTTTTTTGGGTTCACTTATTAAATATACATTAACCCTTTCGTCTTGTTTGGCAGCTTCAATAACTTTGTCCTCTGAAATGTCAGCCGCAAGTTCTAAACGTGCCCTTAATTTGCCGTTCACCTGGACAACGATCGTAATTGTATCTGTAATTAGGTAATTATCATCCCAGGTTGGCCACAATTCTTGATGGACAAAACCTTGGTGAGCCAATTGTTGCCAGATTTCTTCGGAAATGTGTGGCGCAAATGGCTGAAGCATTTGAGCAAGTGAGGTTAGCGCAAATTGCCAGGCACCTTTGTCGCCAAAACCTGACGTTTTTTGCTTGTAGAGTTCGTTAACAAACTCCATTAATGCGGCGATTGCAGTATTAAAGCTCTGACGCTCTAAATCTTCTGAAACTCGCTTGATTGCTTTATGGGTTACGGTATTAATCTGGCTGTTAGGCTCGCCCTGGGTATCCTCTGAACTCAAAAATTCCTGAGTTAAAGTCCAAGCTCTATTTAGGAATCTGTAGCTACCTGTAATGCCCTTGGGATCCCAGGCCGCATCTTGCTCGTATGGCCCAATGAAAAGCTCGTATACTCGTAGTGCATCGGCGCCGTAACCTTGATTAATAAGGTCGAGTGGGTCAACAACATTACCGAGTGATTTACTCATTTTGCGGCCGTCGCTAGCGTTTATGTAGCCATTGTAGATTAAGCGCTTTATTGGTTCGTCAAAATCGAGTAAACCAATATTTTTGAAAAACCTTGTCCAAAAACGGATGTATAACAAGTGCGCTACAGCGTGGTCTCCGCCACAATAATAATCTAGTGGAGCCCAATAATTAGCTTTGGCTGGATCCCAAGCCTGCTCGGTATTATTGGCGTCTGCAAACCTAAACAAGTACCAAGTACTACATACATAGCCGTCAAGTGTATCCGTTTCGCGTACGGCTGTGCCGCCACATTTTGGACATTCTACGTTATACCAATCTGGTTCGTGGGCCAAAACACTTTTACCATCACCTTTGGGTTCATAATTTTTTATATCGGGCAAAATAACTGGAAGTTGATCGTCAGGCACGGCAACCGCACCGTCTTTTTCGCAGTGAATAATTGGAATTGGCGCACCCCAATAACGCTGGCGGCTTATTAGCCAGTCCCGCATGCGGTAATTAGTTGTTTCTTCTGCCACGGATTTTTCCGTTAAGTCTGCTACCAATTTTTCACGCACATCTGAGGATAATAGCCCATCATAAATTCCAGAGTTTTTCATGACACCTTCGCCGTGATAGCACTCACCAAGAGCCAAGGTTCTAAATACTGCCTCATGAACTCCGTCATCTAACATTGCTGCGATATTCTCTATAGGCTGCCAAGTAACTACAAACTTGTCCTTTTCTCCGTCATCTAAGTTTGTTTCTACTTTTTCGTCTGAAATTAAATCGAATAATAAGCCTTTGCCAACTGCATGAATGTTCTTATTTTTGGTATTAGAATAGAAAAATGCATGGCCATCATAATCCGTCTCACTAACAAAACTAATATTTGTGTAGCCAGTTTCTTCCGTAATCTCACGAATGGCAGCAGCAATATAATCTTCACCTTCTTCGGCTGCGCCGCCTATTAGCATATAGCCGCCAGTTCTTTCTTGGCGTGGACCCCAATCTAATACAACTGCCGTATTGTCGCTAGGATTTCTAAGCACAATAAACATCGAACTTTTATATGTTTCGTCGCTCTTAGATACTCCAAAACTAGGTTCAACAACTGTTACAATCGGAAGGTCAAAGTTGCGAGCAAACTCATTATCGCGCTGGTCATGAGCCGGTACAGCCATAATGGCGCCAGTACCGTATCCCATTAATACATAATCTGCTATCCAGATTGGGATTGGTTGATTTGTGGCAGGATTGATCGCATAAGCCCCTGTTGCTACACCGGTTTTATCCCTAGATTCATTCATTCGATCAACATCGGATTTAAGCTGGGCTTCTTTGACGTAACTTTCGACTTTTAACTTTTCACTATCTGTTGTAAGTTGGCTGACTAATTGATGTTCTGGTGCCAAAACTAAAAACGTTGCTCCGAATAAAGTGTCTGGACGCGTAGTAAAGACTTCTATATGATTAACTGAATCCTTAACCGCAAACCGCATTAGAGCGCCTTGGCTTTTGCCAATCCAGTTAGTTTGCATCGACTTGATTTTTGCTGGCCAGGCTAAATCTTCTATTCCTTCTAGGAGTTCATCTGCGTAGTCAGTGATTTTGAAAAACCATTGTTTAAGCCACTTTTTTTCTACCTGAGTATCTTCGTGGCGCCAACAATATCCGCCGTTAATAACTTGCTCGTTAGCAAGCACGGTTTTACATATTGGGCACCACCATTGCTGCGACTCCTTTTGATATGCAAGACCATTTTCGAATAGTTTCAAAAATAACCATTGAGTCCATTTGTAATAACTAGGGTCTGTAGTATTAAGTTCTCGGCTCCAGTCGTAACTAACTCCAAGCCGTTTAAGTTGCTTTTTGAAATTGGCTATGTTTTCGAGTGTGTTTTGAGCAGGAGGCACGCCGGTTTTAATGGCGTAATTTTCTGCCGGTAAACCAAATGCATCCCAGCCCATTGTGCTAAGAACATTTTTGCCTTTGGCGCGCTCATATCGGGCAATCGCATCTGTAATTGAATAATTGCGGACGTGGCCTACATGCAAGCCAGCACCACTCGGATATGGAAACATAGCGTTTACGTAGCTTTTAGGGCGTTCTGGATTGGCCTCAACTTCGTAAGTCTTTTGCTCGTCCCATATTTTTTGCCACTTTGGTTCTAGTTCTGATGGATTATATCGATTCATAACCTTAGGAGTATACAAGCACTGCCGTATCTGTTGCAATTATCATATATTTTGACTGGTATACTGTATGCATGAAAATACTTTTATTAAGTGGTGGTAATTCTAACGAGCGAGAAGTTTCGATTAGATCAGGTGAAGCTGTTGCTGAAGCACTAAATGGCACTAGTCACACCTACATAATCGCTGATCCAGCCAGTAAAGACTTTATTCTCAATAAATCCACGAATAATATTGATGTAGTGTTTTTAGCACTTCACGGCGAAAACGGAGAAGATGGAAGTATTCAAAAACAACTAGAAGATTTGGGCGTTCCTTTTATTGGCAGTGGTTCGGAAGCCTCAGAATTATGTTTTGATAAATGGCTTTTCAAGCAGTTATTGATTGATAATAATCTGCCAGCAGTACAAGGTCAGCTTGTCTCTGCTAGTAGCGTTGTACGGTCGAGCTTTGATAGCCCGTATGTACTGAAGCCTCGAAAAGGCGGTAGCTGTATCGATACACAAATTGTAAGAATACCAAGCCAAGAGTCGTTTGATGCATCAATGGAATTATTACAGAGTACGGACGAAATGCTTTTAGAGCCGTTAATTACAGGTGTTGAAATTACTGTAGGAATCTTAGGAGACAGCCCTCTTCCTGTTATAGAAATTATTCCGCCTGAGGGTCAAGACTTTGATTATACCAACAGATACAACGGCAAAAGTCAGGAGCTTTGTCCTCCCTTGAACGTATCGGAATCTTTACAAGATGAAGCAAAAGAATTGGCACTAAAAATTCATACACTTACTGGATGCAAAGACATGTCTCGAATAGATATGATGATTGACCAGTCCGGAAAATTACACGTACTAGAGCTCAATACGATTCCAGGTCTTACAAAACAAAGTTTATTGCCAAAAATGGTTCAGACAAATGGAATGAGTATGGCTGAGTTTGTTGATCGTTTGCTCGGCTATGCGCTTAACCAACCACACTAGACCAGGAAACGTACTTTTCATTATTGCCTGCCACTACTTCGCTATGTAACGCCTGAAGTTGTTTGGTGATTGCACCCACCGAACCATCGAGTCCAATATGTCTTTTGTCTACTTCTTTAATTGGTGCCAAAAAGGCTGATGTGCCGCAAGCAAAAGCTTCGTCTGCAATATATAGCTCTGTTAAATCAACGGCGCGTTCACGAACCGGAATACCAATATCGTTCGCCAGTGCAATAACTGTTCGACGGTTTATTCCTTCTAATAGATCATTGGTTGTGTCGGGCGTAATTAGCTCACCGTTTCTTACAATAAATATATTTGCAGCCGATAATTCACAAACATGACCATGCGAATCTAAAAATATACAATCATCGTATCCACTATCTAAGGCATCTTGTTTAGCAAGTACCGAGTTAACGTACGCACCATTTACTTTTGCGCGTGAAGGAATGGCATAATCTGGTACGCGGCGCCACATACTAGTCTTAAGTCTTGCCCCGTCCTGAGGAATAATACTTTGGGCCTCGTATAAAAAGATGCTTAAACTTGTATGTAGACCGCGTGAGCGTGTGCCTGGTACAAGCTCATCAACGTGCACTGTTGCTCGAGCAAATACATGATCTGGTATGTCGGATTTTTCTACAAGTTCCTTAACTGCCGAGACAAATCTTTCGTAATTCCATTCTTTTTCAAAACTATCAATTCCTATAATCCGTGCTGAATCTAGTAAACGCTTAAAGTGATCATCTAGCCTAAATGCTACCTTTTGACCCTTGTTATTTTTTTCAATCGGAAAGACCGTGTAAACACTTAATCCATACAGTACGGCAGAACTTGCAACACTAAGATTAGCCTTTTCAAGTGGAACAAGTTTATCGCCAAACCAAACCGTGTCATAAATTTTTGCCATATTATTTCCTCTTAAAATTCTTGCGTTTAATTTGCAGCCAATGATCTGATTGCCTAACTAATTTACTTACGTCCTCTGGATCGGCCAGTAATAATTTGACGGCTTCCTCGGCAAACACATTATTCTGCGACCCTTTTGCAAATATCATAGCGCCTGGAATAACTTTGGACTGCACGTATTCGCCAGCTTCGTAGGGATTATCAAAACTCTTTACCTGACAACCCTTGGCGCTTGCAGCGGCAGCTAAATACTGGCTTGCATCTGGGCCGATAGTAACAACCATATCTAACTTACTGGGTTCGCACATATCTCCGATTTCTTTATGGGACTGGGCAGAAGTTTCTCCAAGTTCATTCATATTGCCTAGTATCGCTATTTTCTGAGTAGCTTCAAGATTAAATAGTAGTTCTAGACCTGCTTTAACTGCTTCTGGACTAGAGTTGTATGTATCGTCAATAATTGTGCTACTATTCATGCCCTTTAGTCTCCTGAGGCGTCCGCTGACGGGTTTAATACTAGATAGTCCGCTTAATACCTGCGGGGATTTAAGACCTAAATCTATAGACACTATAACTGCCGCAAGTAATGAATAAAGTTGAGTTTCTGATACTACTTCGTGGGAAAAATGGGCAAATATTTCGCCGCCACTTTTTATATCACCCTCGTAACCGCCAGAACTATGAAATAAGTTAGCCAAATAATATGAGGCGCTGGTATCTCTTAGGCTATATGACTGGTTAACTTTAGTAATTAACGATCTATATGATTCGTTAACATAATCTGCATTGTAGATAATCTTATCTGCAAAGTTGATAACTGCTAACTCCTCGTCTACTACGGCTTGTAGATCTGCAAAATTAACCATGTGCTCTGGAACTAATGCAGTAATAACCGCAATATCGAGCTGTAAATATTTAGAGAACGCTGCAATTTGGCCAGGGGCGTCAGTGCCAAGCTCTACAACAACAACGTCATACGGATAGTCTTTTTTAATTTGTTTACTGTTGCTAATAAATATTTTAAGCCAAGCAAATGGATTATGTAGACTAGGAACTGCATGACCAAAAAATATTAATGGGACACTAACAATGTCGTTATAGTTACCTTCTTGGTATTTAACTCTGAGTGATTTACCAAGTGTTTGAGCAATTGCAAGCTTAGTACTAGTTTTGCCAATACCACCAACAACGCCAATAATTTTAAAATTATGTTTTTTTCTGAGCTTAATAACTTGCCTGGCAAGAATAGCTACAACTATTGTTTTTAGTACTTTCTTCACTCTTGCAAGTATACCCTAGAGGTTAAACGCTGGCGAGTTAGGTATCAGTTGTAATTGCTCTATTAATGTCTGGAGATCATCTATGTAATTTGTTATATCAAGCTGGTTTATGTCTTCAATTCCTATATTCCAACCTAGTGTATCGGCATCGATTTGAGGTGGGGTGTAAGATCCACCATAAAAAAGCTCCCATATTGATATAGCGTCTGTCGGTGCGGTTAAGTTTAACTCGTCACTGTTTGTACGGAAATTGGACTTGAGCTCGAAATTGTTATTTCCACTGGCCTCTGTGTATTTAGCATCTAGCACGGCGGTTTTTTGATTCTTATCTAGATCCAACTTGAGATTAAATAGATTATCGCCAGAGTCTGCCTTGTCCTGATAATTAACGAATAGAGGTATTTTGTCTCCGCCTTCAAATAATTGACCAAACTCCGAATAGCTATCTGTCGAATTTTCTTCGTACGCCCTAATTGTCTGGATTAGTTTTGTGCTTTTATTAATCCAAATATCAAAACTACCGAGTTGATCAAGTTCTTCAGTTAATCCACCTGTGTAGTCTTGAATTTCTTCATCACTTCCAATGCTTTCGCCGATTTTTGTTGCACGAACGCTGTCGTTCAATGATTTTTCAAATTCTTTTAATGCAGCTTGGTCGATACTAACTTTGTAGTGATATGTATCGTTATCGAATTGATCTTCTTTACCTACAAATTCGTCGACAACCAATACAGCCTTGCCTTCTTCTACTGAAAACAAATACTCTTTGGCTGATGCGCCAATTGCATCTACTACTTGTTTGTAATCTTCAGTTGTATATTGTTGCTCTGGTTCTTCTGTTAATGCTCCAAAATCAAACACATACCACTTGCCTACAAACTGGTTATACTGATCGGCAACTTCTGGATCTGCTAACTCAGATAAATTTTTTAGTTCAGCAACTTTAGCATACAGATTCGGTGTTGATTGACCCTCGGGAGTGGCGGTCATTATTTCAAATTTTGCACTAAAATTATCTTGTTTGACATTAATCTCAGACATCAAGTCGGTGTCGTAACTTTTTACTTTATAGTCACCGCTAAGTGTGTCTTGGTCGTATTTATATGAAAACGCTCCGTCAACATCTAAGCCCTTGGCTGATTCTATAGTTAAACCAAATTCAGTAACTTCATCATATGCCTGACCCATATTTGACATAGTTGATTCCCAAACATTTTCCGGTTTGTTTGGAAGAATTACACCAACGTAACCTGCAGCTGAGCTACTAACAAGAAAAAATCCAGCGACTACAATCCCTATTAATAAACCTTTTTTACGGTGTTTTTGTTTCTGATTAAACTGCAAAGTTGGATTATTTGATTCAATAGCTCCACCATTAAAGCTAGTTGGTTGGGTGCTACTAACGATTGGTGCAGCAGGCGCAGGAGTAGTAGTTTGTGAAAGGTTCGGGCTTTGAGTTGGTGTTTCAGCTGTAGCTGGAGTTGCTACTGGATTAGTTGGTGAAATGACAGTTTGAATGGGCGATACAAATTGTTCGTCCGGTTCTATGCTAGGCTTAAAATCATTACTAGAATTTAGCGGATCACTAGATGGTGAAATTGGTGGTTGTTCTTTATTTTCCAATTCAGTTCCTTTATTTTTTGCATTATTCAAATATAACTATAACCGCTTTTATAGCATGCTACAAATTGGTAGGTTTATTTATTGTCTCTAATCTGTTAATATAGCACCTACCAGGTAACTAAAGTGTCAAACTATTACATGGGGATATAGCTCAGTTGATTAGAGCGCTGCCCTGGCAGGGCAGAGGTCCAGGGTTTGAGTCCCTGTATCTCCACCAATTTATTTAACTTCACAATTAGTGAAGTTTTTTATTTGTAAGTGATCTTAATCCCTGATAGGTTTTTCTAGTCTAACACCTGGGCTAAGTATCTTTTGGCTGGCGTAGTTTAACTCATCAGCTGCAATATTAAGTATGGTGTGATCAATAATTTTGGCTTCGAACAAAGACTCTGGACCAAACCTTACACTAATCCTTTTATAGGTTTCATTTCCCTGACGACGCCAATTAGCTTGTCCTCTCTCTAGCATTTCTGCAATACCCTCAACAATTGGCAAAAAGAAATCAACGTGATCCAAACCAACCGCGTCCCTAGAACCTTCACGCCGTTCGATTACTTTAATAATAGAAATATTTCTTGATAGCGGCTCTTGCAAAATAACAGTTGCAAACTTTCGTTTACCTACAGTAACACTGTGTATTTGTAATGCATAATTATCAAGAACACTCATTACACGGCGATATTCGGCCCTGTTTGCAACCTTCCACCCAACAGCAATTGGGCGCATTTTTTCGGCAATACTATATAAACCCATACGAGCAACGTATTCGTCCCACCTAGCAAAGTATTTATCCATACTTTGGCTTAGTGCCTCTTTAGCAACAGGGTTTATTAGATCTATCATTCTTGCCTCTCTTATTGAATCTTATTGTACAGCACAGTTGAGGCTATTGACTAGGTGGGTAGACGATATTATGCAAGTATTTTAAGTAGTTGCTGTTCGTCAATTACTTCTGTGCCTAGTTTTTGAGCTTTTTCGGCTTTTGAACTGCCAGCATTCGCCCCAACTACCAAATAAGTTGTGCCTTTTGCGACACTAGACTGAAAAGTGCCGCCCAATGCCCTTATCTCCTCGGCTGCTAAGTCTCTGCTCATAGATTCTAGCGTGCCTGTAATGACAAAACTTTTTCCAGTTAGTTTACCGCTAGTTACTTTTGCCTCTTCTGGCCAAATATTAAGTCGCCTAAATTTAGCTAATAAGTCCTGGTTGTCATCATCCAAAAACCATCCTAATATAGAATCGGCCACTACTTCGCCGACCCCATCTATATCCTTGAGTTGTTCATAGGAAGCTAGTCCTAAATTATCTAGATTTTTAAAATTATTTGCTAGATCAATCGCCGTCTGTGCACCAACATGGCGAATTCCAAGAGCAAAAATAAATCGTGATAACGATGGTGATTTTTTAGCATCGATTGCAGAAACTAATTTAGTTGCTGATATTTTTGCAAACCTATCTAGTTTTAATAATTGATCGACAGTTATCATGTAAATATCGGCAATATCTTCTACTAGCCCAGAATCAACAAGCGCGACAACGTTTTTTTCGCCTAGTCCATCAATATCCAGCGCGCCCTTACTAGCAAAATGCTCAAGTGATTTTTTGAGTAATAAAGGACCGGTTACACCCTTGACCCTATAAACAGCTTCGCCCTCGGGCCTAACAAATTCAAGCTCTGGATATTGATGATAGAGTTCTTTTTCCATCAAAAAAGTTTTGGCGTCTTTTGGTCTTAAGGCCATTACGACACTTTCAACCTGCGGAATAATATCTCCAGCTTTAAATATTATTACTGTATCGCCAACGCGAATATCTTTTCGCTTAATTTCATCGGCATTATGTAAACTTGCATGTCTTACCGTAGATCCTGCAACCAAAACCGGATCAAATACAGCCACTGGCGTTGCCGCACCAGTACGACCAATACTTATAATTATTTCTTTTACAATTGTAGTTGCTTGTTCGGCTGCATACTTAAAAGCAACAGCGCCCCTGGGTGTCTTACCAACAACACCTAGTTTTTCATAGGCCTTACGCTCATTTACTTTAATCACTAGTCCGTCTGTATTAAAAGGCAAATCGTGTCTTTTTGTATCCCAGATATTTGCAAAATTCATTAAACTATCGATGTCCTTTAATGTACTAGCTTCTTTATTTGTAGCAATACCAAGATTACGAATAATGTCATATGCTGCTTCAAATGTGGGGACTTGATCAGGTTGCTGGGCATATATATCATAGGCACGGAACCTTAGCGGTCTTTCTGCAACTAGTTTAGAATCTAGTTGTCTAATTGTTCCAGCTGCTAAATTACGAGGGTTAGCAAATGTAGGCAAACCAGCCGATTCACGTTGTTTATTAATCATTTCAAAATCGCTTTTTAGCATCACAACTTCGCCGCGAATTTCGGTGCGGCCATTTAGGAATTGTTCGTAACCCTTAATTCTACGTAAATTAATTGGCACATTGTCGATAGTGCGCACATTCATCGTTACATCCTCACCAACTCGTCCATCACCTCTTGTTATGGCCTTTTCTAAAATTCCATCTTGGTATACCAGCGCACATGCAAAGCCATCCATTTTAATATCGCAAAAGTAAGTATTATCTTGTCCTGGTACTAATTTGTTGATTCTTGTAATCCAAGACTCAACTTCTTCTTGGTCAAATACGTCTTGCAAGCTGAGCATTGGATAAATATGGGAAATTTTGTCGAACTTATCTAACGCAACTCCAGCTACTCGTTGACTTGGCGAATCGGATGTTAACAGATCTGGATATAATTCCTCTAATTTTGATAGTTCGTGTTTTAAACTATCAGCTGCGCCCTCTGACATTATTGATTCGTCTAGTACGTGATAGTGATAGCGATAATCATTAATTAGTGTTTTTAATTTATCTATTCGCTCACTTGCCTCAGCCTTGTTCATATCAGTGCTCTATAAAGTACAAAATAATATGTGTGACCTAAAACGATTAAGCCAAAGCCTAGAACCACGAATAATACTTCTGCAATCAAGGGCACGAGTATTACAAGCGGCAGGAATAAAACCAAAAAACAAATACTTATAAATATTGGCAAAAATATAACTTTTCTTATTACAGAAAAGCGACGATATTTTACAAGTTTTCGAGCAGATCTTAGGGCGGTAAATGGCGCCATATTTGGAAGTGTAACTATATAGCTTGCAAAAATTGAAGAGCTAAGAAGAAACGTAGTAACTACTAGTCCTAGTATCATTAACACCACCCAAAACACTTGCTCAAAAGCACTTACCGCTAAGCCTTCTGGGACCACCAGGCTATATAAAGTTATCCCAATAAATGCCGGAATGCATTGAATTAGAATAACTAACCAAACTAATATATACGTAATAAAAGGTGTCATACTTTTGTAATATGCATCTCTAATTTTGATCTTAATTTTTGTGGATTCGTCGAATGTTTGTCTTAGAGCCCAAATTAAAACTAACGATATTATAATAAATAAGAATATCTGGTACACACTAGCCGCCTCACCAGAAGTAGAACCGGTTGTGCCAAACAAACTACCCAGTAAAACAAATGCCTTGGTTGGAGTATTAATACCGTCTCCAATTACTTCGTCAATTTTCGCACTGTTTTGGCTCAACTCAAATTGCATCACTAGCCCTCTAACTAAAACTATATATAAGGCTGCAAATACGATCATAATCCCTATAAGCAACCTTTTGTTGGCCCAGATATGTTTAAAACTAGTATTTAACAAACTAAAGCTGCTAGGAATTTTCTTATAAATTTTTGTAACTTGTTTTTTGTTTTTGCGGTTAAGTTTTCTAACTCGCTGATCTGTTTTACTAGATTCTTTAGTCTGTTTGGCTGGCATAGTTTTATGCCTTTGTTGCACTCTCGCGGAGGCGCTTAACTCGCTCTGCAATTGGTGGGTGGGTACTGAACATACTTGCTAGGCTTTTACCCTTCAATGGACTCGCAAAAAACATATGAGCAGTACTAGAACTTTGGTGACTCTTAATCGCAGATCCGTGGCCCTCAATTTTTTCTAATGCACTAGCTAGGCCTTCTGGGTATCTTGTGGCTAGTGCGCCTGATGCATCGGCCAAGTATTCACGCTGGCGTGAAATAGCTAGCTGGATAAGCGTAGCTGCAAGCGGCGCCAAAATTGCTCCGGCAATACCAATAACCAAACCTAAGCTTCCGGTATCCTCATCGCCGTCCCTAAAAAAGCTCATGCGCAGCATTATGTCTGCCAGTATGCCTATAACTGCAACCATTGCAAAGGCAACCATGTTGACTCGAATATCATAGTTTTTGATATGGCTAATTTCATGAGCCATTACGCCTTGCAGTTCTTTATCGTCAAGTAATTCAAGCATTCCAGTAGTTACACAAACAGATGAATGCTTAGGATCTCGGCCAGTTGCAAAGGCGTTCAGTGCTGGTTCTTGCATTATGTAAACATCGGGCATTGGCAGGCCTTCTGTAATTGCTAGGTTTTCAACAATTCTATAAAGTCTTGGGTTATCATTCTTCTCGATTTTTTTGGCACGATTTATTGCAAGTGCCATTTTGGCGGAACTGTAGTAACTAATTGTCGTATAGATTAATGCCCCAATTAGTACACCCACAATTACACTTGGGCCGCCACCATAAATCACACTAAACAGCCAGCCCAAGAATACTATCAGAAATACAAACATAAACATTATAAATACTGTCTTGCGTTTGTTTGCGGCAATTGCACTATACATTCAACTAAAGCCCTTTAACGATCAATCTTGATTACTAATTAAAACTTTACGTCTACTGGCTTGTTTACAGCTTCTCTTTCGCTGTCGTCAACATCAAAGAATTCTTTGTCGGTGTTAAAACCAAGCATTCCCGCAAAGATATTTGTTGGGAACACTTTTCGTTTTGTATTAAAGTCACGTACTACGCCGTTATAGAACCTGCGAGATGCTTGAATTTTGTCTTCTGTATCAACTAGTTCAGACTGAAGTTCCTTGAAGTTATCACTAGCTTTTAGGTCTGGGTAAGCTTCTGCAACTGCAAAAATGCTTTTAAGCGCACCTTCGAGCATATTTTCAGCTTTAGCGCTTTCTGCAGGTGAACCAGCGTTCATCATAGCTGTGCGGGCTTCTGTTACTTCTTTAAAAACACTCTTTTCGTGTGCAGCATAACCTTTGACTGTTTCAATTAGGTTAGGGATAAGATCAATACGTCGTTTCATTTGTACTGTAATATCGCTCCATGCCTCTTGAGCACGAACATTAAGTGTTACAAGTGAGTTATATAAGCTAACAAGTACAATACCGATTACTAGTACAAGACCGCCGATTATTAATAGCCACATCATTTTTTGTTTATCTCCTGATTTATTAGTACTTATATTATAGCACTTATGCAAACGAATTAATTATAAAAAGCCAGACTTAATGCCTGGCTTTTTATAATGGTGGGCGAGGTGGGACTTGAACCCACAAGGTTGTTAAGACCAACGGATTTTAAGTCCGTCGCGTATACCAATTCCGCCACTCGCCCCTGGAGGCACGTATGGGAGTTGCACCCATCTACGAAGTTTTGCAGACTCCTGCCTAACTGCTCGGCCAACGCGCCATTATCTGAGTACCAATATATTCTAACACCTCTGTTAAAAGTCACCAACCTATTGACTATATTAATTTAATATGTTATAGTGTATTATAGGGATTCTTTTACTTTGAACTTTTATGTCGAGCCCATAACGAGCCGAGAGCAACGGTAATTGCAAAAGAAGCAACGGTAACCGCCCCTTTCCTATGTTCCCATATGTACTCTGATGCTTCTCTGACGTTACCTATTATTCGCCCGTGTTCTGTTGCTACTTCACCGGTTTTTCTGTCAAACCTATAGATCGTTGCAAGTGTAGAATCTTCGTTATCTGGATCATTAATGAAACCACCAAGCTTTATTTCTTCACCATCCCATGTGAGATGTATAACTTCAGCAAGGTGTTCCTCTGGAATTAAATTTCCAACTTTATGTAAATCGTCAGGTTGACTAATTCCATGTTCGTTATGTTCACTCATGTAATTATTATACAGTTCTATAAAATAATTGCCCGAATATCTTTTTAGTAAAAGAGGTATCCTAATATATTTGATATAATGTAATCACAATTAACATAAGCAGTTTGAAGGGGTAAATATGGCCGAAAATGCGTCAGGTTTAAAAGTCTGGATAGATCAAGATCTGTGTACGGGCGATGGTTTATGTGAAGAAATAGCTCCTGATGTGTTTTTTGGTAGAGAAGATGGGCTATATTATGTAAAAGAGTCGGCCCAGCATTTTGGTACAGAAGTATTGTTTGATGGGGTCACTAACCCATCTTATTCTGAAGGCATGGCTAGGATTCCAGTTAGTCTTGTTGAGTTTGTAATCGAGGCTGCAGAAGAATGCCCCGGTGAATGTATATTTATTGAAGCTGATGCCTAAACATTAGTTTATTTAGGAAGCCAACTTTTAAGTATCTTATGGACAGTCTCTGCACCGACTATATCTCCGTCGTCTAAATGCTTTTTATTGATTTTGTACTTTTTGGGGTGCAATAGTATTGCCTCTGTTTGCCAGCCACCAATCCCACCATGGTTACCAACTAGCTCTTCAAATGCATGGACTTCACCCGTTACTTCATCGTAGGTAGATATGACAATAATGTCTGGGGCGTTTTTCATCTGGCTTAATCTAAATAATGATTTTTGTTCGTGGTGTGAATACTTTTGCAGTGGGTTATTATTATTTACTTTGCCCGAACTTAGATTCATATCACCTGATTTAGACATACATATATAGCCATTGGCAGTTTTAACAATCACCATACCTATACCTTCAAGTATTAATAAAGATTGAATTAGTTCGGGGTAGTATTTGTTAATTTCTTCAAGACTAAGCCTTTTTTTATGATCCTTAAACCAAATGTTGCCTAAATTTCCTGATCCTGTAAAAACTATGTTTGATTGATTTAACTCTTCAGCTTGTTTTTGTTCATTTTTTTTGTTTGGTTTTGAACTTTTGGTGGGCAATATAGTTTGAAGCGATTTATTTTCTTCTGTTGGTCTGGACTCTTTTAATACTGTGTCGTTATTTAGAAAGTCGTTAATATACATTTCTAGACTTTTGCCATCATGAAGCTGTTTAAAGGTCGGGCCCTGGCTTTGACCATGATCAGAAATTAGTATGAGCTCATAGGCCCTGGGCGAATGAAGCTTTGCGCGTTCTACCATACCAACAACCCAATCTAGACCCCTCAAAGACGCTAGCGATTCTGGGCGAGCCATGCCGGCGTGATGAGCCACTTCATCATAATCAAGATAATCGACATATATACTATTTACGCCTTTAAGCATGTTTTGTATGACGATATATGTCTGCAAATCTCTCATGAGGACGTTTGTCATTGCTCTTAAAAACACATAAGAACCATGTCTTTTAATTCTAGGTGTAACGCCCAGTGATTGCTGTCTTTTGGCTTGATATACTTCTTTGACCATTTCTGCAATTGATAAAATAATTGAACGCATAAAACCAAGGGTGGAATAAAAATAGCTATTGTACTCTCTGACGTTTTTGATAGACTCCTTATCGCCTTCGAGTTTGCTCATGACCATTATGTTTGTTGGGGCATCTCCAGAAAACAAGTTTCCAATACTTACACCGCCGTCTACAAGTAGACCGTTGCCGTTACTTAATCGCTTTTCTATTAGTGCTGCTCCAGACATCTGGTTAGCAACAACCATCTTTTCTGTATCCTTTTCGTACCATCTAAATGCCGGTATTCCTTCGTTGCTACCCAATAATATTCCGGCTTGTGAGGCTGGGGTTGTTGACGGAATTTGAGTGTGCCAAGAGTTTAACTCGTAATCGTCTTTTCTAATTAATTTGGTGATGTTTGGTAAATTACCGGCTTTTATTTGGCCTTCTAGTATTGGAGCCGACACACCGTCGAGTTGCATGAATATAAAGCCTGGTTTTTCGGATTTTTTTGAGCTTATGTGTTTGCTTTGTTTTAATATTTGAGCAATGAATACATCATCTGATTGCGACACTAGAATCCAGTTAATAATTGTTGTTAGTAGTGCGTAAATCCATGCAGTTATAAATGTTCCTAAGAAACTTTCTACATTAACTTCCGGTAATATGTGTAGGGCAATCCAAACAATAACCGCGTTTCCAAATAAGCTAATTGCTAATATGCCAACTACTCCAGATACTCTAGCAATAAGGCCAAAAAACGGGCGTATTGCCCATTGAATAAACTGTATTAATACGACAGCAATAACTACGAAGAAGTAGTTATTTATTTGCACCGAATCTACGATATATATCGCAAAATACAAACAAATAACGTTTAGAAAGAATTGGAAAATGCGTTGATTTAAGGTTAGTGGCTTGTCTAGTGATAGATCTTTATTCATAACAACTATTCCGAGGGATTATTAGTATTAATGTAAGACTCTATATTGAACTTACGATCTAGGCCACCATAATTCATGTAGCGCACTACCCCGAATATATCACGATCTATCCATGGGCGATCATGAACACCACCAACTGACCATAATATTCCGGCGTATCCATTTGGATCGCCGCCGTCGATACTATAAAAATCGTTTAGCCTTACAAGATAGTCGATAGCTTGTTCCGGGCTATCTGTCCACTCAAGCACCTTTTTTGCCCAATACATACGCATATAGCCGTGCATTTTTCCGGTTTTGGTTAGCTGATTCTGGGCGGCGTTCCAAGCTGGATCGTGTGTCTTTGAAGCTTCTAATTCTTCGTAACTATACGGATGTTCCCTTGTATCATCTCGGTGTTTATCTAGTGAAGTTTTAGCCCAGTTTGGTGCAGAATTAAGATTGTCATAATCTAAATTATAAAAACAAAAATTATCTGCCAGCTCTTTACGTACAACCATTTCTTCTATTAATGAGTCTACGCCGTGCAGCAAAGTCGTTTCGACATCTTCTGGTTTGGGCATCTTGGGCGAATTCAGAAAATGAAGATTTGAACCGTTTTGTATTGCTACTTCCTGCAGCTGCAGCGCAACCTGTAGCGAGCTAATTTGGCCAAAATGTAGATATGGACTTAGGTTTGATTGCGCACCACTACTTGGGTCATTACGATCTACTGCATATCGTTCAAGTTGATTAGCAATAAATGATTCTAGGTGTTCTTTTGCCGCTTTTTCGCCACTAGTGAATTCGTTTTTTGTACCATTACTGGTTAGTTTGCTAGTTATAGAAACAATTTCTTCAGACATTTCAGACAACGAAACTTCTTTGCCTTGCCACGTAGTTGTATGAGTTACTAAATTTTCAGGAGCTACTAAATACTTTGCTAGTAATTTGTGTAATTTAGGTCTTAGTGTATAGGCGCCAACTTCTTGTTTTTCGCTGGCTACCCAAACCGGCACAATATTATGTGTATCAACTACGTACATTGGTATTTGTACTTCTGTAGCTAATTTTTGCTGAAGTGACCTTGGACTGCGTAAAGGACTAAAGTCAAAATAAACAGCATCTGGGTTCAACTTCAAGAATAATTCTAATAACTTTTGTTGTGGATTGCCTACAATAAATATAAATCCTATATCGAGCTTGGTAAGATTTTGCTCTATTTCTTTTAGCCCCTCCAGCATAAAATCATAATGTTCGCGGGCTCTAAGACCAGATTTGGAATATAGACAAAAAGTAACAGCCAGCGGAAGATTTTTGGCTAGGGCGTGCTTTTGGGCGGCCAAAAGTGCATGATTGCCGTTAACCCTTTGGTCACGGCTCATTACATAGAGTACACATTCCGCAGTTTGTTTTGGTTTAGCGGAATTTAATGGTCGTATACGTGTTTTTAATAATTCTGTTGATTCCATCGAATTTGTGTCATGCATAAAATGATTATATCAATAAGTTATTCGGGTCAGCTAAGGTGTAATAAAATGATCAAGGTATTGGTGCGCGAGAGAGGACTTGAACCTCCACGTCCTAAGACACATGCACCTCAAGCATGCCTGGCTACCAAATTACAGCACTCGCGCCTAGATAGTACTAATAAAAAATGGTGGGTGATGAGGGACTCGAACCCCCGACCCTCTGTGTGTAAAACAGATGCTCTAGCCAACTGAGCTAATCACCCAAATATTTTTTATCAGACTGCAAGATAATAGCACATAAATCAGTTAATTTAAAGAGTAAATGCTACTAAGTTGACTATTGCTGGTTTTATTACTTTCTTATCATTTATCCTTAGTTATGCTTGAGAAAAGCCGTAAAATAACGTAAAATACTCTGGTCGTCATAAATTGCGGCTCTTTAGCTCAGTTGGTAGAGCAGAGGCCTGAAGAGCCTTGTGTCCCCAGTTCGAGTCTGGGAGGAGCCACCAATAAGCGGGTTTAGCTCAGTTGTTTAGAGCGCTTCCTTGCCAAGGAAGAGGTCGAGAGTTAGAGTCTCTTAACCCGCACCAAAAGGGACTTATCTGTTATGGATAGGTCTTTTTTGATTTCGGCTAAAATCTGCTGGTTCTTGCCACGAAATTCTGTTTGGTGTTTTGTCGTATTTCATTTGATTATTAACAATATCGTACATGCGATCTTCAATAAAGTTACATACGTCTAAAACTTGTTGAGCGCAGTCTTGGCCCAAAGGTGTTAATGAATACTCTACTTTAGGTGGTATGACTGGATAGCTTTTTCTAAATACTAAACCGTCCCGTTCGAAGTGTCGAAGCGTTTGAGATAGCATTTTTTCGGAGACCCCATCAATTTGTTTTCTGAGCTCACTAAAGCGCATTGTTTTATGTTCTGACAGTGCTTTTAATATTACGGACCCCCACACGCTTGAGACATGGTTGATAATCACTCGGCTCGGGCACAACGGATTGTATAAATCACCTTGTTTCGGCAATTTTATTATAGATTTTTCTGAACTCATTATAACACTCTCAATACTTACCAAATTGTTAGTACTAGCAATTTATACTTACACTAAATTATAGTAAGTATACAACAAAATATTCAATGGAGTAACTATGAAAATCTACGAATCAACCTATTACACATTTAGCCTAGACGGAGATATGATTATAAATCGATGGAATGAAAATACTGCCAAAATGAGTTTTCAAGATTTTAAAGATGCTTTGATGAATCTTGCGGGCTATATTAATGAACACAAAAGCAATAATATATTAATCGATACTACTAATTTTCAGTTCGCTCTACCGGATGAAAATATTGCGTTTCGTAACGAAGAGTTTTATCCAAGAATTACAAAAGTTGGCGTTAGTAGGCAAGCACTTGTTATGCCCAAAGAATACCTAGCTTATGTAGAAGATGAGGTTGCAGAAACTGACGTGGTGCAAACGAGGTATTTTGCTAGCGAGACTGAGGCGATCGACTGGCTTTCGAGTTAATAAACCATAGACAGCAATCAAATTAAATTTTCAGAAATTCCAATTACCTCAATCAGATATTTTAGTTTATTTTTCGTAGCACCTATAGCCGCTGTTTGAAATGCATCTGCTACGTTGCACCACGTTTAGATTATCTGAAATGTCAGAGCTGGCGTTTCTTTTTTTACCGATAAGAATGCTACGATTCATATATGGGAAAAATTGCAAGTGACCGCTTTGCTGAAGTAGTAGTAGATAATGTCGATGCGTTTCGTAAATGGTTAGTTCTTAACCAAATGCAAAAAGAAGGTGTATGGTTAATTACATACAAAAAAAATGTGCCAAGTAAATTCATCGGTCAAGAGAATTTTTTAGATCTACTGATTGCTTTCGGTTGGTGTGACGGTATTAAAAGAAAAGTTGATGACCTAACGACTATGCAGTTTATAAGTCCACGACGTACAAAACCATGGGCAAAGAGTTATAAAGACAGAGCCGAGCGACTTATTCGTGAAGGAAAGATGCAACCAAGTGGAGCTCATTGCGTCAAATTAGCAAAGCAAAATGGCATGTGGGACGTCATGAATGATGTTGACAATTTACTTATACCAGAAGATTTAACTACATCTTTTTATAATAGTCCTCCTGCAAAAGATAACTTTGATGCGTTTCCACCTTCAACACGACGTAATATTTTACGTTGGATTGCATCAGCCAAAACTTCTGAAACACGTTTGAAACGCATTAATATAACGACCCAAGATGCAAAGCAAAATATCAGAACAAAAAGTAACGGATAATTTTACCATTTCCGTTCTAGCCTAGACTCACCAACATATAACTTCAACTGCATATTCCAATCATGCACAAGCTGATAGTTTTTCATGAGTTCGTCGAATATGTTTGGGTTTCCAATCCATGAGTCATATGAATAATGTTTTGTAATAACAGCATGCTTTAGTCGTAGGTATTCAATCTCAGGATGATCTGGGGTCCATCCCCTCGGCGCAGTTTTTAAGGCGCCTTCTTGCATGAGAGCAAAATCTTGCTTACTAGCTTTATGTAGCAAGTCCTTTATTTTAATTGCTTTTGCTGTGTCGAACAATTGACGCCATGCTTCTAGTTGGTCGGTTTGTGGTTCGTATAGGCCGCCACCAACGGTTATGCCCGTTTTGCTCAGTTCAAAATAAAGCCCTCCGAACGTATCGCTAATATAAAAACTAGCGTTTGTTTTATAGGGGCTTTTGTCTTTACTAAAGCGAACATCTCTATTTGGTCGAAAAATATGGGGCTCTCCATAAATAATCCCTACGTCATTTGCCAAATTTTTTAAAGGTTCTTTGACGTACCTTTCATAATCTTTTTTATTTTCATACCACCATTCTTTGTAATTGTTGCCCTCCAATAACTCAAGAAACCTAAACGAATCTTTAGTAAAATACTGACTCATTGTATGTTGCTCCTTAGGGATTTTATAACTACTGTTGCTATCTTCGATTATATAGGACCAAAACCGTAAACAATTTACTAATATTGTTAATCGCTACCGCTGAAGTGTTCTAGCAGCACTAACATCACCAAATAGCATCTTAGACACAAACAAATTTTGGGCTTTTTTCGGACTCTTTTTGGTATTATGTCATTATGATAGATAATAATAAACTACGATTTAAAACAAAAATAGATAAATACGACTTTGGGCCTTATTTTTATACAGTTGTTTACATCCCTAAAGAGGTTACTGACCTATTACCATTGTCGGAATATCCACGACTCAGAGTAGAAGCAACAGTCGACGGCTTTCCTACAAAAGGGGCTTTAATGCCGGATAAAGTTGGCTCTAAGCAAACAGAACATTTGTTAAAAAATGAACTTTTAAATTCGGGAATGAAGATCTGGTATCTACAAACGCCAAAAAAATTACTAACGAATATAAACAAAAATATTGACGATATAGTTGAAGTAGAGCTGTCAATTGGGAATCAAGATGAAGTTGATATGCATCCTGCACTCGTTGAATTATTATTGAGTAATCCAAGACTAGACGAGGTTTGGCAAGGTCTTACACCAGGTAAGCAAAGATCACTAGCATATCCAATCCTAAAAGCCAAAACAGATGTGACGATAGAGAAGAGACTCATTGAGATAGAGGAAGCGTTAATCTCACTCTAACAAAATTGATAGGTGCTAACCACTGATTAAATCACTTGCTAGATTCAGTTCTTCTGCCAATTCTTTCAAAATATAATTGTCGTTCATTTCTATAGATTTTGTTTGAAGTATGTCTATTACATGGCACCATTCATAAGCACCTTAAGAAAGAGGCCATTTGGTCTCTTTTTGTTTTTGGTAAATATCATTTTAAACTGCAATTACATATTTTTATCGTATAATAAGCTCAAGAAGTAATAGGGTTATCAATAGTATGGGTAGTATAGGGGAATCAAATTGCTAGCGAACAAAAAGACACTATTTTTGTTTGTGCTACTTTTGCTGTTAACTTCAGGAGTAGTAGTGACACTAATTCTTGCAAACGACAGTCCTGTTCAAAAAAGAGACACGTCAATAAAAGATGTATTAGAAACGGCGAAACTTGATCCTGCCCAGGATACGATAACACCAAATCAGGATGTTAACGTGTCGCCAAATACCGAACCAAAAATCGCAAAACCAAATCATGAATTTGGTCATTATGATGATGGGGCGACTCCTGTAATAGCATCTGCTTTGGAAACTTATGATTACCCCACCCTACCAGAATCTCTAATGAAGGAATTTTATGAAGCTTTGCTCGTTTTACCATCTGATGATGTTTATGCTGAGTATTTAAACTGGGATGATATCGATAAAGATGGTGATATTCGAGAATCCAAGGTGCGGGAAATAATTGCTATCGCAAAGGCGATAGAAAGACGGTCATAATATGTTTAGAAACCTAAAATCCAGAATAGTATTTACTAGCAAGTGGGGTTTTGTTTTTGTATTGGCATTAGGGTTAATTAGCATGGTGACGTTATCTGTTGCGGTGGCAGCTGCTGCAAGCTTCTTTGAAGCTGAAACAGGTATTTTGAATGGAGCCGTTACTAAAAAGAACGACTCCACCGCTTCAGGCGGAAGCTATATATTATTCAATACCGATACGCAGGCCTATGACCCAAACTGGGTTGGCTGCACAAACAATATGACGGTTTCTCCGCCAACAACGGGAAATAACGTACCCGTGCTTTACACTGGAAACGAATATAGAGATCTGTGCCCAGATGGAAAGGAAGCAATCCCTGAAGACAATATTGTAATTGTTGCTGAAAGTTTACCCCTAGGAAATAATTTAGGACAAAAACTATTCACAATTAATTGCGACCCAACACACTACCTAGAAGAGGACCCTATTGTATTTCCAGGCAGAAATAGCCCTCCTCCAGTAACACACATGCACGAATTCTTTGGCGCCCAAGATATTAGAGGCAATTCTTCAATGCTAGATATTGTCAGCAAACCAAACTCTTGCTCGGTGCAGGCAGATCGCAGTGCTTACTGGACTCCTGCTGTATATCAGGGCACTAAACGTATTCCTGCCACCTCAAACAAGTTTTACTACAAAGTTGGACAACTCAATCCCAACACAACACAGTTTGAGCAAATGCCTTTTGGATTACGAATGATTGCGGGCAAAGCAACAGCTACCAGTTCGTGTGACATCATTCCTCAGTCTGGCAGTTGGTATAAATACCCCTTTCAAGTTAATTCACCCAAAGTTACACACCCGCATTTGGCCACTACAAGTAGATGTGGAAAAATGTTTAGCCTCAGCTCAAATCCTGGCGTTTCAACACTTAACCCCAAGGGCTTACCGGAAAAACTTCAACTTGAGATAGTCTTTCCGCAATGCTGGGATGGTAAACACCTATGGTTACCCAATACCGCGCATATGACATATGCTAATAGTGGCAAATGCCCTGCAAGTCACCCACGTCCGTTAATGCAAGTTCAGTATAACCTTGGATATCACGGTGTAACTGACACTACCAATCTTAGTCTGTCGTCGGGCGAATGGTATACTTTCCATGCAGATTTCATAAATGGCTGGCGCCCAGAAACACTAAGAAAACTAACAGAAGCTTGTCCTTTTAATCCCGATAGCATCGGCTATGGTCCGGGCAGATATTGCGGTATTGCGGGTAGTGGAAAAACACCATGCAGTCGTAGTGCTGCCTCTAGGGGTTGCATAGAGATCCTGCCTGGTAAAGAGCCGGTATACTACGGCACCCCCAGGGAAGGAGCTGCGAACGATGAACTTCAAAGCGAGAGGAACCCATAATTGCGCCGACATCCTGTTAATTTCAATTTGTTTTAGATAAAATTAAACATGGAGACTAATTATGTCATTCCAAGCATATCTAGATAGTTTAGAAACAAAGACAGGCAAAACACCAATTGAGTTTATAGTAATTGCAAAAGAAAAAGGGTTTGGACCTGATGCAAAAGCTGACGAAATAGCATCTTGGCTAAAACAAGATTTTGATTTAGGTCATGGTCATGCAATGGCAATCGTGCAGGTTATTAAAAATGGTCCAACAATCAACAATAAGCATGTAGGCAGCACAGGAACGCATAGAGATGATAAGGATACGCTCCGGTTGGATGGAATAAATAAAAAATAAAAGCTTATTTGGAGCGAGTTTTGTAAAGAAAATATATTGGAACTGATACTAGTGGAACCATAAGGAATAAACCGGGATATAGGAGCGCAGGCAAGAAATCATTAGGAGTGTAGTTACCATTTAGTAATATTACTGTTGTGGCAATAGCTATATACAGTAAACATATGAGCATCACGACGTGACACAAAGCAAAAAGCCAATCTACTAACAAGTTTGGTTTGTTTGTTTTCTTTATATAAAACAAGTAAATATATAAAATAGCACGAACTATAAAAATTGCACCGAAGGTAATAAGTGGAACAAAAACTGCGTCCCCAACATCCAAGATTGCATCGCTAAATAACCACATGAAATAATTTACGGATAAGATTAAAAACGTATGAGTTACTTCCCAAGTAGCATGCAAGTATTCTCCGCCAGCGTCTAGTGGTTTACCAATACGACGAAAAGCAATATAAAACTCAACAAAGAACATAGGTAGGTAGACGAGAAGCGGTAGTATAACAAATCCTAAGGCAGACATCTATATTAGTCCTTTTGCGGGTTTAATTTTGCCTTGTTTTTTGAACAATAACCAAAGAGCGATTGCGGTCACAATAAATAGAAATATAAATAATATTGGGAAAATTAATCCCCACCAACCTATCTGACCAGTAAATGCCTCGTCTGTTCGTAAGTATCCGTTGACTATGAAAGGTTGCCTTCCAAATTCAGCTACCATCCAGCCTAGTTCCACGATTATTATTGCTAAAGGACCAAGAGGAAGCAAAGCTATTAACATGGGCTTGCTGTAGCGCCATGCACGATATTTTTCTTTTAATTTTTTGTAGTGAAGCGCTGTAAACAAAATCACAACTGATGACATTATTGCTACTAAAATTAATTTGGTTTCAAATAATGTACTCACGATCAGCATAGGCCAAGTGTCTTCAGGAAAATCTTGCAAACCCTTAACTTCTGTTGATGGAGAATTTCCAGCTAGAATACTCAATAAATTCGGTATACGGATTCCACCCTCAACCGTTCCATCCTCTTTCCAATGTCCGCCAAATATATAAGGTGCATTAGTTTGGGTTTTTTCATTTAATTCAATCGCTGCAAATTTACGAGGTTGCGACTCTGCTAAGTATTGTGACTGGAAATGACCTATAGTCGCAGTTGTGATAATAAAAAATACTGCGGTTGCAGATAACCTAAACATGATTTGCCTGACCGCCTTCTGGTCTTTACCTTTTGGCTTATATTTAAGTGTGTAAAAAGCATAAATACCGAGCACACATAACAATGTCGCCAAGTAGTAAGAGCTAACTGAGTGACTAATCATAAAAAAAGAAGTTTTTGATAATAAATCAGTTAAAGGATTTGTTGTCTGCACTACACCGTCTACAACATTCAAATTACCAGGATTTTGCATCCAGGCATTACTGAGAGTTATTCCAAATGCCGAACCGAGCGACCCTAAAACAACGGGTATCCCTATTATGAAGTGTTTCCAGCCTTTTATTTTGCCCCATGTTGAAACGTAGAATGCCAAAAAAACTGCTTCCATCATAAATGCATAACCTTCCCAACCAAAGGATAGTCCAAGTATCTGCCCACCGAACTCGATTAACCCTCCCCACATTAATGCAAGTTGAATAGAAATTATTGTCCCAGACGCAACACCTGCAACTACTAAGATAACAGTCGCATAGGATAATCGTTTGGCATGTTCAATAATTAAAGGGTCTTTCCTGCGTAGTCCCAGCTGTTCTATTAACAAAATAAATAGGGGCAATCCAACGCCTAAAAGCGCAAAAATAATATGAAAGCCGAGGCTGTCGGCCATTAATGCCCGTGCGGCATCAACATCTAGTGTCATAATTCTTATGGTAACAGCTAATATAAATTGAATAAAGAAAATAATAGAGCAAAAAATAAATACATATATTGATACAAGTTATTTAGATATTAAATAATTCATCTCCGTTTTGCACCTAAGCTAAGTCGTTTAGACCTTTTCATAATGAATTCATAAAAGTAAAAGAGGTCCGGGGTGCTGTGAGGGATAGATGCGCGCGTGAGCGGGCAGAATTCTATCCCAAACAGGACCGGACCTCTTGGGTGTTGCAGTTAGATCACCACAACGGCTGTTCCAACGGGGGCGAAACTCCACAACTGATCGGAAAATCCCGAACCAAGCCTGATGCAGCCGCCAGATTGCTTCTGATTCGTACCGAGGTACGATTCTGAATGGATATGGTTGCCACTCGTCTTGTTGATCGGAATTTTGTGGAAACCAATGTCTCCAGAAAACTGCATGTAGTTTGGCAACCACACGGTAGCACTGGAATCATCGATGCCCGACGCCTGCTTGTAACCAATCCAGTACGTGCCCTTGGGCAGTTTGGACGGGTTATCAACCATTCCACCTTGAAGGGCGAGACTGCCATTGCTGGCATAGGCTCGGACCTGGTTAGCTGCTTGATCGATTACCACACACTTTTTGTTGCCACATTGAGCGGGCTTAGCGCTGCTTGTAGACGACGAAGCGGTGGTGGGTTTCAACTTAGCAATGCATGATTGCGGCACAGGATCACCTAGAATAGCTTTCCAGGTACAATTACCAACTATGCCGTCTGCAACCAAACCCTTGCTCGACTGATACCTTCGGACTGATGTCTCGGTTTGAGCTCCAAAACACCCATCGTCGTGAACTCCAAGAATGTCTTGCACATACTGTACGTTCAGACCGTATAGGCCCTTTCGTAGAGTAGGCATGAAGCTGGAGCTTTCGGGATTTGGGCACATGGGCTTGGGATCGAAGCTGTCAGCAGGGTCTTCGGCGTGAGCTGTGGTTGCGATGCCGACGGTACAGATGGATGCAATCACGAGGACGGCAAACGTGCGGAAAAAACGGGAAAGTTTCATGTTTCACCTCTGTTTTGAAGGAACGAACTAACAAATGCTAAGGAATTAACCCTAACCTATCTATTATAGCACATCTTATCTTAAAAGTCAATACCCTAGACTAGTCCGATAGTGGTGGGGCGCGTTTCATAAACTCCTCT
>JBGSWE010000010.1:0-40161 GCA_041752595.1 Saccharimonadales bacterium (SeqCode) | reverse complement strand
GGTCGTGAGCGGCATGCTAGTGTTGCTTACAACGGCTTCCTTTATTTAGTCGGTGGTAGTGGGAGTGTTTATAACGATGTTCAATACGCCAACATCGGCCCACCAACTTCTAGTGGTATATTTGTTTCTACTACTCCATTTAATTTCGCACGCAACTATCACACCTCTGTAGCCTACAATGGCTACTTATATATTATAGGTGGCTGGGATGGCTCCACTTCTTTTAATACCGTCCAATACGCCCCCATAAACGCCAATGGCACAATTGGCGCATGGACAGCCACCACTAATCTTGTAGCCCCACTTTTTGCTCATACTTCCGTAGCCTATAACGGCTATATGTATGTAATTGGCGGTTATTTTGCCTTAAATTCTGTATATTATGCCTCCATAAACGCCAACGGTTCCATCGGCGCATGGACTCCAGCTACAAATTTAACCGTTGGTCGTCATAGTTTTAGCTCAATAGCATACAATGGGTATCTCTATGTCACAGGTGGAGTTAATACTACCGGCACCGTCCAATACGCCCCCATAAACAGCAATGGTAGTATTGGTAATTGGATAACTACCAATAGTCTTACTGTTGCGCGTAACGGACATATTTCTGTAGTTTGGGATGGTTATATTTATTCTTTGGGGGGTAACGTAAGCGGGATTGATCGTAACGATATAGAATACGCCCCCCTAAATGCAGATGGTTCAGTTGGTGCCTGGAAACAGCAACTAAATGCTTTCAGCGGTGTTCGTTATAATTTTGGGGCTGTAGCAAAAAATAACTCCATTTATATCATCGGGGGGGAATCGGGGAATGGAGGGGGGCAACTTTTTGATATGCAACAATGTTCAATTGCCAATGATCGATCTATTCAAAATTGTATATCATCTAGCATATCGCCACTAAGTAACACCAGAGGAGTAGCCGTAGCAACATATAATGGTTATATATACAGTACTGGCGGTAGGCCGGGTGGTTACACTAATCAAGTCGGTTATACTCCAATCCTTAACACAGACCTAAAAGCCCGTTACGAAAGAACCCTAGACACTGGTTCTGCCAGCTCCAACCTCCTAACTCTAACCCTAAACGGCACATCACCATGTAGCTATACAGTCAGCTACCGTACTGCTCCAGGTGCTGGTACCTATGGAACTACCTACACTCTATACAAAGTAGTTCCTGGAGTAGCCCAAACTATCACAGGTGGCAGTACCCAGCGCTATCTGTTTGTGGTTGCCACCCTGGATGACTCCACCTGTGGTGGACAATCCAGCCTAACGAGCATAGACATGTTCTACAATGACCCCCCAGCTCCACCAACCCTAACACTACCAACCAACGGGGCAGTGAATGTAAACGTCTTACCCGAGTTCCGCCTAGGTACTACAGACGATGTAGATCCATTTGTCCGCTATAGTATTGAAGTATGTACTAATATCACCTGTTCCAGCATCCTAAGAACCATAGACCAAACCCTATCTCAAACTGGCTGGATATCCCAATCTGAGCAATCTGGTACAGCTTTCCCAGGTGGTCCAATACTCTCCCAATTTGCTGTACACCAATACCAACCATCAGCCCTAACCGCCAACACCCAATATTGGTGGAGAGCCAGAGCCATAGACCCTAGTGGCACCAATGCTTGGAGCGCTTATTCACCTATATTCTCTTTTGACACAGAACAATCCCAACTAACTAAACCCCAAGTTAACATCAAAGGTAATGTTAATATTGGTGGAGACGTAATAATAAGGCCATGATGAAACATAATACAAACAATCAACAGATATTTCATAAATTTATTTAACCTATACAAACTCTTGCAATAAGAAGTAAAATAGTGTAGAATCTAACGGATATGGATGAAGTTGTTAAAGCTTTAGAAGCAAAACAAAAAAAGCACCAAGTCGTAGACGTTAGGTCTGGCGACACTGTTAAAGTGCACCAAAAAATCAAAGAAGGCAGTAAAGAGCGTGTACAGATATTCGAAGGGCTAGTTATTAGAACAAGTCGCAAGAAGTCATTAACTTCAAGTATTACTGTACGTCGTATTGCTAGCGGTATTGGCGTTGAAAAAACCTATCTTATGCACTCACCACTAGTTGTTAAGGTTGAAGTAACTAAAAGATCTAAAGTACGTCGCAACTACCTAAGCTACATGCGCGCTCGTTCTGGTAAATCAGCACGTCTGACTGGTATGGTTTTCGATAAAGAAGCTATAAACGCTATTAGTGAAGATCCAGCAATCGCTGCAGCCGAAGCAGCTCTCAAGGCTCAGGCCGAAGCAGAACATAAAGCACTAGAAGAAGCTAAAGCTGCTGAACTTGCAGCCGAAGAAGCAAAAGTTGCTGAAGCTCTTGCTGCTCGAGAACAATAAGTAGCTTTAATTACTATCTCTTAATAGTATAATTACCATCAACTAATTGAGGTAATTTAATTTGGGTTTAATTGGAATAGACGAAGTTGGCCGTGGTTGTTGGGCTGGGCCTTTGTTGGTTGTGGCTGCTCGAAAGATCAGCGATTTACCTTCGGGCTTAGATGATTCAAAAAAAATCTCTAAGAAAAAGCGCCAAAAATTATTCACTAATATTGAGTTAAGTTGTCAAATCGGCCAAGGCTGGGTGTTTCCAAATGAAATTGATAATTTTGGATTAACAGAGTCAATGCGAATCGGAGTAGAAAGGGCATTAGCAGATATTAATGCAACTACCGATGAGCAAATTATTATAGACGGCAACATTAACTACTGCGATACAAAATTCGTTAATGCGGTAGCTATAATTAAAGCAGATTCTTTGCACAAAATAGTCAGTGCAGCTAGTGTGTATGCTAAGGTTTTACGCGATAAATATATGTCTGATTTGGATGAAAAGTATAGTGTTTACGAATTTGAAAAACACGTAGGATACGGAACTAAGCTACACGCAAAGCTACTGGCAATAAATGGAGTTAGCGATATGCATAGGCTGTCATTTGCGCCCATGAAGACAATGCTATGAACACTTTAAACATAGGAAATGCTGGCAAGCATGCTATAGCAAAAGTGTTTAAAATCGAAATTAGGCAGATTTAAGAAAGTCTTGAACTGCTTTTAAGTCACGTTGTTTCCAAGCAATTTGACTTGTTAGCATCTCTTTACCCTGTTTAATGCTTCTATCCAAGGTAGGTGAAGATTTTGGATCAAAAAATTTGTCGTATTCTTTTATGAACTCTTTATTACTAAATGCTCTTGCAGCATAAATTGGCGTACGTGAAAAACTCAGGTCTGATCCAAGTTCTTTTTCTAGCCAACTCCAGTTTTCTTTCATCCATTCCCAAGTTTGATGTTTAGCAAATCTGTTCATAAAACTATATGCAACCCAATACATTGCATCCTGTCGACGCACGTTCTTGGATGTTATTTGTTTTAGAGATTTTATAATCAGTTCGGGTTGCTCAAAAGCTGTTAGTGCCACAGCTATGGTATTACGTTCGTCACTACTCTCAGTTGAATTATGAAAATCCATTAATTTGTTATAGGTATCATTGTTTCCGTGCCTAGCCGCAGTAGTTAGAACAATTGCCCTGAGATCAGCCGGTATATCTTCGTGTGATTTTGCAGACTTAAATATCCTTAAGGCTTCGTCTACAACAGATTTTTCGTCTGCACTACTTGCAAGTCCTAGGATTGTAGGACGGAGTAGTTTATCGAAATAAGTATCAGAACCAGCTTCTTTCCAGCCCAATCTCTTGAGTTGAGTAGCTGTAATTTTACGAATAAACGGTTTAATATCTTTTCTGACATCGTCGTCATCCATAGTCCGCCTTGTTTCGCCTATAGAGCTTGCAATAATATCCCAAACCGCAGCATCTGATTCGTTCTGCGTTTTTGATAGAAGAGTTAAAGCATCTGTAATAGAAGTGTAGTTAGCTTTTGCAGCTTCAAATGAATCAGCTATTAATCCTAGCCTATCCAGTGGTTCTAGAGAGTTGTATGACTTAGATATTTGTTCTAAGTGAGTTTCGTCGTAAATAGTCCTATAAAACCCAGATTGACCCATATTAATCTTGCCCTCAATAGCAGTAGGTGACACATATGTAAGGCTATCAAAGCTTGTAGAGCTTCCCGGCTTGTCTAGGACCGGGATAGGCCACTTAATAGCGTCCTTCTTAGATGGTTCGCTAACATAAAAACGTTCTTGTTCTAGGGTTGTGTATTTTTTGTTACTACTAACTTTAACGAGTGGAAAACCTGGTTGGGCGGTCCAGGAATGCATGAAGTCTTTGACTGGTTTTTTAGAAACATGTTCGAGTGAGCTCCAGAGATCTAGAGTGGTAGTGTTTTTGTAAGCATGTTTTTTTAGATAGTGCCTTAGTCCGTCCCTAAAATCATTTGGCCCAAGATAACCATGAAGCATATGTATAACACTTGCGCCCTTGTTGTAGCTTATTGCATCAAAAATTGTTCGAATTTCGTCAGGGTGGTTAATAACAACTTCAATCGGATGAGTATTTTCTAGTGCATCTAGTTTCAGCGCCGATTGCTGTTCGTTTGCAATAAACTGAGTCCACATTTGCCAGTCTGGAAATAGTTTATCTATAGCAAGGTATTCAATCCAAGACGCAAAACCTTCATTAAGCCAAAGATCCGTCCACCATTTCATGGTTACTAAGTTACCAAACCACTGATGGGCTAGTTCGTGGGCAACTACCATAGCCACATATTGTTTTGTCGCCAAACTGGTGTTTTTAGGATCTACCAGCATACACTGTTCTCGGTAAGTAATAAGCCCCCAGTTTTCCATTGCGCCAGATGAAAAATCAGGAAGAGCGATCATGTCGCATTTTTCAAGCGGATAAGGAATATCAAAATACTGCTCATAAAATTCTAGACATTTTACAGCTGTTTCTAGAGCAAAATCTGTAAATTGGACATTATTGGGGGTGGCATAAGTTCTTACAACCGTTCCTCTATTTGTTTTTGCTTCTTTGTAGCCAACTTTACCTACAGCAAATGCTAGAAGATAAGTTGACATAATTGGGGTAGTTTCAAAAATTGTTGTGGTTTTTTTGTTTGTTGTTTTGGACGATAAAACAGGAGTATTTGCTGTAACCGTTTCTCCCGCTGGAGAAACTAGGCTTAGGTCAAAAGTTGCCTTTGCTTCCGGCTCGTCGATACATGGAAACACTTCTCTGGCGTGATGGCTTTCAAACTGTGTAGCAAGTAAAACGGACTTCTCGTCGTTATCTGTAAAGTAGCATGGGTACAGTCCGTTCATTGGATTTGTTATTTTGCCACTAAATTCAACATTAATTGTATATTTCCCAGAGAATAATTTTTTGGCAGTATGAAGCCTAACCTCGTTAAATTTGTTCTGAGTATTTATTCTGTCTACTTTGATCGTTTCATCACCATTTTTTGAATGGTAAACAACTTCAGCGCTGCTTATTCGTAAATCTTTTTGGTGCAATGTTATGCGCTGTGATGGTCTGCCTGTTCTACTAGCCTTAATAGTTACAGATCCAGAAAATTGAAGTTTACTTGGTTCTAAAGCTAAATTTAGCTGGTAGTTAGTTGGCTGTAACGTTTCGTAAAGTCGGTTGAGGGATTTGTTCATTACTATATTGTAACAGCGCTTGCTGTCATGCTAAACTGCACATGGTTATACAAAAAACAAAAAGGATAACAAAATGTACGGATGGCAAAAGGATAGCGAACAGCGCCAGCTAGAACGCTAGAAAATGTGTGGAAAAGAAAAATCAGCCGTTAAAAGCGGCTTTTTTGCTGTATCATAATGGTTATGATTGGAAAACGCCAAAAGCCTGGTTATGATGAGCTGCTCTATGTATTACCGCCAATTACTGCCAAAAAAGCAGCCTCAATAGCAATTAGAAAAATCGAAGCGGCCAGGCAACTCGACGTTGGTTATTTAGTTTATTTATTACAACATAGCAATATTTTACTACTTGCTGGACTTAGAGCTAGTAGTCCATACGTAAATTATTCAGTCGAAATGTCTGGCAGAAGGCTGACTCGATTTGAACAATACCTAAAAAGCATTGGCTTGTACTCGCTACCAGAGTCTAATATTAGCGTCGCTGGACAGGCCACTTCTTATACGCTTGTTTCACCTAAGGCAATTCAGCGCCTGCCTGACATCTATGGTTTTCTTAATAACAACAAACCCTTATGGTCTAGGCAGTTTGAACCAACCGATGATGGCTTTACTATCTGGTCATTTGAAGTTGAGAGAAATCTAGCAATTATGATGGAAGACGGTAAACTACCAAGGACATGGCTATATGATTGGTGGGCGCCCCACAACTTGAGATTTGGTATGCTTCTTGGCTACCCTGGAACGGCTATTTCTTCATTACTATGGTCCGAAAGCACACACAAACAAACCGGCAAAGTTCCACACTCTGTTCAAATATCTATGTATGAGCATGACGAAATGCTTGGAGCAGAAGTCAATTACTATGTAGCTAAGGAAGTCGTTAACGCTCCAGAAGTGGTTGCATTATACGAACTCTGGAATACGGTAGTAAAAGAAGTTATTGATCATTTTGCTAGTTATGATCTAGAACATAATAAGATGTTTTTGAGTGAATATAAGTCATATAGAAAAAATAAGGCTAAGTAGACAACATTTACAAAAATACCAGGCTGTGCTAATATAAGGGTATTCGCCCGGACCCGATTGGCCCGGGTTTTTTACTGCCCATAAATAATGAATTACTATAAAAAGGAGAAAAAATATGGAATTTGATCTTAAAGGCCTTGGTACTGCAATTAGAACAATTGCCGAAGAAAAAAACTTGTCAGAAGATGTCGTACAGGAAATTGTCGAACAGGCTCTTGCTGCAGCCTATAGACGAGACTACGGCGATAGAGAACAAGAAGTAAGAGTGACGATGAACCTCAACTCAGGCGAGGTAGATGCATATGTTTCAAAAACAGTTGTCGAAAAAGTAGAAGACGAGTTCACAGAAATTAGCCTAAGCGATGCTGGAGCCATGAAAAAGAATGCCCAGATTGATGACGTAATAGAAATTCACCAAAAAGTTGAATCATTTGGTCGCGTGGCTGCTCAAACTGCAAAGCAAGTTATTTTACAGCGATTACGTGAAGCAGAGCGCGAAATAGTAATGGCTGAGTTCGAAGATAAAATCGGCACAGTAATTAACGGAATTGTAGCTCGTGTCGAAGGTAATATTGTTCGTATGGAACTCGGAAAAGCGGCTGCTATTATGCCTAGAAGCGAGCAGATTCAAAACGAAAGATATTACCCAGGCCAACGTATAAAAGTTTACCTCAAAGACGTTGAGCGCGGTTTCCGAGGACCTCAACTTGTTGTATCACGTGGCTGCAATGAATTTATTGAATGGTTGTTTAGAGCAGAAGTTCCAGAAATGGATAGCGGTGCAGTTCAGATAAAAGCTATCGCCCGCGAAGCCGGAGTCAGAAGTAAAATCGCCGTTGCTTCATCTGTTCAAGGTGTTGACCCAGTTGGAACATTTGTCGGCGGTCACGGTACAAGAGTAAATGCTGTTATGTCAGAAGTTGGTGAACAAGAGAAAATAGACATAGTAGTTTGGGACGAAGATCTAAAAACCTTCATCAATAATGCACTTAGCCCTACTAAAGTAAATAAAGTGAATCTTGATGACAATATCAAAAAAGCTACAGTTGTTGTTGACGAAGATCAACTAAGTATTGCAATTGGTAAAAGTGGTCAAAACGTTCGTTTAGCTAGCAAGCTTACCGGTTACGATATAGACATTGTTGCAGACAAGGTTGCAAACGAACCAGAAGAAGCAGTTGTAGAGGCTACTAAGCCAGTACAAAAACTTAAGCGAAAAGATCAGTTAGAAAGCTCACTTCTTGACGCTATCGAAGAACACGGCCAGTAATACCTAAAATGAAAAGACCTCATACAAATGAGGGTGGGTTTGAGATTGAAGATGTTTGTCCAGATGTCACTGCGGCTGCAGGGATAATTACCCCAAGTCAGGCTTGGCATGCTGCTAGGACTGCCATAAGATATTTTGATTTTGTTGGAAAATATCCTTATGTTAACCAAGTTGATAGTTATTCAAGAAATGAGGGAATAGTAAGCGTTGGAGTTTGGTCTCCACTTGAATATAATCCAGACAATACAATCATATCGAATGATTTAGAAGTATCAAGAAGTAGGTCATTTGTTGCTGCTGCAAAAGCATTATGTAGATTTGCAGGCACTTCAATTGACGAAATCCATAGAGTTAACGTAATGATACTAGCTGACGGTGCTGAAATAGAGTTTCACGCTGATAAATATGACGGGGCACGTTCAATATTGCAGCTAATGGGTTATAGGAGTCTAGGTTTTATACATTCAAAAAGCGCTATTGCTGCACAAACAGATGCATTTTTATTTCCTGGTGATGCCTACAGAATGCAGTTTACTGAAGATGATACATCTGTACAGCACGCCATTACTTATATTGGCCACGGCCCGCGTCTTCCAAACGTTGGTTTATATATCAATGCATAACTAGCACTCTTGACCCACGAGTGCTAAGTGCTATACTATCTCTTAGGTGATTAACAAATAATAATCACAATCAAACGAGGGAAAAATATGATGCCACAATCTCCTGATTTCCAAGAGTTTTTAAACCATCTTACAGATAATGCTCTTCAGAGTCTCAAGCACGCTGATGCAATTGCTCGCAGCTTTAATAGCCCATACATTGGTACTGAACATTTATTACTTGGTGTACTTGCACAGGACAGTTCAATGGGTGCAAAAGTTCTAGAAGGCTCTGGTGTGACTCTTGAACGTGCAAGACTCGCGCTAAACCTTACGCCAAAATCTATTGTTATAAATATGGGCGCAAAGGGACTAAGCGAAACCGCTAAGCTGACACTCAAGATGGCCTATGAACTCGCTCAGGAGTTTTCGCAGGAGTACTGCGGCACAGAACATATTCTCTACAGTATATTGAGTCAAAAAAACGCCCGCGCAACTACTCTACTGCGCGATATGAGTGTAAACGTGGATAGCCTGACTTCTGAATTAGAACAGTTTTTAAACCGCCAGCAATACGATGATAGCAGCTCTTCAGAACCTACTAGTCGTCGAAGAACAAAGAAACCACGCAACAAAACCGCGCTCGATACATACGGAACCGACATGACAGCTCAAGCGCGTCAAGGCAAACTCGATCCAGTTGTAGGCAGGGAGCCGCAAATACGACGTGTAATTACAATATTAAATCGACGCACAAAAAACAACCCAGTACTTATTGGTGAGCCTGGTGTCGGTAAAACAGCAATTGTCGAAGGACTTGCTCAAAGAATAGTTGCCGAAGACGTTCCAGACAGTTTGATAGATAAACGAATAATTATGCTAGATCTAGCCGGTATGATTGCCGGTACAAAATACCGTGGAGAGTTCGAGGAACGACTCAAAAAAGTCATGGCAGAGCTAGAAGACGAGAATAAAAGTATTGTATTTATAGACGAGCTCCACTTGATCGTAGGTGCTGGTGCGGCAGAGGGATCAATGGATGCAGGGAATATCCTCAAACCATCGCTTGCTAGGGGTAAAATTCAATTAATTGGCGCTACAACTACAAATGAATATACAAAATATGTAGAAAAAGATGCAGCTCTAGAGCGTAGGTTTCAGCCTGTGCAAGTCCCTGAAACCACCGTTCCTGAAACACTAGCTATCCTAAAGGGACTTCGTAAACATTATGAACAATTTCACGGAGTTACGATTTCTGACGAAGTATTAGAAGACACTGTCAATCTAGCAAAGCGCTACATAAATGACAGGTTCATGCCAGATAAAGCCATAGACTTATTAGATGAAGCGGCTGCACATCTCAGAGTAGACAAAGGCAAGACACCTCCAGAACTTAGAAAGCTCCAAAAAGAGCTAAAACTATTAAATATTCGTATTGATGAAGCAGTAGATAACGAAGACTACCAAAAAGCCGCCGAGTTCAAGCAACGCGCCAGTCAGATCCATGAAAATGTAGATAAATTACTAGCAAAAAGTAAAGGCAATAAGAGGCTCAAGCTAACATCCGAAGATATTGCTGATGTTGTAGCTCGTATGACAGGCGTTCCTGTAAATAAAGTTATTCGTTCAGAGGCAAAATATTTACGAAATTTGGAGAATAATTTAAGCAAACACGTGATTGGTCAAGACGAAGCTGTTGAGGCTTTGGCAAGGGCAATACGCAGAAACAGGATAGGTATTGGTCAAACAACTCGACCAATTGGTTCATTTGTCTTCTTGGGCCCAACAGGGGTTGGCAAAACTGAGCTTGCAAGAGTTCTGGCCCGCGAATTCTTTGGATCTGAGTCTGCTCTAATAAAGATAGATATGTCAGAATTTGGCGAACACCACAATGTTTCCAGATTAGTTGGTGCTCCAGCTGGCTATGTAGGATACGATGATGGCGGTCAATTAACTGACAAAATTCGTCGCCAGCCATATAGCGTAGTATTGTTTGACGAAATAGAAAAGGCCCATCCAGACGTATTTAACATGCTACTCCAATTACTTGAAGATGGCCGACTTAGTGATGCCAAAGGTCGGGCAATTGATTTTACGAACACTATTGTCATCATGACCTCAAATATTGGAGCCGAAAAACTGCAAAAAGAAGCATCATTCGGCTTTAGTGTGACGAACAAAAAGGCTCAAGATGATCTAGACGACCTGCATGCCGAAAATAAGCAAAAGGTACTAGACGAGCTTAAAAAACTCTTAAAACCCGAACTTCTAAATCGTATCGATAAAACAATTGTTTTCCGCGCCCTAACCAAAAAAGACGCCCTGACGATATTAGATCTACAAATCGATGAACTAAGAAGTAGGCTAGTAAAGCACGGAATAGGTCTGCAGCTTAGTGGTGGCGCCAAACAGCACATGCTAGAAAATGGCTATGATGCAAAAAACGGTGTTAGGCCAATGCGTCGACTTATTGCCGATGAAATCGAAGACCGTATAGCCGAAGGCTTGTTGGATGAGTCTTACCAAAAAGGCGATGTACTACAGGTTGGTGTCAGCAAGAATGGTTTAACATTTAAGGTAGAGCAAGAAAAATCTCTAGCTAAGTAGTTCTCGTATCAATCTAGTGAATAAAGTACAATTAGTAATAATCCATGCAACCAAATCTTAACATCCGTCGAATATCAGGCTTTGTCATAATGGGGGCGATATTATTAAGTGTAGCTGCAACTCTAGTCTATAAACAGGAAATACAGGACTATTTAGTTCTTAGGAACTATCAACCAACTTCTGAGATAGTTAAGCTTGCCGATGACACGACTATGCTTGATTCTTCTAGGCGACTTTTTTATGTTCAAAAACCATTCCTAGCAGACAAAGAGGCGTTTAATACTTATTGCCGTAAAAACGAACAATCCATCGTGCTAGGCTGTTTCATTAATGGACAAGGCATATTCTTGCTTGACGTAAAAGACGACAGACTAGCAGGAGTAGAAGAAGTAACTGCCGGACATGAACTACTGCATGCTGCATACGAAAGATTGAGTGGTTCTGAGCGTTCAAAAATTGATCAACAATTATTAGACGCATATGACAATATTACAAACGAACGACTCAGGCAAAACGTAGAGCTATACCGAGCACAGGATCCGTCGATTGTACCCAACGAACTACATTCTATTCTCGGCACTGAAGTAAGAGTATTGCCGCAAGAATTGGAAAATTATTATAAACGCTATTTTGCCGACAGAAGCAAAATAGTAACGTTTTCGGAGCAGTATGAACAAGCATTTATAGAACGACGTAACGCCGTTAGGGACTACGATAATCAGTTAACTATTCTAAAAAATCAAGTTGATTCAATTCAAGGTAGACTAGAAGCAGAAGAAAGAGCCCTTAGTGAACAGCGCGATCAGATGAACACGTTAAGAATCAGTGGCCAAACAGCTGCCTTCAACGCATTAGTTCCGTCATTTAATCAAAAAGTTAATTCTTATAATTCTGGTGTTGAGGACTTAGAAAGCTCGGTTGCAAAATATAACTATCTAGTTCAAAAACGAAACGCAGTCGCAACTGAAGAGGCAGAACTTGTCGAGGCTATAGACAGCCGCGAGATTGTGCCCAATCAACAATAGGCGGAACAGATGAATACTTGACAAACATAGTAAAGTGTGCTATACTCTATGTATAGGGTACGTGCGTAATTGTTTTGTTGTACATTTCAAGGCATTGCACGTCATCTTTGTATTTTGACAGAAGTATTTTAGATAGTTAGAAATTCTAGTTGGGCTATTAGTTCACAAGTAGCGTACAGAGCTGTAAAACTACGAGATTTGTGATTTATTAGCCTAACTAGAAAGTATCTGGTCTAGAGCCTTCCAAGAAAGGAAGTATTGTCATGTCGATTTCAACTACAAATGAAGCAAGTGTCGTACTGGTTCTGGCCGATCTGAAAATAGGCGATAAAATCGTCATACCCATGACTGGCAGAGAATGTCATCGCCACACCACCACCAAGGGTCAGGTAAAAGCTGCTGGCAGTAAGCCCTCGATCAAATTAACTCTGTCCATACAAGGCTCAGTTCTGGGACCTCCCGTTATCTTTGTCGGTTGTGTCGACCTGAAAGGTAACGTGACTGAAGGAGTGCTGATCAGCGGTCAGAGAATACTTGTTAGTCGTGGCTTAGACACCTACCTACTCCCCGGATTCATCGCCTGAAAGGATCTTGAATGACAAAGACGGTCGATATTGCAAGCTTTAGTGGGTTGAACATGTCCATTATTGGCGCGTTCATTGGTCAGTCTTCAAAGCTCACCCTCCAGTGTGGTTCTTGTTACAATGTTTGGCGTAGCCGACTCATCATGCAAGACTATCCACGAATTTGTTGCCCGAACTGCGGAACCGTGAATCAAGTTCCACTAGTGATTGCTCGTGATTGACTAAATAACCAAGAAGAGGTGTTAGTGATTGAAATGATTGTGTTTGCTCTAGTGATGGCAGCAATTTTGTTTATGTTAAAACACATAAACATATAAGTTTGCCTAAGTATTGAGGGTCGAAGGGTTTCTGGAGAAGCGTACATTTGTACGAACTTTGCTCCTGCCCACACTAACGAATTACTAGTATACTTATACTAACTATATATTAAATCTAAACCCTGCTTCTGTCTTTCACCCCGCAGCTAAAAATTATTTTATAGCTCCGAGGCGGAATACAAAAATTATAAACCGAGAATTTGCTTTTTCTTGGCGTCAAACTCTTCTTGAGTCAAAATGCCCTGATCTTTTAGCTCAGCAAGTTGCTTGAGTTGGTCGATGTCTGATTGGTTGTTTGCAGTTGGCACAGGTGCAGCAGCTGATGTTTGTGCTGCTTCTGCAGCTCGTTTGTTACTTCTTGACGATGCTACAGCAGCACCCACCACCATTCCGCGTCGTCTTGCTCTTCGTGGTCCCATAATTTTCTCCTTATTACACTACTATTATATACCTATTCTAAAAATATAATAATCTAACCCAATACCAGTACAAAGCTAATATTTGACAAAAGTATATTTAGTGCTATTATATATTTATGCGTAAAGATAAGCATATTACCAATCTCTGTAACTTTACTGACGGCAGCTATGTCGGCGGTGTTGCTGTAATTGGTAGAGGTTTATCTTTCTAGGAATACTATTCATATGAGCAGATAAGCCTCCAACTGGAGGCTTTTTTAATACTAACTAGTTAACAGACAATGGAGGTTTTTCTGGTCTTAGGACAAAGTCTTAAGGTCAAAACATTTAGACAACCGTCTAGGTGTTCGGTCCAACAAACAAAGGAGATAAAATGTTTGGACCAATAATGCATTTCACAGTTGGTGAGCACAGCATCAAAATGGCGCCCATAAAGCGTGATGAGATGGAGCTGTTCATTGCTGATGGCGGAATGCAATCGCATACTGTAACGCGCTATCTCGGCATGCAGATCGCCCCCACAATAGACGATGAGCTTGAGTGGTTCGATAGGGTCCGTAAGGACTCAACAAGTCGATCATGGGGTATCTATGTACTGCAGGAAGATCAGTGGTTACTCATCGGCAACACTGCACTCCACAATATGGACGGCAAGACTTTCCCACTGGCAATCAGTGGTTGTCAGATCTTTCGTCCAGAATTTTGGGGTTTGGGTATTGTTGGCTGTTGCCACCGAGCTCGTACGATGTATGCGTTTGATCAGCTCAATCTGAGCACTGTGCGTTCATCTGTAATGGCTGGCAATGATGCGAGTCTTAAAGCACTTGAACGTGTCGGGTATGTACGGGTAGGGTTGGAGCGTAACCAATCGTTTCGCGACGGTCGGTGGCTTCATAAGCGCAATCTCGAGATGGTTAACCCATCAAAAGAAGCATGGTGTAGCTGGTGGCACGGCGAGCATATACCAAACTCTTTCAGGAGTGCACGTACAAAAACTCTCCAAGCGTTAGAATGGGCTCACCAAAACGTGAAGCTCCTATAACATTCATCCGGGGCGGGGATTTGGTAGATATTTCTATCATATTCCCGCCCCTTAACTTTATGCGCTATACTCTTAGTTACATATGGCTAAAAAAGGAAGTGTTAAATACGTTTGCCAGAGTTGTGGCGCAGTACATTCGTCTTGGATGGGGCGCTGTAGTACTTGTGGCGAATGGAATACTATTACGGAGCAACTTGACTCCGCATCATTAGCTGCGCCTAGTGGTCGAAAAATAGAAACTTCTGTTGTTTCTAAAGTTTCTAAATCAAAACAACTGCCACGCATACACGCCGGTGTTTCTAGTGTAGATGAAGTCCTAGGCGGAGGTTTTGTGCCTGGTTCTGTTACGTTGATTGCCGGGCAGCCGGGAATAGGCAAGAGCACCTTATTATTACAAATCGCCTATGAGGCCGCAAAGACAACTAAAGTTCTATATATAAGCGGAGAGGAATCGGTTCATCAAGTTGGCTTGAGAGCCGAAAGGCTAGGGGCTAGTCATGACCAGCTTTTACTTGCTTCTAGCACTTCTGCTGATGATATTGCTACCACAATTGCAGAAGCCGATAATCAATTAGTTTTAGTAGATTCTATACAAACAGTTAGTGCTGCGGCTGTTAGCTCTGCGGCTGGATCTGTAAGCCAAATCACTAACAGTACCCAAATGCTCATGCAGGCGGCTAAAAAGTCAAATACAGCCCTACTACTAGTTGGTCATGTAACAAAAGAGGGCTCAATTGCTGGACCAAAGGTGCTTGAACACGTAGTAGACGTCGTTTTACAGCTTGAAGGCGATAGATATGGTGGGTTCAAAATTCTACGCAGTGTCAAAAACCGTTTTGGCAGCACTCACGAATCTGCAATTTTTGAAATGAAAGATAACGGCTTACAGCCTGTAGATAACCCTTCCGCGGCATTACTCGAAGAACGCCAGGTTAGTGACGGCTCGGTTGTGCTAGCAACAATCGAAGGAGCTCGCCCATTACTCGTAGAAGTCCAGGCGCTCGTAGGAACCACTAGCTACGGCTATCCAAAACGAGCTGCAAGTGGCTTAGACTTAAATCGACTTAATCTACTAGTTGCAATGCTTGAGCGCCGTACCAAGCTCAATTTAAGTGACAAAGACATTTATATAAACATAGTAGGAGGACTAAAACTTAACGAACCAGCTGCCGATCTAGCAGTCTGCATGGCCATAGCTAGCGCGAGCAAGGGGATGCAGCTTAAAGGCGATGCAGTTGTGTTTGGTGAGGTAGGATTGTCTGGTGAGGTGCGTCGGGTGCCGTTTGCAGAAAAACGCCTGAGCGAAGCTAAAAAACTTGGTTTTAGTAGTGCTATTGCACCAATTGGTTCGAGCGAAAAAAAGTCTGCGTTTGTACACGAAGTCCGCGATATTCGTTCGGCACTAAACCAATTTTTGTCTAAGTAATATTAGTAAGTTACTGTAATACTAGAGTTATTGTTATCACCATCTCGGCCATAGACTGGTGTACCAGAAGGTAAGCCTGTTTTTAAGACATTATTACAACTTCCACCTGAGCAAATAATTGCGTTATTGCTCTGACGATAAACGCTCACCGAGCCACTGTTATTTGTCCAGTTAAAGTCAATGTTTGAACCAGATGATACATAGCTAAGCGTAAATCCGCTACTTGAACCGCCCGGTCCACTTAAATTAGCCGTCACAGGGTTTGAAGTAGCACTGTAGAGTACGCTATCAACAACTTCCGCCGTGACACTGGCGCCGCTCAAAGCCTCTCCACTATAAGTTACTCCTGCCTGAGCTACGGCAACACCTACGCTACCACTGCTAATAGGTTCGCCGTTTACTTTGAATGTAATTACAGCTGGTCTATCTGCGCTATCAAGCGGATGAGTTCCGCCGCTAACATTAGCTCTTAATATATTACCGCTGACACTAACCGAAATACTCGGTCTAATATCTGTACAAAGATGTATGTCATCTTTTTCGTTGGTATTACTGCCACCACTACCGTTTACAAACGTGTCTCCACTAAACTGTGCAGCCGAACCACCAGATTCTTCTTTTTTAGCGAGATCCGGCGTACATTCTGTTGCTAGTTTATTACTAACTATGTCGATAACTCGTTTTTCGTTAGCAGTAGTTTTCTTTTGGTACCAAGATGGGAAGTAATCATTTGCTGGGCTTGGTTCAACCGATCCTGTGCCTACTTTATTTCTAATAATATAAGCAGGTAATGTTTGGACACCACTTGGTTTATTCCAGTCTTTTGCTTCAAGATTCTGATGGGCACGCCTCATCCAATTGTCAAAAATTGGTCGAGTCATGTTTTCCATGAAGCCGCTCATTTCTTTGGTTCGGTTATAATAACCAACCCAAACGGCGGTAGCGTATTTTGTTGAGTAACCAGTCATCCAACCGTCTTTAGCGTCGTTTGTTGTACCGGTTTTGATGGCAAACTTCCATTCTCCCTTGCCACCATTAAATCTATGAATCTTGCGAGTAAAATAGCTAGCGTTCGGGTCGGCCAGCATGTCATTTATTATAAATGCAGTATCTTCTCTGACTGTTTGAATTCCGCCTTCAAGTTTCCATTCGTAGTTAGTTTTGTCGCTTGCGTCTCTAATCTCAAGTATATATGTCCGCGGGATACTAAGACCGTTTCGGCTAAGAGTTGCAAGGCCATGTACGTGTTCATCCATTTTAAGATATGCACCATCGCCAATTGAGGAACTAGCATAACATTGTTCTTCACTGGCCACAGAGAAATCTGTTGTATCTGGCGCATAACAATTATACCCGTAACTATTTGGGTTGCTGGCATTCATAATGTTTTCTGCAGTTTCTATAGTTTTATCAACTCCGGCAATTAACATCGCTTTAACAGCAGGAACGTTACGAGAGCCACCGAGTGCATAGCGTACGGTTACGGGTCCTGGATAACGCAAATCGTAGTCATGCAGACAATTACCACCATTTTTAGGTGCTGCTTTGTTTGTGCAAGGATATCCAGGAAGTTCACCCTGGGTGTCATACAATACCGTACCGGCTCCAACATTATTGGTGTTATCAATTAATGCGGCATAATCATAGGGCTTGAAGCTAGAACCAGGAGGTAAAGGTGTTCTTGTGTAATTGTTCTGGCCCCAAGTAGGATTAGTAAAATCAGGTCCACCAACCATAGAAACAATTTGCCCTGTTTCAACATCCTCAGAAACCATAGCTGCTACATTACCGCCCTGTCTAATGACCTGCTTAACTCCGTTAGCTATTTCTTCTTCAGCAATGTTTTGGAGATTTAAATCAAGAGTGGTTATAACTTTCCAGCCAGATCTATTGACTGTTTGGGCTGTGTATTTTTTTTCTAGTTCCTCTTTAGCCGATAGTACAAAGTAAGGGGCTTTAATACCTACGTATTTTCCTTCCGGTTTTAGTACTGTCGCTATTACATCAACCTTTTTGGCGTTATCACGCTGCTCGGCAGTTATAAATCCTAACTCATACATAGTATCGTATGCGAAGTTCATGCGATCAATCACTGCATCACGTCCAGTTTCGCCACCTAATTCTTCGTTAAAGTAAGCACCATAAGGTGAGTAGTAACTAGGTGATTGTGGAATAGATGCCAAAAATACTGATTCTTCTAGTGTTAAATCTTTAGCCTGTTTTTTGAAGTAATCCGCAGCTGCAGCCTGGGCGCCGTATTGAATGTTGCCATATGGAGCGGTGTTCAAATATCCTGTTAATATCTCATCTTTGGTATAACTTCTTTCCAGCTCAACCGCCAGTATTAGTTCTTTTACTTTTCTTGTGTAGCTTCTATCACGAGTCCAGTCTTGGCTAAGTTTGACTAACTGTTGAGTTATTGTTGATCCACCCTGGCTGGTTGATCCACCGGTTATGTTTGCCCAGGCGGCTCTTGTAATACCTTTAGTATCAAATCCACCGTGTTTATAGAAATCCCTGTCCTCTAGAGCTATAGTGGCCTGCTTGAGTGTTTCTGGCAGTTGATCGCTTTGAACAGGTATGCGTTTAACAGCGTCATAATCTTCCCACAGTAACGTTTCTCCGGTACGGTCGTAATAACGTATTGAACCACCAATGTTATTGCCAGAAATGTCGCGAAGGTTTGGTAGGTCCTTGCGGAAATATGCAAATACCCCCACCATCATTACAAAAACAACTACTATGCTAACCCCAAGAATTTTGAGAGCCATAATACCACCCTCGCGGCTTAACCAAAATGCTGCAAGGCGCTTAGGGTTCATTCTATAAATAAACCGCTTGATACGGCTTTTAGGTAGGCCTTTTAAGCGTTCGGCCTTACGGATTGCTTTTTCATCACGGGAAGCTTTGACACGGTCAGATAAGGAAGTGTGAAGCTTAATAGTTTTGCCACTCTTGGTAATGTGGGTGTTTTTGCGATTTTTTGACGAGGAAGAAGGCTTTTTGGCCATTAATTAATTACTCCTTTTGTTCTGTACTATTATAGCAAAATGCTTTTTAGTTACATATTCTTTTCTAGTATTTTGGTCGAGTCTTGAATAAGCTATAATACAGATATAATATTATAAAAATTATTTGCTGAGAGGAAACTGAATGACCTTATCTGAAGAATTAGCGTGGCGAGGCTTTACAAACCAAACTACATTCAAAGAAGTTTCTGAACTTGATAATGAGCCACTAACTTTTTATTGGGGTGTAGACCCATCATCAGACTCCATGACGATAGGTAATCTAGCTGCAGCTATGATGGTGAGGCATTTTATTGATCATGGCCACAAGGCTATTTTGTTAGTCGGTGGAGCAACTGGCATGATTGGTGACCCAGACGGTAAAGCATCAGAGCGTGATCTATTAACGCTCGATCAACTAGCTATCAACAAAGCAGAAATATCAGAACAGTACAAAAGAATTTTTGCAGATAAAGAGTTTCATATAGTAGATAACTATGACTGGTTCAAGGACATGAACTACCTTAGTTTTTTACGTGAAGTTGGCAAACATGTACCGATGCGCCAAATGTTAGGCCGTGATTTCGTGCAGTCCCGATTGGGAGACGATGGAGCCGGTATTTCTTATGCTGAGTTTAGTTATTCACTTATTCAAGGTTATGACTTTTTGCACCTCAATCGTAACTACGGTGCAACACTCCAGCTCTGCGGATCTGATCAATGGGGGAACTCGATCGCTGGTGTTGAGTTAATTCGTCGTATTGAAGGCAAGGAAGCTCATATATGGAGTGCGCCACTTGTCATAAACAAGCAAACGGGTGTTAAATTTGGTAAAAGCGAAGACGGTGCAGTATGGCTCGATGCCAGCAAAACCAGCGTGTTCAGGTTTTATCAGTTCTGGTTAAATATTGATGACGATAGTGTTATCGAACTAATCAAAATCTATACACTCCTAGATAAAAATCAGATTGACGATCTTGAAGCTCGGTTTCATGGTGATAGAGCTGCTCGTTTGGCCCAAAGAACTCTAGCCTACGAAGTAACTACCCTAATTCACGGTCACGAACGCGCCGAATCCGTTAAACGCATTAGCGAAACGCTATTTGGTGACGGTGATTATAGACAACTAAATAACGAAGATATGCAGGAACTTAAATCTGAGTTGCCATGCATAACTGCAAAAATCGGTGAGACTCCACTGCATGAAGTGCTGGTTTTTGCCGGCCTAGCAAGTTCTAACGGCGAAGCAAGAAGATTTTTGGCTGAAAATGCAGTATATATCAACGGGCAACAATTTTCGTCAGACAAGACAACATTCGATGAAAACGATAAAATTGCTGGACATGCTATTATTAGACGCGGTAAAAACACCTCAGCAGTTATTGATTTAGTTAACTAATTTTGAATAAACAAGGAACATAAGTGAACAAAACCACAAAGAAAAAAGCCGATCAATATAATGACCCAAAACATAATTATCTTAATTATTGGGACGGACGTGACTATGAGCATGATGCAGAAGTTATCGCTCTAGACAAAATGCTGCGCGGTAAGCATTTTAAACACGCTGTAGATGTTGGCGGTGGCTATGGTCGCCTTAGTGCGGTGCTAACTCAGTATGCAGACAAGGTAACCCTAGCTGAGCCTTCTCAGCAACAACTAGATATTGGCAAAGAATTTCTAAAGGATTTCCCAACCGTAGAACGAAAACTAATGCAGGCTGATGATTTGCAGTTTCAAGACAACAGCATTGATTTAGTAGCCGTAGTTAGAGTTTTGCATCATTTACCAGATCCAAGTGCTGAGTTTGCCGAAATAGCCCGAATATTGAAACCAGGCGGTTATTTCTTTTTTGAGTTTGCGAATTATGCCAATTTTAAAAACCGAGTAAAGCATATCACCAAGGGCCAAAAACTACCGGTAGAGCCAGTTGATATCCGTACAGATAAAAGTGATAAAAACGAAATTCCATTTGTTAATCACAACCCAAAAACAGTCAAAAAGCAGCTAGCCCACGCCGGACTCAAGGTTGAAAAAGTTTTATCAGTATCTAATCTTCGTAGTCCTAGGATTAAGAAGGTTGTGCCACATGGTGGAATGCTAGCTATAGAAAGTTTGATGCAAACTAGTCTTGCCAAAACTTACTTTGGCCCATCTACTGTATTTCTCGTACGTAAGCCTAAATAAGCTCAGGCCCAATATAGCGGAAACGAGGAAGGGTATTACCTTTCCATTCCACATCTTCCATAAACATATCTAGCGGACGCACTTGCAAGCGTAGGCCAGGGTGTTCAGGGGTGACATATAAAGGTATATAAACAGCTAGAATTTCTTCGGTTTCTGTATGTCTCGCAAATCCCAGTACCTGGTAATAGCGTAAATCTTTTTTACTGCTCTTGTAGTGTTCGTATACTCCAGTAGGAGGGTATATTTGCTTGCTCATAGTATTACTCTATATCAAAAATACAAACCATGACAACAGCTTGTCATGGTTCAGAATGAACTATTTCACGTATTTGTTTATGGAATAGACCGAATAGTGTAAAATCATCCTAATTATGAGCTATAGTGCAGAGATACCTGGTGTAGAGGATGGTGAATTTAGTTTAGTTGGAAAACATCTAGAGATGGGTGATGTAAGAATAGATATTCATATGGCTGAGTGTGTACGTGACTTCATAGCGCAAGAATTTTTGCCCGCAATTGACAGCACTCAAGTAGCAGAACTTGATGACGAACATGATTTATCGTTAGGACGAAAAGCATATAGTTATCCTGGAGATGATGGAAGGATGCACCGTTACTTCGCCGCAGTGGCTATGCATCATGGATCCGATACTTGGACTGTTGGCGTATTAACGACCGATACAATAACTGGACAAGTTCAACACCGTAAAATGAAGTTTCACCGTTTCATTATGAGCTCAGGCCAGGTATTAGAAGCTTACGTCCAAAAAAAATATATTATTGATATGGCCGATTTAGATATAGATTCTGTACTAAAACACAACAACGGCATGTTACGCCGTAAAGTTGTGGAGATGCCGCTTAATGATGATGATTGTTGGGGTTTACTAGAACAACTTGACACATTAAGACGTAAGGCAAAGCCTGAATTGTATCTAGGGATACCTGTTAATCTATACCCCAAAGTTCCTTCATGAACTCCCTCTGTTAGAATGTAGTAATGGAAGAGGTAAAACTTATAGATCTTAAAGGCATTGGACCAAGCACAGCCAAGGTACTAGCTGGAATTGGCATAAATAGTGTTAACGATCTGTTGCATTATTATCCTCGAACTCACCAAGATTATTCAGAAATAACTCCACTAAGTTCAATTAAGCCCGGGCTGGTTACTATTAGAGCTGAGATAAAGCAGGCCAAAGGACGTTATGTTAGGCGTGGAATGCATATTACTGAAGCAATTGCATCAGATGAGACTGGATCTGTAAGACTGGTTTGGTTTAACCAGCCATACAGAGAAGGGGCGCTTAAAATAGGTCAACAATATTTTATAACGGGTAAGCTAGAGCTCAAAAGTCAGCGCTTTGCGATCCAAAGCCCTAGCGTGGAACTAGTCAGTGATATGCCTGTTCATACTGCACGAATTGTGCCCGTTTACCGCGAAACAAAAGGAGTCAGCACGGTTTTAATTAGAAAAACTATGGCTCAAGCAGTTAAATACGCTAAAAATATGCCAAACGTACTGCCAGATTGGATAATAAAAAAATATAACCTTTTACCTTATGGTGAATCATTAAATGAACTGCATTTTCCATCTTCAGCAGAGACGTTAAGCTTGGCAAAGTATTCGTTAGGTTTTATCGAAGTTTTTGAACTAATGCTCGCCTCATCAATAAATAAGCAAATTGTCGCATCTGAAATAGCTCCATCGATTGCTTTTGATGAGCAAGTTGCTAAAGATTTTGTTGCTATGCTTCCCTATAAACTTACAGATGCACAACGAAAAACCGTTTGGCAAATATTAAAAGATATCGAACATACAAATCCAATGAACCGCTTAGTCGAAGGAGATGTTGGTTCTGGCAAAACAGTGGTTGCGGCGTTGGCTGCTGTAATGGCGATCGCTAAGGGATTTCAGGTGGCTCTACTTGCACCAACAGAATTATTGGCAAGACAGCACGCCGAAAGCTTATCCGAACTACTTAAACCACTTAAACTTGATTCGTACGTTGGCCTAATTGTTGGGAGTCTTAAGTCTGTACAAAAAAAGACAGCCCAAGCAGATATTGAATCGGGCAAAATTAAACTTATGATTGGCACACATGCTTTGCTTCAAGATAAGGTTAAGCCACAGAATCTAGGACTTTTAATAATTGATGAACAGCATCGGTTTGGTGTAGAGCAACGAAAGGCATTATTAAAGTCGGTTGGTAAGATGCCGCACGTTCTTAGCATGACTGCTACGCCAATTCCACGCTCTCTTGCTTTAACATTGTACGGAGAGTTGGATATTTCGCTTCTTGATGCGATGCCAATAGGCAGAAAACCGATTATAACTAGCTTGGTTTCTCCTAACTCCAGAGATAAAATGTATGACCATATACGATCAGAAATAGATAAAAATCATCAGATTTACGTTGTTTGTCCGGTGATTTCTGAAGCAAATAAAAATAATTTAGTTAGTGCTGAAATAATGTATAAACAACTTAGTAGTAGTTTATTTAAAGATAAACGAGTCGGCTTATTGCACGGCAAACTAAAAGCTGAAGAAAAAACAGCAGTTATGGAATCGTATGTTGACGGTGAACTAGACATACTAGTAGCAACAACCGTAGTAGAAGTTGGAGTTAATGTTCCAAACGCAACTATTATGGTCATAGAGGGTGCAGATAGGTTTGGGCTTGCGCAAATGCATCAACTTAGGGGGCGTGTCGGCCGAAGTGACGACCAGGGATATTGCTATATTGTCCCGAGTGATAGCAAGGCTCCAAGTAAGAGACTACGGGCTTTAGTACAGTCAACAGATGGTTTTCGCTTAGCAGAGCTTGACTTAGAGCTAAGAGGACCAGGGGCGATTTATGGAACACTACAATCCGGAGAGCTCGATCTTAGGTTTGCAAATCTTAATGACACAAAACTTTTGGTGGGAGCAAGAGAAGCAGTAAATGTATTTATTGAAAATAAAGAAATTTTAAAAAATTATCCAGAACTTGATCGAAGGGTTAGGTTTGCTCAAGCTGTAATCACGCTAAATTAGCGTATAATAAAAACTAATGTATTCCGGCTTAATTCTCACAAAAAATTCCGGGCGCCTGATGGGTGCTCATCAAAAAATCGATAAAGTATCACGTCGTCATATCGCCGAACTATTACCTGCCGACACGGATTTTCCGTCAATTAAAATGATATTACAGTTTGAAGGAATAAACGGACCGGACGGTGTAAAAGGCAAAAGTCCAGCTCGGGACGAGCCTTGGCACTATCTGGATCCACTGGGTTCTGGCCACGAAAACTTTTTAGCAATTATAGATAAGCATTTTAGTGAACTTGTTAAATATCTAAAAAAGGATAATCCAGAGCGTTCTTCGTTTGAGGCTGCATGGCTAGCGCACGCGATTGTAGATGGCTTAACGCCTGCTCATCATTACCCATATGAGGAAAAATTAGTTGAACTTAGGGGTGGAAGAGGAATTGAAACAAGGACTACAATTCGTGAAAAGTTAGTTTTCAAGGGTGATACAGTGTCGAAAACTGTTTTAAATACCTACAAAGCCTACGGCCCAAAAGGCTTAATGACTGCACATACACTTTTTGAACTTGGTTTTATGTGGATAATAAGACCACTTCGTTTTCCAGATGCTCGACCTTCGGCAGAAGATGTAAGGGAAATCATTTCACTTAACCCGCAAGAATACTTCATGAAAAGAGCCAGAGAAGTAGCTGTACTAGATATGTTCGAGCGTTATCTTAAATTTGGCTGGACCAGAAAGTTAAGCAGTGAAGTCAGGCACGAGCTGGCACCGATAATGGTAAAGACTGTCACCCTAATATGGTATAAAGCGGCCTATGAGGCAGGACTGTGCGTTCCGAGCCAAACAAAAACAGAAAGCAAAATTTAAGATATGCGAATAATTAGCGGCAAGTTGAGCGGCAGAACTTTTAACCCGGTAAGCGGACACCGTACTCATCCGATGAGTGAAAAAATACGTGGAGCTTTATTTAACTCACTAGGAGATATTACAGATTTAACAGTGCTTGATGCATATTCTGGTACTGGTGCATTAAGTTTTGAAGCGATAAGTAGGGGTGCGAAATCTGCAATTGCGATTGATTTAGATCAATCAGCATCTAGAACAATTCGTGAAAACATAGAACTTCTTGGGTTAGACACAGAAGTAACGACAGTCCGGGCGGCCGTAAAGGGATGGAGTCGTCGTCATCAAAATCAACAGTTTGATATAGTACTACTCGATCCTCCTTATGACAATTTTGATCCAAAAGATTTACTTAATTTACGAAAACACGCAAAAAAAGGTGGAATAATCGTTCTCTCACTGCCCCCTAAGACTGGTTTTTTGTTTGGCGAAAGTAAACAAGAATTGTTATTAAATAAAAGTTACGGCGATGCAGAACTATATTTTTATAGACAGCTTTAGTGTTTTACAGCTTCTTTAATTTCTAAATATCTTATTGCCGGCGCAACCGAGTAGAGGATTTGTAGAATTGAGGCAATAATTTGACCCAAGACAGGAACAACTCCAATTATTGCAAAAACAAGATTCACGCCTAATATTCCATAGACTGGCCCACTATATTGTTTTGACTCAGCTGCAGAAGTTGTCATAGCTTCCGTGATACCAAGATTTCTATCCATTACATAAAACGGTGCTAACATATAACGTCGTAGCATTATTATTCCAGGAACTATGAAAAGTAATAAACCAAGTAAGATTATCATTCCTGACAGTATTGTGACTCCTATTAAAGGCCAAAAATGTTTATAGCTTTCTATAATTGACTCGCTTAATTCGACTTTTTTGCCTTTGGCTGTATGTAAGTAGGTGTAAATAAGTGGCGGATACAGGAGTAGTGAAATTATCGATATAATAATTATTCCACTACTTAATATTATTGACGCGTTAGTACCAAATCTGGCAAACTGAAAACCTAATATTAACGACGGTAGGACTGCTAATACAAAATATATAAGCAGATTATCTCTAATAATATTTGTACTAGGTTTAAGTAGTTCGAACGAAGGTGTAAGTTTAGAATCTTTTATTTTTGCCATACAAACTTTCTCCTTTATTACAAACATAATAGTCCAAAAAATAAAAAAACTACACACACAATGTACAAGAACAGATAGAAATGCTAAAATGTTCCAGTCTAATATGGGCGAGTGGTGGAATGGTAGACACGCTAGTCTTAGGAACTAGTGTCGCAAGACGTGAAGGTTCAAGTCCTTTCTCGCCCACCAATTAAATAGATTTTTTTATTATGGCAAAACATTACGACCTAACTCCTCTATCAGAGATTAACGAGGGTGAATATAATCAGTTACGTATTGATAGACTAAATCGTGAAGCTTTAGTAGCTGATTCAATTATTCAGCTATCACTTAGACCCCCAAAAGTACTTAGAGTTCCTGCTTTATTTTGGAGAGGGTTTGTTCATGTTGAACGTGTAATTAAACACGATAAGTTCATTGATCTAGAAGCTTTTATAGGCACAACAAATGGTCCAAGGAGATCATCCATAACAGTTAATAAAGATAATCTCATTACGTCACCCGTTCAAGGAAAAAGCGGTTTACACGAAGTAGGATATTTTAGCGCAGCGTTAGTTGATTCAGATCTTGACGAATTTTTAAGAAGCGCCATGAACGATTTAAGTATTCATGCGTGAAAATAAAATCTTGTTCTAATTAGACATTTAAGATATTCAGCATTTTTATCCTCTAACTCAGTTTTAATTGAAGAGTAAACATAGTAATTCGAACTGTGTTGAGTCAGTATTGTTCGACTAATAATATGACTTAAACGTGATTTACTGCTTTATAGCTATTATGATTAATTTTAATTCTTTGATTCCACCTGCAAGAATCACAGCTGATCAGTATGAAGAACAAAGACCACACAGACTGAGTCGATTTGAAGTCATTGCTAAAGCAATGATAGAACTAACTGTTTGTACTGCAGACAGACCAAGAAAACCAAGATCATTCTGCCGAGGTTTAGTATATGTAGAACACGTTGTACATAGTGATGATGAAACTGAGTTAACTATCATTTATAAGACTCCCGACAATACACTAGATCAATCAACCCACGTTCTAACGAGTGAAAACTTGATCGTAGCTTCATTCGAAAACATAGACGTACCACTCGAAATTGGTTACTTTGGTGCAAGTTTGGGTGGTAGCGATGTCGATAGATTTATCCAAAGTACATACGAAGGACTTCTTAAAGCAGCCTGAAATATAGCTCTCAGTTAAGCATATACTCTTATGGTATACTAGAATTCAAAGAGGGAGTCCTATGCCAAAAGATATACAATTCATCGATGCGGATAACATCGGGCCTAGTAGTTCTAAGAGCAGTAAAATTATTGTCAACGAACGAGAAGATTTTTATTCAGCACTAGAAAGGGCTGAAGGATTGGTTAAGGGTGAGTCGCCTAGAGCCAAAGTTCTCATTTATACTTCGGCAATAGAACGCAGTTTACAAGAAGTGCTTAGGAGTGCGATGGTACCAAGCAATCAAAAAGACGATAATTTGCTAAATAATATCGTTAATGACTTTGACGCCCAAATAGAACTTGCATTCCGTACTGGCACTATCAGCCACAATTTGTGGCGTGATCTTAATATCTTCCGTGAGCTCCGAGATGATTGCGTTAGCAGAATTGAAAATTTTAGTTTTGAACACAGTGCAATAAAATCAAGCATAGATACGCTAGAGCGTAACGTCGCTCGTTCGGCGTTCGCTGGGTTGCCAGTTCTCAGGATGGATAGCGAAGATAAGTTTTCTTTCTTAGCTCGAACCTTCCTTGTGACACTAGATAATCTCAAGCATAAACATAACCGAACTCCAGAAGCAAAAACTGAAAAACTTTACCGAGAAGATTAATCAAAAATTTCAACAACTGATTTATCCTTAAAACCTAAATTAAAGTATAATTATTTAAGATATGGCACTTTCCACTCAACCCTATAAAGGCGCACGAGATTTTTACCCTGATGACAAAAGGGTCTTAAACAAAGTATTCGAAAATTGGCACTCGGTTTGTAGAAGTTTTGGTTATGAAGAATACGACACTCCAATAATCGAACCAGCTGAACTATTTGCTGCTAAATCTGGCGAAGAATTAGTAAATGAACAATCCTACGCCTTCAAAGACAGGGGTGATCGTATTGTAATGCTTCGACCAGAAATGACGCCAAGTGTGTCTAGGTTGGTGGCCGGCAAAAGACAAGAACTACCATTGCCTATTAGATGGTACTCAATTCCTTCATGTTGGCGCTACGAAAGACCACAAAAAGGTAGAGGGCGCGAGTTTTACCAGCTTAACGTAGATATTTTTGGAGTAGAAGGTTTAGCTGCAGAAATAGAGATGCTTCAGATGATTGATGCACTCATGCTTTCGTTTAAAGCTAAGCACTCAATGTATGAAATAAGAATCAATAGCCGCGTATTAATGAACTACATTCTTGGGGATTGGCTAGGCCTAGACATAATAGAACAAAAAACCATCGCAAGATTAATAGATAGAATGCACAAGGTTCCAGGCACAGAGTTCAAAGCATTAATCGAGGCATCAATTGCGCCAAGCCTGCGCGAACAGGGTGCTGCTGATCGTTTATTAAAAATCTTAAAAGCCGATTCCTTAGTAGATCTACCAGTTGATTTACTTGAAAATGAGGGTTCAAAAACCATTCTTAAACTTATTAAAATATGTGCAAGTTTAGGAATTGCAAACGTAAAATTTGATATTACCCTAGTTCGTGGACTAGATTATTACACCGACTTTGTTTTTGAGGTATTTGATACAGACCCTAGTAATAACCGATCAATGTTTGGTGGCGGACGCTACGATGGCTTGGTTGGATTGTTTGGAGTCGATCCACTGCCAACAGTTGGTTTTGCAATAAGTGATGTTGTACTAATGGAGTTTCTGAAAACACATAACCTTGTACCTGTTGCAAAGCCAGAAACAGAAGTTTGTATTATTTCAATTGGTGAAACATATGAACATTCACTCAAGGTATCTGCAGAACTACGTGAAATGGGAGTTAATGTTGCTTTTGACATAACGAATCGAAAAACAGATAAACAACTTAAGAGTGCAGTCAAAAAAGGTGTTCCTTATGTTTTATTTGTCGGTGAACAAGAAGCTGAAGACGAGCGTTATAAACTTAAAGATTTACAAGCAAGTAGCGAAGAAACCCATTCAATTCACCGAATAGTCAGTATCGTTAAAGATAGGCGTAAGAACAAAAATTAGCTTGCTTATGCTCGCAAGCGCAGTCTTAATCTGTTAAAATATTGGCTTATGCAAATTACACGAACAAACCCAACCTCAACCGAAACAAAACTAACTATTAAAGCAACCCAGGCAGAATTATCAAAAGCTAAAGACATCGTAATTAAAAAACTAGCTCCTCAAGTTAAAGTCGCTGGATTTAGAGAAGGAAAAGTTCCTCCAGCAATTGTTGAGAAAAATCTAGACGCTAACATTCTTCAATCAGAAGTTATAGAAGAAACAATCAATAAGCTCTATGCATCTGCGGTGCGCCAAGAAGAATTGCGCCCAGTCGCTAACCCAGAAGTTTCTATAAAAAAATTCGTTCCATTTACCGATCTTGAATTTGAAGTTACTGTTGCTACAATCGGTCAGGTTAAACTTGCTGATTATAAAAAAGTTAAACTATCTAAAACAGCTATCAAAATTACTGCAGCAGATATTGATAAAGTAGTAAAATCACTACAACAGCGTGCAGCAGAACATAATCCAGTCAAACGCGCAGCTAAAAACAGCGACCAGTTAATTATTGACTTTAAAGGCAGTGACGTTAAAGGTAATGCCGTTGCCGGAGCAGAAGGCAAAGATTACCCATTAATTCTAGGTAGCAATGCATTTATCCCAGGATTTGAAGATCATCTGATAGGCACTAAAACAGGCGAAACCAAGACATTTGAAATTGTTTTTCCTAAAGACTATAGTGTCAAAGCTTTACAGTCTAAAAAAGTTAAGTTTGAAGTAACAGTTAATAAGGTTTCTGAATCTATCGAGCCTAAAGTTGATGACGATTTTGCAGCAGCTATTGGACCTTTTAAAGATGTAACGGCACTGAAAGAAGACATAAAAAATCAATTAACATTTGAACGAGAAAGAGAAAACCAAAATAAGTTTGAAAACGAGTTACTTGAATTAATCTCCAATAAATCAACTATTGAAATTCCCAAACTACTTATTGATGAGCAAATAGATAGAATTGAATCAGAAGAAAAACAAAATCTACTTTACCGTGGACAAACCTGGGAAGAGCATTTAAAAGACGAGAAAGTCACGGCTGAAGAGCATAAAGAGCAGAAGCGTCCAGCTGCAGAACAGAGAGTTAAGGTTAGTATTGTATTGAGTGAAGTAGCCGAGGCAGAAAAAATTGAGGTAACACTCGAAGAAGTAGAAGTAAGATTACAGATGATGCGCGCTCAATACCAGGACGCCCAATCACAAACAGAACTTGCTAAGCCAGAGGCCCTCCGTGACATTAATTCTAGAATAATGACAGAAAAAACCTTAGCCAAGCTGACTGAATACGCAACCAAAAAATAAGTTAGCACTCGGACTTGACGAGTGCTAAACGTCAGAGTAAACTTGAACTTATGAATAAGCCAACCAGTATACTCATACCAACAGTTATTGAACAAGAGGGTCGCATGGAGCGAGCCTATGACATCTACAGCAGACTACTAAAAGATCGTATTTTGTTTCTTGGTGAGGATGTAAACCCACATACTGCCAACCTTATTGTTGCTCAGTTACTTTTCTTAGACAATCAAAGTGCAACCAAACCAATCCATTTCTATATTAATAGTCCTGGCGGTCATGTTTACGATGCACTAGCTATCTACGATACTATGCAGTTTATCAAAAGTCCGGTTCATACGTATGGTATTGGCATGCAAGCTTCTGCGGCAGCATTCCTGCTTAGCTCAGGCGAAAAGGGCAAACGCTACATTTTGCCTCATTCTACAGTAATGATTCACCAGCCAAGTTCTGGTACGCGCGGTAAGGTAACCGATCAAGAAATCGATCTCAAAGAATCACTGCGAATTAAACAACTACTTGAAAGTATCATGGTTAAAAATACTGGCCAAAAACCAGCCAAGATTCACGAAGATATGGAACGTGATAAGTGGCTAGATGCTAAAGAAGCCAAAGCTTACGGTATCGTAGACGAAGTTATCGATAAGTTATAACAATACTGACAAAACTTCATTTAGTTGTATAATATATTTATGATAATTCAAAGTGTTAAGCCTATGCTTGTGCCCGAGCAAGCTTACTCTATTCGCAGATTCGTTAAACAAGAAGATGGTAATACCGATCCTGCGATGGAAGGCCCAAGGCGAAGATATTCCAAGTTTTCTGATGCACTAAAGAATACTGTTAGATTAGCAACTACAGAAGGACTTCATGCATATTTACTGCGCAAGAAAAGAATTGGTGAAGTAGTAGGAATTGCCACTGTTATTCGTGGTGTAAGGGTTGAGTCCGAAGATGGACTTATGATTATGGCCCATGATCTTGACTATGTTCTTCGTGAACACGCCACAGAGGCTGAACACTCATCGGCTGCTAAACTTGTAGTAAATGCTAGTGCCAAGTTAGCGTTTAGGCACTATAGTTCGCCAGTTGCCTCATCGCCTTTTCATTGGGAGGTAAACAAAGAAGATGCTGTGCACAATTATGTAGCTACTATTGACCCAAGCAACCCGCAAACAAACCGTGGTTTCAGGAATATAGCTAGTTTAAACCCTAGAGATATTAGCTATCAACAGCTTGATATTGACCCATACGGCCTAACTGAGGGCGCAGATTTAGAGTATTTGTATGGCCATCAAATACTTACTAGACGTACTTGACTTATATTAAGTAACAGGTGTAAGATGTACTCAGAAGTAGTGTAGGTAGCTGCAGCGAGATTTTATGTTCACTCGAACTATCTCCAAAAATGCTAGTCACCAGGTAGCTTCGGCCGAAATAAACTGTCACAACAAACAGTAAAACTCAAATAATTAGACCGGTTATCCGGTGTTATTACACAACAATTAATTAAATAACTTATAGCGGGAGCTTTATTTCGTATGGCGAAGACGACTACAAAGACCCCCTCCGGCGTGCAGGGCAAGCGCGTCTATTTTACTAAGTCAGATGAAATTCTAGATTTACCAAATCTAGTTGATCACCAGAATCGTTCATTTAAATGGTTCGTAGAAGAAGGACTCGGCGAATTATTGGCCGAAGTTAGTCCAATCGACGACTATACAGGAACTAAATTATCATTAAGATTCAAAGATTATCACTTTGAAGAGCCTAAAATCACCGAAACTGAAGCAAGAGAAAACAACGTTTCTTTTGACGCGCCTTTAAAAGCCGTAGTTGAGCTTACTAACAAAGTAACTGGTGAAATCAAAGAGCAAGAAATCTATCTAGGCGATTATCCTTGGATGACCGAAAGAGGAACTTTTGTTATTAACGGCGCGGAACGTGTAGTAGTTTCACAACTTATTCGTTCTGCTGGAGTTTTCTTTACAAGAGAAGCACACGCCGGTATGTTCCAGTACGGTGCAAAAGTTATTCCTGGTCGTGGTGCCTGGTTAGAGTTTGAAACAGCCAACAACGGCGCAATGTATGTAAAAATTGACCGCAAGCGCAAAATTGCAATAACCACTCTCCTAAAAGCTCTAGGTATGACAGAAAGCCAAATCAAAGATGCTTTCAAGCATGTTAACCAAGGCAAAGTAGACTACATTGCAAACACAATTGAAAAAGATCCAAGCAAAGGTACTTCAGAAGCTTTAATTGAAGTCTACAGACGATTACGTCCAGGAGACTTAGCAACTGTAGATAACGCCAGAAGCTTGCTAGAAAACATGTTCTATAACTACAAGCGTTTTGATTTTAGTCGTGTTGGTCGCTACAAAATCAACAAGCGTCTTGATATGGACATACCAAACGTTGCCGAAAACCGCGTTATGCGTTTAGAAGACCTGACTGCCATAATTGCAGAAATTATTCGACTTAATAACACTCAAGACCTAGCAGACGATATTGATTCGCTTGCTAATCGCCGAGTAAAACTAGTTGGTGAACTAGTTCAAAGACAGTTCAGGATTGGTTTGCTTCGCATGGAGCGTAACGCCAAAGACAGAATGTCTATGTCAGAGATTGAAACCGTCACACCCGGACAGCTTATTAACGCTCGTCCTATTGTTGCGGCTGTACGCGAATTCTTTGCTAGCTCACAGCTTTCGCAGTTTATGGATCAAATTAACCCACTATCAGAACTTGCTCACAAGCGACGCCTAAGTTCTATGGGTCCTGGTGGTTTGTCTCGTGAACGCGCTGGATTTGAAGTTCGTGACGCTCACGCAACTCATTATGGAAGAATTTGCCCTGTTGAAACCCCAGAAGGTGCCAACATTGGACTTGTTTTAAACCTCGCCAGCTATGCCCGAATTAACGAGTACGGCTTCATTGAAACTCCTTACCGTAAGGTAATAAACGCTGCTACGCCTAAAGATATTGTTGGTTTAATTGCATCAGAAAATCTAGTAGACGACAAAGGCAAAGTAATTGTTAAAGAAGGCAAAACTGTTTCTAAGGAAGATGCAGCAACTTTAGCTAAGATTACTACTCGAGCTACATGGCCAGTAAAAGCCAGAGTATCGGATGAAATTACTTTCGTTGATGCTGCCGAAGAAGAACGTTTAATTATTGCCAGCTCAGATAGCGAAATTGATGATGACGGTTACTTTGTTGACGAACGTGTTTCAGCACGTCGTTACTTGCTTTCAGCAGAAGTTGATAGCAATGATGTTAACTACATCGATGCTGCCCGTCGCCAGGTAATTGGTAGTTCTGCTGCACTAATTCCATTTATTGAGAAGAACTATGTATATCGTTCACTGATGGGTAGTAACCAACAGCGCCAAGCAGTACCGCTAATTAATCCAGAGAGTCCAATAGTTGGAACTGGTATGGAAGGTATTGCTGCTAGAAACACTGGTCAGCTTACAGTTGCCGCTGAAGACGGCGAAGTTGTTAAGGCCAATGGTAGCGAAGTAGTCGTTAAATATAAAGACGGTAACGTAAGTTATGTACCTCATCACTTTGTTCGTTCAAACGAAGGAACCAGTATCAACCAAAAAGTTGTAGTTAGCACTGGTGACAAAGTTAAAAAAGGTGACGTCTTAATCGAAGGAATGAGTGTTAAAGACGGCGAACTAGCACTTGGCAAAGATTTGCTTGTAGCATTTATGCCTTGGAGTGGTTACAACTTCGAAGACGCCATCATTATTTCACGCAAACTCGTAGAAAATGATACCTTAACTAGCGTTAACATTGTTGATTACATGACCGAAGTTCGTGAAACCAAGCTAGGCCCAGAAATTGTTACTCGAGATATTCCAAACGTTTCAGAAGAAGCCCTTCGTCACTTAGACGAAGAAGGTATCGTGCGTATTGGTGCGGAAGTTCATCCAGGCGACATCTTGGTTGGTAAAATCACACCAAAAGGCGAACAAGAACTAAGCAGTGAAGAGAGATTGCTACGTGCAATCTTCGGTGAAAAAGCTAAAGAAGTTCGTGATACGTCTCAGAGAATGAGTAACGGCAAGCACGGTAAAGTTGTCGGAGTAAAAGTATTTTCACGCGCTAATGGCCATGAGCTAAAAGCTGGTGTGATTATGCAGATTCAAGTATTCGTAGCACAAATGCGAAAAATACAAGTTGGTGATAAGCTCGGTGGTCGACACGGTAACAAGGGTGTTATCGCCCGAATTCTACCGCAAGAAGACATGCCATTTACAGAAGACGGTACACCAGTAGATATCGTCTTGAACCCTCTCGGTATTCCTTCACGTATGAACATTGGACAGTTATTTGAAGCTCACCTAGGTATGGCTGCTCGTGCGCTTGGTATGAAAGTCGCTAGCCCATCATTCAACGGTGTGCCAATAAGTAAAATCCAAGACCTCCTAAGCGATGCAGGATTACCTCGTGACGGCAAACAACAACTATTTGATGGCCGAACCGGCGATGCATTCAAAGAACATACAACAGTAGGTTCTATGTACATGATCAAGCTAAACCACATGGTTACAGACAAAATTCACGCTCGTTCAACAGGACCATACACAATGGTTACTCAGCAACCACTTGGCGGTAAGGCTCAAAACGGTGGTCAGCGCTTTGGAGAAATGGAAGTCTGGGCACTCGAAGCTTATGGCGCAAGTCATACTCTTCAGGAAATGCTTACTATCAAATCCGACGACGTTTATGGTCGCTCAAAAGCCTACGAATCAATCATCAAGGGTACCGAAATTGTTGGTCCTAAGATTCCAGAAAGCTTTAATGTATTAGTTAAAGAACTTCAAGGTCTTGGCCTTAAAGTTGACCTACTAGACTTAGTTGCAAATCAAACAATTGATGCCGAAGACATTTTGGCAAGTAATATCAAGGACGAAGCAGCTCATATTTCTGACATCGAAACACCTCAAGACATAATTAACACTATTGATGTCACAGAAGAAGCAATCGAAAACGAATTCATGACTGTTGCGGTGTCTGACGAGCTAGACTCTGACGAAACCGTCTACGTCCCACTAGTTGACGAAAGCGAAGACAACGACATCACAGACGATAACGATCAGGAGGCAAACTAATATGCGTAAATTTAACTATGGCTCTAATATTGCCGATTTTGACGCTGTTCGTTTAGCAGTAGCAAGCCCAGAAGATATTCAGGACTGGAGCTACGGTGAAGTAACCAAACCAGAAACAATCAACTACCGAACTCAAAAACCTGAACGCGATGGATTGTTTTGCGAGAGAATATTTGGACCAGTCAAAGACATTAACCCTCATGATGCAAAATACAAAGGCCTAAGATCTAGAGAAGCTGCTGTTGATAAAAACGGCGAACTTGTTACGCGTTCAATTGTAAGACGCGAACGAATGGGACATATTCAGCTTGCCAGCCCTGTTGCGCACATTTGGTTTTTGCGTGGCACTCCAAGTGCCGTCGGTCTGCTACTTGGTATGACAGTAAAAAACCTTGAGAGAATCGCTTATTTTGCGAACTACGTCGTTATGACAGTAGATTCTGACAAGCGCGACACAATGCTCACTGACAAAGAAGCTGAATTTGCAGCTGCCCAAGAAGCTATCAAGGCTAGATACGAGGCAGAAGCAGCCAGCGAAGACGCTAACGTTAAAGCACTTGCCGAAATGCAAACCAAAGAGCTAGAAGAAGTAGTTAAAGACTTTGAATTACTCAAAGAACAACTCCTAAGCCTAGAAAAAATGCGTTTACTATCCGAAACAGAATACCGTGAATTACCAGAAGAATTACGTGATCTTATTAAGGTTGGCATGGGTGGTACAGCTCTAAAAGATCTACTAGAAGAAATAGATCTAGGTAAACTCATTGCATCACTTACAGAAGAAGCCGAAAATTCTAAAGGCCAACGCCGCAAGAAGATCATGAAACGTTTGCGTCTGCTTGAAAATATGTACAACGCTGGTATTAAACCATCAAGCATGTGTCTAACAATTTTGCCGGTTATTCCTCCAGATCTTCGCCCAATGGTGCAGCTTACTGGTGGACGTTTTGCAACCAGTGACATGAATGATCTTTATCGTCGTGTTATTAACCGCAACAACCGTCTTAAGAAACTTATGGACCTAAACGCTCCAGAAGTTATTCGTCGCAATGAACAACGTATGCTTCAAGAAGCAGTTGATGCGCTAATCGACAACAACAACGCTCGATCAGGTCGTGCAGTTGCCGCAACCGGCCAACGACGCCGTCTTAAGAGTCTTAGTGACCTACTTAAGGGCAAACAAGGTCGTTTCCGCCAGAACTTGCTTGGAAAACGCGTTGACTACTCTGGCCGTTCTGTAATTGTTGCAGGACCAGATCTAAAAATTAGCCAGTGTGGTTTGCCGAAAATGATGGCACTTGAACTATTCAAACCATTTGTTATTGGTCGCTTGATTGAAGAAGGCCTAGCTCACAACATTCGCTCAGCTACACGCATGATCGAAACTGGCGAAACAGAAGTTTGGGACGCACTAGACGAAGTTATTAAGGGCAAATACGTCCTACTTAACCGTGCTCCGTCACTTCACCGTTTGTCTATTCAGGCCTTCCAACCAGTTCTTATCGAAGGACGCGCCATTCAGATCCATCCACTAGTCTGTAAAGGCTTCAACGCCGACTTTGACGGTGACCAAATGGCTGTTCACTTACCATTAAGTGATGCAGCACAAGCAGAAGCCCGTGAAATCATGGCTGCAAACAAGAACTTGCTTAAACCTGCAGACGGTTCACCTATTCTGCACATTGAACAAGATATTGTGCTTGGTTGTTACTACCTTACTTACGAACGCCCAGGTGCTAGTACTGTTTCTCGTGCATTTAGTGGATTAGATGAAGCATTAATGGCTTTTGACAATCAAGTATTGCAACTACAAGATAGAGTTCGCATAAACTTCCGTAACGAAATTCGTGAAACAACACTTGGCCGTATTCTATTTAATGAAATATTTCCTAGTGATTTCCCATTCCAAGACGAAGCAATGACAAAAAAGAAGCTATCTGGCGTTATGGGCAAAGTCTTTGCGCAGTATGGTCAAGACAGAACTGCCGAAATAGCCGATGATCTAAAAGATCTAGGTTTTGAATATGCAACTATGTCAGGTCTAAGCATGGGTATGGATGATTTCTCTGAAATTAAAGCTATCGATAAAATTATCGACAAAGCTGACGACCGCGTAGCAGAAATTTCCGAACAATACGAACAAGGCTTCATTACTGATGACGAGCGTTACAGATTAACTGTAGACACTTGGTTTGGAGCTCACTCTAATGTTCAGGCCGCTGTTTCAGAACAGTTTGCCGGCGAAGACAGTTCTATGTCCATCGCTGTTGTTTCTGGTGCTCGTGGTAACATCGGTCAGGTTACACAGTCTGTAGGTATGCTTGGTGTTACAACTGACGCAACTGGTAAAGCAATTGAGCTTCCAATTAAGTCAGGCTATAAAAAGGGTCTAACAGCTCTTGAATACTTTACAGCTACACGTGGTGCGCGTAAGGGTATGATCGACACAGCTCTTAAAACCGCTGACTCTGGTTACCTAACACGTCGCTTAGTTGATGTTGCTCAAGACGTATTCACTATTCCTGAAGAAGTTGAAGATCCTGGTTTTGCAATTCACCGTGCCGATGCAGAAGAAATTGGCGTGGCGTTTTCTACCCGACTAGAAGGTCGTTTTGCAGCCGAAGATGTCAAAGGACATATTAAAAAAGGCGAACTATTCACTCGTTCAATCGCTCACGCAATTGACGAAGATGCTACCCTTGACGGTATCCGCATCATGTCAGTATTATCTGTTGCAACAGCAAGAGGTATACCGTCTAAGTGTTATGGTGTCGACCCAGCAACTGGCCAACTAGTAGCAGATGCTCACCCAATTGGTGTTATTGCCGCCCAAAGTATCGGTGAACCTGGTACTCAGCTAACGCTTCGTACTTTCCACGGTGGTGGTTCTGCAGCAGCCGATGACATCACACAAGGTTTGCCTCGTGTCGAAGAAATCTTCGAAGTTCGCACACCAAAAGGTCAAGCATTCTTAAGTGATGTACCTGGTCTTGCAAGTGTTTGGGAAGAGGGTGATAAATACATCGTTCAAATCACTTCTGATCAAGCCGAATCTCTCGAATTGCCACTAGATGGTCGTACAGCTAAGGTTGCAAACGGTTCTGACATCGCTATCGGTGATGTGATTGCTTCTGGCGCAGAAGCCAGCAACCCACTGATCGCTCCAATGGCAGGTAAGGTAGATTTCACTAAAAAGGCTGCAATCATTAGCCCAGCTAAACAAGCGGTTGTTCGTTACGAAATTCCTGGATTTAAGCAAGTTGCAGTACTTGACGGTGACCATGTTGTTGCCGGACAAAGACTAACAAACGGTTCAATTAATTTGCATGAGCTTATGCGCCTGCAAGGTGTTGAAGCAACTCAGCGTTACATCATGAACCAAATCCTTTCAATTTTTGCACAGCAGGGTCAGAATATTGCTGATAAGCACCTTGAAATCATCGTGCGTCAGATGTTTGGCCGTGTACAGATAGAAGAATCTGGTGATTCAGAATACGTTACTGGTGATGTAGTTAGCAAACAAGCAGTTCTAGAAACCAACGAAAAGCTAACTAAAGATGGTAAACAACCTGTCAAATACCTACAGCTATTACTTGGTATCACTAAGGCTAGTCTTTCAACCGATTCGTTCCTGTCTGCTGCCAGCTTCCAAGACACTACACGTGTACTTATTGCGGCTGCTACAAGCGGTAAAGTTGACTACCTATACGGACTCAAAGAGAACGTTATCTTGGGTAGACGAATTCCTGTTGGTACTGGTTCTCGTGAAATCATGGCTGCAGAAGCCGAAGCTTTACTAGACGAAGCCGACGTTACTCTTGCCAACACACGTTACTAAGCAACTTGACATAGACCTCTTGACATTGTGTGGTTAATCGCCCCCTGTCAAGAGCCCTTGTCTATCTGCCCCTAATCTGATAAAATAATGCTATCAACGAGTTTGATTTAGCAATCTGTAAGGAATAAACCTTACCGACAACAATCCTAAGGAGGATACATTGCCCACAATTAACCAACTCGTCCGTAAGCCACGTGTTAGCTCAAAGTCTAAAAGCAAGAGCCCAGCACTGCACCGCGTGACGAACAACCTAAAAAACCGTAACTACGACAAAAACTCGCCTTTTAAGCGTGGTGTTTGTATTAAAGTTACAACCAAAACTCCAAAGAAACCTAACTCTGCACTTCGCAAAGTTGCTCGTGTTCGTTTGAACAACGGCTACGAAGTTTGGGCTTACATTGGCGGCGAAGGCCACAACCTACAAGAGCACGCAGTGGTTATGATCCGTGGTGGCCGTGTGCCTGACCTTCCTGGTGTGCG
>JBGSWE010000009.1:0-48870 GCA_041752595.1 Saccharimonadales bacterium (SeqCode) | reverse complement strand
TGTTTCACCTCTGTTTTGAAGGAACGAACTAACAAATGCTAAGGAATTAACCCTAACCTATCTATTATAGCACATCTTATCTTAAAAGTCAATACCCTAGACTAGTCCGATAGTGGTGGGGCGCGTTTCATAAACTCCTCTGTTATAGTTATATTTAATGAGAGCAGTTACTTTTACCAATTACGGTTCCCCAGATGTCCTTTTAATAAAAGATGTCGACATGCCTAGAATTAATGAAGATGAAATCCTAATTAAGATTTATGCAACTACAGTTAATCGAACTGATTGTGGTTTTAGGAGTGCACAATATTTTATTACCAGGTTTATTACAGGCATTTTCAAGCCTAAAAACCCAATTGCTGGTAGTGAATTCGCTGGCAGAGTCGTAGAAATTGGTGAGAATGTTAAAAACTTTAAGTCAGGCGACAAAGTATTTGGTTTTGAAGACGTGAGAGTCGGAGCGCATGCAGAATACAAGGCTCAAACAGCAAATGGCTCGGTTGCTAAAATACCTAAAGGTTTTAGCTATGAAGAAGTAGCACCAGCTGGCGAGGGAGCTACCTACGCATTAAGCTATATTAAATCAGCCCAAATAACAAAGCATCAAACTGTACTAGTGTATGGAGCATCTGGCGCGATTGGTTCGGCCGCTGTACAAATATTAAAAAGCATTGGTGCAGAAGTGACAGCTGTTTGTGGCACAAAAAATATAAAAATAGTTAAAAATTTAGGTGCAGACGAGGTTATTGACTACCAGAAACAAGATTTTACACAAATTAATTATAAGTTTGATTTAGTGTTTGATGCAGTTGGCAAAAGTTCCTATGGGGAATGTAGGAAATTATTGAAACCCACAGGTAAGTACTGCTCATCTGAGCTAGGTCCGAAGCTACAGAATCCAATATTGGCATTATGGTTTTTAATTATTGGTAGTCGCCGCGTAATGTTTCCAATACCCAAGATAAATCAAGAAACAATGCAACATATAGCAAAATTGCTTGATAGTGGAGATTACAAACCACTTATCGATAAAATTTATAAATTTGATGAAATCGTAGAAGCAACTAAATATGTCGAAACAGAACAGAAGACTGGCAACGTAGTCGTAAAAATTGTTTAGAAATCAATAAAACCAATAGATGCTATGCTTAGGTAGTAGTGAATAAAAAAGAAAAGAATATAAGGAGCAAGAAAAAAATGATACTGATTATTATTAGCTTGCTCGTGGCGCTAGAAATTTTGGCTCTTTTGTGGCTATTTTCTACAGTTAGTTCATACAAAACATACTGGGATAGAGCCGCAAATGAAACCGGGGAATTAACTTATCTTGCACTGGGTGATTCTGCAGCCCAGGGTATTGGAGCAAGTAGTCCAATGCGAGGCTACGTTGGTATTACAGCAAAACGACTAGAACAAAAGACCGGTAAAACTGTGCGGATTGTTAATATCAGTAAAACAGGCGCCAAACTATCAGATTATTTAACCGAACAAGCACCTAAAATTAGCAAAATTAAAGCAGATTTTGTAACCATAGAAATTGGTGCTAATGACGTAAAAGATTTTGAAGTAAATAAGTTTACAACTGAGTTTAGGCAGGTGCTTGATAGTTTGCCAGATGGAACATACGTAAGTAACATGCCTTTATTTAATAGCCGACCAGGTAGCACCAATAACGCCCGCCTTGCGAGCAAGGTGATAGAAGAAGAACTGGCTAAATATCCAAAGTTAATTTTTGTAGATTTGCAAAAACAAACAACCGACAACCAAACAATTTTTGGTTTTGCACCTGACTTGTTTCATCCAAACAATATTAGCTACAAACACTGGGCGGATGCTTTTTGGCTTAAAATTAAATGATTTTTGTATACAAGACGTTATAGTTCATTTAGCCAATTACCAGGCAAGGTATATTATTGCCCCGTTTATGTTCTGGGCATATGGTCATACAGATGATCTAGGGAATATTCGTTCCTAAGTAGTGGCTTAATGTCATCAAGGCTTACACCTGTCTTAACATTTGGGTTAAGTGTACCGTGCGGGTCAAATATGTTTTTAACTTTGGTAAACAAATTATAAACTTCTGGGCCATAAAGATCTGATAAATATGGTCCGCGTAAACGGCCGTCACCATGCTCGCCACTGAGTGAACCGCCCATACCTATAACCAACTTATGATATTCATCTATTAAGCGAAATATTTTTTGCCTATCACCCAGATTGCTGAGATCAAGAAACGGTTGCATGTGAAGGTTGCCGCTGCCCGCATGACCCCACAGTGCTACTTGCAAGTTATATCGTTCAAACAAAGCATACACACTATGTATATATTCGCCGATCATTTCTGGAGGAACAACACCGTCCTCAATAATAGGAAGTGCTTTTGTGCTACCTTCGTAATAAGAAGCTACGCTGGCTGCCGAGTGGCGGATTTTCCATAAGCTTTCTTGTTTTTCTGAATCTGTTTCTAGCTGTACTGCTGAACTATAGTTTTCTAGAATTTTTTTGGCTTTTTTTGCCATTCGTTTCTGTAACCTAGAATTTGCATCATCAAACTCAACCAATAACACAACTTTATCAAAGGGCTTTTCTAATAAACCTTTAAGTTGGTTTGGATTAGTTTTGTCTATAAAATTAAGTAGATTTTCGTCTACCATCTCCATTGCACTTGGACTAGATGGCAAACGCTTTAGTTCTAAGATAGCTTTGGCGGCATCTTCTATGTCTTTGAAATTAGCTACTAGCAAGCTAGTGTGGGGGTTATAGCCCTCTGTTTCTATTATAGCCTCAGTGACAATCCCTAAGGTGCCTTGTGAGCCAATTATTAGCTTAGTAAGGTCAAAAGACCCATCTTTGCGCTTGATTTCGTGCAAATTATAACCAGACGAGTTTTTTGTTACTTCTTTTTTTGTTAGTTTTACTAAATCTTTGTTTTCTTCTATTAGGGCATCTAGCGTCCGGTAGACTTCACCCTCGAAGCTACTTAAACCCATCTTCTTGTTTAGTTCACGCTTATTAAGTCGCCTAGTCTCGATAACTTCCCCGTTAGCTAGCACAATTCTGAGGCTACGAACAAAATCTTTTGTTGTACCGTATTTGATGCTTTTTTCACCAGCGGCATTATTACCAATTGCACCACCAATAGTGCAGTACTCTATGCTCGCTGGATAGGGTGGTAAAAACCTACCGTGCGTATGAAGAGTTTGTTGAAGTTTGCCATAATTTAAGCCTGGCTGCACTGCAACACTTCCGTTTTTAGGGTCCAACTCTAGAATCTTGTTCATATGAGCCGGGAACACCATCATGACGCCGCTGCCGATTGCTGCGCCAGTCTGATCAGTGCCTGATCCGCGTGCAGTTATTGGGATTACCCTACCACGCTCAGCAAGTTGCCAAGTAAATCTGGCCGTCTTGCGAACATCGTTCTCGTTTCGTGGATATACAACTATTGCAGGCGTAAGAGTGAAAATACTAGTATCTGTAGAAAAATAACGCCTAGCGTCTGGACTAGTGATAACTTCGCCTACAAGATGCTCCTGCAAATAATGCGCAACTTTGCTCATTTTTTAAATTGTTACCCTCAGTTAATATATATAGAACAATGATAGCATAAACACTTAAATTACTAAGCAAAATTATTTTTGTGGTGTTACAATATGCTAAAGGTTTTAACTATAAACAATGCTAAGGGTGGATTTTTGCTATATGCCTGTAAAATCATTAAAAAATAAAACGACTAATATTTCTAAACAAGTAAAAATAAAGCATCACCACGTAAAACGTTACAGAAAACGCCATTTGAGTTCTTTGGCTATTTTTATTATATTTAGCGTAATACTAATTATGTTTAGCTTGCAGTATAGGACACAGCTAAACAGAGCACTTGACGGTGCAGAGAATTATTTTAGTACCTTATTCGGTGTCGAACAGTCAAATCAAGCTTCAGTTAGCTCTACATATGGTTTTACGCTCATTTATGACACAAGAAACTTCTACGCCGGTGGGATTGACTCAAATTCTGGTAATTTGTTTATTGGTGATGAACTATCTACAAATAGAGCTTACGAACAAGTAAGAGTATCCCCTTCTTTGTACATAAATAAAACAGCTGGTAGCTCAATGACAATCACCTACGCCAAAGATACGCCCGCCAAAGATTACGATGACCCATCATTAAATGAATTAGAGTCCAAAATTATCTATGAAGGTGTCGATACTAAGCTTACTACTGTACAAAGGGTTTTTTCTGAAACTGTCCAAGTCGGTGGAAAATCTTTCCAAAAGAATACATGGGAAACTTCTGCAAAAAATGGGGTGCTTTCAAAAATTAAAGCGTCGACTACCGTATACCTAGGAACTTTAGAGGGTAAAGCATTTATTATAAAAATTAATAGCGGTACCGGTAGCGGCGAACTGTACAACCCGGTAATTGAATCAATAAATTTCGCTAAACCAATCACTCGTTTAATAAATAATGGCACTTTTGCAAACAAAACAAAAATTGAACGAAGTCAAACTATTTTAGACACAGTATTATTTACAAAAGTTGCATACGCTGCAGAAAGTAACATTAATAATAAAGAAAAAACAACTTCGCTATATAGTCCTGCAGTTGTAAAAATTTATAACGTCTATTGCATGGATATATTACTAGATGGCAAACCCTATTTAAGAGATGCCTGTGATGGCTCAACCGGTAGTGGCTTTATTGTTTCTGAAAACGGCTACATAGCTACAAATGGACATGTAGCTGCAACAAGCATTAAAGACATAGTAATTTTAAGTGCAGTTAATGACGTTATAGCAGGAAAACCTCAATTCCTTGCCGAGTTAATAGATCTTGCAAAATTATCCGAAAGCGAATTTAGTTCAGCTAAGACCGAAGAAGAATTTGCTGCAAAAATTGTAGATGCATTATATGAACGCTTGCCAGAAGATATATTTACTGCAACTAATAATGTTTCTAACTTATTGGTAGGATTAAATGAAGAAAAACCAGATATTGAAGAGTTGATAGAGTTAACTACCAACAGAAAAGAATACACGGAACAAAATACAATTAAGCGCGCAACATTAATCGCATCTGATTATAGAGTTCTAGATGGTATAGATGGTTTCAAGGCATCTGATGTAGCAATAATAAAAATTAATGGTGATAATTTCCCTATTGTTAAACTTGGGGATGCCAAATCATTAACTCAAGGAAGCGAATTGTTAATACTGGGTTACCCTGGTAATGCTTCCGATAATGGATTGGTTGATTCTGATCAAAGTAGAGTGACGCTTACTTCTGGTACCGTTTCTTCTATCAAAAATGCTTCCGGTAGTGACAAGGTGCTTATAGAGACTGACACGACAATTGGTCACGGCAATAGTGGTGGACCGGCGCTAAATAGCAGCGGTCAAGTTATTGGACTTGCTACCTACACAAGTGATGGGGGTGGCAAAGGAGATGGAACATTTAACTATATTCGTGACATAAAAGATCTTAAGGACCTAGCCGCTAGTAAATCAGTTGAGTTCAATACTGAAAGCGAAACGCAAAAAGAATGGGAAAAAGGCATTGAAAACTTCTATAATGCCCGCTACTCTAAGGCATTAAAGAATTTCGAAAAAGTAGAATCACTATACCAACAACACCCTAATGTAACCCAATTTATTGCCACGAGTGAACAAAAAATCCTAGATGGAGAAGATATAAAAGACTTCCCTATTTTGTTGGTAGGAATAGGTAGTTTAGTGGTGGTTATTGGTTTAGGGGTCACTGCTACTCTCATATATAGGCAACATAGAGGACATAGAGCATATGCAGGACATGTTGCTATTGGAGGTATTCCGCCTATTGCAAAAACAGACCCTGCGCAGCAAGTACAATATGTTAATGTTGGAACGCCTGTTCAGCCAACAATAGCTCCTCAAGCTACATTGCAGACCCCAATTCCTAATCAACCCCCGTTAGCGCCCGTCTCACCAGCTCCACAGCAGACTATCAATGCACCTATCCCGCCAGAAGATAAAGCTTCTTCGCCAACTAATCAAGTGTAGTTAAAGTACTACGATCTATACTTGTCAAAATGTCAGCTATTTGCTTGGCTTTTTGATTTGTTAGTGATATTTGAAATCTTATAAACTACTTATTTGACAGGCGAGCGTATAATTAAGCATAAGAGTAATTTGTATACACTTAAGGAATAAATGTATGGAAAAACAAAGATTAACTTCGATTTCTGTAATAACGGCAGAGGGTGGTGAAGAAATTGATCCAAATAACTTTACATGGTTAGACCAGAAGACATTTGTAACTTTTGTATTGTCACAGGAAGTAACAAGAGATGGGCTACCTGTTGTATTGTCTTCTCGACCAAAAGAAAATATTGATCCGAAAAAATTCCCACTTTCCCCAGAAAATCCTTTGCAATTTTTACATAGCCCCATGTCAAGTGTGAATGATAGGTTGTTTGGTATTGTTTCGCATAACCCAATTGATATTTTGGACCCATACGGAAACACACTAGCGGTACGCGTGGTCTTACGAATAAAAGACGTATTAGAAAACGTTAATTCTCAAACACTAGAACAACCGCTGGAACTACAAAATGCTGCTTAGACTTACTTTATAGCGCGTTCAGACCGAATCATCCAGTTTTCAACATAGTTGTATCTGTCGGTTGGACTATTAATAGCTTTTTGGTCGAAGTTATATAAATTACCATAACTTGTATAAGTAAATTTTGGCCTATAAAGCCCAATGGCAGGAGCATCTTCGCGCCAATTCTGTAAAAACGGAAGGTATTTTGCACTGCGAAGTTCTGGATCAATACGTGTCCGACCAGCCTCAAGGGCATTGTCTGATGTTTTATTGTTATAATTTGAGAAGTTTAAGCGTCTTTGTGCTCTGACATCTGCTTGAGTACTGTGCCAATACGCAAATTGATCAGGATCCTGTCCCATAACAATACCGTAAACTAAAGCATCATAGCTTCTGTTATCAATCGCGGTTTGTAAATCTCGCTGCGACAAAGAACTAACCAGTAAATCAACACCAACTTCTCGCCATTGCTTTTGCAGCAACCCAGCTATCGCCGCATACTCTGCATTGCTAAATGTATTTAGTTGTATAGTTAGCGTATTACCATCTTTTGTCCTGAGCCCACTAGAACCATCCACCTTCCAGCCAGCTTGATCTAGTAACACTTTTGAGGCCTCTACATCATAAGGATACTGAGTAATTGTAGGCTGATATCCAACATGTTCTTTAAGTAGCGGGGAGTCTACCCTAGATTCTTCGTCTGATAATTGATTTATTATTTCCTGTTGATTGGTTGCCTGCGTTAATGCTCGCCTAACCTTAGCGTCCTGCAAATAGGCTTGATCTGTTCTGAAGAAAACCATAACTCCGCCAGTTAGGGTAAGTTTGTTTTCTTTTGAGTTTTCGTTAGTTAAAGGAACCGAAATAGCCCCAGCGACGCCGTTTAGTTCACCCTCGTTGAAGCTAGTTACTAAAGTTGATTCATTTAAGTATGCTCGTAAGATAAATTCATTTAGTTTGGGTTTGCCTCTGTAATAATCTTCATTGGCTAAAAGGTCTATGCGCTGTTCTCTATCTTCTGCGGTATCGCCAAAGACTTCGACGGTTTTCCACCTAAATGGGCCAGATCCGACAGGCTCAACCGTGTTAAATAATGAACCCCTAAGCTCTCCTGGTTCAACATCTTTAAGTTTATGCTGAGGAATTATTCCGGTTGTTAACGAATAAGGGAATGATGCCAGAATACTAGGTAACTCAAATACGACAGTCTTATTGTCTATTGCAGAAACTTTTATGCCTTGCCAGCTTGAAAATAACGGGGATCTTGCGTCTGGGTTTTGTATTGTGAGATAAGTAAATACTACATCCTCTGAAGTAAGCGGCTGACCGTCATGCCACTTCAGGTTGTCTCTTAATACTACTGTATATTTTTTACCAGATTCGTCTATAGTCCAGTTATCAGCTAGGTCACCGGTTAATACGTTATCTTGATTAAAGGTTAGGAGTCCTGAATAGAGTAATCTAGACACTGATGAATCAATCTCACTAGATGCATAGATTGGATTGGAGTTAGTGTAAACACCTAGTACGCCTTCGTTGTATATTCCGCCCGGTATTGGTACGGTTTTGAGATAATAATTTCCTAGCGCTCTAGTCTGTAAGGCTACTCCACCCATTAAGGTTACAATTAATACAATCCAGATGAACATGAATCTTCTAACGTTATAAAGCCTTCCTAGACGCCTAAAAAAATGACGATCCAAGTTTTCTTCAGTATTAGAACCAATATCCTCTATTTTGCGCTGCTGACGCCTAAACTTACGTCGCCACCTAAGTTTTGTACCATGATCAATCATTTAGTAATAAAATATTCACTATTTTTACTTAAAGTTGAATAATGTTTGCGAGCAAGGAAACCGAGAAAACAACTACAAAAAATATCGTAATATTGTGTAGAGATTTTTCTGAGCCTCTTCTGACTGTATTAACTTCCCCACCACCCCCTAAGCCTGCACCTAGTGATGCGCCACGAGTTTGCATCAAAATTAATACAGTTAATATAACTGCTGAAATGATTGTAATGTAGTTTGCTATTGTCATACTTCCTCAACTATTGCCGTCACTAATATATTTACTATTCCTATTATAACACCCACAAGCATTGCTGCGCCAAAACTTGATACTTCGAGTGGTTTATATATGTAACTAACCAGTAAAACCATGAAACCATTAATGACTATCATAAAGAGTCCAAGGCTAAATAATATGACTGGTAAGCTCAGCAAAATAACTAAAGGCTTTATAACAGTGTTAATCGCAGCGAGTATAAAGCCGGCAATAATAATTATTACTGGCTGATCATTGTAACCTATACTTTCGTTTAAGAATCCTGCTGCAATCCACAGGCCTAACGAACAAACAAACCACCTAAGTAAAAACCTGTTAAACGGACTTTTCATTTACTTATATTGTAGTTTAGGTAAGACTGTGGGGCAAGGACGAGCTAAGGACTTTATTGCCATTTTCTGTTATTAGAACATCATCTTCTATTCTGATTCCAATACTATCAGCGGGAATGTATATTCCCGGCTCAACCGTCAAAACCATGCCTGCACTTAGTGGCATATCATAGTCTGCAGCATCATGTGTGTCTAATCCTAAAAAATGAGAAGTAAGATGAGGGTAATATTTTTTGAGTTTTTTCTTATCTTTAATGTCGTCAATTAAACCAAGTTTTTTTAGCTCTTTTGCCATTACTTTATCTAGTTGTGATTCAAATTCGCGCATTTTTACCCCAGGTTTTAGCATTTCTAATGCTTTAGCGTGAACCCTACATACTGCCCCATATACTAGAATCTGCCTCTTCGTAGGTTCTTTTATTGCAAAAGTTCTTGTAATGTCGGCGCTATAATTAGAAACTTCTGCTCCAACATCTAATAGTAGTAAATCTCCTGTGTTTATTGCCGAATTATTATCAATATAATGTATTGTTGTAGCATTTATGCCTGAAGCTATGATTGGTTGGTAGGCGTGACCATCAGCACCTTTAAGCAAAAACTCTTTGCTTATGTCGGCTGATATTTCTAGCTCATTCTTATACTTACTAAGCCGTTTTTTAACAACTGTCAGGGATTGTACGGTGATATCTATCGCCTTTTGAATTGCTTCGATTTCTTGTGTTTGCTTTATCTGGCGTAATCTAGCTAATGGTTTTCTTATATCTACTATATCGAGATTTCTGTGCTTTTTGAGCGCATTTAAAAGATTACCTCTTGAAGGATTGGCATAAAAACCAAATGTTTCAATATAGGCTTCGGCAGGAGCAATTGTGTGAACTTTTTTATATTTTTTAAGTAGTTTGTCTAGTAAAATCCAGCCTTCGTGATAATCAATTATTTTATCAATTGCCGAAAGTTGTTTTAATTTATTATTATCAATTTTTCCGTCCCATAAATCACGATGCTCTGCTCTTTTTGGAGAAATTAAAAAAGTATTATCTGGTGTAATAACTAGAGTAAAATCTGGTTCATTAATTCCAGTAAGATACCAAAAATTACTATCCTGTCTAAATAGAAACGTTGTATCTGCACTGCGTTGAAGCAATCCATTTGCTGCTATTACTATAATACTAGCACCGGTAGCCTCTTGTAATCTTTGTCGATTGTTTAAAAAAAATTCTTTAGTAAATGGTTCTGTCATAAGATTAAAACATCATAACTCATTTTTGCGATAAGGTCTCATATATTGACGTAATATCGTAGCCTTCTTTTCACCCACCACCTTTATAAGTTCAAAATCTCTAGCTTGCTCGATGCCTTTATAGCTACCGAAAGTTTTTAATAGCTTTTTGCGTGTTTCAGGCCCGATTGTAGGGATATCGTCTAAGGCACTACTTACTTGTCGTTTTGTTTTAAGGACCGTGTGATAACTTACAGCAAATCTGTGCGATTCATCACGTATTCTCTGTAATAGTTTAATAATATGAGATGAATGAGGTAGCCTAAGAGATATAAATTCATCATTTTCTAATGCAGTACCGTTTAATTCTTCTAATTTACTGCGATTAAGTTGCAAATACGGCCAATCTTTTTTGATAATTATTTCTTCGAACTGCTTTGCTAGTCCAATTGCAGGAATAAAAACATTATGCGAGGATAATACGTCTAACGCACTACTTAACTGACCCTTACCCCCATCTATCAGAAATAGATTAGGTTTTGGCCAATCTTTTGCATGTTTCTCACTAAGTCGACGTTCAAGCACTTCATGCATATGGGCAAAGTCATCGTTACCGGGAATACGCATTTTAAACTTACGGTAAGAACCTTTATCTGAAACTCCATTCGTAAATACAACCATGCTTGCAACCGTATCTGTACCAGACATATGTGAAATATCATAGCCCTCTATTCGTCTAGGAATTTTTTCTAGACTTAGCAACTCGCTTAAATCATTAAGTGCATGATCACGGCTTAGGTCCATAAATTCAGTATCGCTAAATATTATTTGTCGGTTTAAGTTTTTAAGTGCGATAAGTTCATTTCGTAAAGTTGCAGCGTGTTCAAAATCTTTCTTCTTTGAATAGTCCAGCATTTCTTTTTCTAGCTGATTCATAAGTCTTATCCGGTCACCCCTAAGATACATAATCAGTTTCTTGAGATCAGTTTTATATTTCTGCGAATCAAGATTACCAGTTTCAGGACCCGGACACAAACCTAAATGAAATTGTAAACATGCCCTATTTGGTAATACGCTGTGGATTGAATAAGGAAATATCTTTCGTAAATATTTAAGCGCGCGCTTAACACTAACGGCTGATATATATGGCCCTATATACAGCGCGTCGTCGTCCATTGGATTTCTGGTATAGGTAACACTGGGATAGTTGCTCTTTATGTCTATCCTCACATAAGTATTGGATTTGTCATCACGAAGTAAAATATTATAGCGCGGCATATACCTACGAATCATTTCGGCTTCTAAGAATAAGGCATCTATTTCGCTTTCGACAGTAATCCAATCCACATCTGTTATTTCAGCAACTAGAGCTTCGGTCTTAGGGTCACGATTACGTGATGCCTGAAAGTATTGCCTGACGCGGTTTTTAAGAACCGCAGCTTTTCCGACATAAATAATTTCACCCTTATTGTTCTTATGAAAATAAACTCCTGGCTCTTTGGGGAGCTGGGCAAGTTTCTTGGTCAAATTATCTGAAATCATAGTAGTTATTGTACCTAATTTTATCTGTTATGTCCGTTTACATGCAACCTGACTACTATAATTTGCAAATTACACTAATATTGTGGTTTAGTATATGCATGGAACAGGGTGTTGTTGCAGAAAGCAATCGTCTTATGAGAGTGCTTGGAGTTGGAGCCTTTTTGGGCACCAGTGTGCTTGCAAGCTGTTCGACAGAATTGCCCCAGCCTAGCCCTGAGGCTACACCTCTAGGCAGTATCACTGTCTGTTATGACGACGATCCTGAATGTACTACTCCACTTGCGCAAATACGTAGCGGCAACTCTACACCAGTTGATACAATTCCTGCAGTTTGCACAGAAGGCGTTATGGTGAAGGAAGAATTATCCTCGCAAGTTGATCCAGATCTAATTTGGGCGCTTTTTAGTACTGAAGACCGCGAATATTGTGAGGTCAATGGACCAAATGTTATGGGTCTCCTCAAAGCAGCCGTCGATACATTAAGGGGCAATCCAAGGGGTGGCTCTGGTATCAGAGAACAGTTAAGTCGCATATATTACATTGGTGATGTACCCGATAACCTTATTTCTCGAAAGTTTTGGGAGTCTTTTGAGATAGCTCCGACACTAGACGATGCCTTTGCAGATACTGAAATTGTAAAACTCTATCTTAACTCTATGTATTGGGGCAATGGTTCATACGGCATATATGAAGCTAGTATGATGTATTTTGGCAAGGACCCCAGCCAGTTAGAAATTGATGAAGCTTCTTTCTTGGTTGGTGCACTGCAAAATCCAGAAAAATATGCGCCAAAAGAAAATGCTAATGAAGACCAGATTGCGCGTGATAATGGAATTATAAGACGTAATGAAGTACTACAGAATCAAGTTGAGTTAGGTAGGCTTACTCAAGCACAAGCAGATGAATACAAAATGCGTCCGCTCACAAGATTACCATACTCCCCACAATCTAGAGTTGGTAGTAATTATGCAGAAGCAGATAGTATAAATGCACGAGCGGTGGTGGATGAAATTATCGAGCAGGTCATAAAAGCCAGCGGCATGAGCTATGACGAATTAATGGCTAGTAATGTACGCATTCGTTCGACAATACTAAAGAAAGATCAAACAGCGCTTCAAAATGCAATCAAAAGTGTTCCTTTGCCAGCCGACGGACGCCAATATGGGACTATGTTCATTGACGATAGTGGCGCTGTAACAGGATATATTCCTGGTTTATACGAAAAAAATGGTCCAAACGTAAACTTACTTGAGTCACCGGTCATTGGTGGTTCGCTTGATAAAATTCATTTTGTTATGGAACTTTTAGAGCGAGGCTACACTAGCCAGTCCCCAATGCCCGATCCAGACAGCGTGGAGTGGCTAAATTATGATGGTAACGGACGCAACTATAGCGTTACTGAGACTAATCATTGCCCAAACAGAATCTGTACTCTAGAGATATCTTTAGAAAAGTCTGTGAATGGTGCATTTGTAGGTGAAGTAAAACGGCTTGAAGAAGCTGGTGACCCTATCCTATCCACCACACTCAGTAGAATGGAAACACTGGACATGGAACCTGGTGGATTGGTTGGCCCTGCCATTATTCTTGGAGGACAAGAAATTACACCAGAGGAACGCGCCATGGCCGTTCAGAAAACCGTAGCTCGTCAGGGACAAGATAGCGATATGCGCTTTGTAAATAGTTTTCAGCTGGATAATGGTCAAGTATCAGAATACGTTGCGCCTGTTTTTGAACAAATTGATCCACCAGAACTCACCGTACAACTTACAGCAATGATGACTGGCGTGATTGAATCGGGAACAGCAGCAAATGCTTTTGCAGGAATAGCAGGAAGCACAGAGATAGCCGACAAAACGGGTACTGCTGCTAACAATGTTTCTGCCGCTAATAGTGCAGTTTTTTGTGATGAAAATGGTAGAAACAAGACAATTTTCGTTATCGAACGCCAGCCAGGAAGCCTAACATCACTCGGTAGTGAATCTGATGGTGGAAATAGGCCAGCAAAAGTTACTGCGGCTGCTATAGCCCCACTAATTGGGTCTTGGTGTAGTATTGAACAAGCCAATCAAGCACGCCTCGCCCAAAGTTGATTACAGTATTTGGTGGTTTAGATATCTAAAAAATCAGTTGTATTAGGAGTGCGGGGTATTTCTTGTGAACCAGTTGTTTGATTTATTTGACCTCTATTATGATGGGGCACGGGTAATTCACCGGCAGGAGTCACAAACTTAGGTATTACATACGCACGTACGCTTTCATCACGACTCTTACTGATACCTTCTCTAAAGGTATCAACACCAGGCTTAATACCACGTTGCGTATATCTGTACAGATCATCAAACATTTTTGCATCTAGATTACCATGTGCAGCCCTACCACCAGGTGCATAGAATGATATATAGTCAGCACTAACTAGTGCAGCCATAGCATCGGTCAAATGATAGGTTATTAGTCTAACTGCTTTGTCTGGGTCTTCTGGTCCTTGGCTAAAAATTGGTTTGTAGGCGTGTGGCCAAGCTTCTACAAGAAAAGCACCGTTCAATGGTCTATCACCTTGATTGCGTCTAACTATCCCGACATATGCAACAGCCTCTTCTTCGCTTTGGCTGTATTGTCCAAGATCAAGCTCTGCACCGTCTTCAAATCTTACCAACTCACTAGATGCTTGAGATTTATCGATTTTAATCATTTTACGACCAATCGGACCTTTTGTGTCGCCCATTCTAGCACTTAAGCGATCAATATCATCAGTTCGTACCATATCTGCAAAGCCTTTTAACAGATTTCCATTTATGGTAACTCCGTCGCCAGCTACATCAAATCCTCTGAAATTTTGTGTAACTTCAGAAAAATCCATCAAGTTATTGTATGCTTGCACTTTGTCTGTGACCCATAGAAGTGGGTTGTTCTCTGGATTATTAATATCAATCGGTGTTGTCATACCTTCACTTGAAAGCAGTGCTGATTTTTCGCTTAAAAGATCTTGCAACCTTTGGTTTGCGCGTGCCATCGCCTCATCTTGATGTGACTGAGTGTTCATTATTTTATCCAGTTTAGACTGTAGAACCTCGGCTGGTGTTTGTTCTACTACTACTTCTACACCGGATTTTTCTACTATCTTGCGGTGCAAACGTGCAAAAATTCCATTTTGCCTGGCTGATAAATCAGGTGTTTCGGCAGCGGCTCTGAGTTGTTCAAATTCATCAATTGAAAATTTACGCTGTGCATGCGTAAGCAAAAAATGAACATAGTAACCAACAACATTACGGTGTAGTCTCATCTGTTCATCTGTCTTATCAATATAAAATTCTTCCGGATCAAAACCACTCAACTGAAGAGTTTGTTTATCGTCTTGACGAGTACGGTCAATAAGTTCAAGATTATCTAAAACAAATTTTTGAACCAACCTGCCGGATGCTTCTTCATCGTTACCACTAATCGCAGTCTCTAGACAGATCGCCAAAGCTCCACGGTATGCTGAGTTCAGTATTTCTGCAGCTGGATGCTGATATATTGGATCGTCAAGCAGTTCTTTAATAAGACTGAAGTTTCCAAATCTATCCAACATATCAAGGACCGTACCTTCAGCCTCAAGCCGCTTGGATGCAATGTGTGACTCATGGTCATTTTCTGCTGTTAGCAAAGTTTCTCGATCTCGCTCAAGACGCTCTTTGGCTTCGCGAACAGCTTTTCTACTAGCATAATTTACCCAGGAATTATTATCATCCTGCCAAACTTCATCACCAAGATAAAATAACAACTCTTTGTCGGCATTGCTTACATCCTCTGGAGCATAATCACGCTCAAATAGTTCACGCTCTTGTTCGGCTTCTTCTAATACACCAACTAACATATCGTCAACCAATTCAATGCCGTTTATAGTAATTACATATTCTTCAGGCACAAAGCCTCTAATAGACTCCGGTATACGAGTCATTCCCGCGTATGGACTTAAGCGAACTTGTTCGGCCTGCGGTTTTGGTGGCTCAACCTCAATAACTATTGGTTCGTATCTTTGGGTACTATCTAGTTCGTCATCCCAAATCTGTTTAATTGATTCTGGTCCACTTGCTGGTGGCACCATGCCAAAATTATCACTCATATTCACTCCTCAATTTGTTCTATAATAATACTAAGTTGTCAAAATGTAAAATAAATTTATTCACTATCTTTACCGAGCTGTTTCCCTATTACTTCCCTAAATTCAGCTATATCATCATCACTTACTTCTGTAGCTGGCAAACTATCAATGTGTAGCCATGTGTGCTCTGCGATAGTTGAAGGTACAAATGTTAATAAATATCTTTCGCCGTACCATATAACTGCATATGGATTATCAAAATCATTCTTATGACTTGCTAGCACTACATTATCGCCAAATCTACTGTCCATTGTTTCCCATAATGTGTCTATAAAATCAGAAGGAACAAGTACTGCATTGTTCTCGTGGGTTGATTCCTGGGCATCTTTATTTGTAAAAATGTAGGCTCTTAGTTTTTGTACTGACTCTTCGTCGTGTTGTTTTATCCTTTCAAGCAATACCGGGAGATCGCCAGATCCTAAACTTTTAGCTTCGGCAAGCTCTTTACCAATTTCATATAGACGAAGCCTGAAAACACCAGTAATTGCTGCAATTGATTGGTCTTGCGATAAACTCATTAACACTGGACTTTCACTACTGTAATTCCCGATGTGTCGATACACTCTTTCTAAGTTGTCAGTAAAAGTATCAAAACCAGCCCGGTCAACAGTATAGGCTCCACCATTCACTCTTAGCCGAGTTGTTTCACGGTCTATAAAACCTTCGAGTTTTTCATTGAACAATCTCTTGGGCTGTTCAGCTGTTGCAGCTACTTTAATATCACAATCGCGCAAACGCTCTTTCATTTCTAGTGATGTTGTGTGCTGTTCGGTTAATAGTCTAAGTAACCAGCGAGTATGTGGAACTATACCTAAATCATCTACTACAATAGCGTCGGGCAAAAACCCACTACCGTCTTTTAGTTGTCTTCTTGCCCAAAGTTCAAGCATTGTGCTTTCTGATTCGGATAACTTTGTGCCCTCAATTATTAAATCGCTTGAACCGGCCTGCTGACTCAACGCATCGAAACCACGAGCGTTAAGCACATGAAGAGTACGCCATAGTTCTCCTTTTTTATTTCTAACCATAACGACACGCTCACCAGATGCATCTAGACCCTCAATTAATTCTTCTGTTGCGCCAAATACTTTTGGAATTTTATGCTTGGAATTTTCTGGATATGTTCTAAGAGCCAGTAAACCAATGCCTTCTATTGGCTCACCATTAAAACCTTGCGAATCTCTTAGGCTATCAACTAAAGCATATGCCATGGGAACCTCGTAGATGTTGAGTCCTGCGTTAGCCTCTTCGAACACTCCGTTTACTGCTTCCCAGGCAGCGTTTAGATCACCACGACGCAATAAATCTATATGATCTAAAGAAATATGTAAGTGCTCTCTATGACTCATATCAAGTTACTTATTTCCTACCACGCCCAAATGAATTAGCTTTATCATTTCTACCAAACACACTAAAGGCAAAAACTACTGGCAATTTACCTATTGTCTTGGCACTTTGAGCTAACTTTTCATTACGTGAAGCGTAGTCTGGATTCGCTGGTGTAGTTTCTTTGTGAGGCTTCCTGGTAAGTTCATCTAATTCGTCGTAAAGATGGGTTGTAAGAAATTCTTGTAGTTCTTCTCCGTTAGCAAAAACTCCTGCTTGGGGTGCTGAACCTTCGCGGGGTACTAGTACAATAATTTTATCATCCAAAAAAACTGCTCCTTTGTCTAGAGTATCCTGGTCGTCACGACTTATTGGACCAACGCCGTCGCCAAGGTCAAAAAAATGCGTGTAAGCTAGTAATCTTGTTCCTTGGTAAAGAAATCCGACTCGCTCGTAAGCTTTCATGCCACCCTGAATTGGATGTGGGTTATAAGGCACTGATATCACTTGTTTGTAACCGCCTTTTATAGCGTTTTCACTACCTATAGCACTACCGTCCGGCCTTAAACTCGAAAGATCAGGGTAAAACTGAAAAAAATCTTCGTTTAAATAGTCGCTCTCTACCCGGTTACAGGCAGGAAATAAAACCCCTGCCTGAGGATGCGCATTGCGCTTATTTGTTCCAAAAAAGTAACTTAGATCTCTCTCTAGTTCTAAACGAACATTTGTGGGATCACCATCCATTGTCGCCATTTCGGCAGCTTCTTGTTGTTGAATTCTCTGAGCAGCTTCACGAAACTGTTGCTCAATCAAAGGGTCTAAATGTCCCATTATTTTTTACTCCTAATTTTCTTGTTAACTACAAGCAGAAGCCTTGGTCGCCTGCATCGATACTTGGATTATTGACATCTGTGTTGAATACACCTGGGTTTGCTTCTGCAATTGGTTGCCACTGGCTTTGAAGCACAGCTGGGTCATAGTTTGGTTCAACACCACAGAATCTAATGATTGCACCAGCACCTAGTGATAGGGTTTCTTGTGGAATTGCTGATCCACTTGCTTCGACAGGAGCGGCAGCTTCGCCAGCTGGTGTTACGCCGAAGGTTTGTCCACCAGTAGTTTCATCACCTAACTCCACACTAGGGCCATTGACTGTCACGCCTTCTCCGCCCGTAACTCTATCTATACCATCCTCAAGGCCTGCTCTGGTACCACTTACTACTGTCCTACCACCGTCCCATACTCCAGCAGCAACCGATACGATTCCGCCAGTAGCAATTAGAGCGCCTAAAGCTACTAATCGGACTGATTTGCTTTTGTAGGTATTATTGACTGCATTACCAGTTGCATCGGCGACTGTGATTAGCCCACCACTTAAACTATTTTCTGCAACAGCTGTTTTAACCCTGTCACCTGTTTCGGTTTGCTGTACTCTTCTCATTTATTTATCCTATCCTTCAATTATTTAAATTTACTTAAGTAGTTGTCTTTCCTCACCGCATACGCCCCTCCCCGTATCCATCGAGGTAGAACATGCCATGATGAATTAAATTGCTAATCATGCTGTTAACACCTCTTGCCCTTGCAATGCTTGTGATACAAGAGGCTCCATTTGTAGATACGCTGCATATGCTTGCTGGGCGGCTTTACGACAGTGTTCCTCAAAGCTTGCGCCTTCACCTCTGCCGTTATTTCGGTGCCCTAGTCGGATTGCATCATAAAGTTGTTCTTCAGATATTTCACTAATGTCTTTAGTTTCCCACGGGCTCAAGCCAGACTGAAGATACATTTCTCGTGCATTGAGAGTATTGTTCCAAGGGCTTAGGTTTGTAGTAGGGTCGCGCAGCGGATTTGGTTTATCGTTGTAGGTAAGTATTGAATGCAAACCATATGAACCATCATGCCCGTTATGAAAATCACCAGCACTGGCCGGACGGGCACTACTCTCGCGTCCAGCAATACCAGTGAATAAGAATGCCTCTATTGGACTATGGCCAGCAAATCGTTCTAAAACATATATATCGTTGTAACTAATTGCTGGCCCGTAAGCACGTTCTACATCTAGATTACCGCTTCGATAGCCATTGACTTCTACTGCAGCATCTACTTCTGCGCGCGTACGTACTTGATAATTTTGGGCCTCGGGACTTAACAGCGCGAAAGCTTCTGCTGGCATACCGTAGCGATTTTCTGTAGTTGATTCAACGGTAGTCACAACTTCTGGCGCAGATACTGCGACTGGTGCTTCAACTACAGGACTTATTTCAACTACACCCCTTGGCAATACCCCAGCACTAATCGCTTGCTGTTGTAGCCAATACTCGGCTTGTGTTAGTACTTGTCGATTTAGAAAAGAACCCAAAGCCGGTTGAACGTCTACAACGGTAGTTGGATTTTGTTGAAAAGAATCTTCGATAGGTTGGTCGTTGTTGGGAGACAAATTTCCAGATGCTGGATCAACATAACTTATTCCTTGTATGCCACTAGATACACTAACGTGCTGTGCTTGCTCAATTGCTTGTTGGTATGTCGTAATTCCTGGTGAATTATCACCACAAGCCTCACCACAGCTACCAGTATCTGCTATCGGCAACCTCGAGAAAGCTGCTGGATTTAGGGCGATGTGCCAATGCTCCTGATGGTCTGCTTCAGATAAGAAGAAGTTCTTTTTCCTAGCTTCGGTACGACGCATTTCTGGATCTTCGTTTGCTCTTTCGAGAAGTTCGTCAGAATAACCCATAACATACTTAACGGCAGGTACGCCGTTAATATGTAGTCTGCGCAAATACTGCAACATCGCATACTGTTTTTGCAGGTCTCTATTTGGACTAGTTTCTACAAACAAAGGGCCATTATTTGAGCCTTCGGGGTCTTGCATGCCACGGCTTCTAAGATCTATTGCAGGTTTTTCACCGTCATGTTCTTTGTGATAGAGAGAGTTCAAATCACCTACCTCAGTAACGAATTCAGGACCGTTTAGATTAGAAGCAAATTCAGTAACGGCCAAGCTTACAGCAATTAATTCCGGATTTGCACGTTGTTCGCTACGATTTGTTCCATTACTAAACAAGTATTCTGGTACACCATCAACAACTAATGGTTGTGGCATAAAATAATATCCTTCGGGTTGAGCCCTGTATGTAGGATCTTGAACTATACTTTGATAAAGAGGTGTTATATCCGGCTTACCACCCGCCTGAAAATCTACTACTACCGCCTCGGCTAATTGTTTTCGTGGAGCAGATGAATTGTTTGAGCTATTTTCTGGCTGCGTAGTTGATTCACCAGGTATTGCACCTGGATCTATGGTTAGTGGTGGAATGTTACCTGGCTGTGAAGTAGTTGTTCTATCACCGGGCATAGTAATTACTGGATCTGATTCTGGTGTTGTTTGGTTAACCGTCGGCGTAGCTGATGAACCGTTTGGCGCACTTTGGCTTGAATTGCTATTTGAGTTAGCCAAAACTTCAATAGTCAAACCACCATCTTCAAACGAAATACGCGTTGGAACATCTGTTATTACTTCAAAAGGCTGATTACCACCGGTTTGTCGTGAAGCTGTCTCTTGAGTTGGGCTATCTTCAAGTTTTTCTACATCAAGTAAATTAATTGCACTGTTTGCAAAACTACTTATAAAATTGTCATTTCTACTTGCTCGAGGAGCCACAAAGTTACGACCGCTAGAAGATTGGGTAAACTGAGGGGGTGGTGAAAAGTACGCGTTTGCGGCTGGGTTTTCAGAAAGTACTGCATTTGACATCTCGACCGTTTCTGCTGACGGTGCAACTATAGACTCAACGTTATTTTGCGCAGAAGCCTGATTAGAATCTAGGCTATCTGGCTCTGCCTGTTCGGGTGTTGCAGGTGTATGGGATATAGAAGGCATGCTTATAAAGGTTGGTTGAGTGTTGGTTGCTGGAACTATTTGTACGTTAGAATTACTAACTTCAGGGGTGGTTGTTACTGTTGTGTTTACTACTGGTGCAGGCTCTACGGGACCCTGTTCAGTTGTTGGGATATTGTTAGGAGTTGATGGACTTGGAATTGCAGGTGTAGTTACTTCAAAATTGTTTGAGCTATCTTCTTCTGGCTCATCAACATCTGGTGCAGGAGTTTCAGCAGGTCGCGAAAGCACAATCTGCTGTCCAGCAACAAGCCTATCTGAACCACTTGCGCGCCGTACAGATTCGACAGGTAATCCATAGCGTTCAGCAATACCATTATTAGTTTCACCTCCCGTTACTGTGAGTGTAGTGTTATCTTTGGGTTTTTGAGGTTCTGCCTCAACTAGTGCGGCCTCTTGAGGTTGTTTAGCTTGTGTTTCAGGTGAACTATCTTGTGTTTCTTCTGGGGCGGCTTGCGTTTCTTGGCTAAAGAATAGTACAGCTGGTATGACAACTGCCGGAACAGCAATCAAAGATTTTTCAAAAAAGCTTAATTCTTCGCGGTTCATAACTGACTCCCTACAACAATTTCTGTTAGCTGTTCAGAATCTGAGCCAACGAGTTTAATAAATGCCGAAGAAACATTTGGATCTACTGCATTATTTACAACCAGGAACTGCAATAGCTCCTCTTTCGTATAATCTCCTTCAGCTATATATCTTTGCATTCGTGAGTCTGCAACAAAACCAGCTGGAGCTTGTTGTAGCAGCTGTATAACATAATTGTCGTGACTTTCATTAACTGTAAGTGTTTTCCACTGAAAAGTTGTTTGGCTTTCTACAAAACTACCGTCACTAAATTCTTGTATTGCAGGTGCAGCGCCCTCTAATAGTAAATTGCCTGCAATTGTTGGGGATATGACTTCTCCTGGACTGCCATTAGTTACTGCATTTCGATTTGATGGTGGAACAGCGACTGTAGTTGGTGATGCGGAAGCGCTTTGAGAGCTTTCGTCTTCTATAAAAGGCGTACCGTTGTTTGGTTGTGGGAATTCGCATGAGTTTGCTGCAGCCGCGTAATCATTAAGCTCGTCTTTAAGTAAAAGGAACATACCACCAGCACCTAAGACTGCACCGACTGTTGCAATGGCAGCAATTTTACCTTTGCTTAAACGTTCACGTCTAGTGCTGTTTGCAATCGAGTTAGCCATGCCTGCTAATGCAAGCGTTTCGGCACGACTTACCTGTGGGTTACCACTAGCTACAAATGCATTTTGTAGATTTTCTATTCTTTGCTCAAGTGCATCTATTTGACTCTGAGCCTCGGTACTAATTGCTGGAGTTTCAGTAGTGCTTACTCCGCTAAATGAATCCATAAATTCTCGCTGATCAGGTGAACTAGCTTCAGTTGATTCAGGAACAAAACCTGGGATAACTACTGGATTTTGTTCAAACCTAGCTCGTACTTCATCTAAGTTTGCCATGCTACCGACCTCCCAATACATTAGTTTTTACTAAATCCCCAAGACCAGTTTCTAAGGAAGCCGCCTTAAACTTGCCATCTTCAAAGCCACCAGTTTGGATATTAAAACCTTCAGGAACTTGCTCTAAACCTCCGATAGCGATCTTTAGTAATGCATTATCTAAATTTTGCTCGCCTACAACTGTTATCGGAATTAAACCGTTTGAAGTTTGGGCGCAATAATTTGGCTCCATATCCTCTCCAAGTTGAAATGGAAAGTCTACAACCTCTGCCCTATCCTGGATGCGTTCAATTACTGATGGAGTTGGCGTATAGTTGCCTGTTATATTTAGGAATACTCGCTGAGGTGGGGTTTTTTCTGAAATTTTTTCACGGATGAAATATCGCACAAAAGTACGCATAACTTCATTATATGCATCAGGCCCATCTATTCGCTTTGTAATACCATTTGCGGCGTATATTTCATTAAAAGCAGGTATAAAAATGTTATCGAAATGGCATTCTTCAATTTTGCCAAACTCATCAAATAATATCTCACCGGCAATTTGTAAATTATTGCCTTGGTCTTCACCAATCAACGGAAAATATGCGAAATAACCAACTCTTACTGTATCTGCTTCAATGCAGCCTGTATAGTCAATATCCTCAATTTCTCGACTACATTTAAATTCGCCGTTTTGCACTGTTGCAGTTTCTGGTTGTTGCATTTCAAATAATGCTTTGTCTAAGGGAATACCAACTTCTTTGCCGTCTTCGAACCTAGAAAGATACATAACTTCATCATCAGCCTCCCAATCCAGAGTGACTAAGCCTGGAAAACGAATTCTACTTACGATTAATCCTTCTCGGGCCGTTTTTGATTCGCTAATTGTCTCGCCTAGTAATTCTGACTTCAAGCTAGTTCTTGCTTCCGTGTAGTTAACAAAAGAACCTAGGTAAGTGTCCAGCGTCAATTTACCGCTTTGCTGAACTGTTTCATTCATGTTGTAGTCATTTTCCCATGGTGCAACCAAGCCGACTAAGTGCAGTGGTTGTTCTGCAACTAATTTAGCACCCGGTTCCACAATAGGAATATCAGTATTAGCCCATAGTCCAACTAGGGCTGCTGTAGCTAGCGCGGAGTAAGCAAGCGGTCTGGCGTAACGGTCCCTAGTATCCTCATAAAATTCGCCTGGAGTCCGTGACATTTTAATCTTCTCCTAATAAGTTAGGTAATCTACCTGAAGTTACTAGTTGAGAATTTATATCTCCAGCTTCTTTTAGACCAGCTTTTACCATAAAATCATCAATTACTGCTTGGGCTTCAACTGGATCAAGATTAACAATCTGTACAGGCCAATCAGTCATATCAGGCTCCTTGCCAGCAAAATCAATTTCTTGATCAAGCTGATCGGGTAAATAAGCAGCAGCGAATGGCTGTAGCCCGTCAAGCTCACCTAGCTGTTCTTTGAGCCACCATTGACGCTCAGACTCACGAATAGAATCAATGTCAGTAAATGGCAAACAATAATAATTTTCTTCATAGGTTAATTGGTTTTGTTCGGTAATTTTGTCTCCGTTATCGTTTTCTGGATGCGACACTTCTGAATCCTTCTCTGAATACTCAACCAATTCCATGGCAAGTGTTGGCCCTGGGTCAATTTCTCCTGGGAAAAATTCCTGACTAAGACTTATCTTGGCCAGTCCAACCGCCGACCTATATTCAGCAGGCGTCATATCTTTTATTGGCTTGCCTTGTTGTTCTGCAACCCTTTTCAGAAATGCTACTTCTTCTTGCATTAAAAAGATTGGCATTCCTACGGCATTAGTAAGTGGTAAGCCAGTTTGTAATGACGCATCTCTTCTAGTAGATGCGATTATTGATCTCCTAACACCTAGATACACTTTTCTAGGGGAAATGTTCTGATTGTTTATATTGAAATTTAAATCACCCTCTTGACTGGTTGTCCCGTTATTCACTACTTCGGTTATTGGCCCACCTATGCCCGTTGAGCCATGAACCATTGCAAGCTCACACCATTCATTTCCAACCTTAATATCATGCAGCCTTCTTGTTCGAGCTGTAATATTCGTATCGTTAAAGAATGCCCCCCCTTGCCATCCATCGCTATATTCCAGACCACGTGACTCTGGGTCTTCAAGGGGCGTGCAATATTCATCAATTACAATTTTATTATCCACTGTGTCCATATCGCATGGCTCAGGTTTAGCTGCAGAAAAAATTATTTTATCGTATTTAAATGGCGTAGTAGTAACGCCATCTGTTTCTTCCATAAGAACGAAAAATCCTAGATCTTCGTCGTCTTTTGCGGTCATTTTGAAAAGCCCGTCTGGAATATACTCCATATGCTGTTCAAAAATACCTACCCTTGTAGATTGTGGGTTTCCAATTGGTCCAGGCTGATCGTCTTCATAATGTGTGTAGACATATTTCTGGTGCTCACTTATAACAACACTCATCCTGTCTTGGATTGCTACAAGTTCACTATCGCCTTCTGATTCATTAGTAACTTCATGAAATCTACCCAATACTCCTACAACAGCCGTACCAGCTATTAACCCACAGACCGCAAGCCTATAATATGGGGTGCTTTGTTGATCGCGGCTATTACGTACAGTTCGTCGAATTTCGTCTGCGATTTCATCAAGAGTTTCTTGAGGTGTAATTTGCTCCCTTTTCACGCTTCGCTCTCACTAAAGTAAAATGGCTCAAGAAAAAGATACGAAGCAGGATTGTTTCGTTTTTGATCGACTATTTTTTGCGCTAGGCAACTAAGTTCGAGCAACGACATCGCATATAACACCTCTATGACACTTTTGACTTTACTCTTTTATAAATAATTATGCAAATACTAAATACTAATACGTGCCTTTTTCAAAACTATTCACTTGCATTGTCTAAACTTATAGAGTAAATATAAAAACATGCTAAATTTTGGAAAACCAGTTTTGCCTCGTCATATTGACGCATATCAACAACATATAGATTTTTTGTATGAACAAAGAGATTCAGTTGCACTTAGGAGTTTTTGCGCAACGCTTGGAGAACTAGCAATTGGCGAAGACGAACCCCAAGCTGGCTGGTTGAGCGATTTGATACGATTAAGTTCAGATAGCTACGAAGATCTTATAGCTGAAGTTGATTGTTAGTATTCTTTTCTTTGCATTCTTCACAAATGACATGAAGTCTACGTCTGACGTTTGTTGAATTTATTTGATTACTGGTCTTCTCGCCACATTTTTCACAAGACGCGATATCTTTTGATTTGTCAGAAAACCCTATTTTCATACGATCATCAAAAACAAACAATTTACCTTCCCACATACCATCATCACCAAATTTTTCGCCGTATTTTACGATGCCGCCGTCCATCTGATATACCTCATTGAATCCACGATTTATCATCATCGCACTTAATATTTCGCAGCGAATACCACCCGTGCAATACGTAACAATGGGCTTATCTTTGTATTTTGATATTTCTCCATTTTCTAAATCTTCTTTGAAGTCTTTACTAGTAACAACTTTGGGTATAATTGCATTTTTGAAACGCCCTATTTGAGCTTCATACATGTTACGTCCATCATAAAACAAAACTTCATCACCGCGTTCCTGTACTAATTTATGGAGTTGTTGGGGCTTAAGATGTTTTCCACCGTTCTCTATACCGTTTTCTCCAACTATAATTTCGTCCGCAGCGTCAAATGCAACGATTTCTGTTTTAACTTTTACTTTTAGCTTGGGGAAGTGCTCTGTTCCCCCTGTGCTCCATTTATAGGTAATGTTTTCAAATTTAGGATGGGACTTCATTTCTCTGGTGTAATATTTAAGGGATTTTAGATCACCACCAAGCGTTCCGTTAATTCCGTGTGGACTAATTATTATCCTACCCTTTAGATTTAACTTTTCACACAGTGCACGTTGCCAATACATAACAGTTGTTGGATCTGTTATTGGAACGAATTTGTAGAATAAAATAATCTTTTCCATCAATATATTAGTATAAAATAAAAATTACTGCTTGTCACGCGCATATGGTTAGGCTATACTATTAATAACTATTTATTACTAACGAGGCGGCAAAAAATAATAAAACAAAAAAATAAACAAAATTTCTATTAATTTTCATTAAATTTAGGCGTCTATCAAGGAGATGACGACCATGAAAAAAATTCATAAATCTGGGTTCGCCCTTCGATCTTTTTCTAAGTTTTCAACTTCTTATAAAAAGCAGATGCTTTTTGTGGGGTTGGTGTTCTTAGTTGCAAATATATTACTTGCGGTACTACCTGTGTTTATAGGTATGCTTGTTGGCGTCCTAGCTACTCAACCAGTTAACGAAAATCAAGCAATATTACTTGTAATAATTTTAATTATTTGTAGTACTGGACACGATTTAACTTGGCGTGCTGGCGAATTAGCATTCAAAAAATATTTGCTCCCAGTCTCTTATCTATATGAAAATCAACTCTTTAGGAAAATCATTTCAAAACCGTATCCTTATTTTGTAAATAAGTTTACCGGTAAAATATCATCCTATATCGGAACTATCAGTCTCGAGATGCGCGGATTGCTGGAATCTGTGTTTTACAACTATATTAGTCAGGTTGTGAACTTAGTAGCTATTCTATTAATATTCGCTACTATCAATTGGCAAACTACGGCTATTTTTGTTGTAAGCCTTTGCTTAATGTTATTGATAGGTCGCAAAACAGTAAAAAATAGTCTTAAGTACGAACATATATCGGCAGATGTTATGTCTACAAAAAATGGCAAGGTATTTGATGCTATCGCTAATTTTGTAAATGTAAAATCTTTTCAAAAAGAATCCTACGAATCGGAAAATATTGAGCTAGAGCAAGTAGCCAACCTTAACGCCGCCAGCAGATCATTTTATTGGTCTATATTTTTCTGGGGTACGATGTCGTTCTTTGTCAGGAATGTAATATGGCCTCTAACCATCATGCTTAATGTCTATCTTTTTATCGAAGGACAGCTAAGTATTGCTCAGTTAGCAACAATTCTAACGACAATCTTACTTTTTTCTGCAACTATTTGGGATGTAATATGGCAACTTTCACAGTTCAACCTAAAACGTTCTAGAGTAGAAGAAGCTCACGAATATTTATTTGGTAAAACTTTGCTAGATTTTTCAACTACAAAGCCTGAAAGTGACGCAATAGGAATAAGTTTTGAAAAACGTTTAGATATTCGAAACCTTTCTTTTGCATATCCAGACAAGAAAGATGTTCCTGTTCTAAAAGGTATAAATTTAGATATACGTAAGCATGAAAAAATTGGAATAGTTGGTAAGAGCGGTAGCGGTAAAACAACAATTACAAAAATACTGCTAGGATACTACGGAAATTTTGGAGAAATAATAGTCGACGGCGCCCCAATTAAAACTACTCAACTTGCCAGCATTATTTCGTATGTTCCCCAAGATACAAGCTTGTTCCATCGCACAGTTGCGGATAATATTGCATATGCTGCCGGGGGAAATACTAGCCGTCAAGAAATAACTAACGCAGCGATAAAAGCTAATGCAGATGAATTCATATCAAAAATCGAAGGGGGATATGATGCTCTTGTGGGTGAAAGAGGTGTTAAACTATCTGCCGGCCAAAGACAAAGGATTGCTATTGCTAGAGCCTTTTTGGATGACAAACCCTTACTTATTCTAGACGAAGCTACGAGCGCACTAGACAGTGAGAGCGAAGTACTTATTCAGGATGCACTAGAAAAACTATGGAAGGAAAAAACCGTAATTGCAATTGCTCACCGCTTGTCCACCTTGCGCAATATGGACAGAATAATAGTACTCGGTGATGGGTGTATACAGGAACAAGGAACACATAGTCAATTACTAAACAAAAAAGGCTTATATGCTAGCCTATGGAAGCATCAATCGGGCGGATTTTTAGAAGAAGAGTAAATTATAAAACCCGGCAATAAACCGGGTTTTATAATTTAAACTTGAATATAATTATTCTTTTGTAGGCTCGCTAGCTGCAGATTCGCTAGTTCCATTCTCTGACTCAACTTGATCTGGTGAACTATTTTCTTCTAATGCTGCATCTGCTTCAGCTATTTGATCACGAGGTGTCTGAACATCAGCAACCATAGTTTCGGGATCGGTTAGAATTACGACGTTTTTAGGAACTATGATATCTGCAACAGTAACCTTGTCTCCATCTTTTGCAAGCTTATTGCCATCTATCAATAGTTCATCCGGTAGATTACCCGGTAGAGCTTCAACAATAACAGTATCTAGGTTTTGTAAAACCAATAAGCTAATTCTTTCTGCAGGAATGTCTCCGTCGATTTTGACTGGAACTTCAGCTTCAACTGTTTCGTTTTTATTTACAGCATGAAATGCTACGTGACGAATTGTATTTTTTACTGGGTCTATATCAACATCTTTGATCATAGCTAAATGTTGCTTGCCGTCTACATTTAGTTCTACTGGGTGATGCTTGCCTGCGGCATTATATACTTTAGTTATTTCTATGAATGACGCGCTTACGGCAACTGAATCTTTGCCTCGTTCATAAATGTTAGCTGGTATTACTCCGTCTCGGCGAAGAGCCTTAACAGCCTTACCTAATTCTTTGCGTTCAGTCAGTTTCAGCGTGATTGTATCGCTGCTCATGGTTTCCTCTTTTCGTTTACAGTATCATTAGTATAACAGATTGTAGTAAACTGCTCTATATGTTGTCACTTTTTGATAATGCTGCAATATTTGCTAGCACTTCTATTACTCAGCGCATCGCAGATTGGTCGGTTAATGTAATGGAAACACTAGGAGGGCCTGGCGCTGCTTTACTAATTGCAATTGAAAATATATTTCCACCACTACCTAGTGAAATAATATTGCCTTTAGCTGGTTTTACAGCTAGTCAGGGTACGCTTGGTTTATTTGAGGTAATTATATGGACTACTATTGGCTCTATTGTTGGAGCTATAGTTTTATATTATTTAGGTAATTTGTTGGGGCGCGATCGCATACGCCACTTTGCTACAAAAATACCCCTAATGAAAATCAGTGACATAGACAAAGCTGAGAATTGGTTTACTAAACATGAAAATAAAGCTGTATTTTTTGGGCGTATGATTCCTGTAGTTCGTAGTCTAATTTCTATTCCTGCTGGAATCGAAAAAATGCCAATAAAAATATTCATAATATATACTGCTGCCGGTAGTTTAATATGGAACAGTACACTTATTTTTGCTGGTTACTTATTGGGTGAGCAGTGGCAATTGGTTGAAAAATATGTAAAATTTCTGCAGTACATTGTGATAGTTGTAATAGTTATTGCCTGCGGGTATTTTATTTTTACAAGGCTATCAATGAAGCGGCGTCGCTAACTAAAGCGTTCAATATAAAAACTAGCGGATTGATTTGGATCTAACAAATACGCTTTAGCTTCCTCTACTTCTTGTTGAAATCTCGCCTCGTCAAAGTCGATATCTATAGTTGCTTCATATGCTAACCTTGCGGTAGTCGTTGATTGTTCTATGTTTTTTTGTTCAACTTCTCCTGCTATCATCTCTTGAACTGCTTCAAGAAACTTTGCGTCTTTATGCAAGTAGTCTATAAACTCTGGCATTGCTTGACCCCATATCTCGTTTGTTCGCCTGTAGGCGGCTTTCATTTTTTTAGCATTTTCTTAAGAAATTGACCCGTGTAGCTAGTATTAATTTTAGCTATATCTTCAGGTGTCCCTACTCCGACAACGTTTCCACCCTTGTCTCCACCTTCTGGGCCCATATCAATAAGCCAATCTGCAGATTTAATCACATCAAGATTGTGCTCTATTACAACCATTGAATTTCCTGTGTCAACAAGGGCTTGCAATACTTCTAATAACTTTTTGACGTCTGCCATATGTAACCCAGTTGTTGGTTCATCTAAAATATATAGTGTGCGTCCAGTTGCGCGCCTAGAGAGTTCTGTTGCAAGCTTAATACGCTGCGCCTCTCCACCAGATAAAGTAGTTGCTGGCTGTCCTAATCCTATGTATCCCAGCCCAACATCAACTAATGTTTGTAATTTTCTAGCAATCGTTGGCATATTTTCAAAAAACTCCAAACCTTGTTCTACGGTCATTTGAAGTACATCACTAATTGTTTTGCCTTTGTAATGTATTTCTAAAGCTTCACGATTATATCTTTTACCGTGACATACTTCGCAGGCTACATAAACATCGGGCAAAAAGTGCATTTCTATCTTTATTATTCCATCACCAGAGCAGTTTTCGCAGCGTCCGCCTTTGACATTAAAACTGAACCGACCAGCCTTATAGCCTCTTATCTTAGCTTCTGGTGTGCTTGCAAATAGTTCGCGAATCGGCGTAAACAAACCTGTATAGGTTGCGGGATTAGAACGAGGAGTTCTACCAATCGGTGATTGATCAATAACAATTACTTTATCTAGTTCTTTGATACCTTGTATCTCATCGTGACGACCAGGAACTAAATTTGCGCGCATCAAACGAGCTTGCAACTCTTTTGCTAGAATATCATTTACAAGACTAGATTTTCCAGAGCCACTAACTCCACTAATTACAACCAGCCGACCCAGAGGAATTTCAGCATCAATATTTTTTAGATTATTTTCTCGAGCGCCCTTAATAACAAGTGATTTTCCGTTACCTTTTCTACGTTTTTTGGGTATTGGGATGGATTCTTCTCCACGCAAATATTGCCCAGTTATACTGCCTTTAACTTTTGCAACCTCACTTGGAATACCGGTTGCAACAATTTCACCACCATGTATTCCAGCACCAGGCCCTATATCAATTAAGTAATCTGCAGTGCGAATAGTATCTTCGTCATGTTCAACAACTATAACTGTGTTGCCTAAATCCCTTAGTCTTATTAGGGTTTTGATTAATCTCTCGTTATCACGCTGGTGAAGACCAATTGATGGCTCATCCAACACATAGAGAACGCCCATTAGCCCCGAACCAATTTGTGTGGCGAGACGAATTCTTTGCGCCTCTCCGCCACTTAGACTTACAGCACTTCTTGCAAGGTTTAGGTAGTTTAACCCGACATCCTGCATGAATTTAAGCCTAGCGCTAATTTCTTTAAAAACCTGTTCTGCGATGTGTTTTTCTTTATCATTTAATCTAATTGTGTCAAAAAGCTCTACTGCATCGTCAATGGATAATTCACAAATATCCATTATAGATAGTTTGTTAATTGTTACAGCTAAAACTTCAGGCTTTAATCTCCTGCCCTTACAGACTGCACAAGGCCTTTCTTGCATGAATCTTTCTATATCACGCCTAATAAAGTCGCTTTCTGTTTCTTTATGACGCCTCTCAAGATTTGGAATAACACCTTCGTACGTTGTCTCAAAACCTCTACCACTTCCTAGTGATACATGATATTTTTGTGAACCTGTTCCGTATAAAAGTTTTTCAAGTTGATCGGGCTTGAGCTCACCAGTAGGAACGTGTAATGAAAATCCATAAGAATCTGCAACTGTTTGCATTTTCTTCATATACCATGCATCAACATTAATTCTGTTGTAAGGTCTTATCGCACCCTCGGCAATCGTTAAACGACCGTTTGGTATAACTAGATCAGGGTCTACTTCTAACCTATTACCTAGGCCAGTACAGACAGGACAAGCACCATGAGGGCTATTAAAACTAAATGTTCTAGGTTCTAGTTCGGGTATTGCAACATCGGGATGATCAACGCAAGCATACTGCAATGAGTAGACTGTATCGAGATTAGTATCGGCATGGTGTAGTTTAAGTTTGCCATCTGCTAAATCTAATGCAGCCTCTACGCTTTGAGCCAATCTACTTCTACTTGCCTCGTCGTTAACTAACCTGTCGACAACAATTTCTATTGTGTGTTTATAATTTTTATCAAGTACCGGAAACTCGTCTAATGCATAAATAACATTATCTACACGCGCACGCGCAAAACCTAAGCGCATAAACTGCTCGGGTATGTGCTCGAAGGCTCCTTTTTTATCTAACACAACCGGTGCCAAAACAATTATTTTTGCACTTTCTGGTAGTTTAGTTATTTGATCGATGATATTTTGGGTTGTTTGACGAGTTACTGCTTTACTACATACTGGGCAATGAGGAATTCCAATTCGAGCATAAAGTAAACGTAGATAATCATAAATTTCTGTAACAGTAGCTACCGTACTGCGTGGATTACGACTCGTTGACTTCTGATCGATCGATATAGCCGGACTTAATCCATCTATTTGATCTACATCTGGTTTTTCCATAATGCCCAAAAACTGCCGAGCATATGAACTCAGACTTTCTACGTAGCGTCTTTGTCCTTCGGCATAAATTGTGTCAAAGGCTAAAGAAGATTTACCGGAACCACTTAGTCCAGTAATAACAATTAATTTTTCTCTAGGAATGCTTAAATTAACATTTTTTAGGTTATGTTCTCTAGCACCTCTAATTTCAATAAATTCAGTCACAAAAATCCTCCTTGGACGGAGGGATTATACCTTAAAAATGAGTTTTTTTCTAGCCCTTACGTACCTTACTTACTAAACGGCTGCGTTCTGTAGTGAGTTCTCCAAGGTGCATTACTATCGGATCATCGTGCATAAGCTCTTGGATCTTTTCATTTACCTTAGCAATTTCTGCCGGAATTGCACCACGCTTGTATGCCATGAATGGAATATGAGGTATGAAGGCTGAAATCGGATCTTGTGGGATACCCCTAACATCAAGCGGTCTTTTTTTCATTCTGCGTAAGGTCGCTGATTTTACTATCTCGTGCTCCTCAAATATGCACTCTAAAGATTCATCATAGTGTGCCGGGCTAACATTAAATGCGAGCATAGAGCGAATAGGTAGATGTGGTACTACCGGTAGTTTACCACCCGAAAGAACTAATCCGTCACTCACTATAGTCAGTGCAGAGCTAAGAGAATAACGCTGCGTTCGATCTATTATTTCTTTTGTAAGCTGACCAAGATCATTTTTTTTCCAAACGGCTCGTGCTCTATTTGCAATAGCTGCTGAAACTTCCATAGGAAAGACGCTGAGACCTAATGTCTGAGCATCAAACATCCTATAATGAGCTGTGGGATTATATACTTGGGCAAATGTACTTTCAGTATCATCTTCTTCTAATTCTTCGTGTCCGGGAAGGTCAGATTCTCCTTCTTGATCAAAGTGCACAGGGTTGCTTAAGCCTTCAATTTCTATAGGATTATTCCAGGATAATATATCGTCTTCAGTCGGTGTGTGGTCGAAAATATCATCTGCGATATTAGCAATTTGCGTCAAGCGCTCTCTAAGTTCTCTGTTAGCAATGACAGGATGCACTGCACCAACAGCAGGATAACCTTGATAAGGCTCATGACGATTTTCTTTTACCGACATATTGCTCCTTTTTTAGCATTTTAACAGATATATAAAAGAATGTAAAAACATTTTTTTAGTAAATTACAAGTCATATAGTACTGATATAATGCGCAGGAATGAATAAACTAAAAAAATACGGCAAAATAATACTCTTTGATACACTAGCTGTGTTTTGTTTTATTGGAGTAATATTATTTGGGTGGCTACCTGGGCCTGGGGGAATACCGTTACTATTAATCGGTATAGCTCTACTAGCGGTAAACCATGACTGGGCGGAAAGTTGGCTAGAATCGGTAAAACATAAAGGAATTTCATATAAAAAATATCTTTTCCCTGATAAGAAATGGCTTAGACATACCTATGACTTACTATCCGTAGTTTTTACCATTATTGGTATTTTCTTAATTAGAGAAAACAATAACAGATTAGTTGATGCAATTGGCGCCTTGTTAATTTATGGCAGTATATTTTTGTTTGTATTCAATCGTGATCGAATTGACAAATTTTCTAACTTTTTTAAGCGTAAAAAAGCATAAGCTATTTATACAATCTATTTGTTTATTCAACTATAATGGTATATAATTAGCTCAATTAATTTGGTGGTTCTTTATGTTACAGTTTATCGTCCTAGGTTATGTCCCGGGAACTTCAATACAACTTAATTTTGCTAACTATTTGTTAATGGTTGTATTTGTAGTATTAATTTTTGGCTGTTACTGGTATGTAAGAACAAAAACTATGCGCCATCTTGCCCAACAGGCACTGCTTTCTATGATTTCTATTTAATTTTCAGTAATCGGCAAGATACTCTGTCCATAAAGTTGCAACTCCTCTAATAGGTATCTTTCTTCGGGTTTTAATCCTTTACGTTCTGCAAGTTCACCTAATCTACTAAAGTATCGTTGGGCTGAACTATTCATTCCTCCACCAATTAGCTTCCTAGTTCTATATGCTTCCCATTTCTCTCTTTCGTCAGATGATAAGGTATCTTTGAAGTTTCTAGCCTTATATAATGGCAGTAACTTATTAAGTCTTTCATCATTAAAAGTAATTTCCAAAGATTCTATTTCGGACTTTTCTGCAGCTCTTACAACTGACATGGCTGTTTTATCCTGTTCATTAAAAAACCCGTCGTAAAGTTGTGAGTCCACCTGAAACTCATCTGTTACTAAACTAGTCTGCTTTTTATTGTCCATAATTTTTATTGCAGATAATAAGTTTTGGTATAGGTTGTTTGATAGCTGTAGTTTTTTAAAATTTGTATTAATTTGCTCTATGTCAATTGATATTCGTTTTTTACTATTTTCATCTAATACTGAAATTGGGGCAACAGCGGGACAACGATTAAGCTGAAGTGTTTTAACAGGAAAACGTTTAGTTTCGTCTTCTACTTTTTTCTGCCATTCAACTACAAGTTCAGCTGGTGACATATCCGCAAATACTAACGGATCGTGTCTAAGATCATAAACAAGTACTCCTTGTTTACCCGGGTGTTCTCCAAGACTAACCGCAACTGTAGTTTTTTCGTAAGCACTAGGATATTTACCGCTTGTGTAAACAAAAGGTTTTTGAGTACTAACAAGTTTATCAACTGCTTTTTTATCACGCATATTAATAAGGTAGTTAAATAACTTGTATTGTTTGTTGTATATCATTCGTGTCACGGCAATAGTTGCCCGGACATCACTTAATGCATCGTGTGCGTTACTATGCTCCAGCTTGTTAACATCGGTTATAAACTGCAATCGATTACTTGGCTTACCGCTAGAATCAAATGGCCATTCAATACCATCTGGCCTTAGTGCTCTAGTCATACGTACTACATCTAAAATATCCCAGCGCCCTCTACTATCTTTCCACGACCATTCATATGCATCGTAGAAATTTCGATAATTACAAAAACGAATAAACTCGTCGTCAAACCTTACGTTATTAAAACCCGTGAAAACGGTGCCAGGCGTAGCGATCTCGTTATGAAAGTATCGTAAAAATTCTACTTCACTGACTCCTTCAGAATTAACCTTTTGAGGGGTTATACCAGTTATTAGTATCGCATCAGGCTCAGGCAAAATATCATCAGATAGTTTAACAAGAATGTTATCCGGCTCACCAATAGGGTTTAGCTGCATATCAGTACGCTGTCCTGCGAACTGCATTATTCGCGACGACCTAGCGTTAATTCCGCTAGTCTCTAAATCATAAAAATATATTGTGTTTTGCATTAGTAAACGTAGTGTACCACCAAATAAAAAACAGTATCAAAAACTTAGTACAATAATGTACCTTGGTTACCTATTTCAATCTTTTGGTCTTTTTCAATACCACGACGCTCAAGTTCACGCATTATACCCATTTTTTTCATAATATCCCTTAAACGACGCACACCTTCTTCGTTATCATAATCAGTTCTTGCGGCAAATTTTTCGATTTTTCTTCCACGAACAACAAAACCATTTTTTTGCTGAATTATTCGCCATGGCAGTTGGTTTGGATCGATTCGATAAACTGGTACTCCATCGTCAACCGGTTCTTCTGCGAGAATACGCTCCCGTTCAGCCTTTACTTCATTTTTAACACTGTACAAAAGTTCGTTTAATCCTAGTTTGCTTTTAGCAGAAATCGCAAACAACGGTGTATTTTTCGGTAAAACTTTTTTAAGTTCTTTCATTTTTTTTGTAATAGTGGCCTCATCCAAACCCTCAACTTGACTAAGTACTACGATTTGCGGCCTATGAGTGAGGTCGGTTTTGTACTGTTGAAGTTCTTTTTGGATAGTAGAGTATGCTTCAACTACTGATTCATTATAAATATCTATAAGATGAACCAACACTTTCGTGCGTTCTATATGACGCAAAAAATCATCACCCAACCCCTTGCCTTCAGAAGCTCCTTCGATAAGTCCTGGTATATCAGCAAAAAGCAATGAAGTACCTTCGTCTACATCAACAACTCCAAGATTTGGTGTAAGAGTTGTAAATGGGTAGTCAGCAATTTCTGGTCGAGCATTGCTAATCACACTAAGTAGTGTTGATTTACCGGCATTGGGCAGCCCAACTACACCTACATCGGCTATCATTTTAAGTTCGAGTGTTGCCTTAAAACTATCACCTTGTTCTCCACGTTCTGCAACTCGCGGAGCTTGTCTGGTAGAACTTACAAAGTGAGCGTTACCGAATCCACCCTTGCCACCGTAAGCAATGACTGATTTCTGACCATCTTCTGATAAGTCAGCTAATACGCCCTGATCTTGATCAAAAATAATCGTTCCAACAGGAACTTGCACAATTAAATCTTTGCCACTTCTACCATGCTTACGTTGCTTGTCGCCGCGTACGCCATCATCTGCCTTGATTGCTTTTTGGAATCTGAAATTTGCTAAGGTGTTTTGATTCCAGCTTGCTTGCATTATAATGTCGCCACCGTCTCCGCCATCACCACCATCTGGACCACCTCTATCAACATAAATTTCATGCCTAAAACTAACAAAGCCGTTACCGCCATTGCCTGCCTGAACATTAACTTGTACTTTATCAATAAACATATTAATTAATTATACCACAATTTATCATATTTTAATAGAGGTAGATTAATGAATATACTTATAGGTTGCGGCTTCAGCTGGACTGAATACACGAGTAGTAACTTCGTAACGACGTCTTCTATTCATTTCAGACACTAGGACACTTCCGTCCTCATTGACCTGTTCAACAAACGCAACGTGGCCCGCACCGCGCTCTGCGGTCACTACAGCGTCTCCGGCACGAGGAGATCGATCCCAACCTTGAGGAGCATAATTGTCCCAAGTTGCAGCGTTTCCGAGATTAGCCGGTAATGGTCTACCTATTTGAATGCGTTTATTTGCTACATACCAAGTGCAATAGCCCGGCACATATCCGTTATAGCCGTATACTGCTGAGTTACCAAAAGCAAAATTTGCATAGTATGGAGTGCTACTTCTCGGCGCTACAACAACTTTAACGGTTCCACCGGGTATAACTATTCTTTCACCAGCCACCAACCCAACTAGTTCTGCATCATTAAATTGAGTAATTTGCTCAGCCGGTACGTTATACTTTTTACCTAAAGTATCTGCGGTATCACCAGATTTAACACTATACGCAATACCGTTAATAGGTGGAACAACTAGTGTCGTTCCTGCTTTTAAATTATTTGCAGTAAGATTATTTGACCATTTGATACTATCAGACGTTACTCCATAAAGTACTGCAAGACTCGCTAGTGTATCTCCATTTACTACTGAGTGTTCAAGAATATCTTCCTTGGTTTTGATATCAGAGCTAAGTATTTGAGGCTTTAATACAGCATCTTGAATACTAACAGGATCATTTAAATCTGCGCTAACAGAGTCTGCTTCGTTAATAATTAACCCAGTTACAGGTAGGCGTGCCATTATAGCAACGTTTGCTGCTATATCAGCAGAAGAGATGGTATCTAATGGATTAGAGTCCTTGGTTTCATTGGCGGTATTTAGAGCGCTAAAATTAGCTGAATTTGTACTGTTAGAATGATTTATAACTAAAACAATAGCAAGAACAACTATAGCTATGTTGCCAGCTAGTAAACTGTAGCGGACTAACCGCTTACGATTTCGGTTTGCATACTTCGAACTTGATCGAAGAAGTTTGTTGCGAGTAGATTTGGCTGAGCTAGATACTACAGAAAGTTGCTCAGTTACCGGGGGTAGACTACGGATAGCTTGCTCCCTGAATGATAATTCATTCGATTATTCAAATATCTTTTGCAAAATATAAACATTTTAAGAACAATGTAGTTATTTTGCTGTTAGATAGTACCAAATTACAATGGTTTTGTCAATTTTATTAAACCACCCTACCCCTGTTGATCATTCTAGTTTACTCTAATTATAAAGTTTTGAAAGCTTCTACGTGCGGGTACCCATTCAGCAGTTCGGCCTTCTACTCCCCAACCTGCTAAACCATTCATGTCTGAATATTTAATCATTGAACCATCTTCACTAACGGCTTCAACAATTGCTACGTGTCCTTCGGCTCCTGAATTGCTTTGAGCTATAGCTCCTACTACTGGGGCAGAGCTTACAGTCCAGCCTGGAGATACCTTAGCAAAATTATCCCAAGTATTTGCGTTGCCCCAGTTATTTGGAACATTAATCTTTGATGCAACATACCAAGTACAATAACCTCGCCAATAACCATTTTGACCATAGTTAGCTTTGTATCTTAAAAAGGCTGGAATTCGTTGTTTGGTGCCGTTTGGAATAACAATCTTATCACCAACCTTTAAACCACCGAGCTCTGCATCATTAAAAGCAATTATGGCATCTGCATTAGCGCTATATGATTCTGCTAATTTTTCTGGCGTATCGCCAACTCCTACAATGTACACAAAACCATTTACAGGAGGAATCGATAACTTTGCACCAACTTCTAAAGCGTCCTGAGAGAGCCCATTTGACCATTTGATACTATCGGATGTAACGCCGTATTTTGTCGCAAGAATTGATACGGTTTCGTCTTGAGAGACTGCATGTTCGATAATGTCCTGTTTACTTTTGATGCTTGCACTAAGTATTTGGCCTTTAGTTACAAATTCTCCTTCATTTATTGCTGCCTTTAGATATAGGTCGATTGTATCTGCTTGGTTAGTTACAGCAAGTTCTTGTGGTAAACCTGTTAATTTTGCAATGTTTACAGCAACCTCTGCAGCAGATAGTGAATCTAGAGGGTTAGAGGTTTCTTCTGCCATAGTATTACTAAACCCATAGCTAGTTGCTTGGTTATCTGTATAGTTAAATGCCAAATATGAAACCGAGGCAATTACTGCCAAGTTAAACACAACTAACGAATAACGGACCAGTTTTTTCTTTAATATACGTTTACGCCTTGCCGGTCTAGAGGTGTTCAAATTTCCACTCATTTTCATGATAGGCTTAGTCTGCAACGTTTTGCTTGCAGTAGTTTTACTTGGTTGATTTCTTGGTAAAATGTCCAGAGATAAACCTTTATATAAGTAGTTAAAAATCCAAAAAGCTAGAAGTAATTGTATCAAGCATATACATTAGTAGTCAATGCATGTAGCTATCCGTTGCAGTTGGTTGCAACCCCATATTGTTCTATATTGGATTCTTGTTGCTGAATAGTCTCACTAAATCTTGTTACACAGTCTGTTCCTGATACAAAAAACAGATAGTTTGAATCTGCCGGGGATACAACTGCCTGCAATGAGTTTGAGGTAACATTACTAACAGGTGTAGGTGGAAAACCAACTATTTTATAGGTGTTATATTCTGCCGGAAAATCATCGGTTGTGTTTGACTCTAGTTTAATACCTTCTCTAATACGTTTTAAAAATACTTGGGCTGCCTTTTGGCGATTATCACTAGGTACTCCATTGCTATCCACTGCCCCAACTTCTCGTTCAACAATTGAGGCTAGTATAATTCCCTGATAAACACTCAAACCCTGGGCTGCAATACCAGCTCTTACTTCAGGGCTAAGTGCCTCCGCCATTTCATCTAATGATTGCCTAATAATTGTTTCTGGTTTTGTAGTTCCTAGCAAAAATTCATAAGAATCTGGATATAAATAACCCTCTAGATTTGCCTCTACTGGCTTGTCGACAAGTGCCGGGTGACCCAAATAGTTTGCTGGATTAAGGGCTTCAACAACTTCTAATTCAGTAAATCCTTTTTCAACAAAGGAGTTTTTGATTTTCTCAAGATTTTTACCTGGCAATATTGTAAACAAGTTAGCAGCGACCCTTCCTTCGGTAAGTACAGCAACTATGCTAGCAACGTCTTGTGACTGTTTTAGCAAATAAGTGCCGGCCTTAAACTCTTGGCCAAGCTCATTAGTACGGACATATTGTTCAAACGCGGCAGTAGATCTAATTAAGTTTTTTTCTTTCAATTTTTGGGATATTTGAGGTGCTGTAGCTCCACTTTCTAATAAAAAGAGAATTTCTTCGTTTGAGTTTGAGTTAACTGCTTGTAAGTTATTCGTGTAGAGCGATTTAATTCCCACAAAACCAGCGGCCGCAGCAACAACAAGTAACACAACTGCAAACAGCAACATCTTTTGCCATTTGCTTTTGTTTCTAATACCAAACTTATATTGTTTCATGAACTATGTTCCGTAATTTGATTTAAGTAATCTCTTAGAATTATTGTAGCTGCTTCTGCATCTATATCACCCTTTTCATATGCTTTGCCACGCTCTTTTAGTATACGTTCAGCCTCTAATGAAGTGCCCGCCTCGTCTTGCATAACAATCGGGACAGATATTGCTTCGCTTAGTTTTTGAGCAAATTGTCTTGAAATTATTGTTTGCTTTGTTTCTTGGCCTTGCATGCCCCTGGGTAAACCAACTACTACAACGCTTACGTCTTCGCTTTTTGTAATTTGGCTAATCGTCTCATACACATCTGTCTCTTGATTTCTATCAATCGTAGTTAAGGGTGCTGGTAAACGTGCAATTGTAGAGGCAAGGGCAATACCTATGCGGCGCTCTCCTACATCTAAACAAAGTACATAATTACTCATTACTATTTGTGTCGTCAGATGACTGATCACTACTCTTTTCAATAATTATCGTAATTTTATCGGTTGACTTAGGTGTTGTGTATACCCAAAACGGACTATATTCAATTATAGCATCCTGAACACCGGGCTGAGATTTAATATAAGTCTCAGCCTCACCACGCTTTTTGCCTGCAATGTTTTCTTTGATTGCTATTTCGTCTATTTCAGGCCCAGCAGTAACAGAGGTTCTGAAGCTTATAAATGCCTCTGTTGGACTTGGCTGATTGTTTATCCGCATTATTGATTGGTCGATACCGTTATCAGTTACTTTTTTGCCTTTTAAGGTTTCTTCACCTTCTACATCTTTGAGAATTAGTAGATTTAAGTCGTCACGATTAATACCTAACATGGAGAATGAAGTCTCAACCGTTACTGTAGTTTCTTCGGCCTCTTGGTCGAGCGCAGGAACTGCAGTTACTTTTGCTTCGGCTTCTTTTTGAGTTTCAGTAAGAGCAAATAAGCCATCTGTTTCAAGCTCAGAACTAAGTTCGCTATTTACCTGTCCAGAAATACGTGTCTTGATAGTTATAGTTGCATCATCAATGTCTTTTTGGCTTATTACTTTTACGATTTTACTTGTTCCACCAGTAAATTCCGCAGAATTTGAGCCAGTTATAGATGAGTAGCCAGCTACTGCAAAGGTTTTACCACTAGCTATGTTTCCGCCTTCACCATTTTGTGATGCCAATACGTCAACTCTCTTTGTGAACCGACATGGGCTAAAAGCAGCCTCATTTAATGTCGCGGAATCTTGAGTGATAAAGTTTAGTCCGCCAGTACTGACAGCGGTTCCAGACGGCACGGTTGGCGGGCTACCAGTAACGCTAGAGCACGGTATTGATAACGTCACTTCGCCTTCAGATTTTGTACCAAGGTCTTTTTGACCAGTGGCTTTAACCTTTTCGGTATCAGTTTTAATTAGATTTTTTTGGATTGCAGGTATTTTGCGGTTATCTACATCTAGTTCAGATGTTGTACTAGCTAAAAAGTCGAAAGAGCTCACCGTAGAAGATGTACTAGTTGTAATAGTCACATTAGCCTTAGGCAATATAAAGGCAGCCACGTACCAAAAAACAATTAGCAGCACTACACCCAACCCAGCCAAAAAGAAGCCCAGTCTAAAACGTTCAAAATTTGGCACTCTAAGTCGCTTGTTCTTCTTAGGCTTTAAAGGCGCTGCCACGACAGAATCCACGTCAGTATCAATATTATCAAGCTCGATAGTTTCAGTATCATCATCGTTATTTATTGCGGCAGCAGCTGCAAGTACACCAATTGATGCGGATTTATCTATTACAGCTTCGTCGTCATTAATGGTTGGAGTTTCTGTTGTTTCTTCGCCTGGAATAATTGGAGGCGGTGGAATAACAGGCTTACTCTGTAAACTTTTGGCTACATAAAGTCCAGCAACACCAGCGAGTGGCATTAGGCCCTTTTCTGAAGTAATTAAAACTATGTTTTTCTTTGTACTAACACCAGCTTTTTTTAGCAGCTTCATATTCACTACACTCTGAAGCACGGTAGCTCTTTTGGGCAGAACTAATGCAACTATTTTACTGTTGCTTGACTTAACTTTCTCAATAATTGAGGTAATTTCATCATCTACGTCAATATAAATGGTTTCTTTATTTGTTGCAGCCATAATTTTAAACGCTTAGTAACCTGTTTATTCTTTCTTTGATTGATGAAGCACTGTGTTCGGGATTCTGTTGGTTTAGTGTATCGAGTCCAACTCTTAGTAATCCCATTGCAGTTATGTATGTATGGTCTGTGACGGCGCCCGTTTTGTCAACAATACCAACAACCTGTTCGGGTTCAATATGTTGCACAACGGGTTTACGTGTAAATGGTAAGGTTGAATACCAACTACTTTCAGCTAATACGTCCATGAGCATTTGTAACGACGAACCACCGCCACAAAGCAATATTCTGTGTGGTAGATGGTCAAGCTTAGTGTATTCGCCCAAAGCCAGCTCAACACCTGATGTCCAAACATCTAGTGTCTTTTTAAGTGCGTCTTTTACTTGCTCGTTTTTGTGCTGAGGAACTTTACTAGAATCAACTGCAAGTTTTAATATTTCGGCTTGTTCGAAGTTGGTTGATAAATCTCTTTCGATAGATTTTGTGAATGCTCGCCCACCAATTCCAAACATTTTTGTACCTTCTACTCCACCCTCGTTTAATACCGCAATGTCTGTAGTTCCACCGCCAACGTCCATCAATATCGCATTTAGATTTGCGTTAGGATCGTTGCCAATTACACTTCTTGCAACAGCGAATGGCTCAGCGGCAACAGCTAGCAAGTTAAGTTCAAGCTCGGTAGATGTTCGCTCTAATGCACCAATATGAATCAGTGGCGCAAATGCAGTATAGAGCTGAATCAACACATCTCTTCCCTGAAAACCTAGGGGACTGCTAACAACATAACTATCAATTGTAATACTAACAAGTGCACTGTTTACTAACCTAATCTCAACTTCTTTACCGCCAAGTTCCCATGCTAGTTGCGCCTTGGCTTTTTCAAGTGCACGAGATTGAACCATACTAATAATTCGTTCAATTTCAGGCATATCTAACGGCTTGCTTGGTTCTTTTCGAGTAAATTTAACTGTTGTTGTAGTACCTTTTACGAGTTCACCTGCGATTCCAATAACCGTGTTTTTAACAGATACTCCTGCCATTTTTTCGGCTTGAGCTAGAGCTTCATCACAATTGTTAACTACAGATGCAATGTCGGCAATTGCCCCTGCCTGCATGTCAGCCAGATGCTGACGTGCTCTTCCAACGCCAACTATCTCAATACTGTCACCTTTTGCACGCCCAATTAGGGCTTTAACATTCTCTGTACCGATATCCAGACCAATAATGTACTGACTTTCGTCAGCTGCGGTCTGTTTTGAACGACCAAATGAAGGCCTCTTAAATTTCTTAAGCATATCCGTAATATTGTACCACGGAAACTTAGCCTAAATCAGGCTTGTACCGCTGATAAAATGATCTTCTATCGAATCAACACCTAACTCAGAAGGGTCAGCAATAGTATACACATCACAAAATAGCCCCACTTCTTGCAATACTTCAAGTTGTTCAACATCTAGTCTTACTGCTGTTGTACCAATCATTGGCTCTGTTTCTTCGCCAGCCTCAAGCAACTGATGTTCGAGGTACTCCAACTCCGCAACTTCTTGAACTGCAAGCGCACCTGTTTCTGGGACATGTCTTAGTTCACAGTGCGGTGCACCATCTTCATGACTAATAAACAAAAAAGCGTCGAGTGACATTGCGAGACCTTTTTTAACTTATTATTTCTATTTTACTCTGTAAATCATCATTTTGCTAATGATTAGTTTGAGTAATTCTGCTTTTGTACTATCGTCGTATTTTTGCTAGCAAACGGAGTATTTCAATATAAAGCCAGATTAATGTGACCATCAGGGAAAACGCGCCGTACCATTCAAATAATTTAGGCATCCCAGAGGCAGCTGTTCTTTCGATAAAATCAAAATCTAGTAACAAATTAAGTGCCGCCACAAAAACAACAATCAAACTAAATATTATCCCAAAAGTTCCTCCGTCATAGATAAGCGGAAGACTTGATCCAAACAGACTTGCTATAAAAGCAGTAACATAATAAAGCGCGATCGCTAGGGTAGCAATTAGAACAACTGCACGTAATTTTGCAGTAACTTTTACGATTCTACTGGAGTATAAAAACAATACACTTACAAAAACGCCACCCGTTAACAGCAAGGCCTGAATTGCTATACCGTCATATTCGGTGTTGAGGATTTGAGAAATAGCTCCTAGCAAAATACCTTGAACTAATGAGTAAACCGGTGAAGTAAAGGGCGATATTTTGGGAACAAAAATTGTTGTAAAACCTAATATCATTCCACCGATACTAGAGCTTATCAAAACAAGACCTAGGCTTTCGGCATTATTTGCAGCCATTCTCCAGCCTAAAAATGCACCGATGATTACAAACGCAAACAAAATTAGAGTTTTGAAGATTGTTCCACCAACAGTTGCAGTGTCAGAAGATTCCAGTAATCTCAGCCTGTCTAGAGCTGATGGTTTTAATGCAGGGTTACCACTTTTATCCATATTTACCTCGTTTATTTTAGTACGGCTTTGATGCGCCTTATTCCAGACGAACTGGCTTCTTCTTTGATTATATTAAACTTCTTTCCATCCTCAAAAAGTTGCAAGGTATGATCAACATGCGGACCACCACATATTTCAAAACTAAATGGTTTGTCAGCGCCATCAGCAATCATTTTATAGACCTTAACGGTATCACCGTATCTGTCACCAAACTGACCCAAGGCACCTTTTTCTTCGGTAGCTACTTTAGTTGGGTATTCTTCGTAGCTTACTTTTAAATCTAGTCCAATTTGTTCATTAACAATTTTTTCAACTTCATCGAGTTGCTCTTTGGTTACTTTTTCTGGATGACTAAAATCAAAACGCAGTCGTTCTTCAGTGATATTACTACCCCGCTGGATAACATGGTCGCCCAAAACGTTTCTAAGCGCCTGGTACATTAGATGGGTCGCGGTGTGATATTTCTTATGTTGTAGCGTTTGTCCGCCTAACCCGCCCTTGAAAGTGCCTTTAGAAGCGGTTTGGCTACGCTCTCGTTGTTCTTTCATTTTTGAATCAAACTCATTTTGCCAATCTTTTGACATTTCTATTTGTTGTTTTTGAGCCTCTTCAACACTTAGTTCTACTGGGAATCCATAAGTGTCATAAAGAGTAAACACTTCGTCGCCAGTAATACCATCTTCAGAGCGTTTTTCGAATTCACGTAGACCCTTGCGTAAAGTTTGTTTAAAAGCTTTTTCTTCTTTTACTAGTACACTAACTACTTCATCTTCGTTTTGTAAAAGTTCAGGGAAATCATCACGATAAAGCTCGGCAATTACTGGCGCTATCTCTTGTACAAAATTCTGCTCAATTCCCAAATGAAAAGCTTTCAAAATTGCCCGGCGCATTAATCGGCGCATTACGTAACCTTGCTGTTTGTTGCTAGGCCTAACACCATCAACCGCTAGGAACATTGCACCACGTAAATGATCAGCAATTACACGCATTTCTACAGTGTTATCATCATATGGCTTTCCTGATATTTGCGACACTTTCTCAATAATTGGCCAAAGTAAACTTATTTTAAACATATCAGGCGAGTTTATAGCCGCTTGGGCGATACGCTCTAGACCACCACCAAAATCAACGTTTTTTTGTTTAAGTTCATCAAAACCACCTTGCTCATTTTTGACGTATTGCATAAATACAGAGTTACCAACTTCTAGCCAACGGCCACAGTCACAGTTGGGGTGACATAATCTTCCATACGACTCGTCGTGTTCTGTTCCAAGATCAAAAAACACTTCAGAATCTGGGCCACCTGGTTCGCCAGTAGGCATGTTTTCGGGTGCACCGTTTCTGCTCCACCAGTTTTTGTCGCGGTAATAAAATATGCGCTGGCCCGGCTTCATTCCAATTTCGTAGCCGTCTTTTTCTGATTTCATTTCGGCTTCTTCGGCTTCAATTCCAGCATTTTTGAACAGATTTTTCCAAATTTCTGCTGATTCTGTGTCTTTTGGTATGCCAAGACTCTCGTCTCCGCTATAACAACTAACATAGAGTTTATTAGGGTCTAGTCCAACTACAGCCGTTAAGAACTCCCAAAACCATGGCAATTGTTCGGCTTTAAAATAATCGCCCAAACTCCAGTTTCCTAACATTTCAAAAAACGTTGTATGACGATTATCGCCAATTTCTTCAATATCATCAGCTCTTAAACATGTTTGGCTATCTGTTAATCTTGTTCCGTTCTGGTGTTTTTCACCTAACAGATATGGGATTAACGGCTGCATTCCAGATCCGGTAAACAAGGTAGTTGGGTCATTGTCTGGTACCAACTTAGCTCGTGGTATTACAGAGTGTCCTCGCTCTTTAAAAAACTCCAAATATGAGTTTCTGATTTCTTGTGCTGTCATATAGCAATATATTAACAGAGGTGAGTTAAATTGCCAAAAGTTATAATGCCTGTTGTTGTAGCCTTGACAATATGTTGACTAGTTGGTATAATCGCCTTCGGTAGTACCTTACCAAATTTCGCCCCAACCAAAAACCCTCCATGGAAGGAGTAGTTGAGATGAATAATAAAAATGTTTTGTGGATGACAACAATTGCTGCCGCAGCAATGACGCTCCTTTCAGTTGGATTGTTCGTCTTCTTCATCGTAGGGATGATCCTTTTCGACAACGACGTTGCAAGAGGAATCCTTTTGATGTTTTTGATGTTTGCCATCAGTGTTTTATCAATGACCGCATTGATAGGACTACTGAACTACATCAGAGACAAATAACAATTAGAAGAACCAAAAAACCCGCGGTGATGAAAGTCAAAAAAACTTGAAGTCAAACTTCAAGAATCACAGGGTTAAACAAATCCAAACATCAACTCCCTAATTCCTAACCACCAAAACAAACACTTAAACTTTCTAGGCATTTGCTTAGGAAATCCAACAAAACAAGGTACAAACCAAACAAAACTATACCGGTCAGGTTACAAACTTCGCTTGAGCTCATGCTCGCAATTTTGTATATCGACCGGTTTTTTCTATTTATTCAGGGATCACGCGAACAATCTTATCGTCACCCTTACCGTTGTCAGTAGCCAAAAACATATCGCCGTTTGGCGCCTCAACAACTGTCCTAATACGGCCAAAATTAGATAGAATTTTTTTATCATTTACCACTGAACCATCGCCGTTAATTTGAAGCATTCGAACGTGTTCGCCTTTTAATGTGGCCATAGCAAGCCAGCCACCCCATAATTTCCAGCGTTCAGAAGTTAGCAATGTCATACCAGAAACTGCTACTGTTGATTCGCCAGAATTCCAAACTGCGCTAATTGCGTCAGGATATTTCTGTTTATCAGTCATAGCGGCTGTTTCGTTATAGGTATTTTTAGTTGTTTTTGGATCCCAACCAAAATTACCGGGCAATAACCAGTTTACTTCGTCTTGTTTGTCGGTACCGTGTTCACTGGTTAGTCCGATTGCGCCGTTTTCTAGAGGTGCATTAAGTAGCACTATGCCCTGTATGTTTCTATGTCCAAAATTGTAAATTCTTGTGTCAAACGGGGCGCTTAAGTTGCCGGTGACTGCTTTGCCGTTTCTATCAACTCTTAGCACCTTACCGGCTAGTGATTTAGGATCTTGCGGCGCAGAACTTAGGGCAGAATCACCAGTACCTATCCATAAATTGTTTTTTGCATCCATTGCCATTCTACAACCAGAATGCCGACCGCCCTGTGATTGAATGTCGCTAAC
>JBGSWE010000008.1:0-33875 GCA_041752595.1 Saccharimonadales bacterium (SeqCode) | reverse complement strand
GCTTTTTGAAAAGCTTGGTATTGTTACCCGCATTCAACACGGCTGGAAATACCGAGTAGAACTCAGCGACACCTTCACGCCACATCACCACCATTTAACTTGCCAGAATTGCAAACGTGTTATTAGTTTTGACGAACCTAGTGGATTCGATTCAATGATCACAGAAATAGCAACGTCAAAGGGTTTCGTACCCAAACACCATAATCTAGAAATTTATGGTACCTGCCAAGTTTGTACGATTGTTAATAAATAAAATTTGACTCAGCTTTTGTTGACTCAAATCATTCGAAAATTGTAAAAAAATCATAAAATCACCCCTGTTATATATATTTTAATATTAAATTAATTGTAATTTAGATTACTTTTTTTTGGTAAGTGTTCTTACAGAACCACTCTAGTAACAAAGCGCAAAATATGAAAGTAAGTTAATAATGCTTAACTTCCATCAATTAAACGAGGAGTGCTATGTACGTTACTACTAAATTAAGAAACAAAATTTTGCTTCATCCTTTAATACTTGGCTTTGTAAGCTTGTTTCTGATTTCTGGTACAGTTTTAGCGGTACAAAATGAATCAAAGAGTTACTCCGATCAAACTAGCAGTAATCCAAAAATTAATAGTGGTGCTGACAAGACATCTGAAAACGGAAACATATATAGTAATAAACCTTCTGAAAACATATTTCCAAATATTTCAGATTCTGTAACTAATCAATCTGTCATAACAGATAATGCCACTGTTTCACGGGGTACTGAAAATGTAACAAAAACCAGTATAACTATTGATACTTCAGTTTCAACAAATGCAGACGACACTTCTGATAATTCCGCAGATATTAAGATAAATGGACAATCTGTTGATGTGCCCGAGAATGGCCGATTTAGAAAAGATATTAGGTCCGATGATGGCCGAACACGTATTCGTGGCCATATAGATTCAGAAAATACCTCTATAAATATTTCTACAAATGATTCTACAGAATTGGAGGCAAACTAATTAAACATTTATAACTATTAACGTCATTCGACCAGACTCAATTATTTAATTGGGTCTGGTCGGACGAGGTGTCCGAGGTAACTAACTAATAATAATAAGGAGGGTAGCTTATGAAAAAGTTACTTGGTTTGTTCGTAGCAGTACTGGTAAGCGTGGGGCTTACTGGCGGAATGGTAGCAGCTAATGCAGGATCGTTGGACACAACGGGCCCAGATTCGACCAATGAGGTTCGCTTCGAAAACGAATCTGAAGTAGATTTAGAAAATAACACAGATGTGGATGCGAATGTTTCTACATATCAGAATGCTGTATCAGGCGATGCTGACACTGAAAATAACACCAACGCAGGTGACGCAATGAGTGGTGACACAGAAAATATGAGTGAAGTTGAGGCTGATCTAAGCATCAACAACAGTAGCTCTTCATCTGCCGCACTAGATTGTTCATGTGTAGGTGGTAGTGACGATGGAAGTATCGACACAACTGGTCCTGGCTCGTCAAACGAAGTCGTCTTTAACAACAACCACACGGTTACAGTTAACAACGACACAGACGTAAACTTTGACAGTGATGTTAACCAAAATGCAACTAGTGGTAATGCTAGCGTTAGAAACAACACTAATGGTGGTAGCGCCAGTAGCGGTAGCGCCTCTAACAGTAGCAGTACAGTATTCCGCTTGAGTGTTAGTAACTAATCTATGCTTTGTTCCTTAACTACTCCCAGAAATCTTATTTGCCCCGGGCCCCACGATTCTCGGATGTGCAAATAAAGTGAAATGGGTGATGTACGACAAGAGTGTATCGAGCGGTATCACCGCTACACTCTTGTCGAGTAGGGCAAAATTTATTATTAAGTGTTAAAAAACGAATCCGTAGGAGGAAGAGATTATGAGGCACATACAAAGCAAGCTGAAACAACTTATTATCTATGTTTTTATTACTGTTCAGTTAGTGGCACTCACTTCTCCAATGACAGCTGTTTTATATGCACAAGAAGCGCCAGCAGTTGATGTAATACCAGCGACGGTAGAACAAGCACCTTTAGCTTCCTCTCCTGGCACTCAGAGCCCAACAGGTGCCTCGGCATTTACTTATACGTACAATCCAGAAAGTGGTTTATATGAAAATGCATATTACACATGGAACCCTAGTAATCGCCAAACCACTCCACGTTTTGAACCTGAGCATATATTAAATCAAGAAACTAAAATGTGGGAAGTGAAACAATGGGTTTTTGCGCCTGCAAAAGGTGGCTATGAGTACCGCGTAGTTCAAACCTACCCGCAAACCCCTACTTTAGTCCAAAATGAGGCAGCAATTTCAAATACTGGTCCAGATAGTACAAATAGTATAAAAGATGCAAACGGTTCAATTACAAATACCGGCCCTTCTAGCAGTAATACGGTTGTCGGCGAAGGTTTTAACTCGATTGGAGTAATTGACACTACTGGTCCCCAAAGCTCAAATACGATTCTTCTTGGTGGCGGTGGCAAAGCAATTGTTGATGATGCGGTACTTATTGATTTAACAAACTCGCTTTATTCTTCTTCGATTAGCGGAAATGCAAACGTGCTCCAAAACACCAACGCCGGCGATGCAATGAGTGGAAATGCGATTACAACTGCAAATATCTTAAATATGCTGCAATCAAATTGGGGGGGCGCTCTACCAGAAATGTATGTAGCAAACATACAAGGAGATTATTTTGGAGATATTATGATTAATCCAAGTATGCTAGGCGTAGATAACAAAACTGATTGTGGGTGTGGTGATTTAATGGTCAATTCTTCATTTGATGCTAGTATTACAAATGATTTAGATTTGATTGCAAAAAGCGGTGATGCAACAGTCTCTAGAAACACCAATGCCGGCAGTGCTTCGTCGGGCGACGCAACTGCACTTGTGAATGTTATTAATATGATTAATAGCTCTATTACTTCAGGCCAATCGTTTTTGGGAATATTAAATATAAACGGTAATTTTACTGGTGACGTTCTCTTAGCTCAAGACGTGATAGACGAATTACTTGCAGCAAACGTTCCAACCACAGAGCTAAATTTGTGTAATTGTGGAGACGTACTGGCAGATTTTACCAATAACCAAACAATTATTAATAACATTTCAGCAACTGCAGAAAGTGGTTTAGCTGAAGTGAGTAGCAATACAAATGCCGGTAACGCTACGAGTGGATCTGCACAAACAAGTGTCACCGTATTTAATGTAACTGGTCATGAAATTGTTGGCCAGAATGCCCTACTAGTATTTGTAAATGTCCTAGGGGAATGGATTGGATTCATGGTTGATGCACCCAATAATGCAACAGCAGGATTATACGGCGGAAACGTAGTAAAAGGTTTGTCGGGCTCAACTAGTAACGAGGAATTCAAGACTGTTAATAATTCGACTATAACAAACGATATTTCTGTAGCCGCCCATACCGGAGACGCGACCGTTAGCGAAAATACATATGGAGGAAACGCATCTTCTGGTAATGCAGACGCTAGCGCCAATGTTTCTAACATTATTGGTAGCAACTTTTCGCTTGCCGGCTGGTTTGGACTGCTATTTATTAACGTGATGGGTGACTGGTATGGAAGTTTTGGTCAAAACACCGAATATGGAAATATACCAGCAGAAACGATCATTAACAGCCAAGTGCAAAATCCTAAAGTACAAACTGCCTACACGTTTGCAAGTTCAAAACCAATAAGCATGGCAACTGCACAAAAAGTTACAAATAGACCTAAAAATGTTCGGGTTTTTGAAGCAGTGCTACAAGACGATAAGGACGGAGGTGTTGTAGTCGCAGGTGTTAGCGATGCAAACCCGTTAAGTATTGATTCGGGCTTTGGTGCCCCACAACAAGTATCACAGATTCAAGGCGTTATCGCTGGTTGGTCATTACTGATTCTTGGCTTAGGAGCCATAGGTTACTTTATGTTTAGACGATCTCGTAATTAAACTGGGACTACTTATTGTAAAATTCTTTACAGTTCATCTGTAGTTAATTACATAATATTAATAATGAATGACTGGCTTTAAATCAAAAAAAATCACAAGCTCAGACCTAACTTCAATCCACCTCGTACCTACGATTATAGTATTTTTGGTTATGATATTACTTATTGGGATTAGCTGGAGAACCGCAACCCAAACAGTTATTGATACACAAAAGGAGCAAGTGGATGTAAGGTCTGAATATGTAGAGTTAAACGTTCGGCAACGTATTGATAATTTAAATTTAATCGTTAGGGGCGGTGCTGGATTGTTCGAAGGTTCAAGCAGCGTAAGTCGAGACGAGTGGAAGCGTTATTATAATTCATTAGAGTTGGAAAAAAAGTTTCCTGCCCTATTTGGACTAGGCTTTGCTCAAATGGTAACTAATGATGAACGCAAGGATTTTGAACAAACAATTAAAGGTGAAGGATTTGAAAATTTTGTAATTAACCCTGTTGATACACCTAGACCATTATACTTCCCAATTACATATATAGAGCCACTGACCGATAGAAATATTCAAGTATTAGGCGGTGATTTATACAACGAAGAAGTTCGACGAAATGCAATGTTAACTGCCCAAAACGATGACACAACATCAATGACTGATGCAGTGATCATGCTTCAAGAAAATAACGTCCGATCTAACGGTATCACGCTTTTTCATCCTGTATACAACAAGGATTTACCTATCAGCAATGAGTCAGAACGCCAGGCTGCAATTCTTGGTTTTATTTATGCACCAGTAAAATCTAATGAACTTTTTGGAGATATATTTACCGACAACGATACTGCATTTAATTTCATAGTATATGACGGCCCAGAGTTTAATGAAAAGACGCTACTATTTGAAAGGTATCCAGGAAACACCGGCGAACCTTACGTTCAAGTCAAAAAAACAAATCTAAACGTTAATAATCAAAGTTGGACAATTATATATAGTGTTCGTGGTGAGATTGTAAGTTCTGCAATTAGAGAGCGACCTCGTAGTATTGTTGTTGGTGGTGTAATACTTGCATTTTTAGTTGCTGGTCTAGTATTTTTACTCTTAGAGGGTAGAAGTCGAAGAATTGCTGAAAACGAAAATCAAAAGTTAGAAAGCGCCAAAGATAGCATGTTATCTTTGGCATCCCATCAATTAAGGACTCCTGCTACAGGCGTCAAGCAATATATAGGTATGGTGTTAGAAGGATTTGCTGGAAACATCTCTAAAGAGCAAAAAAAACTCTTACAAAAAGCTAATGACAGCAACGAACGACAACTACGTATTATTAACGAGTTTCTTTATCTTGCTAAGGCTGATGCCGAGCGTATTGTTGTTACCCCTCAACAATTTAATTTAATAGAACTAACAAAAGATGTTGTTTCAGGTATGCAGTCAGAAATATTGCAAGCAGGACATAAAATATCTATTAAACATTCTACTAAAAAGGTTCTGGTTTATGCCGATCAATATACAACTCGAATGATACTTGAAAATTTAATTAGTAATGCCGCAAAATACACTCCGCCTGGAGGAAATATAAAAGTAGCCGTACGAAGCGAACGTGCTACAAGCAGTGTGAGTGTTGAAGATAACGGGGTTGGGATCAGTAAGAGTGACATAAAAAAACTTTTTCAACAATTCAGCCGAATACCTAACGAACTTTCACATCAAGAATCAGGTAGTGGTATCGGGCTTTATTTATCGAAATATCTTGCTGAATTAAATAATTGTAAAATAAGCGTTATTACAAAAAAACATAAAGGTTCTACCTTTACACTAACCCTACCAAATAAAACTGTAAAAAATATTACTGTTAGATCTAAGAAGGAGACATAGAGTTAACCATATGAGCACTAAAAAAATACTCGTTGTAGAAGATGAAATAATGCTAAATAACGCATACCAAACAATCCTAGAAAAACTAGGTCACACCGTACAAGTAGCTTTTGATGGTAATGAAGCGCTTGAAAAACTTAAAAAATTTAGTCCAGATGTAATTTTATTAGATCTTAAAATGCCAAAGCTTGATGGAATTGGTTTTTTAAAAAAATATAACAAATTAGATAATAAAAAAGTAAGCAAAATAATATTGTTTAGTAATTTTGATTTGCAAAAAGAAATTGACGAAGCATTTTCACTTGGTGTTGATAAATATGTGCTAAAAGCATGGGCTTCACCTAAGGATTTGCTGAAAATCGTTGATGATGTTTCTAAAAAATAGAATTCTAATTAGTAAAATTTACTGTAATCTCTTTGCCTACGGTACGAATAAGTAAAGCCTTGTCTACGACATACTGTTTACGACGGTAAACAACAACTCCAGCTTTTTTTAGTTTGCTCATTTCGTTGGCGACGGTTTCCCTTGTTAGGCCTAAATTATCAGCGATTAACTGGTGTGTGAGTGGAAGTCCCAAATTATATAGACCAACTCCGACTTCTTTACCGTGCCTTATTGCAATATAGAAAAACAAGTACAAAATTTTGTTTGATGCATTAGATTGTTGTAATGCAAGATTACGTAATAATGAACTAGCCGAATCTCTTATTAACGTATCTTGGGTATATTTAGCGATATCTTTATTGTTTTGAATATCAATTTTACTTATTGGCACAAGCTGAGTTTCAGAAATTGTTTCGTAATAAAATAGTGCAGACCTGCCCCCAAATAACCAATCTAATGGGAAAATGTCAGCTTCGGTACAAAAACCAACTACGCGTTCGTTTCCATCATTATCTATAGCATAAAGTTTCAAACTACCAGAAAGCACATAAAAACCGTACCGAGGAATTTCCCCCTGGAACAAAACTAAGTTTCCTTTTGGATATCTCTTAGCCTGGTTAAAGCTCGTAAATTTTTGTATACGTGCCATAACTATATTCTACGATTAGTAATCGATTTTACATAATCGAAGTAGTTTGTCTTACAGATTAACTTCAAGAATTCTCCTATTATTAAAGTACTGCTTACTAATAAAGACTGAAGCGGCAGGTAATAATTAAAGGAGTTTTTATGAAAAAGGAAATGTTAGAATCAAAAATACAGTCATTCTTAAAAAGAAAATCATTAAAGTACCCCGAATTAAATGAACTTTTTAAGTAAGTAATAGATAGCTGTTAGGGTAAAAAGCACCTAGCAGCTGAAAAGGTTAAATTTAAATAATAAAAAAGGAGAAACAATGAATATTATTACTTGGATAATTTTAGGTGCATTAGCGGGTTGGATAGCTTCTATGATAATGAAAACTAACGATGAACAAGGTGCGATTGGTAATATTATCGTTGGAATAATAGGCGCTGTACTTGGTGGTTTTGTGATGCAGGCATTGGGTTCATCTGGTATAAACGGCTTTAATTTATACAGTATACTAGTGGCTATTGGTGGTGCAGTTATACTACTTGCAGTATATAAAGCTATAAATGGTGGTAGAAGTCGCTAGTACAAATAAACTAAAAACGTTAGTTTATTTCCAGGACTTTTCTATTGCATGGATGCGATCGTGTCCTAGACCAAAAAAATGGGCAATTTCATGCCAAAGCGTGTGTTTAACCTGCGCCTTTAAAGCAATCGAATCTGCTGTAGAGCGTAACATGGGGTTCTTAAAAATTGTAATTTTGTCTGGTAAAACCATTTGATAACCTGATCCTCTTGCAGGCAATGGTATACCTTCATATAGTCCAAATAATGTTTCGTTGCAACGTAAATTAAGCTTTGTTCTCTGACTTGGACTTGGGTCGTTTTCAAAAGTAATCAGTACATTGTTGAGTTTGGAGGTATATGCTTCTGGTAGCTCGTCCAGGCTCTCTGCAATTAAGTCATTAAATTGATCGTCAGAAACTTCAAACATAAACTACATTATAAGCATAATTGGCACTCGTTACAATACAGTGCCAATTATTTTTATTTAGAGGCTCTTTTGCGGAGGTTCGGGTTGAGCTCTTTTTTACGGAGTCTAAGTGTTTTTGGCGTTACTTCTAGTAGCTCGTCGTTTTCTAGAAAATCTAGACATTCTTCAAGGCTAAAAATAATCGGTGGTGTAAGCTGTACTGTTCCATCGCTAGACTTACTACGCATATTAGTAAGTTGTTTAGCCCTACAAACATTAATCTCTAAATCATCGCCGCGGTTGTTTAAGCCGATAATTTGTCCAGCATAAACCTTTTCTGCTGGACCAACAAAACAAACACCTCTTTCTTCGACGTTTTGTAGTGCGTATGGAGTAGTTGTTCCCTGCTCAAATGCAATTAACACACCGTTACGTAGCTGCTGCAGACCTGGACCCTGCTCTTGGAAGCCCATAGGTAGGGTATTCATGATTATTGTGCCTTTAGTGTTGGTCATAAGAATATTACGCATTCCTAGTAGGGCCCTGGTTGGCATTTCATAAATAAGTTTAGTTACGCCTTTGTTGGTACTAAACTGTTCTTTCAAATTTGCCCTTCTTGTACCCAACTCCATTTGCACAGATCCAACATGTTCGGCTGGAACTTCGATAATAACTTCTTCTACTGGCTCCATGGTTTTGCCGTTTTCTTCGTGAGTCACAACTTGTGGTCTACCCACTTCAAACTCATAGCCTTCGCGTCTCATAGTTTCAATTAACACACTTAGGTGGAGCTCGCCGCGACCACTAACAGTGAACCCGATGTTGTCCTCTTGAACTCTTAATCCTACGTTTGTCTCTAGTTCTTTATCGAGTCGCTCTTTTATTTGGCGACTTGTGTTAAATTCACCCTCTAAGCCCTTAAATGGACTAGTGTTAGGTCCAAGATAAATTCTTAGAGTTGGAGCCTCTACTTCTAAAACAGGAAGGGCTTCTGGATTAACAGCATCTGCTAGTGTTTCGCCGATTTGAACATCTGAAATACCTGTTAACTGAACAATATCACCAGCAACCGCTTGACCAACTTCAAACCTGCTAACACCATGACTCATAAATACATTGTCAACTCGGGCTTTTGTTTGAGTACCGTCTTTTTTACAAAGAGTAACTGTATCGCCCGCCTTAACCTGACCTCTAGTAATGCGGCCAATAGCGTATTTACCCTTGAAGTTATCCCAAGCAAGTGCATTAATTAACATTTGAAATGGTTTATCTATATCGATTTGCGGTGCTGGAACTTCGTTCATAATTGCGCCAAAAATAGGTTCTAAATCTGCATCTAGTTCTGTATCATCAGGAATTTCTACCCACGATTTGCCTGCTCGGCCAATTGCATAATAAACCGGATAATGTAACTGCTCTTCGTGTACAGCAAGTTCTAAAAATAAGTCAGCAAGCTCGTCTTCTACTTCACCTAATCTACGACCATCTTTGTCAATTTTGTTAATAATAACAATTGGCTTAAGACCCTGGGCAAGAGCTTTACTTAGTACAAATTTGGTTTGAGGCATTGGGCCTTCTTGTGCGTCAACAATTAATAGGCAGCCGTCAGCCATATTAAGTGTGCGCTCAACTTCTCCAGAAAAATCGGCGTGTCCTGGAGTGTCAATGATGTTTATTCTATAATCCCCGTGTTGTACGGCAGTGATTTTGGCGGTAATTGTTATGCCGCGTTCTTTTTCTTGGTCACCACTATCCATAATTAAGTCTTGAGTCATCTCAGCTTGATTATCTCTAAAGGTGCTAGATTGCTTTAGTAAGCCATCGACAAGAGTTGTTTTGCCATGGTCAACGTGGGCAATAATAGCAATATTACGGATCTTGGTTGGATCTTGAATAGTAGCGGCCATCAGAAAACAGTCCTAACGTTAATTAATTTGCTAATTTGTTAATATTATTTTATCACATTTTTAAACTAAATACAAGGTATTAAACTGTTATTCTACTTTCCCACATAAAGTTCTTATGACCAAAATGACCATACCTGGCTGTTTGTTCGTAAATCGGCCTTTTTAGATCTAATTCTTTGATTATTCCCAGGGGTGAAAGGTCATAACCCGTAATCTTTTCTTGAACGCCGTCAATTGTTACTGTAGCTTCTAGGGGTTCATTGAATCCGATTGCATATGCTAAATGAACAAATACCTCTTCTGCACCGCGCTTATGCAAATACTCAACTGCTATTTTTCGGGCCATGTATGCGGCAGAACGATCTACTTTGCTAGGGTCTTTTCCACTAAAACAACCACCACCAATAGATACACTAGGTCCATAATTATCAACCACAAGCTTTCTGCCTGTAAGGCCAGTGTCTGCATCGAATCCACCTTGATGCCAGTCTCCTGACGGATTAATATGAAGCTTAAGTGATGAGGCTTGATAGTTAATATTTGAATCAGCTATCCAATTTTTTGTTGCAGCTTCTAGCTCAGAATGGGGTGCGTTTTGGAAACTTGCAACAATTGCAATTACTTGGCCATCTTTGAGCGTAATCTGAGTTTTACCATCATAAGGCCATTTTTTATAGAGATACTGATTAAGTTTTCGACTTAATACAACTTCTAGTGGTAATAGCTCAGGGGTTTCGTTTGTTGCATACCCCACCATTATTCCTTGATCACCGGCACCGCCCGTATCAACTCCATGGGCTATTTCAGGACTTTGTTCGACAAGACGCACTTCTACTTCTATTTCACCGGCTAACCTTTTGACAATTGGTATAACGTCAATTTTTGCAAAAGTTGTAACCTCTCCGACAATAAATACCTTGCCGTGGCCACCAACTGACTCCACCGCAACGCGCGCATTTGGATCGATTGTAAGATATGCATCCAGTATTGCATCTGATATTTGATCACACAGCTTATCCGGATGACCTGGGCTTACCGACTCAGCGGTTTTATATATTGATTTGCTTACAGACATGAAAAAACTCCTTTCTATCTGCCCCGCATATCAGGACAAGAAAGGAGCAAAGTGCTACGATATCTGTCCCGTAATCGGGCTAGAGGGAGCACCTTGCTTTCAAAAAACAGGTTGCCGGCAGGTCTACGAGCTAGTACTCTCGCTGCACTCTTGATATTTAGTTGTTAACAAAAGTTAGTTTAATTAACAAAAACATTTAATGCAAACTATTATTCTGGAGAGGATCTAAAGCTAATCATGAGTAGCCATGCAAGAACAAAAAACATAGCTGAGAAAAACGCTACTTCGCCGTAAAGCTCAACTCTTAGTCCTTGTCCATAATTGTCAAAGAAATATCGTACGGAAGCAATAGAATATGCGGCTACAGAAAGTGATGCAGTTGCTAGCAGCAAGCTTCGGCTTCGTACCAATGCCGCCGATATTAATGGAACAGTAAATAGCATTACAGATTTACTAGCCATTCCCCTTTGCCAATAAACATTTATTGCAGCAAACAAAATATCGGCAACAATTAAACATACTAGGAGTATTTTATATATATTCTGGTTATTAAGTTTTAATTTACACAAATACCAGATAATGGTGTTAACAACCAGTAATGCTCCTGCAAGTGTCCAGCGCTGAATTACAGCCTCTTGAGATAATAAATTCCATGAATCAAATATAATAATTGCTAGTAAATATACTGCAATATAGACAAAATGAACCCTACATATTCGTAAAAGTGTAGCGCGTATTGAATTTGAGGTTGCTGTTTGTTTTTTTGCCACTGATTTAAGCTAACCATAAGAAGTACCATTAAGTCAATCAGAGCCCTCAGATTTTTTTTACACAACTAAAAAACCCGGTAATTAGCCGGGTTTTTAACTATGCTATTTAAGAGCGGTCTATTCAAGCATGTCATTAGCTTCATCGCCATGAACGATTAGCGCATATAGCGTAAATACGTTAATAGAAATGAGTAAGATTGCCCAGACTGGGTATACTGGTACAAAACCGAAGTTTGCAATCATAGACAAACCAATGAAAATAATACCCACAAGACGTCCCCAGAGCTTGCCTGACATTATTGCTGCACCAGCCAATAATAGGAACACTCCTAGGATTAAATGAGCCCAGCCCCATGTTGTGTAGTCAAGCAACCATAGATTAGCTTTCCCAACAACATATACTTCGTTCTTAAATAAGCCCACAAGTCCTGCGACTGCATTGAATACACCTGATAGTGTAAGCAAAAATCCTGCAAAGTATACCCAGCCGACCCAGCTAGATACGTCGTTTGAATTATTCTTTCTCGCCATATTGCCTCCTAAACTTAGTTTATAATTTGATTATAGTCCTTATATATTCAAAATTACAATATTTTATATAACTAAAACTACACTTACTCAAGTCTTATTATTGACAATTTGCAAGGAATGCAAAATACTGAGGTTATACATAAGGAGGTAGATATGGAAAAATCAATGCGTGATCTATGGTGGATCCCTGTAATGAGAGGCATTTCAGCAATTGCTTTCGGTATATTGGTACTAGTTTGGCCAGATGCTACAATTACTGTGATTGCTATCTTATTTGCAGCTAATTTCGCAGTAAGTGGCATAACAGATATTGTGGTCGGTGCACAAAATATGACTACTAGTTTCTCTGGAATAATTAAAATACTTATCGGTATACTGCAGATTGGTATCGTAATATATTTGTTTAGAAATGCAGGAAGCGGCCTAACGCTTGCACTAATGGGACTACTAATGGCAGTAACACTAATTGTACTTTCTATCACAATGGTTGGTTCAGCGCTACTTACCGAGTCCTCTAGTGGCTACAAGTGGGCAATTGGGATAATTGGTCTAGTAACTTTGATGGTTGGAATTACTGTTGCGCGAACACCAGCTGTTAGTATTGTTACAGTTATATGGGTGCTTGCTGTTTATGGATTAATTGTAGGGCCACTAGAAATTGCAACTGGCTTCATGATGAAGAACCAACCAGTTAAGTCTTAATAATTCTTAAAACAAATTTGTTAATCTCCACCACACAGACGGGTTACTTATGTCACCTTCCGTAATTACCGGCGATTTTTCTGAATCTCCAACTTCGGCATTTCCAACAATTTGACCATCAGATAGAGGGGTTATTATCTTTCCCAGTTCGGTTGTTGGCTTTAATTCCTTTGCAAGCCAGGTATTTATATATAAATCGTCTTTAAGTTTTAGTACGGCTTGTTGGCCCCACTCACTTTTAGCATTTCCGACTATTGTTCCGGCTTTTGCTATATCAACTTTTCCAAAGTATGTTTTTGCAGCATCTAAAAGAGTTTTTGAATCTTTTGTAACTGTGTTTGAATCCGTCGATCCCATAATAACGCCAACTATTGTTACGCTGTAGTCTGAATTAACAATATGGTCAGAGGCAAATAATAAACAACTACCCGCCTCGTTGGTTGTGCCGGTTTTTATTCCTATTACAGATGGTTCAGCAAGTAGTTTGTTGGTGTTATTTATTACCCCAAAAACGCCAAGGTCTGCTTGTTTTTGCTGCACAATTTGCTTTATTACTGGTTGTTCAAGTGCGATCTTACCGATATTCACTAAATCCGACGGCGTACTTACTGTTTGAGCAGAAAAGCCACTGGCATCAGATATAATTGTTTTTTCTAAGCCCTTAGTTTTAACGTAGTTATTTGCATATGCAGTGTATGCATCCAAAGAACCAAAAGTTTTTATAACTATTGAATCAGCAATGTTGTTTGCAGATGCTATTAAGATTGCCTGAAGTGCTTGTTGCTGGGTTATTTCTTGTCCATTTTTAACTGGTAAAACTGCGCCATTTTTTGCTACATAAGAATTAAATATAGCAACGTCTTCTTCTGTTAAAACATACTTTTGTCCAGGCTCACCGGGTGCAATTGGGCTTTTTTCTATAATTGCTAAGGCAGTTATGATTTTTGTAATACTAGCTATTGGTTTTACTTCTTCGTTTGTTGAATACGAAGCTAAAACACCGTATTTGGTGCTTCCTATTGCAGACTGACCAGATGCTGGCCAAGGCAATACTAATTCTTTGGCAGCTATTATTTGAAGTGGTGTTTCAGTGACAGCGATTGCAGGTATTGGCTTGTTTAGCGCTGTAGCCACATAGCCAAAAACTAAAACAAGTAATAATGCTAATAGGATAATAATCCTATTACGCCTTGTTTTGTCTTTTGGTGTTATTTGGTTATATTTGTAACGTGCTTTCTTAATCTCCATATTTTTAGCCTAGAATACTTATCGATCTTGCAAGGATAAGTGCCAAAGTAAAAACCGAAATAAGTGCCTGTGTGCCCATCAGGGCTTTTGCTTGATTTGAAATTGGCCTAGCATCTGCAGGAGCAAAGTTAATGGCGTTTGTTAGTGATAAGTACATATAATCTACAAATGTTGGCTGCCAGTCCTTAAACTCTTCACCAATGTCTTGTTGAGTAAACTGAAAATCTTTATCGTGTTTTGACCACCTACTACCAGTTAATCCCGGGCTATCAATTTCCCAGTACCATAAAGCAAATATAATTACGTTTGTTAAAAATATTGCCAATGCGGCTATCAATAACTCTTTGCCTGATAATCCTTGTGATTCGGTGAGTAATAAGCGTGCAACAAGAAAAAATGAAGTTATATTGGCTAGCGAAATAAGTCCAAGTAATACAAACGCCATGAATCTATATAGAGAACTATTTCTAATTTTTCTTTTACCGGCGGTAAAACCAAGCAATATTACTAGTGCTATTTCAGTACCAACAATTAAATTATGTGGGCCATATGACAGTTCCGGGTTAATTACCCATGCAACAATCTGCAGAAGTATTGCAACGAGTAGGGCTGCTTGGGCAAACCATAATTCCTTGCGACCTAGTGGTTGTACTTTCATTGAAATATTATTTTCTAATTAGTGGTTTAAGCACTTAGTTTTTAACTCTTACACTTATTATACAACAAGGCAGCTTAAGTTCTACTGGTGGTTGATAATAGTAGTGATTGATACGAAGTATTTGTAGCTTAGACAGCAAGTTTTTTGTCAATTATCTCAATAGTTTTTTGAGCCAGTGTTAAGCAAATTATTATCAGTAATAATCCAAAAAATCCGCTAATTTCTAGGTAATCACCAAACAAAAAGTTAAGAACTGCCAAGAAAACAAATTTAGATGTAAAAACTATAAACCACACACTGCCAACTATTGCTGCTTTGCTATCTTTGTTTTTTTGTTTAAGAGTTGCAACAACCTTATCTTTTAGCATAAATGTTGCGTATGTTAAAAGTTGCATTACTATTGCTACTGCAAATGTCGTCGAATATGAACTAGTGTACAAAATATCTGTGTAATCGTTAAAAAACCCTAGAACAACAGTATATAAGAGCACGCCCAGCACCATCTGCTGGAATATTTCTTGGTTGGATTTCTTGGTTTTGGCCATACGGCTTAGTATACGTAAATATTTTTAGAATAATACTATTTGTTAGTTATAGATTATTTTTTTGGTGTAAAATTATAAGCATATGAGTAAAAAGCAATCCTTTAGTCTAGATAAATATTATCCATATGTTTTGTCTATAGGTGGCATCGTTGGTCTTATTGCGATGACCTGGCAATCTATTGAGAGAATTCATATGCTTAAATACCCAGAATCGCCCCTAAGCTGCACTATTAACCCGGTAGTAGATTGTGGTGGAGTATTGGGAGACAAGTTAGCTGCTGTTCTTGGCTTTCCGAATGCATTCTTAGGAATAATATTTTTTGCAATCTTAAGTACTGCTGGATTGTTATTATTATCCGGAGGAAAATTTGTTGGCTGGTTCCGTCATTTTGTGATGATTGTCACGCTAATATTATTCATGTTTAGCATATGGTTTTTTAGCGTGAGCTTATATATTCTTGGCAAAATATGTATCTTCTGTGTGGCCGGTTGGATAGTTAGTATACCTATTTTTTGGTATGGCCTTCTTTACTACTTGCAATCATTTGGAAACAAAACTAGCAAAAGAGTTAAATCATTTTTAGCTTTTGGCCTAAAACACCACATTGATGTTTTAGTTTTCACGTATGGAGTAATGATTTTACTGTTTATTATTAGATTTAGAGAATATTACTTTTAACTATTGTTCCTTGGGGGCTCGTTAGTTGCGACTAAAGTTATCTAAGATGTACTGCAAGGCTTCGCCACTTTTATCCCAGGTTTTGTCTATGGCAGTAACACTTACTAGATCAAGCTTGTCTGATTTTATAGCAAGTACACCGCGGAATTCACCAGCTACATTTCTACCTGTAAACTTACTGCACACAAGCTCTATCTCGTAGGCTAATGGGAAATTTTTGTGCTGTATCTTTTCTACTTTGGTACTAGCAACTTCATCACAGCTACTTTCTTCTGTGAGCGTATCCGTATTTGCAAAGTTATCTTTCAGAGCTTTTTCAAATTCTGCCTTTTCTTCATCTGTTAGTTCGCTAAAATCGCCTCCAATATCCTGGCTTAGCACCAAAACAGCTTGGTCGGCTTCGTCTAGGGGTTTGCCGCCCTCCGTAAATGCTCCTACATAATCAGGTTCATCTATCTCTACCCAATCTTTTGGTCTGCTAAAATTCAACCCATCAACTGACTCTTCCCTAAGATCACTAATCTCGATTTTACTACCAGAAAACAGTGTATCTTTAAGCAAAGTAAAGCTACCGGCGGAAAATATAAGCGCAACTACAATACCAAGGATAATTTTAACGGGGAGAGTGAATTTGCTTGGTTTTTTAGCACCGCTATCGTTAAAGTTTGGCATATTTAGGGGCATTGAGCCTGAAGCAACTGGAGGAACATAGCCAATTTGCGTTGGGTCAGTTGATTGCTGAACAGGAGCCTGCATTGACTGGGCGGTAGGCTGTACGCTGCCCATAGCAGGTTGTGATGGCTGAGCGGTAGGTTGTACGCTGCCCATAACAGGCTGAGCAGGTTGAGCTGGAGTACTTGGCTGGAAAGCTTGTTGGGCGATTTTGTCTGGTTGGAACTCTGGACGAGGCGCAACACCTGGTTCGGGGCCAGGAACTGGACTTGGCGGATCGGGACTTATTGGAGGAGTACTTTGTGGATTTTCGTTTGGTTGCATTTTTTAGCCTTTTTTATTTTTTTTGAATTTAACATAATTATTTCACATTAAAGATTGATATACAATTTTTAAGCATAACTGTTTATAATTTGTCATTTTTTAAGTTATAGGGTATAATTATATTCTATACATAACTCTTTGCGTACAAAACAAATAAATCGCATCGGCTGAAGTATCTAGACGGTCATCGCAAAAAATATATGCATTTACCCCTTTATTGCAGCAGCAGCTGAGAAAGATTCTAAAATGAAAACCACCACTAAAAGAGTTACTACTCCTAATATAATATTTGCTCCCAAAAAAAATCTATATATTGAAATAGTTGCATCTAGTAATCCTCGTCTTAATGCGATGAGTCACGAATCGCAACAAAGTATACTAAAAATTCTTAAACTTCGTTACAGCTTAGTTAAAGTAACTATAGTCGATACTATGGCCGATCTGGATGATTTGGTTATGAAAAAACCTGATTTAGTAATACTAGGTATGAAATTAATACTATTAGAGCGCTCTTGGGGTTATGATGCTAGTCCAAAAGTGTGGCTATCTAGTTACCTTAAGTCGCATAATATTAATTTTACTGGTTCAGATACTAAGGCGCTCGAACTTGAATACAACAAACATGAATCTAAGCAGTGCGTAATTGATGCAGGTCTAAAAAGTTCAGCCTATTTTATATCACCTATTAAAAATCCGATTTTTAACCACAAACTTACATTTCCGCTATTTGTTAAGCCAACTGATAGGGGCGACAGCAAAGGCATTGACGAAAAATCTGTAGTTTATAATCAGGACGAACTAATAACCAAAATTAAATCAATTCATAAAGAATGTACATCTGACGCATTAATCGAAGAATACTTACCAGGCAGAGAATTTAGTGTTGCTGTAATTAGAAAACCTGGTTCGACCAAAATAACTGCTATGCCTATAGAAATAATCGCCCCAACAGATTCTTTGGGAAATATATTCTTGAGTGAAAAAGTAAAACAATCTGACTCAGAGAGTGTGATTGCAGTAAAAGATATTGAACTAAACGAAATTATTAAACAATCATCAATTGCTATGTTTTTAGCTCTGGGTTCCAGAGATTATGGCCGGATTGACGTAAGGTTAAATTCCGATGGCATCCCATATTTTATCGAGGCCAACTTAATGCCTGGCCTATCAGAACACGGCTATATGGCTAGATGTTTTAAACTCAATTTTGATATTTCATACCAAGAGATGATTCTTTCAATAATTGAACTCGCGGAAGAGCGAACAGCTAAAACAATTAAAAGCTCGGTCGACATTACAAAAGAAAAACTATTACTTGTTTGATTTTAATTAGTTAAAAGAGGACAATTAAATCAGCAATTAACAGGAGAATATCATTATGTTTGCAACTACAATTTTAGGTTATACCATATCAGCAGTATGGTTAATGTTTATACTGTTTTTATTTATCATCGTTGCTTTATGGCCAGCGGTAATCGCCAAGGGCAAAGGTTATAGTTTTATACTATTCTTCCTGCTTAGTATCCCCTTCTGGTGGATCACATTCTTTGTAGTATTGTTCTTAAAAGACAAGAATCAAACACCGACAGCACCAGCACCACCAGCTAGTGAGTAAAGTCGCTTGTGGGTTCTAAAGAACTCTTGTTTTTATGTCTCTGGGATTTGCTTATTTATTTTTGTTTACTTTTTGGCAGGCTTTAGAGCAATAAACAACTTTTGGCCACTGGCCACGGCTGGCCCACTTTTTGCGGTTACTAAATGGCCGTATGCAAACAGGACATATTTTAGTATCGGCATCAGGAAATAGATATGCATCGTTATGATAGCGCACGTTTTTGTGGCGAGCAATTCTGCCCTGTACTTTTCTTATAGTTTTTTGAGATGTTTTACTCATACTTAAAAGTATAGGCTATATTTTTTGATTACTATACAATTAAAGTAATGACAAAAACAAAACAAGTTTCAGCCAAAATCGCTCTTAGGGCAACTGTTGAAGAGGCTTTTGGAGCTGTCACAGATTGGGAATCGCAAGTAAAATGGATATTCGCAACAAAAGTGTAGGGGGTTGGAAGTGATTCTCGCAAGCTTGGAGGAAAGCTGGAGGCATTTACTGGAATTGGCAAGTTAGGGTTTTTAGATACTATGACAATTACTAAGTGGGACTATCCAAAGGTGTGCGAAGTAACTCACACCGGCAAAGTAGTAAGGGGTGCTGGACTATTTGAGGTAAGTCAAGAAAGTGGAACCACTTACTTTACCTGGACGGAATATGTAGAGCTGCCATTTGGATTAATTGGTAAAATAGGCTGGCTAGCAGTTAAACCCCTAACACTATTAGGATTAAAACAATCCTTAAAAAAATTCAAACGAATTAATTCTTGGTAAAAATAATTAAACTACAGACCTAGAACTTCTTTAAACTTGCCCTGGTCATAGCCACTAATTTTAGTTACTTTACCTTCAGAGTCTTTTAATACTGTAAACGGTACACCAATTGATCCGTCATTAACTTTCATGAATTCATTCATTCCAGCTGGGTCTTCGTCTATTACGACTTTGGTATATTCAATTTTTTTAGAGTCAAGCATGCTCATAAGTGCATGGCAAAAACTACATGTTGTTGTTGAGTAAATTGTTATATCCATTGTATATTCTCCTTATATTATTTAGCTACCGAACGTAAAAGCATTTATTGTAATGCCCTTAGGGAAAGTAAGTAGCAGCTGCTTATCTTTTTGGAATGAGTCTAATAGTACTAGCTTATATAGCCTAGCTCCGTCTAAACTAACTTGGTTGTTTGCATTTACATCCATTCCACCGGGCTTGCTTAGTCCATCAACTTTCACATCAACCAATGCGCCTGCCGGACCATCCATAACAAGATATACTTCTTTACCAGAAAAGGTAAATGCAAGCTGTGTTTCACCATTACTAAGGGATGATTCTTTGCCTATAGTCCAAGTTCCTCCAAGCGACCATTCGTTAGAGCCAGGCTTACTAACTAAAGAGTAGTTGATTGGCTGATCTGCAACAAAATCTGGATTGTTAACAAATCTCTCACCTCGTGAATAGCCCAAATATGTTTCTGGTGTTTGACCGCGGGACTTAGAAGAATTGCTAGAATCAGTAATTCTTTCATTTACCGTAGAGCCGGTTTCTTCTAACAAGGCCTGAATAACCATTTCGGTTTCTTCGTACTTACCTTCGCCAAAATGGGTATAACGGACTTTGCCATCTTTGTCGATCAAGTACTTAGCCGGCCAAAATTGGTTATCGTAGGCACGCCATGTGGCAAAATTATTATCTAGGCCAACTGCATACTTTATATTTGCATCTACTACTGCGCGTTGGACGTTTTTAGTTACTTTTTCAAATGCAAACTCTGGGGCATGAATACCTAGAATTACTAGTCCGTCATCGTTATATTTATCATACCAATCGTTTAAGTATGGTTGTGTCCGTTGACAATTAATGCACGAATATGTCCAGAAATCTAGTAATACAACCTTGCCTTTTAACGATTCAATTGTTTGAGGATCGCTATTAATCCAGTCTTGAATCCCTTGAATTTCTGCTGCCTGGTAAGGGTTTTCTACATTAAACAATGTCGATTCTCCTCCACTATTGTTATCTGATGAACTACTTGGAAGTAGTTTCTCTTCTATGTCCGTCACATCAAAAGGTAATTTTTCTATTGCCCATGTTTGAAATTTCTTATCATATCCACCAATGATCGTTAGACCAACAAGTATTAGTAGTATTGCTAAACCACGTCGGAACCAACCATTTGGGTTAGCTGTCCAACCGAGTTTGCTTACTACTTTTTGGCCACCTAGTGCTATTGCTAGTAAAGCAAGACCCAGGCCGGCAGCAAAAGCTACGATGTATACCATGCCGAGGGCAAGGTTTACTGGAAGTACAGTTGCAAGAACAAGGGCATATACAGGGCTACAGCTTGCAAACACAGGTCCAAGCGCTGCGCCAGTTAGTACCTGGCCGGTTACTCCTGAACGTTTGTTAGCATTAGCTAGTAGTTTGTTTGAGCTATGCTCTAGACCCAGCTTTGAGCTTATTTTTACCCAAAGATTTGGGAAAAGCATGCTGACACCAAGGAGTATTACTATGCCGCCAGAAATATATAGCCAAACTCTTGGGTCGACATTAATGAGAACAGTTGAAGCTTTAAGTAAAAGCGTAAACAATATGACTGAAACAGCTAAACTTGCTGTAATGATGTATGGTTTTTTGCGGTCAATCTTGTTGTCTTGGCCTGGAATGACCGAGTTACCAACAATAACCGGCAACAGGGTTATCATACACGGTGCGAGCGATGTTAATATTCCTGCAAAGAATGACGAGAAAAGTAAAAACATGGGTTTAAGACTTTATTCCGGCAATAACTTTGTTTAGATTTGTAGCACTCCATTGGGCGACTTCGTTGCCATTATTGTCAACCTGTACAAATGTATATTGGAGTGTAACACCGTACTTTTTTCTCAAATTTGTAGCACTATCAAAGTCTGTTTTGATTAGCGTAACCCCTGAAGGGATTCTACTAATGTCTGCTTTAATTTCTTTGTCTATTCCTTGACAAACAGAGCACCAAGTAGCGTGAAAGAAGTACACTTTTTTGCTATCTGAGTAATTGCCTGGATTTGCATCATACTCTGCGAGCGTAAGGTAGGTACCTTGCTTAGATACTGTTTTAGGAGTATTACTGGGCGTAGTGCCAGACGGGGTGCTAGGTGGGGTGCTAGGTGCAGTATTATCTGCACCAGCTGTTCCCTGTTCGTCGATTGTTGGGTCTGCTATAGTGTCCAAACTAGTATCACCTGTCAAAGCAACTTCCTGTGACTGCGTATTGCTATCTTGTCCATTTTGAAGCGTCAAAACTCCGGCTCCTAAAATAAACAACGCTACTATAGTTCCTATTGTTATCTTTATTCTATTGTTCATATGACAGTGTCCTTATATCTAGATATTATCTATTGTAATGAAGGTTCTGTTGATGTTCCTTCTTCTTTTTTCATTGCGTCTTCAGCTTTCATAGCATCTTCTGCCTTCATAGCCTCACCCTCTTTTTCTTTTTCCATTTTCATAGCTTCATCTTCTTTCATTTTTTCTTCTTCTTCGGCTTTCATCATTTTAGAAGATTCTTCGGCTTTTTTATCGTTCTGATCTTGGTTATAGGCGAAAACTCCCCCACCAATTACTATAACTCCTACAACTACTCCTAGAATTATTGCTACTGTTTTATTCATTTGATCTTACCCCTACATTAAATTATTTATACTAATTAGTATAAAGTGCTTGTATTTAAATTGTCAAGTCAACTTTACTATATTATTCACCGTCTTTGTTGCGTTGAACAATAACTTTGGTAGCTATCATCGCAAGTAACGCAATAGGAACAGCAGGATCTAGTTCATGTCTCATTGTTTGGATAACAAGAGCGGCTATAAGAACAAGCGACCCAACTGTATATGCAGAACGACTAGCAAGAGCCTGATTTTGCATTTCACGCTCGTCATCAGGTTGTTCTCGCCAAAACAGCACCAAGAACATCGAAATCAGCCCTAGCACTACTGCAAGTATTAACATCTCTAAACTAGATGGCATTACAATAGTTTTCGGCACAATAGATACTATTGCAATAATCAAAAGACCTAGTAATAAAATAACGTCTAATAATTGCTTATATTTTTTCATAACGAAAGATATCCTCCACCTTCTTGTCTAGTATAACCGCAATCCGGAGTGCAAGCAGCACACTTGGTACATAATTTCCTTTTTCTATTGCGATTATTGTCTGTCTGGTTGCTTGGACCTTATCTGCAAGGTCATCTTGGGTCATCTTAACAGAAGTACGCGCTTCTCGTACCGTGTTTACAACCGTATGATCCTTATCTCTTATAAACATATATGTATAGTTAACCATACATATTGTCGCACATATCGTTACATGATACAATTTTTTTATGAATAAAAACAAAAATAATAAATCACTATCCAGAAAAAAGATCGTTATTAGTGTGCTGATAATATCTTTGGCAGTGCTTTGCTTGATTGCAGCCTATGCTTATTTTAATATCAATGCCAAACCCAGCTTAGAGGTTGCCCAGCAACCAAATATTCCTATCCCAGTTATGTCCAACGACAAAATGGTCGAAACCGTAGTTCCTTTGAAGGGCCAATTTAAAGATGGGGATGCGGTTCACTCTGGCGTCGGAGATGTATCGGTAATCGATACTGAAGAAGGTCCAATATTAGTATTTAGTGATAATTTTAAGGTTACAAACGGCCCAGATCTGTTTGTTTATTTATCACCAAACTTATCTAACGAGCCACTTGGTGAATTTGCATCGCTCGGCAAACTCAAAAGCAACACAGGCGAACAGGCATACAATTTACCGAGCAACTATAGCGACTACAAGACAGTTGTAATATGGTGTCGAGCATTTACCACAACTTTTGCAACTGCCGAACTAAATTAAGTACTACATATACAGGTCTTAATCTATTTTCCTTTGATAATTAAAAAGGTGTAGACAGTTGTGTCTACACCTTTTTTGCTAAAAATCATTTTAATATCTAATTAATAAGCTTTTGTGGCGCCGTCTTGTACTGCTTTTTCAGCATTATCCTTGGACATCATTGCACATACAGTTGTGCCACATGTTTGGTGCTTGCCCTTAGCCATGAAACCACCTTTTGCAGTTTGATGAATCGCTGGAGCTGTTAATTCAACGCCTTTTTCTTTGCATTTAACGCAGTATCCTGTAACCATGTTTAATTACTCCTTATTTATGTTATTGCATCATGACGCATTTTAGCTCTTTTTCATAGTACTTTCCACTATATGTTATGAATAAATCATAATTGTAAGAAGTTATCTCGTAATTTCTATATAATTGTAGGTTGGTACAAAACGCTTAAGTAAGATTGTTGGAGCTTACCCATAATTACTGATACTATCGAGTTGTGGATACACGACAATGGTATGAATCATTAATTAAACCTAGCTGGGCACCACAACCTGAGGTGTTTGGACGTATATGGTCAATAATATACCCGATAATCTTTGCGGTAAATATATATGTAATTGTGTTATTTAGCAGGGGTAAGATAGGCTGGATTATTGCTTTGCCCTTTTGGATTAATCTTTTCTTTAATCTAATTTACACGCCAATTCAGTTTGGATTCCGAAACCAGTTTATGTCGAGTATTGTTATCTTGCTAGTATTTTTCACCATTATTTGGTGTATGGTCGCAATATTTCCATATTCTAAGTGGATCACTGTTGCCTATATCCCCTACCTGGTATGGGTTGGAATCGCGAGCGTGCTGCAAATTAATCTGTGGTGGTTAAACCGCTAGAAATTATCTTTTTGCCAGCAATAATTTTCTTACTAATGAAACTATAAATGATTTAGCGATTTCGCCTTTATAGAGTGAAGACTTTTTTTATGCCTGTTACACCTTACTTATGCCTAAATTCGAACCTTGTGTTAGGCGGCTAGGGATTCGAACTAAATAAACAAAACTACTAAACCTCATTTATAACTTCATAACCTGATGGCGAAGATACTAGCACTAGCCCAAAACAATTATTTGCTATGTTTTTCTGCTTAATCTGTTTAGCTATTTCATTAAGCGTTGCACCAGAACCCAAGGCATCATCAATAATCAGTACGTTATCATAGTGTTCGCGTGATTCAACAATAAATGTCTGAGAGGCATTTAATAAACGATCCTCTAGACTCTTGAGTGTTTTTTGGGCTATTAAAATTCTTGCACCAACCTTATGAACTTTAATTCTAGGGGTTTTCACTGCTACATTATTTTCTAATTTTGTCATAAGCTGAGACTGCCTCTGTATTGTTGGCGATACGAAGGCAACAGCCCCTATATTATACTTACTAAGTATGTTGTTTGTAGCAGTTTCTAGCCTATCCACCAGAATATTGGCAGTCTCTGCGTCACCTGTTTGTTTAACAACCATTACTTGAGTTCCTAGTTTAGTTCTTCCAAACACTTCAAAATTATAAAAGTCTATGGCCCAGACTTTATTTAGTGCAAAATCATTAAATGTTCTTTTTACTTTTTCGGTAAAGTCTATTGGTGACTCAAAGTTCGGTGGATAGTATTTTTTTAGTATGGCGACGTATTCTTCTTGTTTGACAGCCGGGTCAAGTTTACGAGCTATACTCCACTTTATTAGACCCTGTATGCCTGTAAGCTCCTCTCCAAGAGGTGAAAGACTATAATAGTTATTCTCAATTAACTGAGCATCTTCTTTGTTAATGTTATGAAACAGGTGACTATTTTCTTTTGACTTATTAATGGTTTCATACGATTTCTCAATATTGCGGTAGAATCTATTCGGGCCCGTTCCAGATACTGCAAACTGATCCTTATTATTGACAAGTAGTTTTTGAACATACTGCCTGCTAATGCCAAGCGCTTCAGCAATTGCTTTAGGTCGTGATCCTGGTTGCCTGTCAAGAAACTTTACTAGCTCGTCAAGTGTTGTGTCGTTGTTCATAGTCTTAGTTTACACTAATTTGTTTACAGTAAACAAGTAATTGTAAACTAATGCTTAAGCCTAATTTTTATCAATAACTCAGACAGTCTTTAGTTGTGTGTTTTTTTAAATGGTGCTAGGTAAAGAGGCTGTATTGAAACGGGAGTTGTGTAAGATATTGAGTTGTTATTCTAGTCTGGAGGTGAGGAATTCGAGCTTACTTTGCATTTAAGCGTCAGTAATCGTAGGGTGGGGACGGCTGAGTGCTACTAGAGCTCCCTTTCGTACCATAAATATTTTTTTGTAAATTTTCATATCCGTTTGGAATTTGCTTATGCGCAACGAGAAGAGCTCATGTAGGTATTTTTTTGAAAAACGTAAACCTCAAACGAATGAGTGCTTGTGTGATATGCTTTTTGGTTATTTTCTCGGTGGTATACTTAATAAGTGCATTATTTCTTAAACGGTGGCCGAAATGAACGAGGAGTGCTTTTAGACGAGTCATCTTTGGCGCTATATAGTCAGCTAGGAATTAAGCGTGTTTTATTCATCGTATATGCACCAGTAGAAGACTATTGGCAAGATGCATGGAGCAAGTCTAGATCACTTATTACAATAAGTGGAATAGAGGCTCGCTCGCTCACCATCCATGATTCAGATCCTGCACTGATATCATCTGCTATCCGTTGGGCTGATTTCGTATACTTACCCGGCGGGTCACAAGCAACGCTTCTAAAGCGCATGCAAGAGCTCGGCACAGCAGAAATATTGTCGCAGGTAGTGCAAGAAAACAATCTTAAATTACTCGGCGGAGGTAGCGCAGGAGCAATGGCAATGGGCTCTTGGTGCATAGTCGGTCATAAGAATATAAAAAATGTTATAGAAGGCTTAGCGTATATTCCTGGAAATATTATTGATTCGCATTTTAATGAGCGAAACAGATTACCGCGACTTCAATCAGTTTTACAAGATTTAGGAGATGAAGGTATGATTGGAATGGGTTTAGATGAAGATACAGCCGTGCTACTAGATGAAAAACTTAAGATGATTGCAATTTATGGTCCTGGAAAAGTAACAATAATAAACAAAAAGGTTTCAGTATATGATAAAGACAGTTCTCTCACAGCTTAAAATTGTTGAAGCATTAAAAAATGATTTTATCCAAGATAAGCAACCGCTGAAAGACTATGCCGGTTTTATGCCTGGCAGTGAATACCAAGATCTTGCTCGTCAAACCTTCTCGTTAGTTTTATCCCCTGAGTCTATAAATAGTATACGTGCAAGTATTGAAGTTTTATATAAACAGCTACTTTCAAGTTGTTGGCCAAAAGATAAAAACTTACCTTTTGACATGATTAGATTTGACGCTTTTTATAATTCTGCCGATAATAGCCTGAAAATAATAGAGCTAAATACTCGCAATGTGGGTTTACATGAAATAGTTGAATGGATTGATGGGGTAACCGCCCGTGAACTTTCGGCAAATCAAGATTGGTTACTAAATAAAGAATTTGTGAAGAATCAAAAAATACTTCATAGCGATCATCTCAATACTAATGCGGCGCTACTATATTTAACCAGCTCTAATATTCCGAAATGGAAGTATTTTGATGAACTTGTTGCGGCCTATGATTCGGTATGCCATGTTACCAATCCAGAAGATTACACAATCACTACGCTAGGAATATCAGTTGGGGACACGACGTATAATGCGGTAACGCGTAAGTATTCATGGACAACTGAACCAGAAATTGAAGAGCTTGATACCAAAAACCTAATTAGAGTATTGCAACCATTATGGATGCGTCCATACGGCAATAAGGCATACTTAACCAAGCTGCAAAGTCCGACAATACTTAGGAGTGAAGTATTTAACGCTGAACATGAAGACGATTACATAACCAGGAAAGACGAGTTGGTTTTAAAAATTACTAATTTAGCCGGTTCTAAGTCGATATATATTGGGGCAGACTGCAGTGATGAGCAGTGGAGAATGCACCTTTCATTGGCAAGCCAGAAGCCAGAGTCTTGGGTCCTCCAGGAATACTCAGAACCAACCATGAATAATGTTATCGTTCATGGGGTGGGAGTTGCGTGCGTGCCAATTCAGCTTGGAATATTCGTATTACCGGATTCGGATAACCCCAATGAATTTAAGATGGATATTGTCGCCAAAGGCTACGGCGGGCATGACGATTATTTTAAATTTGATCCCTCGGGACTTCACCCAGATATATGGTTCGGTAATGTCATAGAATCAAGCAGCTAAAAATTAGCTTTTTGGTAACAAGAATTTTCTTACTGATGGAACTATATTGGACTTAGCGATTTCTCCTGATTCAATTTTGCTTACTAATTCTTCTGGTTTCATCCAAGTAGCTTCAACAAAATCTTCAGGATTTAACTCGGGGGTGGCATCACTATGATAGATAAAAAATTCTTGAAGTAAGTGGCCATCTTCTAATGGTTTGTTTACTCCTAAGAATTCCAGTTTTTCATTATCCGGTGTAAATCCTACCTCTTCCTGAAATCCCCTGATTATTGCGTCTTCATACGTTTCGCCAGCTTGCATGTGTTCACCAATACTAAAATCTAATCCGTTTGGTGCAATACGTTTATGTGCAGTGCGTCTACGCACCCATAGCTTGCCTTGGCTATTCATAATATAGCAATCAACTACTCTGATGTACCCACCATACTTCTGAACATAATTTACAGTATCATCTCGTTCTATTTGCTTAATGACTTGGTCATTTTCGTCTACTAAGTCAATAATTTCTGGCTTTTGTTCTTGCATTACATAATCATAAAACAAAAAAGTACTAATCCATAGGGCTCATGCTTGGCTTCCGTTAGAAAATGACTTGGCGACTTTTTATGTAAGACTAAATTGTATATTATTAACCCTTCATAATATGGCGTGAGGTGTTTGGCTTAGCTGGCAATAGATCAACCTACCCTTGCCCACTAATACCCCCAGATCTTGAAATTGACGGTTTAGATAATCAAGTGTAATCCTTAAGGCTATACTCCCTATTGCTGACTGATTATCCAAGCATATATGTAACTGCGGGAGTTTGCGCCGTCAATTTTATCTATCGGAATATCTTTCGCTTGCTGCAATTTGTTATTTGGATCAATTAACGACGAATACATAAGTAAATAGTCTGCAAATAAAGAGCTTTGACTATTAACAGATGCTTCGTCAAACATTGACTGCATTGATAGTTTGTCTGTTTTTAAGATTGACTGTGATGTTGGGTTCATTGGTATAAGTTGAATCGCAAATTTGGCTGAAGCTTCGTTGCTAAAGAATGTCAGATAATCCCTTTTTCCTCCCCAGTTTAGTGAAACAATTCGGTGATTATAAATATTATTATATGGTGACTGTGTAGTATCTATACCTAACCAATACTCGTTTGTGGCCTGTACTTCTCCAGCTAGCATCCACCCTGATTGCAGCGCTAACTTTTGATTGTTTGTTAGCTTAGCCCACAATGATGTAGCAACCCATGCCTGTATTGCTTCAGAAGAAGATTCTTGGTTATTGCCATCGTTGAAAGGTGCACTACCAGAAGCCCAAGAATGTCCACGGTACGGGTCGAACGATCTCCTCTTTGGTAAGAGCTCGCTATCATTATAGTTCGCAATATCTGCAACAATTGCATTTACCGCGCTGCCGTGTCTGTTAATGAAAGTTTCGTCATATTTAGCAAGCGTCGCTGAAGCGTAAATAAAGTAACCATAATGAAAATGGTGGTCGTTGATTTCGTTAGATCCAAAAGATGCTGACACGCCAACTATACTTTTCATTCTTGAGTCATAATAAAAGTATCGACTTCCTTGTCCGATGTTTTTTGCAAACCATATTCCCATTTGTTCGTTCAATTTTGCTTTTATGGTGCTTGCACTTTCTGTTTCTCCTACTTGGGTGGCTAACTCTAAAAGCTGAGCACTACGATATAATTCCTTGCCGGCAAAATATGTGTCATCGGCAATATATTTAGTAGCGTTTATTTCTTGACGAACAGTGTTAGCCAAAAGAGTTTTTTGTTCGTCAGTTATGTAATCAAGATTAAGCGATTCACTTACAGGCACAGAGGGTGCGAAATATATAAACTTGCTTCCCTCACCTATTCTCAACTGTCCATAAATTGTACTGTAGTTATAAATTATGTTGTGTTTTGTGGTGTGATGCTTCATAAACCCAAATAATGTTGTCTTATTGTTCATAGTGTTAATGGTGATTTCAGTATTAAATCCATCTTGTTGTTCTAGGTAATCTACCTTAACACTGGTTATACGGTTCTCAGCATAATCGCGCAGTGGATCTTGTACGGCGTCATTTAAAAGTGCATAAAAACTAACATGGCTACCTTTAGGGCTTAATATTTCAGTCTTTTGTCCAGCAGATTTATTTGTAGCACCGTTAAAAACACTTCCATGATATGTTGCATCCTGGTTAGAGTAAACTATGTGATTGCTATTAAGAACTGGATTGCTCGTTCCTACAATCTCTAGACTGGAATCCTTGGTTGCGCTATAAAATATGTATGGTGAACCTTGAGCTATTGTGACAATCCCAATTTCTTCCGCGCCGGTAAAGAACCCAATATCAACGCTTAGTTCGTCATATCTCACAACCTTATAACTATCAGCTCCTATGACTTCAATACGAAGATATTCACCTACTGTATTCGTTATCGTATCTGCTGAGGTAGTAACTTTAGGAAGTGCGTAACTAAATGAAGAGTTCGACACCTTAAAGCTAAGCGGATTAGGAAACACGGTTTTAGGTTCACTTTGTAAGGCGAGCCCGCTAAACCATTTATTTGTCGGAGGTATTAGCCCATCCTTTAGATGAGTTGTGTCTATTTTACTTTCGTCTTTTTGGGGTAAACTAGAAATAAAGCTTGAGTCAACAAGTGGCGCAGAATCGGCTGGTTTATAGTATAAAAATTTAATTAGAAATAATGTTAGTACTAAAGACGCAATAATTAGAAGTATAACGAGCTTCTTCATTATTAATTATTGTTCGGTTTAATCAAGGAGTTAAATCCATTATTAAGCGTGTCAAGCCACGTATTTGAATCAAAATATAATGTTGTACCCACCGGTGTGCCGACTGAGAATACTGACTTATTAATATAGTCTTGGTCAAACCTTGCTCTAACTGTTGTTAATACTTCCTTGTTTACTGTCGATAATGAAATATCATATATTTGCCCTATTACTTTTGTATTATCAGGAAAGACCACCTGAACCTTACTATTGTTATTTATCCTAGCGTAATCAGGAGAAGACAATTTATATGTAGCTTCTATAAACAATTTTCCTTCAATGTTTATGAGAGCAATTTGACTATTAGCAGGTACGAAAGCTCCTTGTTTGTAGTCGATCGTTTTTACTCTACCGGCAGCAGCTGCAGTTATGACAATTAGTCCATCATCTGAAAGACGATACAGTAATGAGGATTTCGCCAGATCATTATTACGAATAGCATCATTCATCGTTGGACTGCGTAGTTCAAATAAAGGATCACCAGTTTTTACATATGCCCCTTCGTCTATATATTGTTTTTCAATAATTCCCGAATAATCTATACCTACCGAGAAGTTATCAGATAATAACTGTGCATTTATTGAATCTACTCTAGACATAGAGTAATCAAGATAAATAAACAAACTAAAACTTATTAATACAACTATTATTATGCCCATGATAAATCGTAACCGTGCAGTGAATTTCATGAATATATCCTTTTACTTTGATAACGTTTCATTGCTTTTTCCTTACGGACAGTTTTTCTGATAATCATTGATTCTTTAAGTGCAGCAAACGTAAAATAACCAAAAACAAATGCGTTTAATCCCGCCCATATAATTGATACTGAAAACTCTTGAGTATAAAAACTTTTCCAGATACCAACTATAGTTGTCAGTAGTAAAAACACAAACACATAAGTTTGTGCACGGATGTAGTTAAAGGGCGAATCATATGAATCTATACTATTTGTTGCCTGCCACGACTGCTCTTTCTTAAATAGTGCATTGAAAAATGCTTTCATGTAGATTGAGAAGGATGCTGCTGAAAGCATTAGTGTTTCAAACTTAAATCCACCCATCGTATACATTGAAAGGATGAGCTGTGTCATATAAAAGCCCGAATATAGCAGTGCCCATTGCCAAACAGGAATATCAAGAGCAATTGGTGTAAGGTTAAAGAATATTTGTAAAGGTGGCAACAATAACAAACAAGCTATCGCGAAGCCGTTAAAGTAGAATAGTGTAGACGAAAAATACTGAATTCGTTGGTCTATTGTCAATTTTTTATTAAAGAGGGGGTTTTTATTTAAAAAGATTTCAAAGCTACCGGTTGCCCAGCGTAACTGTTGCTTTGAATAAGCTTTTATTGTTTCTGGTGTTTTGCCGATAGCAAGGACTTTGTTTATATAAACAGATTGATATCCAAGCTCATGAAGTATCATCGACGTCCAAATATCTTCAGATTTTGATTTATCATACATACCACCCATTTTCATGATTGCGCTGCGTCTAAATATGACATTTGTTCCTACGCAGAATGCTGCATTAAACTTATTTTTTCCAACTTGTACTAAAGAATAAAATATTTGTTGCATAAACCCAGCACCATTCGATATAAAGTTAACTTGATTCCCGTAGTACTGTGGTGTTTGAACGAAGGCCATTTTAGGTTCTTCGAAAAAGGGTATTGTTTCTGTTATAAAGTGACTATCTGCCACGAAATCAGCGTCTAATATCACAAAAAAATCACCTTTCGTTTGACTCAATGCATAGTTAATATTACCCGCTTTTGCATGCTTGTTTTCCAGCCTTCTGATATATTGAATCTTAATTTCTTTGGCTAACTCTTTTACTTCGTCAGACTTACCATCGTCAAGTAAATAAGTCGTATGCTTGCCATAGATTGCCTTCGCTGCCATTGCAGTCTGTCTTATCTCATCAATATCTTCACCATAAACAGGTATAAATACATCAACAGTAATAGGAATTTTGTTAATATACATCTGCGTACTACGTGACGTAATTGCCATCGTTTCGTTTATCTCTTTTACAATTGTTTTGTTTTTTTCACCAAACAATTGGTCCTGAGTGTTATAGTACCCAAAATGACGAGGATTAAGTCTTCCGCTTAATATAGTCCAAAATGCAATTACCCCAACTACAATAAAGAATACTTCAGAAGCAATTACCATAGCATATGGTAGTGTGTCTCCTCTGTATTCTGGTTGCAGTAGAAATATTAAATAAACTATAGCACCAACAACTGCCGCCAATAAAATTATTGATACGGTCGGAGAAGTAAGATGTTTCTCAAGTTGAGAAATATTGCGCATACTTTGATTTAATGATTTTTTGGTTCGGAATGTATTCAATGTAAACCTTAATTAGCTGTACTTTTGTATTATCATAACATATATTTGTATACTGTGCTAATTTGGTTTTATGATAATCTGTACGTATCGTGCGTTAATAGAAATGCTTGTTAAATTATAGAATTAAAGTTTATAGTTTAATTTTAACCCTAAAGTAAGGTTCTAGACCTATATGCTTAAACAAATGGTTAAAAGTTTCGAACTAAAAAGTGTACCTTTCGTTCGGCTTTTCAGGAAGTAAATTCGGTTTTCTCTCATGACTAGGATTTACATCATGCGGGCCAAGTTTAGTGTAAATTGTTGCTGTTTTTAGAAGACGTAATTCGCAAATTTTGAATTATTCTGATAAAGATTTATCTAAATCTAATATAAAGTCTATACAAATAAAAAACACCCACTCTAAAAGGCTTTTAGAATTCCTATTGTCAGATTAAAAGTTGCGAAGTACGTTTTCAAGGGGCAGCCAAGCATAGGCATTATAGTTACATAAAAGATTTGGAAATAATTACTATTATGTTATAATATAGTAATTATGAGTATAGAATTCCCAAGTAGTGGTGAAGGCAAATCATCTTCAAGTGGCAAGAAGTCGATGGAAGATATTCGTCAAGAAGGCTGTGAAGTAAGGTGTGATTGGAGAAGAGTTGCAGAAGATCAAGGCTTAGACACTTCGGGCTTTACATATGAACAATGCGAAGAAGCTCGAGTTGCATTAGATCTTAAAGGCCTTTCACGATGTGGTATGGCTGGAATTTCTGTTTGCATAGCCGCCACGGACGAAATGTTTAAATAGAACGAACACGTCACCTCTTGTAAAAGTTCGAAGTTCGTCTATTAGGGACAGCCAACCATAGGCACTATGAAGAAAATCATTTATGCTTGGCTGGGGATGAAGGATTTGAACCAATTAGTAGATCATAATAAATGTATTTACAAATAGTGTACACTTTGCTATATTATACTTATGGCTTTCGAACTAAGATACAGCGAAGAAAAGAATCAAATATTGAAGGCCACGCG
>JBGSWE010000007.1:0-152348 GCA_041752595.1 Saccharimonadales bacterium (SeqCode) | reverse complement strand
ATATAACCTTGTAATATGCGCTTTACGTTAACTGCGTCAGCCCTTGAGAGATAGATAACTTTTAGTGGCTTTTTAGCATAAAACTTTGTGAATATGTCTAATGATCCAAAAAACGGCCCTACGTGGGCAACCACATTTAATATATCTGCAATCTGAATACTTGTTATGTCTGCGGAACCAAAAAAGTGACGACGAGCGAGAGTAATCTTATGTCTGTCTACTGTCAGAGTGTCCGGGAAGGGGGTAAAAGGAAACAAAGTAGTTACTCGCACGAGATGTTCTTGAGTGAGTAACGCATATTTTTCAAGACTGTGCTTTTCTTTAATATCATTTCTCCTTCCATATTAATTATAGCAATTATTTACACTAAGTTTATGATTAGTGATCCGCTACAATAATAATTACGTCAAGAATTCACTAATTTACTTAATTTCTCATCGTGAAAATCTAGGCTCTCTGTTGTCAATGTGTCTGCTATTGTAAGCCAAGCTTTACTAAATGAAGTCAGAACTGTGAGAATGGTTCTGACTTTTTTCATTCCCAGACCAGAATTGAAACCGATGCCTAAAGTGCCTGTATCGATACCAGCTGTGAACGATTATTTAAGCTATAAACAATAATCCAGTACTGAGATGGAAAATTGAGTAAATTCCGTAATTAAGCCGATAGTTTTATTCTTAGGGCTTTAGTGGCATATAAAACACCGATAAATGCTGCAGCTAGACGTGTAGCGTGCATGATTAGCCATATAATTAGTAGCGTTTCAATTTCAGATGACGAAGTACTGTCATTCCAGATTTTGAAGTTTAGAGGTAGTGCAATAAATGATGTGATGGCGATGGATACAACAATTGCAAACAGTGAGTTTTTCCAAAGCTGCTTTATGGTTTGATTTGTTTCAGCCTTATATGACTTAAACACGCCAACAAGTCCAGGGAGTAGTGTTATCGCTATGCAAGGTAAAAGGTAAAGGAATATGTTCTGAAACATTTGGGCGTATTCTACAGAACCGATAGTCAGCCAGTAACCACCTAGCCCAATCCCAATGCAAAGCATCACACCGGCATACATTGATGTACTAACTAAACCAATTAATTGAGCTGTAGTTGTTTTCGTACTATTCATTTTGTCAGATTTAATCATAAAAATTACTTTCTGCTTTGGCATTATTTTAATTGAAGTATACCAGTGAAGCTGTATATTATATTCAACTTACTGCTAAATCCTGCTTTATCGCAGTAATGACATTCTATGTCGTTGTGAGCCAAACATAAGGACTATAGAAACATAGTGTTTTTGTTTTATGAGATAATAATGATATATGACTAACATGTATACGAAAACATAATGCACCATCAAACATTCAACAAATATTTAGTTTGAAAAGGAGAAATTGTGAAAATTAGCGAATCAAACGAAAAAATATACTTTATTTATAATGCAAACACCGGAAAAGCTAATGCAATTCTAGATTACGGAAAAAAATACATAACACCATCAAAATATGATTGTCAGTTATGCATGGTTTCTTACGGGCCTTTTGGCATGAAGAAAGATTGGAAAAACTTTACTAAAAATCTTCCATATCCAGTAGTTTTTCTTCACAAAAACGAAATTCAAGATGATTTAAAAGTGTTAGATACTTCATTACCGGCTGTCATTGTTTCTAATGCAAATAATAATTACAGAGTAATACTTGACGCTGATGACTTTGAACAGATTACTTCGCTCGAGCAGCTTAAGAATGCTGTTTTTCGTGGTTTAGAGTCCAAATGAAGCATAAAAAATCTTGGATAATTGGGCATCGCTCAGAAATACTTATAGCCACTTTTATCATTTTCATATTTATTTTAGGATTTTTATTATCACCTTTTTTAAATAACAATATTGATAAAATACGTACTTTCATCGAAAATTTTGGTGCCTGGTCGGCAGTTGTGTTCGGCTTTATCTATTCAGTACTTTCAATTATTGGAGTCTCTACTGTCGTTTTGACTATTTTAGCGGGTACCCTTTTTGGAATACTATTAGGAATTATAATTGTGGTTTTGTCGGCTACGTTTGCAGGTGCAATTGCGTTTCTACTCGCGAGACATTTTAGCGATAGATTCAATATTTCTCCTGGCAAAAAAATTACAAATCATCAGAAAATAATCAATCTAAAAAACAAAAGTAATCGCGAGATCTTTAGCGCTATAGTGTTACTTAGGTTAAGTTTTTTACCTTACATCCCTCTAAGTTACGGACTTGGTTTTGTTAAAGAAATCAGGTTCATCGATTTTTTAGCAGCTACATTTATTACTAATATTTTCGGAAGTAGCGTTTTTATTTTGTTTGGTGCGTCACTTGGTAGAAGTTTTATATATTTTGTTATCGCGTTTTTGACGGTAGTCTTATTTTTACTCTTTCTAAGATTTATTAAGAAAAAGCAGTAAAGCCGTCCAACTTTTATAAAAATACTATTAAGCGAAAAAATTACTATTACTTTCCAACATACCCAATACAGTGAGCCAGCCATAAACGTATGCGTTACAAAGTTCACAGGGCTTCTGTCGTTGTTCACCCCGCGCCTAATAATGAAGCAGTGCTCTTTTAATGATATTCAAATTTTTATAGACAGAGTTTTTGGTTATTTATGCAAACCAGATTTTGCAGTCCGTAAGACAATATAGCCAAGTAATGCACTTGTTGCAGAAGCAATAAATATTCCCATTTTTGCAGTATTTATAAACGATTCGTTATCTAAGAAGGCAAGTTCGGTAATAAAGATTGAAACCGTAAAACCTATACCGGCTATAAAACCTATACCGGCTATATGCTTCCAGCTTACACCAACTGGTAATTGAGCAACTTTTAGCTTCACTAGGACCCAAGAAAATAATGTTATGCCCAAAACTTTGCCCACTACAAGTCCGAAAAATACACCCCACAAAATCGATTGATTTGTAGTAAGCGCACTTGAACTAATTGGAAAGCCGGCATTCGCAAAAGCAAAAATTGGAAGAATAAAAAATGTCGTTATTGGTAGGAAAAATTTCTCAACTTTTTCAGATACGCCCACTCTGTTTTCGGACCTTGATACTGGTGCCAAAAGTCCCATGACAGCACCAACAATACTTGCATGTATTCCAGATAGATTAGTTGTAACCCACAGCACTATTCCAAGTAGGCCTACGATGGCTAACTGAAACGTAAGTATTTTTCTAAATAAGAAAATACCAATTGCGATAATGAAAGAAGCAGCTAAGAACCAATAGTTAATAATTTCAGCGTAAAATAGCGCAATAACAAATATTGCCCCAATATCGTCGGCGATTGCCAGCGTAAGAAGAAATACCTTTAATGACACCGGCACTCTGTTGCTCAAAAGTGATAATACGGCCACTGCAAAGGCAATATCCGTTGCGATTGGGATACCCCAACCCTCTATAGCTCCTGAATTTATATTAAACATAAGGTAAACAAAAGCTGGAACTAGCATGCCTCCGACTGCCGCACCGAGTGGTAAGATTGCTGTCTTTATATCTTTTAACTCGCCTTTTACAAATTCTCTTTTAATTTCTAGACCCACAACCAAGAAAAAGAAGGCCATAAGACCTTCATTGACCCAGTGTCTTAAGTCGAGTGATATACTCCAACTGCCTAAACCGATCGTTAGTGGTATATGCCAAAAATCATCAAATACATCACGGAGTGGTGAGTTTACCACGATCAAGGAAAGTAGAGCAGCTGCAAGAATTAACTTACCGCCAATTGTTTCGTCTTTTAGAAAAGTCTCAAAAAGAGTTGCAACGTGTTTGGGATGTAATTTTTTTCGTAGATTTTTAACTTTTTCTTTCACTGAAATCCTCACAAATAAAATAATATGTGCCGACCAGACTTCCCGGCTCACCAAAAAAATTTAACTACTGTTAGTTTACCACGATCAACCTCTTAAGTATTCTAACTAGCTAAGGCATCTCGCTTAATTGTGATTATAACTTCTTATATCGTTGTGAGCCAAGCAGTAAAAGACAAAGTCAGAACTGTTAATCCCGTTCAGCAAGCCAAGTAATGAAATCGTTTACCTTACGACATGGCTAGATCTTGTTTTATTGCAGTTATGACTTGCTCTATTGTTGTGAGCCGGGTTTAAACCTAAAAATAACACAGGCTATTATCATATGTTATTTGCTCTAGGCAGGCTGGTTGTTGCCGTTTCTTCTTATTAATTTGTAGCATCTTGCAGCTTAAGATCTTTAGCGGAGATCTTAAGAATCTTTTGGTCACTAGTCACAAAGGTTGTTTTTTCACTACGACTGATGGAAATAAGCATATTATCAAACGGATCTTTGTTGTTCTGGTTAAGGATTTTATATCCTTTAAGCGCATTGATAGTTGGCAGTATTAGTTCGATGCCCATTCCGTGCAGAACTTCTAGAATAGTAGGGTCATACCTCAGCTTACCGATACTCGCTTTTATGGTCATCTCAAAGATGGAGAAATAGCTTATGTGTAACTCGTTAGAGATGTCTTCAAATAAGCCAAGTGTATTCTTCCCAAGTCTTTTATCGTCGTTGATTAGCCATATAAAAGTTCGTGTGTCTAAAAGTAACCTCATACGTATTTAGTTACCAAACATTAAATCAGAAACTTCTTTTTCAGTGGTTTCCGAAAAACTATCTGCATACTCAGTTATCTTACCTTTAGCTTTTGCATAATCACGCTGACGCCCGGCGTTTTCATCAGAGTCGGTGATTTTAGACAGCACTACTTCTGCCTTTCCAAAGCCTCCAATATATACCTTTTCGCCACTCTTAGCAGCTGCAATGTATTTACTTAGATTTGTCTTTGCATCATGTATTGTAATTGTTTTCATATATAAACATTAGTTAAGTTAGCTAACTATTTCAATACTTTAGTGCTTAAATATCCTATTGCCAATAATTCCTTGATGACACTAACTTTGCATCGGTCATAGTCCACGTTAGCGGTTCGCAACTCGTATGTTAGCGTGAGCCAAGCTGGAATAGACAAAGTCAGAACTGTGAAAATGGTTCTGACTTTTTTATGCCCAGACTAGAATTGAAACTATAATTTTGAACGCTGTTACAATCTATACAATGAGCACTTATCCGTATTCGTTCCAAGCAAATATTACAAAGTACGACTATCAAAAATACTACTATACAGTTGTTTATGTTCCTGATGATTTAGCACAGAAACTTGATCTGGAAAGTCACATGCGCCTTCGAGTTGAAGTTGAGATAGATGGATTTCCTGCAAAAGGAACTTTAATGCCAGACAAAGTAGGCTCTAAACAAACAGAACACTTACTGAAGCAAGGTTATAAAATTAACAAACGTATTTGGTATTACCAAATACCTAAAAGAGTCTTAAAAGAAATAGACAGATCATACGGAGATAACGTCAATGTTGAAATGAGAATAGGTGATCAAAATGAAGTTGAAATGCATCCCGCCCAGGAAGAGTTTTTAGAACAGAGACCAGACTTGAAGGTAATATGGGACAAACTTACTCCTGGTAAAAGACGTGGGCTATCCTACAAAGTCATTCAAGCAAAAACAGACTTAACTCTCAATAAGAGATTAGATGAGCTCGAAGACTTACTTTTATCTTTATAATTTACAAAGGTCAGTTTTAATTGTGGTTATGACTTGCTCTATCGTTGTGAGCCAAGAAAAGACCAGTCCAACGGGCTGGTTTTTTCTTGGGTTCTGGGGCGCGACTTGGATAAGGCAACCCTGGCAGCTTTAGCTGACAGTAGGTTGCCGAGTTTGGTCATTAGTCTTATGCCCGAGTTAACTCGGCGCATAGATTAATGTGCACTGTCCGGCCTCGATGGGCCAAGAATAAGCACCACGGAAACTTAGTGTTTTTATTTTTGTGAGATAATACTTAAATGACAGAGCTTGATGTTCAATCAATTTTATTGACAAACTATCCCTGTAAAATTATGTCACGATGAAATCGAGGTATCTCGGTGCGGTAACAGTATTTATACTTTGGACAAGTATTCTGGTAGGCATTAGGAGCAAGGGTTTAGATATTTTTGGAACGAGTCCACTAAGTTCTTTAGGAACTGATATGCGTTCTGAGCTGTGGTTTAGTGTCGGGCTGATACTGGCGGCAGTTACCTGCGTTTTATTTGCGCTTTCATTAAAACAAAGCTACACACTAACTCGTGGTTTCTGGGTAGCATTATTAATAGGTCAAACGGGCCAAGTAGTTGCGGCAATTACGCCCCATGGAGGCAAACAACCACTTGGCACAATCCATACGGTAGTCGCGATGACTCTAGCTTTCTCGGTGCCAATAATGCTGTTTTACTTTGCTCGCGCTCAGACAAATCCTAAGACACGGATGTACGCTTACGGTCTGTTTTGGATTCAGCTCAGCTGTTTTATTATTGGCATTGGGTCGTTTATATTTTTGTTTAAAGGTGCGCCCGCTGCCCAAATAATAACCGCCTTGGCATTTCATGCATGGCTTATTTTCTTTAGTTTTTATAACGAGAAAAGTGACCAAAGTAAAAAAGCAGTCTAAATGATTAGTAATATTTATCACTTGTGTAGTACCCCCTGGGGGTATATAGTGAAATTATGATAAAAGACATAAAACAACGAGCGTTACATAGAGCAAAGATACTTGAAGGGCAAATGCGTGGTGTCCAAAAGATGATTGAAAATGAAGATTATTGTATGGACATACTTACACAAAGTTTGGCGATTCAAAAATCTATTGGTTCTCTAAACAAGTTAATTCTAGAGAATCACGTCCGTACTCACATTAAAGAGAATCTTAGTTCTAGTTCAGAAAAAGCCCAAGAGCAAGCAGTTGAGGAACTGCTGGGTTTATATGAACTTTCAAATGTAAGAAGTAAATAAAGGAGAAATGTTATGAAAAAAGAAAGCATAATGATAGGTGTAATCGGGCTACTTCTAGGTGTCGTAATAGCAGGATTTATAGCAGGGCAGGCTTTTAACAATAACAACACGGGTATGATGCGTATGATGGGCATGGACACTAACAGAAGCGAGCAAAGTGTTGCTACCGATCATAGCAATATGTCAATGGCGGATATGAACAAACAACTTGAGAGGCTATCTGGCGATGACTATGATAAAGCATTTATTGAGATGATGATCGACCACCACGAAGGTGCAGTTGCAATGGCCAAGCTTTCAGATACTCGTGCAAAACACGACGAAGTAAAACAGCTAAGCAAAGACATAATAGCAGCCCAAGAAAAAGAGCTTGTTGAAATGAAACAGTGGCAAAAAGATTGGGGATATTCACCAGACGAAATGATGGATATGATGCACGGCAGTAATTAAAATGGATCACTCGCACCACGAACTCCAACATACAGAACATCATGATCACGATAAGCACGCTGGTCATAACCCCGATATGTTCAAGAAGAAATTTTGGCTAAGCTTTGTTTTAACAATCCCTGTGCTTATTTTTTCTCAAACAATTCAGGAACTTCTTAACTTCACTGCACCTACATTTCCAGGAAGTGAATGGATTCCAGCTATTTTGGGCACAATCATCTTTTTCTATGGTGGACTTGTTTTTCTGAAGAGTGCCAAAGCCGAAATCGAAGCCCGTCTACCCGGCATGATGACACTTATTTCACTCGCCATATCCGTCGCCTTTATTTATAGCCTTGCTGTGACGCTCGGGCTAGATGGGATGGACTTTTGGTGGGAGTTGGCAACGCTTGTTACTATCATGCTTCTTGGGCACTGGCTTGAAATGGCTTCCGTTATGAACGCGCAGGGTGCACTTAAAGAACTCGCAAAGCTACTTCCCGACGAAGCCGAACTTGTGACAAAAAGCGGTACCAAAACGGTGACAATAGCGAGTCTTAAAGTTGGAAATATTGTATTGGTTCGCCCCGGAACTGCAATTCCTACCGATGGCGAAGTCATTAAGGGAAAATCCGACGTTAATGAATCGATGCTGACAGGGGAATCAAAGTCAGTAGATAAAGATGTGAAATCGTTTGTCATTGGCGGAACGATTAATGGCAGTGGAGCATTGACTGTTAAAGTCACCAAAGTTGGTAATGATACCGCCCTTGCAGGCATCATGAAACTTGTTGCTGAAGCACAGAGTAGTAAATCTAAAACTCAGATTATTGCTGATAGAGCTGCATACTACCTAACGTTTGTTGCCATTGGTGCGGCTCTACTTACGGCTTTAGGCTGGTCATTATTTAGTGATCAATCTCTTTCGTTTATATTGGAGCGAGTCGTAACGGTGCTTGTGATTGCCTGTCCGCATTCATTAGGTCTTGCCATACCACTTGTGACTGCAATCTCTACAAGTTTAGCTGCTAAGAATGGTCTGCTAGTACGACAACGGATGGCGCTTGAATCTGCCCGTAATCTTGATGTAATCCTCTTTGATAAAACAGGAACACTAACTAAGGGCGAACAAGGTGTCGTAGATATTGTTACTGATGGAATAAAGCCAAACGATCTCTTAGCTTTAGCAGGAGCGGTTGAACTTGAATCTGAACACCCTATCGCAAAGGCGATTGTGCGCTACGCAAAAGAAAAGAAGTTGGACTTGAGTAAGGCAAAAAACTTCTCTGCCATGTCTGGTCGTGGTGCAAAAGCAAGTGTTGATAGCAAGACAGTCTATGTTGGTGGGCCTCGTCTATTAGAAGAGCTATCCGTCTCGCAATCGAGCGCCATTAAAAGTGCCTATGATGCGGCAAGTAAAGACGGTAAAACAGTTATTTATGTTGTGTCTGATAAAAAGGTATTAGGTGCAGTTATGCTGTCTGATATTATTCGTCCCGAGTCTAAAGATGCCGTACAAACACTACAGGCTTCGGGTAAACGCGTTGCAATGCTAACAGGTGATGCGAAGGGTGTTGCCGCATGGGTAGCGAAAGAGCTAGGTATAACCGAGTTCTTTGCAGAGGTATTGCCTGAACATAAAGCCGATGTCGTCAAGAAACTGCAGGCCGATGGTAGTAAGGTTGCGATGGTTGGTGATGGCGTTAACGATGCACCTGCGCTTACACAAGCCGATGTTGGTATTGCAATTGGTGCAGGTACAGATGTGGCGATTGAATCCGCAGGCATTGTACTTGCCAGTAGTGATCCAAGGGGTGTTGCTAAGATCGTTATACTCTCGAAGGCCACTTATCGAAAGATGGTACAAAACCTGTTTTGGGGTGCTGGATATAATGTTGTTGCCATACCGCTCGCAACAGGTGTAACAGGATTCATTTTGTCTCCTGCACTAGGTGCAGTACTAATGTCACTATCTACGATTATTGTTGCAGTAAACGCTCAGTTCCTACGTAAAGCAAATCTCAGTTAGTATAATGAGCTAATTGGTCGCTAAACCATGCTTTATTGTAGTTATAACTTCCTCTATTGTTGTAAGCCAAGAATAAACACTATGGAAACATAGTGTTTTTGCTTTGTGATATATTTAGCAAATGGATTCGCAAAAATTATACGACTTTCTATTTCAACTTTTCAACTATGCAGACTATTCAGAGTAAATTGCAAACCTGATTCCTAATACCAATACACAAAGCTGTATTATCCCAAGAATATAATTTTCTTTTATTCCAAGTATAACTTGGAGAATTTCTTACCATCAATAATTTGCAGAACTGATCCGTCGCCATAAGGGGTGCCATCTGGCATAGTAGAGAATGTATCTATACACCACACGTTATGTTTAACTTCATAGCTAGTCTTGGAAGGAGTGTGCCCAAATACTTGAGGTATATCCTTGTAGGTAATTCTGCTGTCGGGTCGTGCCCAGATAGGGCTCATGTAGTTCCAGAGACTGTTTACGTCTTCTGATCCAGACCATTGGTTGCTTATCCCTGCGTGTGAATAAGTAACACCGTCAATTTCTATAATGATAGGTAGGCCAATGAGCCACTCTTTCAAGGCTTTGTTTTCTGGGGCATCAATTAAAACACGTGTTATCGGGTTGTAACCAGATTGCAACGAAGGGGTATCGTTAACATAGATGTAGTCATGATTACCCATAACTAACTCGACTTTGCTTTGGTTCTTAATTTGCAAATTACTCAGTGAATTCCAGGTGTCTAGAGTATTTTGCGGGCTCGCATTAAAATCATCTGCATAATCACCGCAGAAAACAACCCTATCGTAGTTATTGATAAGTTTAGCAACCTTATCAATAATCCATGTTTTTGTGTGAATATCACCTATCGCAAGTATTTTCCCCATTTCAAGACGCTGCCAACTAGTTACGCCAGTCCGTGTAATTTGCGTATACGTGCCCGAACCGATTCTTGATAATATGCCGGGTTTTGCATCTGGTGATACGCACGAACTGCGATAACCTCTAAGCGACCATCATCTACAATGTAAACAACAGCAACTTTGTGATTTTTCATTTGAATCTTACGCACATCTGGGTGATCTTTAAATACAGCATTAGATCGTGGTGAGTTTTGTAGGCTTGTTAAAGTTTCAATAGCTTCATCTAAAAATTTTGTGGCCGATTTGGTATCTACAAGCTCTTCATAAAACGCCATTAGCTCAGCAATATCATTCTCAGCATCCTCAGTAAGACTTACGCTATATTTTTGCACCCGCAAGCTCCTGATATTTTTTTAGAATATCTTTCTTGGCAACGCTCAGTGGTATACGATTTTTAGGATTTTTAGCAAGTCTAATGCGTCGCTCCAATTCAGCTAGGAATTCTGGGCTGTTGTCATTTACATTAATAACTTTGCTATTGTTCATGAGTTTATTATACCATATTGCATCCGTTAAATATATGTTAAAACTTGATTATTAATAGATGCAAATTAAGCTGAAACTAGTCTCGAACTAGTTTCTAGACCTTAACCCTAATAGCCTATCTATACTCGGGATTTTCACTTTTTGCATTTGCGACATGTTGCCAGCCCTCGGTTGTGTTACCAACGTCAGGTATCCCGCCTTGGTCTTTGAGCATCCTTGCAGTATGCATTAGATTCCATGCCATAAAGGTGGTGTTGCGGTTCGTAAAGTCGTTATCAAAACCAACTGGTGGGTTAATTTTTTTACCGTCCCATTCAGTGTCACCATAACTTGCCCCAGGACCAGCCTCACCAATCCAGCCACAATCTGCTTGCGGTGGAACCATGTAACCAATGTGCTGCAAGGCATACAAAATATCCATCGCACAGTGTTTAATACCATCTTCATTACCGGTAATAATACATCCGCCAGTTTTTCCGTAATATAAATATTGGCCTTTTTCATTCCTATCGCCGCTATATGCATACATACGTTCAATAACAAGTGTAGCGACACTGGATTTTACACCGAGCCATATTGGTGAGCCTATTACTAAAATATCTGCATCTAATATCTTTTGTTGGATCATTGGCCATTCGTCAGGCTGGCCATCTTCTTTACCGTCTTTAATCATGCCAAAAGCAATTGGATGATCTAGTGGGTATACATGCTCAACCTTAACACCCTGTGACTCCATTATTTTTGCAGATTTATTCATTAAGATCTGGGTATGTGATTTGGTTTTATCTTTTTTAATAGAGCAGTTAATATAGAGTGCTTTTAGGTCGCTGTAGTAGGTTTTTGAGTTATTCATTAAGTTAGTCCTTTTCAATTTATTAATATTCCTATTCACATGCTATACTATGTATAGTCAACTATACATTATTTTATATAAAGTTAGTATCTTGAATACTACAGTTGATTTATCGAAAGGAACAGATAATGAATGATGATCATTTAACAAAAGAACAAAGGGCAGTCTTATTCGACAAAGCTACAGAAGCACCTTTTACGGGTAAATATTTAGAGAACAAAGAAGCCGGTATGTACAAATGCGCAAGCTGTAATGCGCAATTATTCTCTTCTGATACTAAATTTGATTCAGGATCTGGTTGGCCCAGTTTTGATGATGCCTTGTCTGGTGCTGTAAAGCAAATCAGCGACGAGTCACACGGCATGGTACGAACAGAAGCGGTTTGCGCAAATTGTGGTGGTCACTTGGGCCATATATTCAATGACGGGCCAGAAGATACAACTGGCATGCGCTACTGTATTAACTCGCTGTCACTCGATTTTGATAAGAAAGGGGAAGACAAGTAATGATTAAGAAGGCTTACCTTGCAGGTGGATGTTTTTGGGGTTTAGAGCACTTAGTTAGAGAACAAACGGGTATAGTAGATACTGAAGTTGGCTACACAGGGGGTTCAAACGACAACCCAAACTACCATAATCACCCTGGACACGCTGAGGGACTCGAAATAAGCTATGACGATACCAAAACGTCGTATAAAAAGATTCTCGATTATTTCTTTAGAGTTCATGATCCTACAACATTAGACCGTCAAGGTAACGACGTCGGTGCGTCTTATAGATCAGCCATATTTTACCAAGATGAACAAGAACTTGCCGATGCTAAGGAAATGATTAGGCTTGTAAATGATTCAGGGAACTGGGATAGCCCGGTTGTGACAACATTGGAGTCATTCACAAAATTCTGGCCAGCCGAAGCTAATCACCAAGACTACCTACAGGATAACCCTGGCGGCTATACCTGTCACTATGTTCGATCATTTGGTAGTTATTTAGAGTAGAAAAGTTAGGCGGTAAATACGCTTGACTCAAATCGTGTTGATAAGCCGAACCAAGCAGAGTAAGTATCAATAGACCTGTCCCAGTCTTACAAACCCAATTTGCTAGTAATATCTTCTACTGCGGTTTGACCTTGTTCAGTTACTGAAGTTACAGCTTCGGTTGCGCCATCAGTAACCGAAGTAACTGTTTCAGTGGCGCCACCCGCTAAGTCTTGTACTTCTTGAACTCCTGGAATTTCAGGTAGTCCTCCGAGTACGTCACCAGCTGCTCCACCAATTAAATCTTGTAATGATTGAAACAATCCCATACATGCTCCTTACTTATTAATTACTAAACTTTCTATATCTTTAATCAACGGTCGAAATTCTTCTGATTTTTCCGTAACAAAATAATGATTTTCAATGCCGTGCTTGCGACTGTCTACTAATCCTTCGGTTTTAAGAATTGTTAGTTTTTTGGAAAGAGTAACAGCGTTAATATCGGTCATTCTTTTAAGCTCATTAAAAGATTTCTCGCCAAAGTTCATTAGTTCGTAAAGAATTAATATATTGCTAGTGTCTCCAATAATCCTAGCTATACTCATGGTTTTAACAACTTGCTCTTGGCTATATATAGTTCTCATTGGTATATAAAACTTACTAGTTAATAATATTTACTAGTATAGCAGATGGTTTACAATTTTCAAGTGTTCGTTAACAGGATACTCTGGCGGTTTTACCTACCACTTTGTTCGATCATTTGGTAGACACAGTAACCACGTTCTTTCATTTCACTGCTATAAATCAGCTCCTCCAATACCATAAGGAGCAAGCACCTAAAACCTTACCCGTTCCTTAAAACTTGTTCTTCACATGTTTACGTGAAATTATGCATATATATACTATTTTTCACGTAAACATGTGAAGTAGCTCTATTTGAAGCGATGATGGTATTTGGTATTTCATAGGTTGTGTAGTTATTGATCATGTTTGGTCATGAGCATTGCTTATTATTTCTACCTATATGTATATATAAAAGAGGGAGAATTTTTATAAGTAAATACATCTGTTAATTTAAGTGAATAAGGTTGTTATCGATGACAACCTTTTTTGTAGTTAACTTTAGCACTATTTTAGTCTTTATGTGCCTATAATTATCCGTTAAATGATGAGAGTTACTTACTATGCTTCCAGTAAGTTTTTGTCAAAAGTGCTACAATTCTATTAGATGAAAAAGTTAATTTTTGTATTACTATTTACGTTATTATTGTCGTTTGGCGTATCTAGTACTGCAAGTGCAGACGTTAATAATTTCACAATATCTAACTATAACATTACGCTTACGTTAAGTCGCGATGATGAGCAAAGATCAATACTCACAACCAAAGAAACAATTGTTGCCGAATTTCCGAGCTTTGATCAAAATCGTGGCATAGAGCGGTATATTCCAAAAGAATACGATGGTCATCCGACAAGTATTAATATTGTTTCTGTAAAAAATGAGTCAGGTGAATCATGGAATTTTACAACCTATAGTAGTGGTGACTACACAGTGCTGCGCATTGGCGATGCTGATACTTATGTACGAGGACAACAAGCTTACGAAATTGAATATACGCAGCGTGATGTGACGAGATATTTTACCGATACTAACAGTGAGGAGTTTTATTGGGACACAAACGGCACTGAATGGAGGGTACCAATATCTGCTCTGTCTGTATCCTTAGAAATTGATGATTCGCTGGAGTCTAGCCTAACAGGTAAAAATGTTTGCTATTTTGGTCAATATGGATCATATAAACAATGTGAAGTTGATAAATTAGGCAACAGGTACGAGACTAGTGCATCGGAGCTATCTAGCGGCGATAACATTACACTAGCCATTGGTTTTCAGGTAGGAACATTCGCGGAATATAAACAGACTCTTTGGGAAAAAGTTTTAACTGTTTGGACAATCTCTCAAATCATGGGACTATTTGCGGCTATCAGTCTCATAATTCTATTAATAGTTCGTTATTACAAATGGTCAGATCGTAAGCACGAAATCGGTACCATCATTCCAGAGTATTTGCCTCCAGAATCAACAAGCGTACAAGTATCGGCTGCGGTAGTAAAATCAAGTACCGCTTTTGCCGCCCAAATACTAGATTTTGCAGTTCGACACTACATAAAAATCTATGAAGTTAAGGAAAAGAAGTTTTTTTCTTCTGCCGAGTACGAAATAGAAGTTATAAAACCTATAACCGATCTAGCCCCAGAAGAGCAAGAAATATTAATCGATATTTTTGGCGCCATTCCTGTGGTTGGAATGAAATTTAACACAAAAGATTTTAAAAAAGACTACGCCATGACTGCGCGTTTTGTAGATAACCCAAAGAAATTAGAAGAACTTATTAGAAAGGGTTATGAAATTAGAGCAAAAGATCCAGCTAAATCTGCTTGGTTCAAGAAACTTAGCTTTTGGCTACTTGTTATAAGTATTTTATCTCTTAATATGCCGCTAATTATTGCCTCAATAACGGCTTTTGCGTTGTCCTTTACCTTGTATCCGCTAACAGAAAAGGGTCTGGCACTTGCAAGGTACTTAGAGGGTCTTAAACTTTATATTAAAGTCGCTGAAGTTGATCGTATTAAAATGTTGCAGAGCCCAGAAGGGGCTGCAAAAGTTGGGGTAGATGGTGCTGACCAAAAACAATTAGTGAAGTTGTACGAAAGAGTTCTGCCATATGCTATATTGTTTGGCCAAGAAAAAGAATGGAATAAGCAACTGGGTATGTATTACGAATCTACCGATGCGCAACCGAACTGGTATGTAGGCAATAATTTAGCGATCTTTAGTGCTGCTAGTTTTTCAAGTGCTATGTCAAACATGACAGCATCTATTAATTCGTCAGGCGCCGCATCTTCTTCATCTGGTGGCTCTGGTGGTGGCGGTGGTTCGGGAGGCGGTGGTGGCGGTGGTGGTGGCGGTGGCTGGTAGTAATATATTTAGGAACTATATGAAACGAATGATTATAGACGTTAGGGAGCCTTCGGAGTTTGCTACAGGACACGTAGATGGTGCTATTAATATCCCACCTTCAGAACTTATGGCAGGAGCCAAAAAACTCAGTGGCATACCAAAAGACACAGAGCTAGTACTTTATTGCGTTTCTGGTAGTAGATCTAATGTGTCAATAAACATTTTGAAAGAAAAAGGCTTCACAAACCTAATAAACGGCATTAACAAACATCATGTTCAGTCTAAATACGGCGAATAGATTTATTTTTTGATTGGGATAAAGCGACGAGTTGTTTGGATATACTTTTTGTATCTAGGGTATTTTACTAACAGTAAGCTTTCTTCGTACTTTGCTTTGTAATGAAATAAGACAAACAGACCGAGCACTAACAAATATTTTTGAATTGATCCACCAGAAACAGCAATGCCTAAAGATAGGGTAAGTACACCTACATACATTGGGTGGCGCACAAAATAGTACAAACCGTGTATTTGAAGCACTCCATTTTTTACTGGAAGTGGCAGAGCGGTTAAAGATTTTCTTAAATCATATAAACTAATTAGTAAAATTAGGCCACCAATAACTTTTAGAATTGAACCAATAAACACAACCGAATCTGGAGGCTTAGTAGTTGTATCCGTAAAAAACACTAACAATATAAGCAAAGCAGCCTGCACTACAACAAATAGCCAAGATTTTATACGATCATTCACTTACTAATTGTACTAGTTATAATAATTTTTAACGCAAATAAAAATTTATGACCGCGGATAAAAATATACAAAAAATATGGTATAATTATGCAAAATCGGAGTTAAATTGAATATAAAAGAAGGTATAAAAAACAGGCTAGGAGCTTACAGAAGCCCGGTTCATTTGGCGTATTCGTTAATATCTATACCTTTATTCATTATGGCTGCTGCAATAGCGAGTGGTGGTGCAGGACCAGTTGAAACTGCATTATTTACTGCAGTAAATTCACTTAACGATAATTTCTATACTATTTTTGGCATTATAGATTTGTTTGGTGCAATAGGGATGGTAGTGATAGTTGCAATAATTGTTGCTTTTACAAAACGATATACTGCCGCTATTAAAATACTAATTGCTGGTTTTTCTGCATACTTTGCGGCATATCAATTGAAGCTTCTAGATATTAGGGCTCGTCCAGGTGCATTAATCGAAACCGCAAACGTTAGAGAATTATCTGCTGAATCATTAGGATTTCCCTCTGGTCATGCAGCAGTTGCAACTGTACTTGCATTTACTGCTTATCAATATTTACCTAAAAAATGGCATAAACCAATTACAATATTTGCAATACTAGTTGGCGTTTCTAGGTTATATATGGGCGTTCATTTTCCTATGGATTTATTGGGCGGATTTTTGGTTGGACTATTTTTTGCATCAGTAGTTGAATTTGCATTAGGCTCAAGGCGGTTTAGTATTGTTCCACCGGAAGTTATAAAAGAGAAAATTAAGCAGTTAGCCGTTACGGCTAAAACTGTTAAGGTTGCAAATGTAGATGCAAGGGGTTCAACACCTTATTTTGTTGAGCTTACTGATGGTACAAAATTATTTGTTAAAGTTGTTGGCAAAGAAAATAATGTTGCCGACTGGTTATTTAAACTATGGCGAAAAGTCATTTACCGAAGACTGGAAGATGAAACACCATTCTTCAATCCAAAACGTCAACTAGAGCACGAAGCATATATTTCTAACCTCGCGTTATTATCAGGAATCCGTACTCCGCGGGCTTTGGGCATATTCCAAACACTGCCCGATAGATGGGCGCATGCGCAAGTAATGATTGACGGTAAATCATTAGACAAAGTTGATCCGAATTTAGTAACAGATAAAACAATGGTAGAGATCTGGAAACTAGTAAAAGAACTTCATAAGTACAATATTGTTCACAGGGATTTACGTTGTGCCAATGTGTTTTTGGATAAATCTGGGAATCCTTGGCTGATTGATTTTGGATTTTCAGAAGTTGGACTATCCGATGATTCGAAAAATAGGGATATCGTTGAGTTGTTAGCTTCTTCTGCGTCAATAGTCGGCGTTGAAAGATCAGTAAAAGCCGCAATGAAAGTGTTGTCGAAAGACCAACTCAAATCTGCTAGTCGTTACTTGCACTATGCTTCGCTATCTGGCGCAACAACAAAGTACTTAAAACAAAACAAGGGCATGCTCGAGGATTTACAAAGTACTTTACAAAAACTCTGTGGATTCAAAAAACAAAAACAGGTAAGAATTCAAAGATTTAGTATAAAGAGTATATTAATAGTTTTGGTGATATTTTTTGCAGGCACCTTTTTTATTAATAGCCAAGGAGCATTACGCGATTCTATAAGTGCAATATTTAACGCCAATCCAATCTATGTATTTTACGGAATACTTTTTTCGCTACTAACATATGTCATGGCGTCTTTTGCATATAAATCATTATCTTTTTACCCAATTCCATATCTTAGAATGTTACTTATACAGCTTTCTAGTAGCTTTGCTAATAAGTTAGCTCCAGCTGGTGCTGGTGGTTTGGCTGTCAATGCAAGGTTTTTAACCAAATATCATCACAATCTAGTTCAGGCTGGTTCAATAGCGGCTATCAATAATATTATGGGATTTGTGGGTCATATCAGTATCTTATTAGTGCTAATTTTGTTTGGAAGCACATCTGTTTCTGAAGCTTTTAATTTTAGAATTACTATTCCTTTATGGGCTTGGTTAGTTGGAGGAGGGTTCTTCGTGTTTGCAGTAACAACACTTAATTTTATGCCTCGATTACGCAAAAAAATAACTAAAACTACTATCTCAGCTAAAGATACATTTGTTGATTACAGAAAACACCCCACTAGACTGGTTGGTAGCTATATTGCCTCTGTTTTATTAACACTCAGTTACGCTGGTGCGCTATATATGAGTGCATTGGCACTTGGAGCTAGCTTGTCATTAATACAAGTTATAGTTGTGTTTACGGTTGGTGTAGCAGCAGCATCAGTCACGCCAACACCTGGCGGAATTGGTGGTGCAGAGGCAGGGCTAGCTGCGGCACTTAGCGGAACTGGTATGACTACAGAACTAGCAATATCTATAGCACTGCTGTATAGGTTTATTACCTATTGGCTTCCAATCTTGCCAGGCTTTATTGGGTTCCAATATTCTGTTAAAAAAGAATATATTTAATTTATCAATATTAAATAATAAGCGTGTTATCATTTAATTATGAATAAACTTACAGATAAACAAATTAAGCCATTACGAAAATGGAACATCGCAGCCGGCCTGTTGCATCTTGTTTCACTAATTGCAGTTGTGGTGCTTTCTAACGATTTTTCACTACCAGTAACTGCCACATACTTGACCGGTCCTCCCGGAACTACTTTTGCAGACCCTATTACGCTGTTTAATACAAATACTAGTTATTTAATAGCTCTATTCCTGGGCTTATCGGCGTTCTTCCATTTCCTAGTTGCATCAAACAAGTTTTTCCCTAAATATTCTGAAGGCCTAAAGCAAAACCGCAATATTTTTAGATGGGTTGAATATTCACTTAGTTCTTCGGTGATGATATTTGTGATTGCACAGTTAAATGGCATAAGTGATTATGCTGCCCTATTAGCGATATTTGGTGTAAACGTTTCTATGATTTTGTTTGGTTGGCTCCAGGAACAGTTCGCAAATCCTGGTGACGGACAATGGCTGCCATTCATCTTTGGCTGTATTGCTGGAATAATCCCTTGGATTATTATTGTTATCCAGCTACTTTCACCCGGTGGTCCGCCAGATGCTGCTCCTCCTGGGTTTGTCTACGGAATAGTAGTATCTCTATTTGTGTTCTTCAACTGCTTTGCGATAGTGCAGTACAAGCAATACAGAGCAAAAGGTAAATGGGGTAATTACTTACGTGGTGAGAAAACCTATATTATCCTTAGTCTAGTAGCTAAATCATTACTAGCCTGGCAAATATTTGCCGGTACTTTAGCCGGTTAAAATTAATTTTAATTTAGTATTGACGATTGATTTAAGGTTTGATAAATTATTAATCGGAAGATCAAGTGATACAGCACATTAGTATATGTAGCCAAACAAGTTCGATAGTTCGAGTCAAGTTATTTAGTTCGTAGGCTACATCTGTGGGTGCAAATCTTCCGCAGTGTTCAATAAAAGAGGCACGTCCGTGTGCCTCTTTTAAATTTCGAAAATAAATATTATATTTTTGAGTAATCGGTGTAGTTGATGGTTGTAGGGGTAATTCTAATTATAGTAAATGAACCGTCGTGTAGTTTAGTAACTGGTGGCAACTCCTTAACCTTATTGTATTGTCTTGGCTTGATCATTAAATCAAAAACACTCTGCCTAATCTTTTGATTAGTTTCGGTTTCGGCCATTCCTTGTAGTTGAACCGTTTCTTCTGTACCGGCTTCGTAAACAGTTAATGCAACTTGGCTGTGGGCGTAAATGTTTCGGTCTTTGCTTGAGCGAGATTTAGTAAGTATATAAATATTATTGTTTTGATCAACCGTATAATATACGACCGCACCAAAAACATTACCAGTTCTATCAACTGTAGATATAACAGCCATATCATGATTCTTTAAGTAATTTATTGCTTCATCGGTAAAATTATGAACTTTTGTTTCAGACTCTATTTGATTATTGTCAGTATGGCTTATTGTTTCACCGCCATATGTAACTAGTTGTCGAGTTTCTATGTATTTTACAAATATTTCCGCACATTTCGTTTTCACATAGCGCATAACGTAATCTTCTATCCGTGTATGTAATACAACTGTAGTAAATAATCCGGCTTGGGTGCTGTTAATCCCTGATACAACTTCATAAGTTATTTCGTCAGTTTTTGTATAAAAAGGTTTTTTGTTTAGGAATATGATTCTACTATCGGTTGCAACCAACCAGGCAAAGCCCGAAGCATGTCTACCATAAAGTACTCCACCAAGATGCTCGTTAGGTCTTAATATGTTTGCTAATTCTTTAACCTCCGGGGTGCGCATTCCAAGACCACTAACACCGAGTGATTTTAATATTACTTTTAACTCTTTCAAAGAATAACTATTCATATTATTATTTTAACTCATACAATCAATGATAGCGAATTGCAAATAGTAATTAATATTACGACCTTCTACGCATTAATGAGTTATACTTCGTTATAGAAACTAAGGAGCCAAATATATGAAAATATTCAAACTTAAATCAGTTTACGCGCATTGCGATGTTCCATGTGGCATATACGAAACTAATACTATGACACATGCTGCTGCAACCGCACTAAAAATGGTTGAAAAAATAGAAGAGTTAGGTGAATTAGACAGTGTCGATAAGCACAATAATTTTACTAGAATGGTAACTACTAAAGAAAAACATTCCCAACTATGTAAGGATCAACTATATGTTTTGTGGAGTGATTTCTTTAAACCTGAACACTTAGAAAAATTTCCAAACCTGCACAATGATTTTTGGATGGCTGCCAAACAGTGCGGTAAGGTTAAGCAAACAGTATCAAAAGACGAAGCACAGAAGCTAGTTGATTTAGTTCACGAAATCGGTCATATGTTTGCCGAGGCTAGCAACAAGCCATCAGACCATACGCATTAAAATGATTTCGTTAAGGCGTGTTGAGGGCGACAGCATGTTGCCATGTCTAAAACACGGGCAAATAGTGTTGGTAATATCTTCAAAAAAACTAAAGCCCTCAGATGTAGTAATATTTAGGCATAACGATTTAGAAAAAATAAAGCGTATCAATGAAATTAAAGAAGACAAACTATATCTACTGGGAGATAATTCAAACAAAAGTACTGACAGTAGAACATATGGATGGATATCAACCGAAAGTGTAGTCGGCAAGGTATATTTTCCGAGAACTAAGAAAACTAACTATTCTTAGTTCGATGATTACATCCAGCCCAACAACAAGGTCTACGCTTGCCGGCAAGTAATTCTGTAAGTGTACGTTCAATATGATTTTTTCTTGTTTCTGTCATCTTTGTTGTAACCGTCCAACAAATCCATTCATTTCGCGCAAGTGGTGTTAGATCTTCCCAACGTTCCAGCGCAGATTCATCAGACAATAAAGCTTGATTTAGATCGTCTGGAAGTTTATGCGCAACCCCTTCAGATATTTCTTTTGTAGTCATGACACTATTACTATATAAAAATTTATGAGATTACAAAATAGCATCAAAGTAATTTACTAGTATCTATTACGAATTTGATAGCGCCATGTAAAGTAAGCAACACTGCCTATAGGGAATGGTAAAACCCAAGTATAAAGTCGGTATAATAGCAAGGCTGCCGTGAAAGCCGTTTGAACTTGTTCGTTAGGGAAATACATATTTGTAAGAAGAATTGTTTCTGTTATGCCTGCGCCACTTCCAGGGATAGGCAAACTATTTAGCAGTAACATCAAACCAGTAATAAATAAGAGGTATGCATCACTCATGATACTGGAGTCTATACCGCAAAATCTGGTTGCTAAAAGCAAAATCAAATAGCAAGATAAACCCCATGCGATATTTGATATTGTAATCTGCCAAAAATGATTGAGCACTACATCTTTAGAATTCTCACCAAAATCTACAACACTATTTTCTAAATCAGTTACTGGTTTTTTATGAAGAATTTTACGTATTTTATTTAGTAATCTTTGGGTGAGTTTACCAATTTTACGTGCTGAATTTTTGTTAGTTATTATGCTTTTCATTAACCATAACGCACCCAAAAGGACTGCACAAGCAATTATTAACCAAAGAGCAGCACTACTGCTTCTATCTCCTGAAATAATTAGTGCAACTAAACCCAAAATAGGAATAGCTACGACTGTAAAATAGCGCGCAATTCCAGATAATATTACTGCAACAGCAGAACGATCAACAGGAAAATTGTATGTCTTATACATTCCAAATCGTATAGCCATATCCGCAGGAGGGGGTAATATTACTGCCGTAAGTTGGCTTACTACTGAAGCTTGAGTTGCCTTGGTTATTTTTATACCTGGTAAAACAGTAGCAGCAGTCCAGCCTACGGCAAAAATGCTTAATATTCCAGCAAATAGTAAAACTATATGTTCGGTTATTGAAAGACCTTGCAACGTTGCCTTTAGTGATTCTAAGTCGATCTCCGAGGGCAATAAAACAAAGAAAAACCAGTACATAAATAGCAACGGTATAAAGTAGGTTAAAACAGAAAATATTCGTTTTTTTAAAATCGATTTCCGTTTTTTAGTTACTTTTGGCTTTGTATTTTTCATCATTCTTTCGGCACTAATTTAGCTGTAAGTTTCAGACCGATAAATCCACCAATTACCGCACCCACCACTAATGATATTTGGCTAATTGGGAACATAGATAAAGCTAGAATAATTCCAATTATTGGGTTAGTCATTGCCATGAGCATTCCAGTTATGGCACCGATTACAGTACCGGCTTCAGTTTGTCCTGACAAGTTGAAAACAGTACTAACAATAAGACTAAGGACTACACCAGAATATATAGATGGAAAAACAAGCCCGCCACGGTAACCCGTAACCGTAGACCAAGACGTAGCAAATATCTTAACTATAATTAATCCAACTAATGCTATTACGCCATACTGAGCTGGATTCTGAGCTAGTAGATTAATGCCCTCTGACCCGCTAAATTGAACGGTTTGTCCACCGATATAATAAAGTATACCAAGTACCAGTCCAAAAAAGATCGCACTAATTATCCACGGTAATTCTTTATTAATTTTCTTAACAATAGGAAAAGCGAAATGAATAGCCCATTTTAAAGCAATCGCAAGTAAAACACTTAATAAACCAAGCATACTAGCAAGCGCAAGATTAGTAAAACTAAAGCTTCCAGAAACTGGAATTTCTAGATATGCTTCATTCTTAATTATATTTATAGTAAACCAAGAAGCTAATCCTGACACTATAGTTACAGATAAATTTAATGCATTAAGCTGGTTTTTCTTTTTTAAAATTAGTATTGGAATAAAAATAGGTAAAACAGAATGAAAGAACGCAGCCAATAATGCGCCTAAACTACTTATTATAAATACAAAAGAAATTGGCTTTTTTAGTACGTTCAATATTTGACTTAACCAAGTAGCTAAGCCAATTGAAGCAGCAACTAGAGCTGCCTCGGGTCCAAGAGACGCACCTGCTAGCAAGCTTAGTAAGCCAATGACGAGAATAGTTATTATTTTTACTATGGTCGTTTTTTTGATGTCTTCTATCTCATCAAGAAGATTTGCAGGCGGCTTTAAAACGCGTTTTTGGTTAAATACTTTAATTACTATCGTCAGTAGGATGCTCATAACAAGTGCTAACGGCATAACCCTCCAACGATATGTATTAGTATCTAAAACATCATTCCAGAGCCAGTTTGTTCCGCGGTTTACTAACCACTCAAATGTTAAATATATTAGGCCAATTATTAATCCCAATAAACCAGAAACAGTTATGTAAATCAGATTATCTTGTCTTTTATTATCTTGTCTCATTAAAAACATAATATCATTAATTAATAGGTTAAAGGCTAGGTTATTATTCTTAATTACTTGGTAGTGGCAAGGTGAAATAAAAAGTTGTGCCCTGGCCATGTATAGATTCAAACCAAAGCTCGCCGTTCATTGACAAAATATATTCGCGCGTAATGTACATTCCTAGTCCAGTTCCTACGACATTTTTTCTATCATCGTTTTTAACTCGGAAAAACTTCTCAAACATATGGGCTTTTTGTTCCTCAGGAATACCTAGCCCTGTATCTGCAATCGAAGTAACTAATTTTCCATCCTTCATTGAATGTGAAACCGTTACAGAGCCGTTGGGGCGGTTGTATTTGATAGCATTAGAAACAAAATTGTTTAAAATTATGCGAAGGCGAGCTTCATCTGCAAACACCTCTAATGCACCAGCTTCACTATAGGTTAGACTTATTCCGTTTTCTTTTGCGGTTATTTGTAAATTATCTATAACCGCTTTACTTGTAAGCTTAATATCTATATTTACAGGACTAAACTCTACTCTGCCGCCTTCCAACCTGGCTACATCAAGCATATCGTTTACAAGTTCTTTTAATCTAACGGAGCTTTCGAAAACCTGGCCAACAAGAGGTTTGATGGTTTCGTCTAATCTGCTTCCAAAATCTTCAGTTATCATTGATAGATTACCAATAATTGCTGTTAGTGGTGTGCGCAACTCGTGAGTAGCAATTGATATAAATTCTTTGTTTTTCTCATCTACTTCTTTCTCGATTTTTGCTATTCTATCAGCCATATTATTCATAGTGTTGGCTAGCGCCACGAACTCTTCATCTGAATTTTTTAGCTGTATTTTGTAATCCAATTTGCCACCAGAAAAAACCAAAGCCCCACTAACAAGTCCAAGAATGCTATCAACGGTTCGTTTTATAAAGAATGCTCCAACCCACAAGAATCCAACCAACAGTGTTCCGATAATAAGCACCGCTATTACTTGTGCATTCTTAAGCGGTGCAAGTACAGCAACAGACGGTGAAGAAACAACTACTAGCCATTTAGAACTACCAACTTCGCTAGCGACAGCCAAGTTGTCAATATCCTTAAGATTAATGTTTACAGATTTTTGATTACGCAGCTCATCCTGAACATCTTTTATATTGTTACTGAATGGTAATACCGGATAGACGGGGCTGCCATTACTATCAAGAATTAAAGCTATCGATTCGTTTTTATCTATTGGAGTACTCTGCCAAGATTCGCGAATAAAGCTTTCGCTGCTAGTATCATATGCTGCCAGTACACTCCCTCCAGTAATTGGGTATGCAAAGGTACTTAGATTTATATCATTTAATGAAACTAATTTACCCTCGACAGGTTCACTAATTGCATTTCCAGCAATCTCGGTCAGGGCATCAATTGAACTAACCAATAACTCTGACTGAGCAGAACTTACTATTTCTTTTGAATCATTAATTACTAGTAATGCTACGGTTTCAGGAAAAAACTGCTTGTAAGCTGAGAGCCTATCATTAATGGCTTGATTTTGTGTTTGGATTAATTCTTCTCCAACTCTTATATATCCATCCTCAACTGCCTGTAGGGATGATGATCCTTTTACTGCAAACTCGGCTAAGAACGGTTCGCAGGAGTTATTTGGCGCATTTACAAAAGTTCTTTTTGATTTAACATGTGCTGAACACTCAGTACGTTGTTTTCCTAGGGCATCTATAGAAGAAAGATAGCTACTCTTAATAAAGAATAATTCCTCACCGGTTCTACTCAGTATTGTTTTACGGATTGTAAACTCACGCTCCAGCCTGACTGCAGTTGTTGATGAGTCGCGTTTTAGTTCATCGATAGCTTGCTGTCGTACAAAATTATCTAATTGCCAAAATATCAATATCCCTAATACTAATAAAATAACAAACGGTGGCACCAATACTCTCAGCACAAAACGCTGCTGTATATTATTTGTTCGTAATGATAGTTTAAAATTTTTTAATGAAAGTTTGCGCATAATTAGCTTACATCAGTTTAGTTAAAGCATTTATGTGGTTGTTGAATGGGGGCAGAACCTACTAAATTAGGACTAATTAATCTAAGTTGAACGTATACGAAATTAATAGTTGTTACTGAACACGGAATACCAAAACTCTTTTCAATAATTGATGAAGTTTGTCCTGTTCCAACATTTATTGTTCCGTTATTTGCACCTGATGAAGGATTGATTGTCCAAGAATAATCAATTTTTCCTGGTCCGTTTTGTGAAACAACCTTTGCTTCGAAAGAGTAAAATTTGGTACAACTAGTAGGTGATTGGGTTCCTGAAGTGCACTCCAACCTAGCTCCTTTAAAAACCATACTATCAATTGTTGCAGAAAAAACTGGAGCAGGCCCTGGCGCAGGAGTTGCAGGTGTTTCAGGTGTTGGAGTAGGTTCAGGATCGGGGCTTACAGTGAAGGAAGTTTCCGTTGAAGGGGAATTTTGTGTTGAGTTAGGCTCGCTTGTAGAGTTATTTTGACTACTTGTATTAACTTGGTTTTCGACTTCGCCTTTTTTTAATTCATCAACTTTATCATTACTAAGAAGAGTTGCGTAGTCTCCTCCTATACTCGAATTATTATCTAACACATTTGCAAGCGCCACTCTTTCTAGTGTTCTAGAAAGAACCATACCAAATAACATTACTCCAAAAACTGCAGTTGCTATCAGTGGTAACTTGAAATCTTTGATGAACTTACGATTATTTAGACTTAGAATACGCATATGCTTAATACTTATTCTATAGCCGAAGTTAAAGTCCACCAATAGATAATATTTTTTAGCTTAAAAAAATAATTCTAAATAAGCTTTTTGTTTGGAATGTCGCGCGACAAAGCCAAGGCTAATATTGCGATAATAGTAAGGAAGAACATAGTTGATCTAAGACTCTCAATTTGAGAAGATTTGTACTCCTCGCCGAGTGATTGTGCTTCTGATTCTGATAATCCCGAATCGAGAGCATAATTCTCAACTTGTTCAGCCGAAGCAATTGGTATACCAGAAACGGATTGTTCTTGTATTTGCTCAGTCGTTGAGCTTGAAATGTTTGGGTTGTAACTAATACTAGTTACAAAACCTGTAGTAAGAGAAGAAACTAGAACAGATCCAATAATAGCCGTACCTAATGCAGAGCCTATGTTTTGAAAAGTACCTTGTAAACCACCTACTTCACTTGATTTTGATTCATCCACTGCAGAAATAGTAACGTTTCCTATTTGAGAAACTAAAAGTCCGAGACCAGCACCAACTGCAAAGAGTGATAACCCAAAAAGAAATCCTCTCATTTCTGGGTTGATTGCACCGGTTAATGCAAGCGTTCCAAAAACTAGACAGATTTGGCCAACTCTAACTATTTGCTTAGGACTATATTTTGTAATTAGCCTTGACCCGATTGCAGAGAATAAAACTAGACCAACAGAAAGTGGAAATATTTTTTTACCAGTATCAAGTGCGTTATATCCAAGAACCATCTGTAAATAAATAGGTATTACAAAAAATATTGAAGCCGTTATGAAGTACTGACCACTTAGTACTGCAAGTCCTGAACGTAGCGCTTTGATATCCAACATCGATACCCTGAGTAATGGATTCCTTTTTTGGCCCTCAAGTAATATTTGTCTTTTATAAAACAATCTAAGCACCAAGACACCAACCACTATTAGGTATGCAACTATAGATATACCTAGAGGAGCTATCTCTTGGCCAGAAATTTCCGGTACTGCTTTTGGTGTAATCCAGCCCCATGTTTTGCTTTGTAATATACCAAACACAAATAGGATCATTCCTCCGGCAGAAAGTAGTACGCTAGGAATATCAAGTTTAAGTTTTGATATAACCTTCTTTTCATGCAACGTAAACGAGTATATGAGTACCGTAGCCATTACTATTGTTTCTGCTACAAATACATAGCGCCATGAGAAGTAAGTTGTGACATACCCGCCAATTAGCGGCCCCAAAGCAACTGCAATACCGCTTGCAGCACCAATCGCTGTATAACCGATTACGCGATCTTTACCTTTGTAGTTCATTGCAATTAGAGCGATAGTAGCTGGGATTACTAATACTGCTCCAAGGCCTTCTATGACTGACCAGCCGACAAAAAGCATTCCGATAGATGAGCTGAATGCCGTTATCAACGATCCGGTGCCATAAATCACTGCACCAATTCTAAACGCTTTTAGTCGTCCATATATATCACCCAATTTGCCACCGGTAAGCATAAAAGCTGCCATAATTAATGTATAAAAAGTTATTGCTGCCTGAAGACTTGTAACTGAAGTGCCTAAATCCTCTACAATAGTAGAAATTGATACGTTCATTACACTACTATCAAGGATCATAATAAACTGAGTTAAACCAAGCACTAATACAAGTGTCCACTTCTTCATAACTTCATAATAGTCCTGTTAATTATTAAATCAATAGAGGGTTCAATAAAGTTCATATAAGAAAAATGGGGAATACTGGTATCATAAAGCTTATGAATAATGAATCAATAAAAATAGTTGTTTTAGCTGGGACAACACGTGTACAGCGCAAATCTATTCATGCCGCTAGATTTGTAGCAGATATTGGTAAGCAACAAGATAATGTCGAAATTCGTTTCGCTGATCCTAGTGATTTTTATTTTCCTGGTGATGGTAACGACCCTGAAGGTAAGGACAGTAGATATGGTGAAATTACAGCTTGGGCTGACGGTTTTTTTATTGTTACACCAGAATATAACCATAGTTTCCCGGGTACTTTAAAACGCATGCTCGATAGCGAGCTCGAAAATTATATCCATAAGCCGGTTGCATTTGCTGGTGCTAGTTCAGGGCGGATGGGTGGAGTACGTGCGGTTGAATCACTCGTAAATGCCGTTCGGGAAATGGGGCTTGTTGCATGTTTTACAGATGTATATTTTGCAAATGTGCATAATGTATTTAATGAAAACGGCGAACTCCAAGAAGAATTTTATAAAGAAGCTGTTACAAAAGCTTACTCTGAATTAATATGGATGGCCAAGGTACTACGGGCAGGCCGGCTCGAAAGCAAAACAGAATAGTAAAAGTAATATAACGAGCTTTGTAAAAGTCGTGATATTGTTTATATAAAGCATTAGAATTATGAAAACTATCAAACAATCAAATGAGCAGGGTTTTTCTTTCTTTGTAGCTCTGTTTGCAGTGGCCCTTGTGCTTGGGGTATTCATTGCCTGGGGCATAGTTGCTAATATGAATAAAGAAACTAAGACTAATCTTGAAACTGTTCCAGATAGTTTCGGGGCTGAAATAAAAGAAGAACAATAACGTTTTCTGGAATTGTTCTATCATCCAAAAAAATAATCACAGACAAAAGCCACAACAGGTTACCACTAGTTGACAACTGCTTATTCTGATACTATTGATATATAAAGGGAGACATCATGGCCAAAAAACCTAATAAAAAGGCAGTAGTAAAGGTACCTAAGGATAAGCTACTTTCTAAGATAACAACTTTTTTCTTCGACAAGCCATTCTTAACTGCCGCATTTTGGATAATACTTACAGTCTTTGGAATACTCAGCTACACCACCCTATTAAGACGCGAAGGCTTCCCAACCGTTAATGTACCCTTGGCAATTGTTGGCGGAACATATTTTGTAAATGACGCAAGTAAAGTTGACGCAGATGTTACAGGTCCAATATCCGATATCGCCCTTAAGCAAGAAGGGGTTGTCTCGGTTGGATCTCAAAGCCAAGGAAACTTTTTTTCTGTACAAGTTACTTTTGAGGACGGCATTGATTCAAAAACTGCTACGAATCAGCTAGAAAACTCCGTTAAAGACTCTGGTGTTTTGCCCAAAGATGCAGCAATTCAATTTAATACTATATATTTTGGTGCAACTGGTGGAGGTGTAGAAAAGTTAGATCTTGCAGCTTCATTCTTTAATAAGCAAGACAATGCAAGCAAACAAGAATTAACTACTAAAGCCAAAGAAGCTGCAGAGTGGCTAAAATCTAAAAATATTTCTGGTGTTGCAGATGTTTATATTCTAGATCCATTTACAGAAACAGTTGATCCATCAAATGGTAAAACAGTTTCAGTACAGCGAAATTTTGATAGATTCGGTTTACGTGAAGAAGGATCAACAAACTATAGCCGCTCAGTAATAGTTGCATTTTCGGCGGTTGACAACGTTGACGTTATAAAACTTGATAAAGAAGTAAATAGTGCACTTTCAGAGCTACAAAAACAAGATCAATTCTCTTCCTATAAAGCCGAAGTAAGTGCAAGTTATGCTCCCGGAATTAAAGACAATATTTCAGAGCTACAAAAAGCACTTCTAGAGGGCTTAATTGCAGTCCTTGTCGTGGGCTCAATAGTTATTGCTATTCGCGCCTCGATAATTACTGTCATATCAATGATTACAGTTGTACTAGCAACTCTTGGTCTATTGTTCGCAATCGGCTATACATTAAATGTAATAACACTTTTTGCACTAATTTTGGCTCTTGCTTTAATTGTTGACGATACCATCATTATGGTTGAGGCGATTGATGCAGCAAGGCATAAGCATAAAGACAAGCGTAAAGCAGTACAAGAGGCAACCCGTAAGGTAAGCAGGGCTATGGTTGCGGCAACAGCAACAGCGGCACTTAGTTTTGCACCACTACTTTTTGTCGGTGGAATATTGGGTGAGTTCATCCGTGCTATTCCAGTTACGATTATAGCCTCACTAAGTATTAGTCTTATAGTAGCTTTAGTATTTATTCCGTTTTTTGCGCGCTACTTATTACTTGGCGACAAGCAAATGGGCAAAAAGGGAGTTACAGAAGTTGCAGCCGGCTTTGAGGCTGCGATTGCTAAGTTTGTAACTTGGCCAATGGTTTGGGCTAGACACTCTAGGCGCAAACTTTTTGCAGTAGGATCTATAGCTGTATTTATTGGACTTGGCTTTATACTGGCCGGTGCATTAATTGCACGCAGCGTGCCTTTTAATATTTTTCCAGCCGACAAAGATGTAAACGGATTAGTATTAAGTATTAATTTTCCTCCAGGACTTTCAATTGAACAAGCCGAAGAAGTCGCTGCCGAAGCCGATAAATTTGCAGCCGATATAATCGGCGAAGATTTTGTCCAAGGATCATATTTTAATAGCGGCTCAGCCCAAAGCGCTTCTCAACAAATAGAAATAATTAGCTATACCAAGCGAGACATTAAGGCGCCGGAACTAGTTAATAATTTACAGGAAAAATTTAATACAGAGTTTAAGGGTGCACAGGTTTCCGTAGGTCAAACCGGAGTCGGTCCGCCATCTGCTAACTTCGTAGTTCAAATAAAGGCAGAAAACCGTGATGCAGCCCTGATTGTGGCAGAGGATGTGAAAACGTTCATGGAAACAACAAGTTTAGAAAGGCCAAATGGTACGACGGCAAAATTTGTTAGTGTCGCAGTCTCTAGTCCAGATCAGTTTATTCGCACCGACGGTAAACCAATTGTTACAGTATCAGCTGGCTTTGATAGTGATGATACGTCCACACTTGTTACTATTGGACAAGCAGCTATTAACGACGAGTTTACAAACGAAAAGCTGGCAAGCTTCGGCCTTAAAGAGGATGCAATAATTTTTGAGCTTGGCCAAGAAGCCGAAAACCAAGAATCTTTTAAGACACTATTAATTGCTTTCCCGATATTGTTAGTTGTTATGTTTGTACTCTTAGCAGTTCAGTTTAAGAGTTTGCTACAGCCGCTTCTCATATTTATGGCGATACCATTCAGTCTATTTGGTATAGCATTAGGACTTAATATTAGTAATAATGCATTTAGCTTCTTTGCTCTGCTTGGTTTCTTTGCTCTTCTTGGACTTAGTGTCAAAAACACTATTCTAGTGACGGATTACGCAAACCAAGCCCGCCGCGATGGCATGGGTGCGGTTGACGCTGCAATCGAGGCCCTAAGGGAGAGATTCCGCCCATTGTTTGCAACATCAATGACTGCTGTAGTTGCCTTAATCCCATTAGCACTTACTAGCCCATTCTGGGAAGGCTTGTCTGTAGTGCTGATATTTGGTCTGCTTTCTAGCACACTACTAGTTGTAACCGTGTTCCCATACTACTACCTAGGCGCTGAATATTTGAGACTCACTATATCTAAGACACAGTTCTTTATATGGTTTGTGGCAACATTCGCTGTAGTCGCACTTGTTTGGTGGTTAGTTAGTCCTGCATGGGGACTGTTGGTTGTACCGCTAAGCCTAGCAGTTATCGCACTCCGTGGCTTTTACTCAAGACGTCTGTATAGTTAAATTATTTACGGCTAACGATCATCGCTTTCTAATAGAGGGTTGGCTGATTATATTTAAATACATAAACAACAAGCTAGTACTAGCTCAGAATCATAAGTAGGAACACTTGACAATATACCAAAAAGTGAGTTAACCCCAGAAGCCAACATCCTAGTTATTGTTTGCGCAAAATGATCATATTATACAATAATCCGAAGTAGTGACCTGCGAGTATAAAGTATTATTCGTTTTATTTGACCAGTAGTCTTAATTAAATGTGTGTGCTGATGGACTACAGATTTCATACCTGCACCAGGAGCTCGAGAGTACACATTATAGCCACGGCTTTCATATGATCCAAGTAAATCAACGTACTCTATCGCTTCATTTGCAGTAAAGTCATTTAACGTATCTGTATGTTTTATAGGCACTATCATTAAGTGGTCGCTAACGTTTTGTAAATCCCAGGTGCTATATGGAAAAATATTAGTAATGATTTTGAATGATTTCGTTCCTTTAATATAACTTGAATCACCTTCTTTAATCTCACAAAACTGGCAAATTCCAGGCTTAAGCTCTTTGATCTGTTTTCTGTAATTTTTTATGTGTTTATTTGTACGAGTACCAATCACTTTATTTTAAGCTTTCTATGATGTTATTGTGCTTTTCTGATACTGGCATAACACTTAGTCTGCCTATTCTAATTAGTGCAAAATCACTTAAATCTGGCTGAGTCTTTAGTTCTGCTAGAGTGATTGGTTTTGCTAGTGTGCTCAAATATTTTAGTTTTACAGCCCAGGAGCGCCTAGGGTCGTCGGTATTTTCGTATGGTTCACTAGTTACTTCTGCCATGCCTACAATAGACTTTTGCTTTTGAGAATGATAAACATAGACAATGTCTCCAGGTTTCATAGCCCGGATGTGCAAAATTGCAGCGTTATTATGTACCCCGTCCCAACTAGTTTCGCCGTCTTTTTTTAGGTCCTCGATTCCATAATCAGAATCTGGATCGGCTTTTACTAAAAAATAACTCATTACTTCTATTGTAGCCTATAATAGACTTTAGAATATGGAAATTTTTCAAGCAATTATCTTGGGCATAGTAGAGGGTTTGACAGAGTTCTTACCTATTTCGAGCACTGGTCACTTGATTGTTGCCCAAGATGCGATTGGTTATTATGACACCAGCAAGATCTTTACGGTTGTCATACAGATGGGCGCAATTTCGGCCGTTATTTGGTTTTATAGGCTAAATTTAATCAATCTTGTTAAGGGACTATTTAATGGGGATAAACTGGCTAGGGCATTTTGGGTTGTCTGGATACTTGCTACTATTCCAGCCGGTATTGCCGGACTATTTTTTGACGCAAAACTTGAGGCATATGCTATCACCACCACAGTTGCGATAGCATCAATAGTTGGTGGTATTGTTATTTGGTTTATCGAGACTTACCACCGAGCAAAGCCCTCTAAAGAAGCAAATTTGGACAAAATCACAATCAAACAAGCACTTCTTATAGGATGTTACCAAGTTATTGCTTTGATTCCAGGCGTATCAAGGTCTGGGGCAACAATTATGGGTGGATTATTATCTGGATTAGACCGTGTTACTGCCACAGCTTTTTCATTTTATTTAGGAATACCAATATTACTAATGGCCGGCACTTACAAGCTTATTACTGGCGACTTAACAACAGTTGAGGGTGGTGCACCGGCGTTGATTGTCGGGGTTTTTGTATCGTTTATAACCGCGTTAATAGTAATTAAATGGTTGCTATCATATGTATCGCGCCATGATTTTAAGATATTTGCCTATTATCGAATATTTTTTGGATTTTTGCTTCTAGTCTTGGTGGCTTTTGGTGTTTTAGGCTAAAATAGACATAAGCATGTATCAACACGGAAGACGCACTAGACGTCCCCTCAACATAGCAATATTTTTTGGCACTATTGTTCTTGCCGGAGTAATAGTGCTATTGTCGTGGCTAATAATACGCCAGGATATCGCCAGTTCAACAGACCCCAAAACAACTGTTCCTATTTTGTCAGAGGTAGGAAGCGACGAGGAAGTACAAAAAATAGATGAAACTCTGTTTTCCCTAGACTTACCAAGTGATTGGAAGCTACAAGAACGTAAAACAGAAGATTATGCCAATTATTACTCTTGGATATCAACTAAAAAAGGTGGGGATGACCGCAGGCTAACTCTTCATATAAACACTATGCCAAGAGAGTACAAGCTAGTAAGGCTACAACCAATAACAGTAGACGACAAAAAACTAATTCTTGGTAACATTTCTGATGAATGTATAAACTTCTCGGGTAGTACCTCGCCGCAAAGTAACGCACCGTTCTTAGCAAAGTGGGAAAACGTCAGTTTTATGTGCGACCCCATATCTGCTAATCAAACAATCGGTACAGCAACAGCAATCGACGGCATTGCGGCTCAAGTTGGACGTAATAAATTCTTCTTTTACTATACTGACGCTAATATTCGTCCCGATAACAGTATTTTGCGCCAAATATTACAAAGTTTTAAAGCAAAATAAAAGCCCCACAGAAGACAATAATTTGTCTGCTCTGGGGCTTACAAGAGGAGGTGATAGTACTAGGTTAAAAGAGCAATTGCTCAGTTAATTTTATACTTTTCCCCCTCTTGTGAAGCCTTCTTTCACTACATCATTTGTACGTGCACGGCTCCACAGGGAGACCGGAAGACCGAGAGACCGTCGCCCAGGAAGCAGATGTCACCGAACTTGGTGTCATCGACGTCGTGTTCGGGCATGGGGTCATCTTGTGGCGGGATTGCCGGAAGCGGGGGTCGCGGGCGACGGGCTTCGGGGCGGTGGGTGCCGAGGAACGGGATTTCGTTGAACGTGGTGGTCATAGGTTTCCTTGTCTGGTGGTTGGTGCGAATGGTAGTTCAAGATTTCTTAACGAAATGCTTGGTGCACTCCGTACGTAGCTCATAACAGAACGGAAACTTGCACAGGAGGCTGTAGCACGCTTCAATTTCAATCTCTCGATCGATGCGAAATCTGTCCAATTCTGTGATGTCTGAATCCGAAGTAGTCGTAACACGAGGTGCTTCGTCTAGGTATTCCATCCAGATTGGCCGAGGCCTATCTTGAAAGTCTTCAGCTAGATTGTCGGACATGATGGTTTCCTTGTTGGTGGTTGGGAATAAACCAGCTTATATATAAACGAGCTTATTTCCAACCACTAACTAATAAGGTAAACACTAAAATATCCGAAAGAAGATAGTGAAAGAAAGCTTTTTAAATAACGTGCCATAGATATACCATGTCACAGTACACATATTAGCATATTATTGCTATTATGTCAATATATTTTAAACTAAGTTCTATCTTATTCAGACCTAGATTACTAAGTTTTTAGTGGTATAAATGAAGCAAAAAATACTATATCTAGCGTAGTCTAATTGGGTTACACTGTATTATAAGTTCCTTATACAAATTACAAAAACGCTGGAAGTAGGGTGAAATTCCCTCGCTGTGCCGCAACGGTTAAAGTCCGATCTAGCAATAAAGTCTCCCGAGCAGGAGCATAATATACTGACGACTCGTAAGGTTGGTATAGATTAACCCTTGCTCGCGTAGCAAGGGTTTTTTGATGAATTATTTAGTCGAACAACAAAATATTGAAAATAAAAGCTATGATCACGAAACACGCCGATATTACGATACTGTTACCTGGCTAGCTGAGGTCATGCCAGGTAGCATGCGAACGCCGTTCGAATATACGTATCATGAAGGTGAATTATATGCCTCTGATGGTAGTGCTATGGGCAAGATATTTGATGATTCAATTGAACAAGCAAAGGATCTGCCTAGTTATGAGTTGCGCCGTCGAAAGCTAGAAAAACAAGAGTATTTAGATATGCTGGCAATGATGACCGGAGACAAACCAAACACTATGGTAGTTGTATCTGATTTTCCGCCAGAACTTATGAATGCTACAGAAGACGTGGGTGGATACAATGTAAGTCGTAAACAAACAATGCTACGAGTTATTTCTAAGACTGAAAGTGGCAAGCTCAAAATGTATAGCCAATCGCTAGATGGCAGCAACCGCCGCGCACTTGAGGCGATGTACGAATATCTGGGTGAACCTGTCGCACCTGGCGAACTGTTAGGACAACGTAAGTTTGTAGAATTAGATGATATGTCTAAGGAATTTATGATTAGTCAGTTAAGGTATGTTTACGATCGTTCCATGAAGGCTCAATTTAGCGGTGAATGGTATGCCGGTAGATTAAACGAGAACACAAATGATACTTATGAATTTGTTTGTAACCAAAAAGATTTATTATCTGCATATTTCGCAACCACTACAGGATTTACAGGCGGTTTTCGTGATTACGCATTAGCAGCAGCAATGAAAGATCGTTATGTGGGCAAAGTAGAAGCCAGAATTGAGAAAGTTGATGCTGGATTGGTGGCATATTCTATGGCTATTGATGAAATGTATCGAGCAGGAAACTTTGCACAGGCGAGAGGTGAAGTGTTTAGTGGTTGCGGCAAAAGTGTGGGCGATCAGTTTAGTGTTGGCGCCGAATCTCAGATGAGTGATTTAGGTTATGGCAACCAAGCGGACAAATCTGGAGACGGCAAAGATAAGTTAATCTGGAAAGAAGGCATTTGCCGTGTTGATAATTGCCCAACTCGACCCGGAAAGACAAAGGTGGCTCAGTGTAGTGTTTGTCGCAATTGCCAAAATTGGTTTGATAAAGGTAGAGACCCTGCAAAACTTTATAGGGGCGTTAGTAAAATACAGAAAGAAAGCATCACTGTGGTATTTAGTAATAAAAAAGAGACAAAAATTAAAAGGCAAGCCAATGACTAAACTAACCCCTGAACTATACGAACATCAAGCCGCAAACTGCGACGGACTTTGCGAAATTGACCACGATCGAATTAGTAATACTAACCCAAATTTGATGCCTTGTGTGACATGTCCTTTTTGTAAAAAGTTGGTTGACGCTGTACTTACACCAACAACAATTACTTGTCCTTCTTGTGATGTAACAGTTTCGAGGTAGAATAGGTTAATGACTAAAATCATAAAAAGCAAAGGCCTTAACCAGTTAGTGGGACAAAAACCCAGGAAAATTGGTATTTATTCTGGTACCTTTGATCCTGTTCATAAGGGCCATATTGGGTTTGCGCTAGCTGCTGCAAAGGCTGCGTCGCTTGATTTTATCTATTTTTTACCCGATGTTTTGCCGTATCATAAAACCGGTGTAACACATTATGGACACCGAGTAGCTATGCTGAAATTAGCATTAATCCCTCATCAATCACTTAGAGTAGTAGAACTATCCGATAAGCAGTTTACTATTGCACGCACCCTGCCTAAGCTTCAGCGTTTGTTTGTGCACGACGAACTACACTTGTTGCTAGGTAGTGACGTTCTAGAGAGTCTGCGTGATGGGCATTGGCCAAATAGTGAGCGTTTGTTATCTACAGTTAGATTAATAACTGGCGTTAGGTCTGGCCACGAGCTTGAACGAGCAAAACAGATATTATCAACAATTCAACCTCACGGAATTGCCATAGAAACCAATAGGCCAGCCGCGTCATCACAAACAATTAGGAATGCCTTACAAAAAGGCCATAATGCTCCCGAATCTCTAGAGAGTATAAGGCAGTATATTAACGAACACTGGCTTTATATATCTTTGCCAGATACGCTTGCAAAAAGTTCGTGATGACTCTGTAAATAGGCTAAATGTTTTTCGCGGTAATGACGGAACTCTGTTTTATTTAGACCATTTTTCTTTAGAAACGAGCTAATCTTTTCTGAGCCAATATAGTGAGGTAGTACAACATAAGACGCACCTTCTTCGTATAGCTCTGCAGCTTCTTCTGCTGCGTCTGCGGTTGCAATATAAACAGCATGTGGATTATTTTTTTCAAGCCATTTTGCAATCAGTAAATTTGTTGGCAAGTCTGTAATAGTTGAAACTATTAAGTGTGCATGGCTTAGGTTAAGCTCCTCCAACAGTTCCAGATCTGTAACGTCACCATATAAGAACGGCTCACCACGATTATCAAGAACATCAATAACCTGTGGATCATAATCTACGATTATGTATTTCTTTTTTAGTGACTTAAATACTTTCAAGAATTCATGACCGCCTTTGTGGTAGCCGATGAGTACTAACTCGTAATGTTCGCGCTTTTCTTTGTGTTCCTTTACCTTCTTACGTTCGAAAAATCTTAAGTAACGCTCAAAGAAACTATATAAATTGTCTGAGTAAAGGATCATATAAGTGGAAACGGCAATTGTTATTAAGGCCACCATGGTCAATAACGATACTGAACGTATTCCTATTAGACCTGATTTTTCGGCTAAGAGTAGCAAAATAAGTGAGAACTCAGAAACCTGTGAACCGGTCATGCCAGTTTTAAAGCTTGTCTTTTTGGTATAACCACCGAGCCCCATAACACTCATAACAATAAGAGGATTTATTATAAGAACTAACATAGATAATAATACTGCTTGGGGTAGTACATTGGTAATGTTATCAAGCTTTAAGTGAGACCCAAGGCCTATAAAGAATAAGACAATAAAGAAATCTCTTAGTATCTTTAAGCGTGACGATATTTCCTGAGCATAAGGAAGGCTAGCTAACACAACACCCCCCACAAGTGCTCCAATCTCTAGGCTAAATCCAACGTACTGAAATAGTGCAGCAATACCTAGCGCCCAACCAATTGCAAAAAGAAATAAAAAGTCCTGACTTTTTGCAATCAGGTTGGTCATATGGTTTATGAATATAATTCGAACAAGAACTAAGAAAGTAATCAGCCCGGCAAACTTAGCAACAAGTAACCCAAGCTCACCAGGATTTATTCCGCCGCTTGAAGCGTATGCAGCTACAATGACGAGCAAGAAAGTTGCAACAATATCTTCTACGAGTAAGAAACCAATAGAAATTTTACCGTATAACCTAGAAAGCTCTTTTTTGTCAGCTAATAGTTTAAGAATGATGATAGTACTACTAAATGAAAGCCCTATACCTAAAAGCAATGATTCGGTTGTACCAAATCCTAAAGCACTACAAATTAAAAAGCCCAGGCTTGTTACTACAGCTATTTTTACAAATGCTATAGCACCAGCAACTTTACCCACTTCTTTTATAATTCGAGGATTCAGGCCAAGTCCAACGATAAATAACAGCAAGGCAATACCAAACTCTGAGAATACATCAATAGTTTCTGTCGATTTAACAAGGTTAAATACAGTAGGCCCAACTAGAAGGCCCGTTAGAATGTGTCCAATAATAAGCGGCTGTCTAATAATGCGCATAAAGAGGCTCATGCTTACAGCTACAGCAATAACTACGCTAAGTTCTATAAAAATTGAATCCATGTTTTTATTATTCCCCTCGTGGTATTCTAGCAGATATGAAGGAATCTTTCAGAAAAACTGCACATGCAATATCTAAGGGTGTTGGTAGTCCATGGGCTTTCGGCATAGCTGTAAGTATAGTTGTTGTTTGGGCATTAACTGGATCGTTGTTTGATTACAGTAACACTTGGCAACTTGTCATAAATACCTGCACAACCGTAGTTACGTTCTTAATGGTATTTTTGATTCAAAATACACAAAATCGTGATGCTAAAGCGATGCAGTTAAAATTAGATGAACTAATACGTGCAACTCATGCAAGAGATAGTTTTATGGATATAGAAGACTTAAGTGATGAAGAGCTTGGTCACGTTACCGAAGAGTTTAGGCGCGTACATGAACAAACGGGCCATCCAGCAATCAAAAAGTTTCACGCCAAACTAGAAGCCGCTCATCACAAACGAAAAAAATAGTTTTGCCATTCGTAAATAAATGTTTTATGGCTTATTAAAATTAGTGCCGAAGAATGTTCAATGGAATTATAAATTAAGCTTGACTGAATCAATAAACACAAGTATTATCAACTTATCCCAAATAGCAGATGCGAGCTGCATTATGGAAAACAAAAAATAACATCATAATTACAAACCAAGCCTGATAAGGCATATGTGTTGTAGTTAGAACAGAGAAGAGAGAGCTATGCCAATAAAGGTAAAAGTTGTAACTAGTCGCCCTGCTAGCGTAGAAGTACGTATCAAAAGAGCTCCATGGCAACAGTTTATTAACTACTAAAAATCCACCCAATTAGTTCCATATATGGAGTTAGTTTAGGTGGATTTTTTATTTACTGTTGTGGCGCAGGGGTAACAGGTGTTTCTGATGTGGCTGGTTGTTCGGTTCTAAAGGCTGGAGGGGTGCCGCCCTTGGCTTTGATTGCTTCGTCTAAAAGTACGGCGAATGATTCTATAGATCCAGATGGGTTTTCGTCGAGAACCTTACCATCTATCAAGAATGTAGGTGTAGACTCAACGCCTAGAGCTCGCCCAGCATCTAGGTCGGCATTAATTAGGTCGTTTACAGTACTACTACGATAATCTGTAGTGAATTTGGCTAAATCGGTAACACCAACTTGTTCTGCGTAACTCTCGAAAAGACTCAGAGGGTCGCTAGTATCTTGCCATTGTTGTTGATTCTCAAACAAATAATCATGCATTTCCCAGAATTTACCTTGGTTGCTTGCGGCTTCGGCGGCTCTGCCAGCTGCACGAGCGTTTTTGTGTAGTGCTTCTAGTGGGAAATGACGGAACTGGAATACTACGTAACCGTCATAATCTACTTTTAGTTGTTTCAAAATTGGATGATATGCAGCGCAGGCAGGACATTGAAAATCGGCATATTCAGTTAGTGTTACACCGCTACTACTTGTACCAAAAGTATGGTTGGTAGGTTCGGCACTGCCTTTTTCTGCAGGCTTAGTAAAGTAAAAAAATCCTGCTACTAGCAATATCGCACCAATAATTATTCCTATAGTTTTTTTATTCATAAATTACCCCTTGTTTCAGATACTATACATCATACCTGAAAATTAGCTGGTATTAAATGTTTAAACCATAAGGAGTGCTACAATATTCCTATAATGTTTTTATTAATTATAGTTGGATTAGCCTTATCTGTTTTGTTAACAGCAATGTCGATTGCTTTTAGGAGTTTGTCTACGCCTCAGCTTCGTTATTGGGCTCGTAAGGGTGACGAAATATCAAAAGCTTTGTATCCGCTTAAATCTAGTGGATCGTCAGTACTATTAACTATTGAAATTTTTAGAGCACTTACACTTAGCGGTACTCTGGTGATGATAGGTTCACAGCTGTGGGGTTTATTATCTTGGTTTATTGGTGCAACTATTATTTTTGTTATTTCAGTAGTGCTGGGCGAGCTATATTTAAAGCCAGTTGGCATAAAAATATTATTTAGAACATCGAATTGGTTGCTGGCCCTTTCCCAACTTCTTAGTTTTATTACAAAACCCTTGGGCCGGGTATTGGATAAATACATTTCAGAACAGCCTGTAATGACCACGCGCAGTGAGTTATCAAATATGCTAAACACTGTTACTCCGTCTAATACGGACCTATCTTCAGATGAACTAAGGATTCTAAAGCATAGTTTAGAGTTCGGTGAAAAAACGGTTTATGACATTATGACACCAAGAAGCGTAGTGGTTTCTGTAAAAGAGGATGACGTACTAAGTCCAGTATTATTGGATGAATTACATAAAAGCGGTCATTCGAGGTTTCCCGTACTGCCAACTGATTCAGATCATAAAGCAGGAATTTTATATACCAAAGACCTCCATGACCTAAAAAGACATATGGTTGTTGGTGAACTAATGCATAAGCCTGTTCGTTATGTAAACGAAAACCGCGAGCTAGACCATGTTCTGCAAGCTTTTATCCGTACAAAACAACACATGTTTCTAGTGGTAAACGAGTTTGCAGAAGTTACAGGGCTAGTAACGATAGAGGACGTTGTAGAGCAGGTGCTGGGTAAGCCGATAGTTGATGAGTTTGATAAATATGACAGTATGCGTGATGTTGCCGATGCTAAGGCAAAAATTATACGAAAACAGATTAAAATGGTAGAATAACCCCTGATATGCAAAGATTGAACTTAAATAGTAATCCATGGGTCGGCAAGCAGCACTTCAGCGGCTAACTTGTCATTGACCCAAAACTCAGTCTGAATCATAGTTAATCTTACAAGGAATTATAATGAAACGAACACTAGCTATTGAGACGCTCGGCAATATTAGCGAAACAATTAAGGTCCAGGGTTGGGTGCATAGCAGAAGAGATCACGGCGGGCTTATATTCATTGATCTTAGGGATCACACTGGCATTATTCAATTAACAATTGGTGATGGAAGTGAAGGGTTTGGTACTGCCGAAGAGCTTAGAGACGAATATGTCATAGAAGCTACAGGCAAAATTACTGAGCGATCAGAAGATCTAAAAAATCCAAAAATCCGAACTGGTTCAGTAGAGTTGCTGGTTGAGTCTCTGATAATTTTAAACAAATCAGAGGCACTGCCTATACAGGTGAATTCAACGCAGTACATAAACGAAGATAATCGACTGCGATATAGATATTTGGATTTACGTAGACCAAAAATGCAGGATACTTTAAAAAAGCGAGCAGAATACTATACCTATATTCGGAAATACATGGAATCAAATGATTTTACTGAGGTTGCAACTCCAATTCTTGCTAACTCTAGCCCAGAAGGCGCTCGAGATTTTTTGGTACCATCTAGGGTTCACCAAGGTATGTTCTACGCATTGCCACAGGCTCCACAGCAGTTCAAGCAGTTGCTTATGGTTGGCGGTGTGCCTCGTTATTACCAAATAGCAACTTGTTTTAGGGATGAAGACCCACGCGCCGATAGACTTTATGGTGATTTCTATCAACTCGATCTTGAGATGTCTTTTGTTGATAACGGCGAAGAAGTTCGCTCAACAATGGAGCCACTCATCAAAAATCTGGTGACCGAGTTTGGCGGCAAGAAATTACTAAGCGATTCAATCCCCAGAATTACTTATGCCGACGCTATGAATAAATACGGTAGCGACAAACCCGATCTGCGATTTGGCATGGAACTAACTGACCTAACCGACGAACTAAGAGATTGCGGATTTGGTGTATTTACTAATGCAATTTCTCAGGGTGGGGCAGTCAAAGCTATTAAGGTATCATCACAGTTCAGTAGATCTCAAATAGATGAAATGACCGAAAAAGCCAAGGCCGAAGGTGCTGGTGGTATGCCTTATATGGTTATAGAAAACGGACAAGCAACGGCATCAATCGCTAAGTTTTTTAGTCCAGAAGATTTAAACAAAATAGTCACCAAACTTGAAGCTAATGACGGCGATACTATTATTTTTGGTTCCGACAAATTAGAAAAAGTTAACAAAGTACTCGGCAGTTTACGCAGTTACCTGGGCGATAAGTTAGATTTAAAAGATCCGGACACCGTTGCTCTAGCCTGGATTATAGATTTTCCATTTTACGAATTTGACGAAAAACTCAATAAACTAGATTTTGGGCACAACCCGTTTAGTATGCCTAAAGGTGGTCTAGAAGCGCTTGAAAGTGATGACAAACTTGGCATAGTTGCAGACCAATACGATATGGTGGCCAATGGTTATGAAATTTGCTCTGGAGCAGTCAGAAACCATAATCCTGAGGTAATGTACCGTGTTTTTGATGTGCTTGGCTACGATAAAGAGTATGTAGAGTCTAAGTTCGGGGCTATGCTAAGCGCCTTTAAGTTCGGGGCACCACCTCATGCAGGCTGTGCATTCGGCCTTGACCGTATATTTATGGTCTTAACAAACGAAGAGAACATCCGTGAAGTTATAGCGTTCCCCAAAAACGGCAGCGGTGTAGACGTCATGATGAACTCACCGTCCAGCGCAGACCCCAAAGCCGTTAAAGAACTCGGCATAAAATCACTAAAGTAAGGTATAATTAGTAAAATTTAAGGGGTGGGGAAGGGACTTAGATGTCAAATCTCCTTAGAAATGAACAACGATTGTTCGACAAGAAATACCTCGATCCATCAAGCGGCTATGCAGAACTTGATCCAATAGCTCAAAAAGTTGCACTCATAGGTACTAGTTTAGGCAAAATTACAAGTCGTAAACTAATTCATTGGGCAAACAATGGGTGGGAAAAACCAGAAATGCGCGCAGTCGTATTGGGTGAAGTAATTCCAGACCTTTGCATATGCCGAACCCAATTAGCTGATATTTCTTTTGCGCAGGATCGCGAACTTGATGCAGGTGCTGAAGCGCTTAAACCAGGTATCTTAACGGTTAATAAAGCCAAAATCTACACAACTCTTGTAGAAGCAAGAGGGGATCTAGATGACTTCTTAGTGCCAATGGTGGACGATGAAGATGATTTATATGATTTTATTATGAACGCTGCCGTATTGATTCATTTTTCTGCAGAAGCGGCTGGCAGACAGTACGGCATTACACCCGAAGCACTGCCAGAGTTACATCAAAATCGCTTGACTCAATTAGCCAGTGATCATGATGCCCGTATTGCTTTACGGTAATTAGCACTTAAGGATTATCAAGAGATTTCAAAATTACCAGCTTGCCACAGATTCATAGATGCTCCATCTACATTTCACGGTAATTTCACGACAATCATTATGTTCTTAAAATATCTACACCTTATGAATGTAAATGATATTTATTCGATTATAAAAATTTGTTATGATGTAACTAAGCATAAACATTAAATAGTTAATAAGGATATACCTTGGACTCAAGTAACCCACAAAGCAACACGCAAAATGCTCAAGGCAGCGATAACCCACAAGACACATCAACTCCCCGCGGAAATGAATCTTCTGATTTTCAAGAAACCGCCCCACCAAATTCACTAAATGAATCAACCGAAAACCTAACAGTAGAAACCACCGGTGAGCCTATTAGTGGCGGCAGCACTAATGTTGTTAATGAAGGCCTTCCAACAAGCTGGATCGTAGGGATTATATTAATAGTTGTAATTGGTGGATATGTTTTCTATAAACTACTTAAGGAAACAATTGAAGAATCAACTCCAGAAGTTGCGCCGTCGAAGGCAACAGTTAAAAAATCAAGTTCCAGCACAAAACCAGCTAGCAAATCTACTGCCAAAAAGAAATCATCTCCAAACAAACGTAAAAAAAGCTCAGCTAAAAAGCGTAAATAGCCCTAGATCTAAGCATGGGGTATAAAAGGTTATGCTTTGTTATAATTTGTAATAATGGATAGCGCTCCTGAAATTCCTCCTAAAGAGAAAGCAAAAAATACCAAAATTGGTAAATTTGCTGATTTATATACGGCTCTACCTACAGGCAAGAGCTCTATTAAAATTATTAAGGATTCTGAAACTAGGGATCTAAAAACAGCTACAGAAGACACCAACAGAGAACTAGAGTCGCTTAGTGAAGGTATAAAGATCGATGTTATTAAAGATAGTTCGAATGAAACGGCACCAGAGTTAGAGCCATTAAATTTAGATGATACAGAGGTCAAAGATCAAGCGTCTGACGAGGTGCCCGAAATAGAAGAAGTTAGCAGCATTAAAGTAGATGAAACCGAAGAAGTAATAGTTGATGTTGAACCTAATGATGAAGTAATTGAAAACATAAGCATTAATGAAGACGGAATACCTGACGATCCTGTTACTGTTAAGGCAATAGAAGATATAGTAGCCCAAGAAGCCGACCTGGTTCTAGAAGCAGAGGACGAAGATCGTGAGTTAACTGAAATAGCTAAATCACCTAAGAAAAGATCATTTATTGCTAGATTATTTTCTCATTCTAGTTTTAGGTGGGGGTTATTTGTATTTACTTTACTTATTACGGCAGGAATAGGATTTACGCCACAAACTAGATATTATTTGTTAAACACATCGGGCGTGCGATCAACCATGTCACTTAAGGTTATCGATAGTGAAACTCAATTGCCACTAAAAAACGTTTCTGTAAGCGCCGGCACGTCTGTAGCAGAAACAGATTCAGAAGGAATAGCACGACTCACCGACCTACCGCTCGGAGATACAAAACTAATTATAGAAAAACGAGCTTTTTCATCGGTAGAAAAATCAATTACTATTGGCTGGGGCAGTAACCCCATCGGAGAATTTCCTATAAAAGCAATTGGAGCTCAATATACGTTTATAATTAAAGATTTTTTAAGCGGTAAACCAATCGAGGGTGCTCAAGCATCGTCCGGAGACGGTAACGCAATTTCAGATAAGGACGGAAAACTAATTATAACTCTAGATACAGCAAACTTAAATGATGATGCTCAAGTAGAAATATTAATTAGTTCTGAAAATTATAGAGATGAAAAAGTTTCCGTTAATGTAGCAAATAAAGAAGTACAAAGTGTTGAGATGGTTTCGGCTCGTAAGCATTCGTTTGTATCAAAACGTTCAGGAAAATACGATGTTTATTCAATTGATATTGACGGCAAAAACGAGCAAAAGATAGTACAAGGTACGGGACTTGAGCGTGATGACATTGCCTATGTTCCTAATCAAAAATCATCTACTGCCGCACTGGTATCAACTAGGGAGAGAGCAACAAGCCCAAGTGGTTATTTGCTAAGTACGCTATATATTGTCGACACATCTAGCGGTAGTCTAATTAAAGTTGATCAGTCAGAAAAAATAAATATAATTGGTTGGTCAAAAACTGGAAGATTAATATACGTTAAGATTGCTAATGATGTCGACGGTACCGATCCAGAGCGGCATAGAATAGTCAGCGTTAATTCGCAGAATATAGCCGATACAAAACAACTTGCCAGCGCAAATGCATTTAATGATATTTTAATAGTCGGAGATAGGGTGATATACGCTCCGTCCAATGCTTTTATACAAGATACTTCACCAGGAGTTTATTCGGTTAATGTTCTAGCAGAAGATCGCCAAACTATTCTTGAACCCAACGAGGCATTTCAGCTGCAAAGAACATCGTATGAGGCTGTAGACATTAATATTGGATCAAGCTGGTATAGTTTTTCGTTAAACGGTGGCAGTAAAGCGATACCCAGTCAGCAGCCAAGCTCTCAAACAAACAGATTTTATTACGATAATTATAATAATAATTTCAGCCTATGGGTAGATAAAAGAGACGACAAGGGTGTACTGCTTGTATACGATAAAGTTGCACGAAAAGACCGTGAACTTGCAAATATTATTGGTTTAAAAACACCAATATATTGGCTTGATGATAACGTAGTTGTATTCAGAGTCAAAGATAGCAAGGAAACAGCTGATTATGTTGTTAATACAGACAGTGGTGAGGCGCGTAAAATAATATCAGTTGCCGATAGTCTTGGCACAGATCGAAACAACAACTACTAATCTTTTAAAATACAAATTCGTACTTTGCCATCAGCATGAAGAAAACCACCTAGTGCACGATTTCGTACGTTTATGCCTTCATGCGCTTTTATAGTTATAACTTCAGAAACTGTATGATTTTGACGTAAGTCTTCGACGATAAGATCACGCTCAATATTGGTGTTGGGGTCAATCATGTGAGTAAGTTGTCCGTTATGACGGATTGGCATAATACCTACGTCTCTACTAGCAGCCCCTACCCAAAGTTGTCTACTGGAGTAATCTGAATTAGGTAGGTGTAAACGCTCCCAAAAAGCAACGTGGTGATGAAATGCTTCTGGTCCATCCAGGTTACAGGCCCAGAAACGAACATGATGCCTTAATGATGGGCTATCACCAAATGGCTTCTGGAACCCTATGTCTTGTTTACGACCAAAAAGATATAAACTACTAAAAGGTGCGTTGTTATATTGCTGTCGAGTTAACATAGACCTTGCAACTTTTAACATACTCTTAAAATTTTTGTTATCCGATAAGTGCCAGCCTGCTTCTGCCATAGCGTTCTTTATTTGAAGTCTCGTACCTATAAGTCCAATGTTGACTGGATCACTAGCAAAACCATCTGGCGTGACGCAATAAGTTGGAAAGTGCTTTGGTGTATAAAATAATCTAAAAATACGAACTAGTATTGGAATAAAAAAGTATGCCGTAAAAATATATGTTGCAAATAGAGCTGCCGCCCAATTAACTCGATTTTCAAAAAACGGAAAGAATTGCCAAACTGCGAGGTATACGACCAAAATACCAATAAACAGAACGAACATACGTTTTAAGAGGCGAGCAAGTCGTATCAGCATTATAGATTTAGATTATCATAAATAATCCTAGCCCTCCCGATTTATATATATGTCAGCACAATTTCTATTCAATTTAAAGAAAAATGGTTATGCTGTACAATAAGTAGAATATTAATAAAAAATTAATTCAAGCTAAGCTACTAAATTAAGGACACTACATGGACCAATCAAACAACTCAACACCAGACGTAAACAATGATGGTATGGTAGATTCTAATGCTGCACCGATTACCAATCCACAACCCGTATCTGCTACAGAAGTTGAAGCTGAACCTACAGTTGCCGTTGAGTCATCACCCGAACAGTCAGCTACAAGCATTCAACCCATCGAAGCCCCAACACAGCCAGTCGCTCCGCAAGAGGCTGCGCCAGTCGCTGGTATTCCCAACCAAGCAGATGTACCACATAAAGATAGCCACCTGTTATTAATTGGTCTTGTTGTTGCGACTGTTATCGTATTAGCCATAGCTGCATACTTCGCGCTTTCCTCCTAACGGATATAATAATTGTCTTTTAGTGCTAAAAGTTATATAATATTTTAGTTAAATTTAAAATTTATGGAATATTTACCTGGCACTCCATTTGAATCATCTATACCTCCAGATTCATCTGGAGATAAAGAAGTATCTAAAAAAAAGAAGAAGAAGACGACTAGAATACCATTGCCGATAAAAAAAACAGAAGTTACAGATATTGTTGATGGTGCTGATGTTAAAAAAGATGCCCCAATAACCCTAGAAAGTTTATTTTTAAATAAAAATGATAATGAAGAAGATTTAGTTGATAAAGATGATTCAAATGATACGGAGCATAAGGGCGAAGATATTGCATTTAGCCACGAAATAACCGAGGGTGAGATAGAAGGGGAAGGCGAATTAGTTATCGAAAGACTGCAAACAGACCCTAAAGAGCTAATCGAAGGTCAAATTGAAGCTACTGATGAATTGGGTGAAAATGAACCAGACGATATTAACTTGTTTGAAAGTAATGACAATCACCCCCCAGAAGTAATAGACCAAGCTGAGGATACTCAACCCACAGAGACAAATAATCCCAATATTGAAAGCGTTGAAGTATCAACTCCAGAATCCTTCACCCCATCAGAAGAAGATTCTGAACCTCTACCAGAGCCCGATTATCATAAAAAGATTAATCCTAACCAAAGGGATGTATCACCCGAAGTAACTAGCCCTACACCACAAGAAACTTCAAAACCAATTACAGAGCGTGATCTAGATGATGCGTATCACAAAGGCCGAAAACGCGGTAACAGCAATGGTGTTGCTGCTGGCGCTTTATTTGGCTGGTGGATTGGCAGGAGAGGCAAAAGAAAAGCAGAGCTCAAATCAGAGCAAGCTATCAAACAAAGAGACGCAGAAATCGCAAATATGAGCACAGAGCAGATATATACCCAAGACAGGCTAAAAGCCGTTGAGCGCACTCAAAAACACCTTGAGGAGGCTATTTCACAGCAGGACGAAAAAATTACAGAACGACAAGCTATATTAAAAGGCGATACCTATCAAGCCACTACGGCAAAATTTGAAAAACCGACTAATAACAACACTAATGAAACTTCAAAACAAAAGACCGAAAAAGCAGTAACCCCTGATGAAAGAATTACAGCTTCAGAGGCTATAGAAAGTGAAACATACCATGCTCCGAATGATCGTAGGGTAGAAACTAGTGCATGGCATAGATATGAAGTTGATAAAAAAACAGGCAAGTTAATACAAGATCCCGAACTTGCTTACGGCGAAGAGTTTAAGAAAGAACAAAAGCAAGAGTTATTACTTAAAAAAAATCATGATCAAGCTATTGCATCAACCGTTGGATCAACTGTGCTATTTGGTGCAAGCACTAACACGACAACTTCTCAATCAAACAAACAAACAGATCAAAAAAATAAAAAACAAAAACCCTCTTTGCGTAAGGTTTTATCCGATACAAACTATATAAAACAACAGCTAGTGCGCCGTACTATGAATCCGTTAACTTGGCTGATTGCATTTTTAATTTTCGCCTTTTTACTTTTAGTGGGCGTTTTTTAATACTAAAACCAGCCCCAAGATTGTTTTCTGAGCCACTCATCTAACGAGTTTCCACCACCGCCGCTGAGACATAACACTAAATCCCCCTGTTTGTTATGAGATTTAATTACTTTTTTTAAGTCACCATTTAGCTCTGCCGACACAGCGATAGCTTGCATATCAGGGTTCAAGAAGCCTATTAGGTCTGTAGGCGTCAATATGGTCTGTTCTGGGTCCTCACGGGCCAGATAACTAGGGACCCAGTATAATTTACTAACTCCATTAAAAATATCTCTGTGAAGCTCTTTTGTGTGGTGCATCCGACGGTTTGTTAAGGGTTCATAAACTACCACAAGCTTCTTACCCATATTATTGGCTGTCTCAAGGCCTATTTGTATTGCACCTTGAATTTTCTCAGGTGTATGGGCGTAATCACTATATATATTATCTTTAATTTTTTCCATTCTTCTAGATACGCCAGGGAATTTGTTCATAATAGCTATAAGCTGTTCGGTGGGTAATTTGGTAATTTGTTGCACAGACGCAATTGCAAGCCAGGCATCTTTTCGATTAACTTCACCTACCAATGTTAACTTGTTAATTTCTGGATTATTTTCATCCATAATTATGTAAGTAGCATCAGTTTCAAGCCTTAACTTTTTAAAATCAACTGACCACATTGTTTTCCAAGCACCTCTGCTAATGAATTCACGAAAAGCGTTTTGATACGAATCTTCTGTCGGGTAAATTTCGTGGTGATCATAACCAATTCCACAGATCATTGCGTTATAAGGCGTAAAACTTAAAAAATTATTATCAAACTCATCACACTCCAGTACAAAGTATTCACTTAGCGGATCGTATCTACCCATATCACCAAAACTTATCTTCGCCCCAACAGAATAACTTATTGGTAGTTCTAAAGCCTTCATGAGGTAAATCGTCATCGCGGTTGTGGTAGTTTTACCATGTGTTCCAGCAATAGCCAGAAGTTTCAATTGCTTATCCTTGATAATGTGAGTTAGAAGGGCATCGCGTTTGCTGTTTTTGATATTATTTTCCATAACAAACTGTAGTTCAGGATGATTTGGGTTTTCTTTTTCAATCGCTGAAGAAAAGACATACCAGTCAATAGGGCTTTTGCGATGTTCAGCTACTATGGCTTCTTTCGTTTGGCCAATATATATATCGTTAATACCTTGTTTTTTCAAGTAGTCAATATACTGACTACTTTGTTTGTCTGACCCAGAAACTTCATAGCCTGCTTGTTTTGCAATTATAGCAAGTGGGCCTATTCCCGTGCCCCCAATTCCAGAAAAGAAAATATGCATGTTTATATAGTACAAACTACAAAGCACTAAGTACATAGCTGCAGCAGTCCTGTACTCTAGCTCAACTACTCTGTACTATTAACACATGGATAAACGTAAACTAAATAACTTTCTTGCACTTAGCAAAAAGGTTCCTTACTGGGGATTTTTTATTGCAGGAGTCTTACTTTTATTTATTTCTGTCTTTGCACTTAGAGCTAATAATCAGCGGATGATAGAGCTAAAGCAAGCAGTATTTGTTGCCGATGAACAAAATGGAGATGTTGAAAAGGCACTTACCGATCTAAGGGAGTATGTGTATTCACATATGAATACCAATCTTACTTCTGGGGATAATGCTATAAGGCCACCTATTCAACTAAAATATCGTTATGAACGCCTTGTCATAGAAGAAAAGGCAAGTCAAAACATTGGAAATGAGTCTATTTACACGGATGCGCAAAATTTCTGCGAACAACAGATTTCAACCGGTTTTTCAGGACGAAACAGACTTGAATGCATCGAAGAATATGTTGATTCTAAGGGCATAACAACAACAGAAGTAAACATACCAGATGACATATATAAATTTGATTTTGTTTCACCTAGTTGGTCACCTGATTTGGCCGGGTTTAGTCTGTTAGCAGCTATTATATCGTTTATTATTTTTGGCTTCTTCCTCATTAGTCAGACGGTTATCAAGACAACACTAAAAAGAAACAATCATTAATAATAAATAAGTAATTAAAAATGCCTCCGCGAGAGGAGGCATTTTTAATTTAGCTAGCTAAAATTACTGAGCAGCAGGTGTTGTACACTTCTGTCCTTCTGGGTTTTGTTTGACGAACTCGGCAATTGCCTTGGTCACTTGACCATCGTCTTTTAAGTTCTCCCAGAAAGTAACTTGTTGGCGAGTAATTATCATGTTGTCTTCAGGGCCATGAAGCTCACAACCTAGCTTAGCAAGGCTAATGTCTTGTTGTGCATCTTGTTGGTTGGCATTTGGATCAACTTGAGTCTGCTCGTTAACACGCAGGTAATAGATGTTATCGAGAGAAATAAATTTATCATTTAATTCACGAATTTTACCAAAGTAAACTTGACCACCATCTAAGAATACTGCCTGGAATTTATCATCTTTTAAGTATTCATTTTCATTCTTAGATCCACCAGTTGCTACAAAAACAGCCAAAGCTGCTACAAGTAATCCAACTGAAATTAGTAAGAACGCCGACACGATTCTTAGTGCCTTACCACGTTGTTTATTGCCGCTTGTTTGCGCGGGTCGCTGCACTGGTGCAGCGGTTGGAGCGGCCTGTTGTTGACCGCTACGGTTCATAAATTCCATAAACCCAAATACCCCTTCCACCTTTATATATTTAAATGACTACAAAGCCTATATTACCCTAAACATGAGCACATTGGCAATATCTTCGTAAAATTTTTGTTTATTATTACTTTTTTACAATTTATTATTTAACTTCTTTCACCCCTGTTAGACCTATTAGACATTAATAAAACAGAGCAAAAACCTATTGACAAACAATTTAGGCTCAGCGTATGTTATGGATACAATCAGTAATGCTAAAGAGAGGGAGTCATAACGAAAATGGCATACAAGCACACAAATTCAAAGGGTGTAACTTACTACCTAAATTCAAAGGCTGTAGTACTACGCGGTGGTAAAGAGCAAACAATTTACTACTTCAGTAAAGACGAGCGCCCAGAAGCAACAGATCTTCCATCAGGTATGGAAGTCAACGAGAACCCACGCAACGGTTTCTTGACTGTAAAGCGCATTAGATAGTCTTAATTATTTAACTTTAAAAGACCCCGTTAATAGGGGTCTTTTTTGTATTTGATACTTTATTATTTTGCTATAACACCTTAGAATATAGATAAGATGGTTAAAAATATTCTAGAGGTTAAAAATCTTACTAAAATTTATGACAATAAAAAAGTAGTAGACTCCATTAGTTTTAGTGTTAAACAGGGCGAAATATTCGGTATTTTAGGGCCTAACGGAGCTGGTAAAACAACTACACTTGAAATGCTTGAAACACTAAGAAAGATAGATGGTGGTAGTGCTAAGCTGGATGGTATAGAAATTAGCGAAAATAATAATGAAATAAAGGCTCTTATTGGCGTACAGCCACAAACACCCAGCTTCGAAGAAAAAACTAAACTGACAGAACTTATAGAATTTTTCTCTGCCGCATACGGCGAAAAAGTTGATGCTATGAAATTTCTTCGCGATGTCCAACTTGAAGAAAAAGCCAAAAACTACCCAGAGCAGCTTTCTGGTGGCCAAAGGCAGCGGTTTAGTATCGCTGCAGCGTTAGTTCACAACCCAAAGGTGTTTTTTTTGGATGAGCCTACAACTGGACTTGATCCTCAAGCGCGCCGTAATCTCTGGGGCTTAATTAAAGAAGTTAGAGACCGCGGTGTAACAGTTATCATGACCACCCACTATATGGACGAGGCTGAGCTGCTTTGTGATCGAGTAGCCGTAATGGACAACGGCAAAATTATCGCCCTAGATACACCCAAGAACCTGATTAAAAGTTTGCTTAAAAGAGGTTTCAAAAAGGAACAACAAGTCCAACAGGCTAACCTAGAAGACGTTTTCATAGATTTAACAGGTAAGGCCTTAAGGGATTAATTATGAGTAACTTTAAAAAGCAATTATTACCCATTACGACTTTTATCAAAATAGACGTTAAACGTCTTTTCCGAGATAAGGTTGCAATCTTCTTTGTATTTTTGTTTCCGCTTATTTTCTTAATTATATTTGGATCAATTTTCAACGGAAACAATAGCCCCAGTTTTAGGGTGGCACTTCTAAATGAATCTAGTTCAGAATTTTCTAAAGATTTTTCAAAACAGATTAAAGAAAACGAAGTATTTGAGGTGGACGATGAAATAACTGACCTAGACAACGCAAAGGAAAAGATGAACCGTGGCCAGCTAGAGGCAACAATTATTTTGCCAGCAGGATTTGGAGAAATTCAACCAGAAAATCCTTACCCTAGTGGTCAGGCAAAAATTCTTTATGACCAATCGAATGAATCTAGTGGCCAAACTCTAGCATCAGTTATGAACGGTATATTTAAGGAAATAAATAACGAATTAATTCCAACTGCGGTCCCTTTTACTGTAGTTGCAGAATCTACGGCTACAAAGGGACTTACTCAGTTTGATTATACTTTTTCAGGTATTTTAGGATTTACACTACTAAGTCTTGGCATTTTTGGTCCAACAACAGTGTTTCCTAGATTAAAAACAAAAGGCGTGCTTAGGCGCTACCACACTACAACTCTCAGGGTTTGGCAATACTTTACCGGAAATGTCATTAGTAACGCCTTTATCGGTATATTAGCTGTTGCTCTCATGTTTGTTGTCGCACTAATATTCTTTGATTTGGATATGCGTGGAAGTTATTTTAATCTAGCAATCATTGTAATTATTGGTACTGTTATGCTTTTTGGTATCGGACTAGCACTGGGTGGTTGGGCTAAGAATGAAAACCAGGCCGCTCCCTTAGCTCAGTTAGTTACCTTGCCGATGCTTTTCCTGTCAGGCGTATTCTTCCCGACATTTTTGATGCCAGATTTATTACAAAGCATCACCAAATTCATCCCACTAACACCTATAATTGATTCAGTTCGTCTAATAATTACCGAAAACGCAAGCTTAATAGATCTGTCCCCACAAATTGCAGTAATGTCTGCGTGGATTGTGGTAATTTATCTTATTGCTTTCAAAGTTTTTCGCTGGGAATAGACTCGCTCGTTCTTGGTTTCAAAGAGGGCGCTTTACGAGGAACTTATGGCTCTCCCGTGGCGCTTGCTCACCCTCTTAAAATTAATAACTTAATTTATTTATTTAGGATTGTAGATTATAAATAATGTATGTTTGATTACAGCTTAGTTAGGCAACTTCTGATTGTTGCTCATCTGAAATATGAATATTTTCTTCAATTTCAAAAGGTGGCGGTATTTCACCGCTAGCCAGAATTCTTTCCATAAATTCTATACTTCTATGGGCGTGTGGATAAACAAAACCAGCTGCAGATGTAAAGTAACTGTGCCCTTTAAATATTTCAGTTGAATTTGCAACAAAACCAAGTTTCTGAGCAATTGTTGCACCTTCACCAATAATTTCATTCATTAGTCTAAGAGTATTGTTCCAGGCTGGTTTAATATCTTTGCCTAGCCCACACAAATCCCCGTCAGCTACAAATTTAGCTAGTGGGCTAACGGCGTGTTGTACAAGTCTACCCCTATACATATGCCAAACCGTGCCATGGATAATATCATCTACAAATCTTTGATCTCTTAAACTAAAACCCTTGCTGACAGGGCGTCCTTTACTGTGTTTGTTCATAGCTTTCGTGGCTGCTTCTGCGCTTGTGGCTTCGTTTTCGCCAATGCCTTTATCTTGCTCCACGTCATGAAAAGCAGCCCCAACTATAATGAGTTCAATTCCATGCTGACTAACTCCACTAGCTCTAGCTAATTTGTATGCTGATTCAATTACGTCTATAACATGATTAGGGTTGTGGTATGGTCTTGGGCTTGCACCTTGAGGCCCGTACCTTTGATCCATTAATTCTAAACCTTCTCTGGCTAAATCTATTGTGATTGGCCTAACAGCCAAAGAATCAAGTTCAAATGACATGATTTTAGATTATACGCCTAAATGTCAACAACGCATATAGACAAATTAGCATAAGTGTGATATAATGTTACTTATGACAGAACATTTTCATATAGAAACAGATGGTGAAGCAAAGCCTCTATATGAAGGTGTTAATGCTCCTGATTTTGGTCCAGCTGATGACGAACACCCTGGGTTTGATGGCGACGTCTATGTGGGGCATGTACCTGAAGGCCTAGATCTAGGCGAATCGCAACGTAGAGCTTTAGCGATGGCTGCAAAAGCTGCTACTGCAGAAGCAGATAAACCAACCCTAGATCAAATGCATGCTGAAATGTGGGCTAATGAACCAGCCTCAGAAGATAATCGTGAATTATTTCGTATAGCTCCAAATTTAGGACGTAGTGCAACTGGTCGCCGTCTAACTATTGCTCAGCAAAACGCCAACGAAGCTAGACATAGGGCTAAAGCAAAAGAAGACCGTTGGGGTAAGTAATGTCGGGTCGAAACTATAATCCAAACCAAGGCCCACTGGGTAAAACAAGGCAAAGTTTTGAAGTTCCTAAAGATATGCCGATTGTTAATACTGATGGACTTTTGGCTGTTCAATCTTGGCGTGAAGTAGATTATAAAAAACCAATTTTGGACGATATTCTTGCAGGCTATCGATTTGATCCAGTTACTGAGGCTGTAGCAAAAAGATATGTTGGTGGCCCTAGGGCTAAAGCGGTTGGACGTGAGGCTGTTAAAGCTATGATAGCTAACAAAGACAAGGTGATTGCGGCAGGTCAAAGGCAACCAATTCATATTGCCGAAAACACTGAAAGCACTTTAGCGACTTTTTGGATGATAGCACAAGGCCGCAAAGATGTACTAGAACAGGCTCTTTCTGCAGCTATCAAAGATGAAACATTACAAGATAGTGTTGCATACCAAGCCGCTGAAGCAATTGAGGACATGGGACATTGTTTATACCAACCATTTGAGCCGATTTGGGATAAGAATAGAAAGAAGATAGTACCAGACGAAAGGGTTATTGTAGCGATTGATGTTTTTGCGCCAGGTGTAGGTGAGCAAACTATAGCTTTTGGTAAATATGCAGCAGATAATCACGATGCCCTTAGAACAGATACGGGAATCATACTTATGCAGTCAGCATTAGAAGAACAAGATTATCGTATAGATGCTTGGCGATCGAGGCACGAAACTTTAGTTGCAGCTTTTCCAAATATTGACTTAAGTATGGATGTTTTATTGGACAGGGTGCCACTAGACGAAATGATAAACTCTACTGGGCGGTCTTAGTTATTAAGTAAGGTAAAATCGTAGAGTATGTTTGATAAATTACCCAAGCCATTTTTTGTTCTTGCGCCAATGGACGATGTCACTGACACCGTTTTTAGGCAAGTGGTTCACAAAAACGCCCCAGCAGATCTATATTTTACTGAGTTTGTGAACGTTGATGGTTTGCAAAGCCCGGGACGACCAAAACTTATGAAAAAGTTAAGATTTGTTACAAACGAGGGTCCACTGATAGCTCAGCTTTGGGGCCTGAAACCTGAAAATTTTGAAAAAACTGCAAGAGAAATAGCTGATGGAACTGTAGCAAAGGAGCTGGGACTGCCTGAAGGTGTTAACTTTGTCGGTATAGATCTAAATATGGGCTGTCCAGCTAAATCTGAGGTTAAAAACGGCACATGTTCGGCGCTTATAAATAATCGGCCTTTAGCAAAAGAAATTATTGAAGCTACAAAAAAAGGAGCAGGAGATTTACCAGTAAGCGTAAAGACTCGGCTCGGATTTAGTGCAATTGATCTAACTTGGCACGAATTTTTGCTGGGATTTGATCTGCATATGCTCACGGTGCATTGGCGTACGCGAAAAGAAATGAGCAAGGTTCCAGCCCATTGGGAATACGCTACAGAAATTATCAAACTTAGAGATAAAGTATCCCCAAGCACGTTGATAGTGGGCAACGGGGATGTAGAAAATAGAAAACATGGAGAAGAACTTGCAAAACAATACGGTATCGACGGCATTATGATAGGACGAGGTGTATTTCATGATCCTTTTGTGTTCGCAAAACGTTCAAATTGGGGAAGTGTAGGGGAGGAAGATAGAAAAACTATGCTTAGACATCACGCTACGCTATTTGCTGAAACTTGGACTAATAACGAACGGCCAATTCATACTTTAAACAAATTTAGCAAAATTTATATATCAGATTTTGATGGTGCCAAAGAACTCAGAGAAAAGTTAATGGCTAGCGAGTCAGCAGATCAATTATTAGAATATTTATAAAAATGTATCAGGGGTTATTGATTAATTTATAGTCCAATATTCGACAAATTAAAAACCTCCATATAGGAGGTCCTTAATTTGGTGGGGGTACTTGGACTTGAACCAAGGGCCAAAGGATTATGAGTCCTCTGCTCTAACCACTGAGCTATACCCCCGCGCAATTTCTAGTTTTGTTATAAGTTTTCAAGAATAATTACTCATTAACTAAACTACTTTAACAGATAAGAGTATAGCAGATTTTGGTTGATTTGACATTAATAATCAACAGCTACATCGCCAAGACTACTACTGAGTCTGCGTTGGCGGCGAATACGTCGCCGTTCACGTTCAGACATGCCTCCCCATATTCCAAACTTTTCACCTGTTTGAAGCGCAAACTCTAGACAATCATTTTGTACATCACAGCCTCTACACACTTCCTTTGCTTCATCTGTAATTTCTCCCCGTTCTGGGAAGAATAGATCTGGGTCAAGACCCAAACAATTAGCGTAATCCTGCCAATCTTGCCCGCTTTCAGGATTAATATTTGGAAATTGAATTATTTTAGGGGGCATTAGGAAAACTCCGTTATTTTTAACTAATGTTATTACTAAATACTACTTCGGTGCAAGCATAAGAAAAATGATTCTAATAGATTTCTTTACATGAAGCTATATAATATAAATACAAATGATCGAAAAAATAAAAAAACTTCAAAAATCTTCCTGGATATCAGCACTAAGTGATGTTCGTAATCTGGGGCTTATTGTGTTTGGCGTGATTGCTGTTTTGGTTACCTGGAGCGGTGTACGAGTTGTTCAGACAAATTATGATCTTCAGAAGCAAATATCTGTTTATCAGCAGACAAATGATCTGCAAAAACTAGAAAACTCTAACCTTTTACTAAGTAATAAATACCTAGAAACTGACCAATATCTAGAACTTGCTGCTCGCAAACAATTTAACAAAGCTAATGCAGGTGAGAAGCTTTTGATTGTGCCAGAAAGTGTCGCCTTGAAATATTCAGTTCCAATAACTTCAGAGCCAGAAGTTGCGCCACAATCTATTCAGGATGAGGGCCCTTGGTATGAACGAAATTTTAATGCATGGATGAAATTTATATTTAATAAAGAAAGTTAACCCTCTTTATATAAAACCATATACCCTGTAGAATGCTTATGTAAACTAGCAAATTTAAGAGGGAGTTTGATGAAAAAACCAGTAGTAGCAATTGTGATTGGACTTGTGTCCGTATCTGCTTTGGCGTTTGTGCTAATAAGTAGCAATAGTTCAGAACCAAGCCAGTCAGAATCTAACCAAACAAACTCTAGCACTAACTCTAGCGAACAATTAAATAACAATAACGACCAGGCAGAGGTAACTGTTGGTGATGTTAGTGTTGATATAAAGAACTTTGCGTTTAGCCCTGCAACAATAACAATCAAAAAAGGCTCTAAAGTAACCTGGACAAACCAAGATAGCGCAAAGCATGATGTTACGCCTGTAGAGACCTCTGAAAATTTTGAAGCAAGCGAGCTACTAGCAAGAGGTGAGAGCTACAGCTATACTTTTGATACCGTCGGCACATATGACTATATTTGCTCCCCTCACCCATATATGAAAGCAAAAGTTGTTGTAGTTGAATAATGAACGACAAAATACCAAGTTTTAATTATCTTTTAACAGATAAAAGAGCTAGGGTATATTTATTATGGATGCTGCTAGTAACTATTGGTTTTGTGCTAACCCATTATATTCAAACTAAGCAAATAAATGGTTTTTGGGCGTTACTCTCAGTGATTGGGCTTGGCTATATGGCTTGGGTTATGCCGCTTAAAGAATCAAAGATGAAACTTATTCTGGCGGCCTGGTTTTTCCCAATTTTGATTGGTATGACAGTTTCAGGGCTTGCCTTTCGAGTAGACTCCTTAAGCGGCCTAATTGGCTATCTAGGGGCCTTTTGGCTGGTTGTGATGGCATTTGGCTATTTGTTTAATGGTTTGGTCGATGCACCATCTAAATTTTATTGGTTTGCTTTTGGTTTAAATTTGGTACTAGGTCTACTATGTTTCTTTATTGAGCCATTCAATATTGCCCAGTATCTTATTGCTTCAATAGTTAGCTTTTGGTCAATGTCATACCTTTGGTTATTTAGATCTGAATATCAATAGATTTATTGCAGTGCAGAAGTAAGTCGAGCTATATTATCGAGTAGTCTATTTTTGAATGATCGTTTTTGCCATTTTTCTAGAGTTATTAGTTTGCTACGAGAAATATATATATCTTCAACTTTATGTAATTGCTTGGTAAGGGCCTGGTCGTATGCGATGAAAGATACTTCTAAATCAAGTTGAAAAGAGCGGATATCAAAATTGCTAGAGCCAATAACAGAGATTGAGTCATCAATTGTTAGGTGTTTCGAATGAAGTAGTATTGGCCAAGGATACCAGTATATTTTGACCCCTGCTCTAAGTAACTGTTCGTAAAATGAGCGCTGTGCATGACCAACCATTTTTTGATCCATAATGTCAGAATTAAGCATAATTACTTCTACACTTCTTTGGGCTGCTGTGATAACTGCTGCAAGTAATGATTCGTCAGGAACAAAATAGGGGTTAGTAATCACGATACGTTTTTTAGCCGAATAAATCAGACTATTAAATAGTTTTAAGTTGTTTTCGAATTCATAGCCAGGTCCACTCGGAAGCACCTGCGATAATACATCCCCGGCTTTTTTAGGAGTATATTTTATTTCTGGCCTAAGTTCACGGCTTAGTAGTTCATTGGTTTCTGCGTACCAGTCAGATATAAACACCCCGTGAAGCTGGGTAACGACAGGTCCCTTTATTTTAACCATTAATTCGTCATAGTAGAGTTTATCTTTGCGGTGATAATTTCGTTTAATAATGTTTAACGAACCTGTATATCCAATATCTCCGTCTATAACAACTATTTTTCTGTGATTGCGTAAATCTGGTCGGTTGTAGTTTTTGCCCGGCATCCGAATTGGTAACATTGCTCGCCATTCAATACCGGCTTTGTCCATTCTTTGCTTCATTTGTTTTAGGTTGGGATATCTTCTAACTCCAAAATAGTCGAACAACACCCTAACCTTAACTCCCTGCTGAACGGCATATTCCATAGCCTCAAATAATACTTCTGTAGTTTCGTCTAGTACCATTATGAAAAATTCTATATGAACAAAATTCTTTGAATTTCTAACATCTTTTGCAATCTGCGAAATTATTTCGTCGTACTCATGTAGAATTTCTACATAGTTTCCACTGAAGGCCGGTAATTTGCTTAGGTTACTATTGAGCGATACAAATGGCTGGATATCGCTTTCTACATCTGTGTGAATAAATTTTTTTAAGTCCTTAGAACCCTCAGCTTTACCTACCGCTTTTTGGATAACTTTATCCATGAATTTTTGTTTTGCTTGTCTACGTTTGGATAATCTTGGGCTGCCTATAAGTAAAAATAGTAATAGTCCAAGCAATGGGAAAAGCATAATTATTATTAGCCACGCTGCAGCAGAGGTTGGTTTACGGTTACGTGGCACCACAAATAGAGCCATAATCCTGATAATTATTTCAAAACCGAACCAAATGGTAACTAATGAAGGGAAGTCAAACTGCATATAAGTGTTATATTACACCTTTTTTAGGACAAAACCGACGTAATCATACTCTTTAAAATGCTTTTCTCGTAGATTAATCTGGGCCTTGCCAATTTCTATTGCTTGTAAAATTGCTGGATCGGTTTCATTTCTTAAATCATCGTGACGCTTTTGGAGTGGAATATAATATTCGTCCCACCAATTTGCATCGGATAATACGTAGGTTCTGAGTACGTCAAAACCAGAATTCTTAGCAGCAATTCTAGCCCTATCGGCATCAAGCATATTTGGATATGTTTTAGACCAGAATAATTTTGTCTCTTCGTCGGGTAATTTTGTGGTCCAAATACAGTCGGTTATTACTAGAACCCCTTCAGTTTTTAGTAAATGTTTCCATTCATTTAAGCTTGCTTCGAAGCCATGCAAAGACACAGAACCCTCTGCCCATATGAGGTCGTAAGGTTCGGTATTTAGCGGTATAGATAATAGATCAGTTTTAAAATCTATTTTATAATTTTTTGAGGTGGCAGAGTTTTTTGCCTTTTCATTCATCTGTGACGACATAATGATAGCCGTTACTTCAAGCCCTAACTCAGCCAAAACCAACGCCGAACAACCTGCCCCAGGTTCGATTACTAGAACGCGTTTAAAGCTTTCTACTCCACCAGCAAGTCTTAGCAGGTTTCTTGTAGCCGAATCAGACCCAGGTGCTTGGCGTGGAAGTTCACTATGTATAGTCCAAAAGGCTTCAGTCAGTGTCATGCCTTTAATGATAGCAATATTTAGCTAATTAGGAAGAATATAGATTCTGTAGAATGTCTTAAGATATCAAACTTAAGAATGGGCAACAAAGGTTAGGGCGTAACCAACTTGACCGGCGCGTCCAGCACGTCCAATACGGTGAATATAGTCATCGTACATTTGAGGAACAGAATAGTTAATGACGTGGCTTATGTCTGCAACATCAATGCCTCTTGCAGCTACGTCAGTTGCAACTAGAATTTTGATATCGTTTCGCTTGAATTTGTCTAATGCTCTTTGTCGTTGGCCTTGGCTTTTACCGCCGTGTATTGCATCAGCTTTGAAGCCTCGCTCAATTAACTCCTGGCTTAGGCGTTCAACGCTTCTTTGAGTTTCGTCAAATAATATTACTTTTGATACTTTATCGTTTAGTAAAATATCATGAAGTTTTTCTAATCGCTCGTTATTGCCGGCGTAACGCACTACATCTTGGTGAACATTATCACTTGAAGTACTGGCGGCAATTGATACAACAACTGGATCGGTGCTGAATGTGTTAATTAGGTTTCGAACTTTAGGTTCTAGGGTTGCAGAAAAGAACATTGATTGACGTTCTGCGCTAGCTTGGCTAAGTATTTCGGTTACATCCTGAATAAAGCCCATGTCTAGCATTCGATCTACTTCGTCTAACACTACGACGTTAACATTCTTTAGGTTAAGAGTTCCGCGTTGCATGTGATCTTTGATACGACCAGGTGTACCTATGACTACTCGTGGATTTTGTTTCAAATCTCGAAGTTGATTAGTCATACTAGTACCGCCAATTAACAGAGTTGCAAACAATCCACTGCCGCGTCCAAGTAGTTTGCACTCGGCTTCGATTTGCTGTGCAAGCTCACGAGTAGGGGCAACAATTAATGCAGCGCTACCCTGTTCATTCATAAGTTTTTGAAGCATTGGTAGGGCAAAAGCTGCTGTTTTACCAGTTCCGGTGCTAGCAATACCAATAATGTCACGTCCACTTAAAGCAGATGGAATAGTTTGGTCCTGAATTGGTGATGGTGTTACAAAGCCTTTTGAAGCTAGGTTAGTTTGAAGCTTTGCATCAAGTGCAAAATCCATGAAGGTGTGTGTAGGAACATAGGCCTCTACGGTACCGATAGTTGCGGTTTTAACAAAACGGCTTGGGTCGATGTATTGACCACGACGTTTTGGTGCGTTTGATTTGCGATGGCTGCCTCGGTTGCGGTCGTAACGACTCGAAACAGAAGAGCTACGGCTCATTTTATAAGAGTAAGACATAAAAATAGATCCTTTTATATTTAGTTAAGTGTATTTGCAGTTCTAGTGCAGTCTGTATTTGTACAGAGATTGCCCGAATGAAACCGCGGTAATACTACTAACTAAACCAGGATCCATTTAAACAATGCTCTTATATTAGCATAAAAATTTTAATAAGTCAACAGTGGTATTCGATTAAGTTTCTAACGGATACGTGTCATAAGTCTAAGGTTGGACAAATACTGTTGTGGGTCTGTAGTTGGGTGAGAGCGCAGGTATTTCATGTGCTTGTCTATAAATGGGATGATTCCTTCTGGGTAATTTTCGCCATCGGCACTATAACTAGATTCTGTGTGGTAGGTTGTACTAGTCATCATGTCCCTAAGTGTTTGTTCAATTGCCAAACTTTCTTCGGTGTTATTTAGGTAATCCTTTTTCTTGATAGTCGGCATAATTAGACCTTAGCTTTCTTAGGTTTTTTAACTTCTTTGCGCCCTTTGTCTCTTGCCATGGTGTTGCCTTAAACTGATTAATCTACGGCATTGCCGAATCTTATTACTTCTTATTATACTCCTAGCAGCCTATAACTGCTAATCTGGTGTGTCTTTTTTAACCTTCAGCTTCTGCTTCCATTTTTGCTAGCCTTGTATAATAATCCGGTATTTCTCTTAAGTGAGCCCAGGCGATACGACCTGTAAAATGTGGATCATCATTAGTGACGTTGGTTTCTTCTCCGTAATGCGATCCGTGCTCTAGTTCAACATTTAGTCCGAGTCTGAACTGCTCTAAATCAATTTGCTTAAAATCTATGCCTATCTCTTCACCGATTTTTTTTGCTTCATCTATAGTAAATGACTTTTTCATAAATAACTCCTAATTATATTCTATACCTTATTCACGGGATATAAATGAAAAAGCGGCCTAAGTAGATATTATAAAAATATAGTTTAGGCCGCTGGTACCCAAATAAGACGGACTGTTACATCCTCTGCAACTTATTTGGGGTTTCTTTGGAGTTATTGATTTAGTTGTCGTAATCGGGGTCGGCGTTTTCTCTCGACATTCTTGCCCATTCGCGCTCAATATCCCTGCTCGTACGATTGCCACCAGGCCTATTACGCTTTGGGTAGTCGTTGGATTGAAGTAATGCTACTCCAATGCCGGAACAAGCCAAAAATATTCCCCAACCAATCAGGCTAGCGAATACAATCTTTCCGACTCCCCAAGCAACCAGCTCACTATCAACTGGCTCTGCCTTCACTCCATCAACAAAATCGATGATTCCGCCGATGAATAGCAAGTATCCACCTACGTATAACCCGAGGGCGATACCAGCAAGTATGAAGAGTACTCCGAAGAGTTTTTTCACTTTTACCTCCAAAGAACATCCATAGTGACTGCTATGGCAGGATTTCTATTGTAGAAACTTAATAATATTATATAACTATAATTACACGTAATCAAATAATTTAGTATTCTGTTTATGCTTGCAAAAATATTTACCGTGAGTAAGCTAGATTCATGGGTGAAATCTTAGAACCAAACGAGCCAGTTGATCCAAGCGAAGCTATTTTGAGCGGGCTAGATTTTGAGTACACCGAAAGCTCGGAGAGGGCTGCAGCATTTCGCGAAGGCAGGACAGACCCAAAAATACTAGGTTTTTTGAACAAAATAGCACGTGGAGAAATAGACGTAACTATTCCTGCTAGTGGTCGTACAAAACCTAAAGAGCCGGTATCCCCCCGACCATTAGCCGAACTAAACTTAAATGAAGCTATTGCTCGCCGTATTGCAAGAAGATTAGATGAGCAAAGAAGATTAATTCAAGCTGAAGACGATAAAAATCCAGACAATTGGTTATCTTAAGCTATTGTTATTTATTGGATTGAATATAAACAAACAAGCGAAATATATTATCTAGATACTGAAGCGAATATAGCCTAGCTCTCTGTCGCGACTATTTAAAGCAGCCATCGCACGTAAGCCTAGCATGTCTGCCTCCATTACTGCACAAGAAGCATCTAATTTTTCATCCAAAGTTACAGCAAGCGACAGCATGGCTTCAGCGATAGCTCTTTTTTGTCGGTATTGCACCCAATCAAGTTCAGGGTCAGTTTTCTGATCACTCGCTATAGGAAGTATATTGTGTATATTTTCAAACATTGTAGCTTATTTTAATAACTAATATCTGGAATGCAAGCATGACCAAGAAAAAAGACCCATCTTAAGATAGGGTCTCTTTTCTTGGTAGCGGGGCTAGGACTCGAACCTAGGACCTCGTGGTTATGAGCCACGCGAGCTGCCACTGCTCCACCCCGCGCTATTTGACGTTGTGCTTATAAACGCAACGAAAGCAGGTTTTATAGTATCCTAAGAAGTTAATTATGTCAATGGAGACGTTAATATTATTGATATTGCATTAATAATATTTTAAAAAATGTTTTTTTGATATAATAATGCTAACGTTCCCTTTCTTTAACAATGAGGTGAGAAATGACAATCGACATTCCAGATGAGGATGTGCCGATTTCCGAACCCAACCAACCAGATCTCTTGCAAGAATTACCAGCTCACGTTAAGCCAGATTTTCCAGTTTTTGCGCCAATTGCGCTGATTTTTCTCTCTGTTTTGTCGTGGACTGGCAGGGCGCTAATACCTTTCATTGAGGATGTACCACTACTTGTAGTTGGGCTCAATCCTGATCCGTACTTGATTCCTATCGTTGTGGATAATGTTAATTTTTGGGCTCTGCTGATAATAGCGAGTCTGAGGTTAATGGTTGCTGACCCAATCTGGTACCATCTTGGTCGGTATTTCACTGAATGGGTACTGTCGACGAAGGGTAATAAAAAGAGCAAAAAGGCATTCAAGAAACCACGCAAAATCCTCGAAGCTTTAGTTGATCATCGTGACAACAAACATCTTAAAAGTCGTTTTAGTCGCTGGGGAATTCGAGGAGTGGTTTACCTTTTGGTACTGCTATACGCCACTGGTTTTGTGATGTGTGCTGCCGGCATCTTGGAGCTCCATCGTCGTATTGTCATTCCGCTAGTAGTTATTGGTACTGTAGCTCAAGTCTACGGGCTGATGGCTCTTGGCAATCAACTCTTCTAAGAACAGGAACGTGTCCCAGGTTAGCGCCTCAAAAACGCTTATAAAACCCTGGGATATTTTCTTTTACACTAACAGTCTTATTGAGTTATCAATTTAAGATGCATAGTATACTTATGCTAGTAATGAGACGCGAAAAAAAGCCAAGATCTGCCAGACGACCTGGTTTGTTAATAAATAACAGCCGCTTTTATATTTTGCTAATAAGCGCCCTGTTTAGCATTATGGTTGTGACATATCTAAGAACAGAAATCATCAGCTCGACGCTATATGTAATTCGTGTTCAGCAGGTTTTTGGTTTTACAGCACTATTCTTTTGGTATTTAGCCCTGATTGCCTCGCCGCTAAGTAGTATTTTTGGCAAAGACGGATTCATGAAACAGTATTTGTTTGCACGCAGAGCCTTTGGGGTGTCTGCTGCCTATTTTGCACTGCTACACATGTTGTTTGGTGTTTTTGGACAATTAGGGGGAATCGGTAATTTGCTACTTTTGCCTTGGCGCTTTCAGCAAGCAGTTATATTTGGCGGAATTACTTTAATATTTTTGCTAATTATGGCTGCAACATCTTTTGATAGCGTGATTAGATTTATGACCTATACCAGATGGAAGTGGCTACATCGTACAAGCTATGTCGCAGCAATATTGGTCTTTTTACATGTTTGGATGATTGGTACGCACATAGGTTATTCGTGGGTTCGTTGGTCACTGTTTTTGGCTCTTGTGGTGCTGGCTGGGTTGGAGTCGTATCGAGCCGCCCGTAATTTGCAGAAGAAATTAAAAGGGGCGGGGCAGGTAGCTTTAATTGCATACTTCATCACATTTTTTGCATGGTCAGTCGTATTTATTGCCTATCTACCACGATTAGTAGATGGCAATCATGAAAATCACATAAATAATGGGAGCGGTCATTAAATGAAACGCTTTAGTCTTTTATTCTTAGCTACACTCCTGATTTGTTTGCTTATTCCAAAGCAATCATCTGCGCACGTTTTCTTTACAAACGAGACAGGAACCAGCGGAGTCATTATGCACCTTACACCGGATGATGACCCAGTTGCTGGTGAACTTGCAAGTATGTATTTTGATATCAAGGATACGAAACTAAGCACCGAAACACACAACTACAGACTATATATAATTGATGCGTCAAACATGCAAACCCAGGCTTCAACCAACCCAATCGGTAGCCAATCGGTTAGCGCGTTATATGTATTTCCAGTCCAAGGTACCTACACTTTAGAATTAAGGGCAACACCGATTTATGATGCGAACAGATTAGAGCAAAAACCAGTAATTTTTCGCTATTCTCAGAGTGTGAATAGGGGTATTACGGCTTCGGCTCTCGATGAGCCGAGGTATGCTTGGGCGGAGGTGGGATTTATTTTTGCGTTCGTCATCCTAGGAGTTGTAATTGTTGCTGTGTTTAATAGGCGCAAAGATATGATAAGATATACTAAATAAGAATATAAAGGGAGTTTTTTGATGATTAGTTTGATTAAAAAAGTAAGTGGTGTTGGAATTATGGCCCTAAGCCTAAGTCTGTTAATGGCTGGTTCGGCTGCTGCCCATGTGGTTGTACGTCCGGGTGAAGTCAAGACATCATCTTTTACTACTTTTTCTATTGGTACACCAAATGAAAGAGAAGTGGCAACAACTCAAATTAAGTTGGCTATCCCTGAAGGACTTCAGTACGTAACACCAACAACAAAGGCCGGTTGGACTATAACAACCGAGACAACCCCAAGCGATAAAAGTGAAGAAGTTGATAAAGAGCATAGTGAATCTAAAATAACGTCTATTACCTGGAGTGACGGACTAATACTTAAAGGCTTTAGAGATGAATTTAGCTTTAGTGCAAAAGTTCCTGATAGTGCAACAGAGTTACAGTGGAAGGCCTACCAAACTTACGCCGACGGTGTTGTAGTAGCTTGGGATAAAACCGAAGCTGAACAACCTAAGCAAGAGGATGGCTCTCCAGATTTTTCTACATCTGGACCGTTTTCAGTTACCAAAGTAGTTACAGAAACTGAAGCTCAAATAGAGGTTGCTCGTGCACAAACCGCAGCGGCTGATGCCGACAAAGCTGCCGATCAAGCACTCTACGTTGCAATTGCTGCTGCCGTACTTGGCATAGCTGGTATTGGGCTTACATTAAGAAAAAAGTAATAGCTTTATAAAATAAAATACCCCTCAATGAGGGGTATTTTATTTGGGTGCAAGAGCTAGTAATTTACCAGCTTCGGTTGCCACCACCATTACCACCACCGTTGTAGTCGCGTCGAGGACGCTCCTCACGAGGACGAGCCTCGTTAACAGTGATAGAACGGCCGCCCATGTCAGACCCGTTAAGGGCCTTTTCGGCAGCTTTACCTTCGTCGTCGCTCTCGAACTCGACAAAGCCGAATCCCTTGCTACGACCGGTATCGCGGTCTTTGACGACAATTGCTGATGCTACTGCACCATGAACTGCGAACATGTCGCGAAGTTCATCTTCGGTGGTAGCAAACGGCAAGCCGCCTACAAATAATTTGTACATCTATTTCCTTGTACTGATACTTACTATTTAAAAGTAAGTATCCGATTTTTTAAACGCAGAGTGATCGACCAAACTTTCTTACTGAACTTATTCTAGTGGACTTTATCGAACTCTTCCTGCGTTTAAACGAGGCGAACATTCATGTTTAGCTAGTTAAGAACAGATATAACCTGCAAAGGTAGTAAAGCATTATTACGTTAATATAGCAACTTATTTTACAGGTTTAATCAGTTAATTATAACAATAAACATAAACAATATTGACAAACTAACAAACTTTTGCTATAATGTAGCTATTGTCATAAAAATCAATATTGGCAAAAATAAAAACAAAAAGGACCAAAAAATGTTTAACACAATTAACTACGAACTTTTACCAACTAATGACGCATCAATACTAGCAATTGATGAACAAATAGCGCAATTATAAAGGTTTTAAAGATCTAAGATTTGTTTTTTCTTAAGTTCAAACTCTGATTTTGTTATTAGACCTCGTTTGTACAAACTTGCAATTCGTTCGATGTCATCGACGTCTTCACTGAGCTTATCCATAAGATCTAAACGAACAGTTTTATCATCTTTTAGTTTGCGCACTTTTGGTATTAACGATTGCATTTTCATGACTGCGTCGGCAAAGGCTAGGCGGTCTTTTTGACCAATTACCATAACGACTTTTTTGCCTTCGGTTGTTTCTATCATTACACCAGTTCCACCGTGGCGTAAGCGAATCCAGGCTACTTGTTCGATAGGCAAAACATTCTTACCAAAAGTACCGCTATACTCTATTCGGTTAATAAATACGCGAGTTTTGAAATTAAGATGTGATGTAGTGTAGAGGGCGATTTTGCCTTCTAGGCGTCTTTGGTTAGACAGTTCAATAATCGCGTTTCTTTCACGGTTTAAGATCGCTCGTTTTTCTGGGTCCTCAACTTTTTGCCGCTTAATGTCTCGGTTTGTACCAGTCGCCAGCACTTTTTCGACATCAATTATGCGTTTCCCGTTAGAAGTTTTGGCCATATCCTTTTTGTAATAGGGAATATATTCTTCCTGGTTAGCTGGTGTGGTATTTTGAGGGGCCTGTTTAACGGTTAGTTTTACCGGTTCTTTTACAGCAGTTTTAACTGACTTTTCTGGCTTATCTGGTTTTGTAATTATTGCTTTGGGTAGTTCGACTTTTTCAACAACCTCAGGTGTTGTGGGCGGTTCTTCTAGCGCTTCATTGGCTACTTCAAAAATGTCGGCGTCTTCAACCTCAGTAACTATTTCTTCATTTTCTGGTTGTGGCTCAGTTTCGATCGTGGTCTCTACTTCAGCTAAAATTTCAGCCACAGCAACTTTGTCGGTTTCAGTGTCGTTTACCACTTCTTTAACGGGCTCAGGACTAGTTTTTGAGTCTGTATTGGCATTTGTCTTGGTTGGTTGTACGGTATTATTAACACCTTCAACAGCACCTTCTTCTTCAATAGTCTCAAAGGCTTTCATGCTAATAGTCTTGGCGTTGTCTTTAATTTTATCGAATAGTCCCATAGTCTAAACTCGTCCCCTTAGCAGGTATGAATAATACATTGCTTGCAAATATATTGATATTGTAACACCTTGATGCTTTGATTGTACTGTAACTGATTATAAAGTGTTAAGGCAACATTTTGAAGTCTTTTTGTCATACTGGTTGATAAAAAATTATTAAAAACCAAAAACAAGAATCTAGCTAACAGATACAAAACATGTTAAAATGAACTTTGTCTTATGCGAATCTGAAAAATTTCGCCGTTCAGCGGATCGGACTAGAAAGAGGGAAGCTAGGTTTTCCAAAACGATGAGGCGATGTAGCTCAGTTGGTTAGAGCACAGGACTCATAAGCCTGGGGTCACTGGTTCAAATCCAGTCATCGCTACCATATTAAAAATCCCACTTTGTGTGGGTTTTTTAATATATTCTAAAGAGTGTACACTATCTCAATGAGTGAATTTGGACGACCACAGGTAGGTATTGGCTTACTGATTGTAAAAAACGATCTTATCATGTTGGGCCAGCGTAAGAGTTCACACGGGGCAGGAGAGTTTGGTGGACCGGGTGGTCATTTTGAATATGACGAATCTTTTGAAGACAGCATAATTCGTGAGCTTAGAGAAGAAGCCGGCGAAGAAATAGTGATTAAAGACCTGCGATTTCTTTGTATCACGAATCTGCGCAAGTACTTGCCGAAGCATTATGTAGATATAGGAATGGTTGCAGAATGGGAATCAGGCGAGCCAGAAGTAACAGAACCAGATAAGCTAGAATCATGGGGCTGGTATCCGATGGACGATTTACCAGTTAATTTATTTGCTTGCATGAATAACTACATAGAAGCGTACCGAACCGGGTGTGCTTACTTTCCTGAAGCATAAAGTATAAGCATTTTACAGTTCATAAACTATACTATATTTAGCATGGATATAACTAAAACTATCAAGCTAGAGCCAGGTCATTATGTAGTTGCAGTTAGTGGTGGAGTTGATTCGGTGGCTCTCTTAGACATCTTGGTCAAATTATATCCACACAAAGAGTCTGATGTACGATTTACGGTGGCGCATTTTGATCATGGAATTCGTGACATATCTCATATTGATAGGTTGCTTGTTCATGAAGAAGCAAACCGACATAAATTGCCATTTGTTTTTGAAGAAGGCCAACTAGGTGCCGGGGCAAGTGAAGCTACGTCCAGGGAAGCACGATATAAGTTTTTAAGAAAAGTCCAACAACACAGTGGTGCCAGGGGGGTTATTACCGCCCACCATATGGATGACGTAATTGAAACGGCGATTTTAAATATTATGCGTGGAACTGGTCGCAAGGGTATGTCGTCATTAAAATCGAGCGATGGAATAATTCGACCTATTGCTCATATTCCAAAGCAAAAACTACGCGCTTATGCTGAATCAAATGGTCTTGTCTGGAACGAAGACAGCACCAATGACAACCAAGACTATAAACGTAATTATGTCCGCCATACGATAGTACCTAAGGCCAAAGCAAAATCTGTTGGAGATTATAATAAACTCGTAGCACTCATTAGAAGACAGCGGGACCTAAATAACGCCATAGACCAATCGTTGGATACGATTTTACATACTCAACCAAGTAGGCAAAGCCTCAGACGGCTAGATGTGTCGGTATTGCCATACCAGGTTGCCACAGAATTAGTTGCTGAATGGCTTCGCCAAAACGGCAAAAGACAGTTATCCAGATGGTTGGTAGATAGATTAACGATTGCTGTTCGAACCGCTCAACCAAACACAGAACTTTTACTAGATTCAAAATCTAAAGTTTCTTTTACAAAAACAAGGGCAGAATTTAAAACTGTTTAGCATAGAAAAACTAAAGCTGTAGCCGAAGAGCTACGACATCTGTATAATAGTGTCTTATGGATAAAAAGCCGTTTAGTTCGAAAAAATCTGGGGGGAAGAAACCAAGTAACAACTTCAAGAATATTGGCTTTGTTGCAATGATAATCTTGATTGGGGCTGTAATATTTGCGGCCTATAACCAACCAAGTAAGTTAGACGAGATACCTTACAGTCAAGCAATATCTGATGCAAATGAAGGCAAACACAAGAAATGGGTGGTTGCTGGATCTAATGTACAAATTACTGAAAACGAAAAAGATGATGCCACTCTAAAAACACAGCGTGATCCCAACGCAACATTAGCTGACGACGGACTAGATACAAGTAAGGTTGTCGTACAGTTTGAGCAACCATCTGAAGGTGGTGGTATTTGGGCTCAGCTTGGTATATCGCTTCTACCAGTTATATTAATTGGTTTCATTTTGTTCTTTATGCTCAGGAGCGCCCAGGGGCAGGGTAACCAAGCTATGAGCTTTGGTAAAAGCAAAGCAAAACTTTATGGCAACGAAAAAGACAAAGTTATGTTTAGCGATATTGCTGGTTCCGAAGAAGCCAAACAAGATTTAGCCGAAGTAGTTGAGTTTCTTAAATTTCCTAAAAAATTCGAAGAACTCGGTGCCAAAATTCCTAAGGGTGTACTACTAGTGGGCCCTCCAGGTACTGGTAAAACTATGTTAGCTCGTGCTGTTGCCGGCGAAGCTAACACCCCGTTCTTTAGTATTTCAGGTTCTGAATTTGTGGAGATGTTTGTTGGTGTTGGCGCCTCCAGGGTTCGTGATTTATTCGCAAAAGCCAAAAAGAACGCCCCGTGTATTATATTTGTTGACGAAATTGATGCAGTTGGTCGCAAGCGTGGTAGTGGTATGGGTGGAGGCCATGATGAGCGCGAACAAACTCTTAACCAGATTTTGGTTGAGATGGATGGTTTTGAACAAGGCGCCAATGTTATTGTCTTAGCTGCTACTAACCGTGCTGATGTGCTTGATCCAGCACTACTCCGTCCGGGTCGTTTTGACAGAAGAGTAAATATTGGTTTGCCAGATCGTAAAGACCGCGCAGCAATTCTTAAAATTCATTTTGCCAAAAAACCACTAGCTAAAAGTGTTGATCTTGATTCGCTTGCAGCAAAATCTGCTGGAAGTTCTGGAGCAGACCTAGGTAACATAGCTAACGAAGCAGCAATCCTAACTGCACGCAATAATCGTAAAGAGATTAGTCAAGACGACGTGACAAGTGCATTCGAAAAAGTAGCAATTGGTCCTGAACGAAAATCTAGAATTATGTCAGAAAAAGAAAAAGAGCTAACCGCCTATCACGAAGCCGGCCACGCAATTGTCGGCCATGTATTACCAGATAGCGATATGGTTCATAAGGTTACTATTATTCCAAGAGGCGGTACGGGCGGTGTAACTTGGTTTATTCCACCAGAAGACAAAAGCTACCACAGCATTATTGAATACAAGGATGTACTTGCTAGAATGCTCGGTGGCCGTATAGCTGAAGAAGTAAAATACGGGGTTGATAGAGTTACTACTGGTGCGGGATCTGATTTACAAAAAGCTGCAGAACTAGCTAGAGAAATGATTACAAACCAAGGAATGGGCAAGAAACTACGCGACCAAGTATTTCACACTGAAGAAGGTATGATGATGGATCGTATGATGCACGACAAGGTTTATTCTGATGAAACAGCAAAGATTATTGATGACGAAGTTGAAAGTCTAATTACAGAAGCGGCTAACAGGGCACGTATTGTGATTAAAGCAAACTTAACCAAACTCGAAGAGCTCAAAGATGCTTTGCTAAAAAAAGAAACAATAGAAGCAGAAGAAGTAATTTCGATTTTGACTGGTTCTAAAATGCCCAAAGACGCTGCACTATACTAGTGGCTTCTCTTCATCTTTTTTAGAAGTTGGTGGTCTTTCGGCCAGGCGGCCGCTAAGTGGCGTTGGATATAGATTACCTTCACTAATTTGTTTGAAGTGTTCTGGTGGGGCCGCATGTAAGCCTTTGGATGATGCTGTTTCGTGAAGCAGTTTCGCTTCTTCGTCTGTCATTGTAGGTTCGGGTTGAGTTGCTGCAAACCTATAAATTAACCAGGCTGTAAAAATTAAACCAAACAAACCGGCAACTACACCAATAATTCTAAGAGTACTAGCAATTAAAGTTGATTGTTCTAACAAACCCAATTGTCCAAATACATAATTCCAGTCATGAATTGGGTCGCCACCACCAAATGATATAAGTGGCAAACTTTGAGCTTTGGCATCGGCCATATAGTCTGCAGCGCTTTGAGTAGCAAGCATAAACCACAAAAAACAAAATAAACTTGCAAAATAAGTGCGCCCTACAAAAGCTCCGATGATTAGTCCTAATCCAAGAATTAATTCGGACATTGATCCAGCTGAAGCTGTTATGAGTGAGGGTAAAAAGATTGTAAATAAATGAGACAATTCATGTAATACAAAATTAAAAGCTTGAGGGATACCTATGATAAAGGGTAATTGGCTTCCCAGATCAAAATTAATTAGTTTAGTAAAAATATAAAAACCAAACAGCCAAACAGGTAAGTAAAGGTACCATTTCTTATTTATTACATAGGTATCAATGTTGGCTTGTAGCGTACGAAATGCCATAACCATTAATATACCCTAAAGACATTGACTGGTGTTAGGTGTTTTTAAGCTGGTCATTGGACACCTAGCGCGTCTATAATGGATATGAATGAAAAGTAAAATAATCAATCGTGCCACAAAGCGCCTTTCAGTTGGTGGAGCAGCTACCTTATTAGTGGCAACCTCTTTGATAGGTCAAATATTGGGGTTCCTAAGGGTTAAGTTTGTTAATGCAAACTTTAGTGCATTTGGTCCAGAAAGTACTGATGCTTTTTTTGCAGCCTTTAAAATACCCGACTTTTTCTTTTACACTGTTGCAGCCGGTGCTTTAGGAGTTGCCTTCATTCCAGTGTTAGCCGATCGCCTAGAAAAACATGATCGTAAAGGTGTTTGGGAGCTTTCTACTAGCTTACTTAACCTGCTCGCACTAGTCATGGCGTTTGTCGGCGTTATTATATTCGTTTTCGCGGAGCCACTGATTAGTTATGTAGTTGCTCCAAATATGACTCCCGAGCAGCTTAATAATGCAGTAATTATGATGCGCCTGGTTGCATTTAACCCGCTACTGTTTACCATTGCTGGAATAATAACTGCTACACAGCAGACTTTTGGTCGGTTCTTCTTTTACGCGATTGGTCCGCTAATTTATAACTTGTCGATAATATTGAGCATATTTTTGTTCAAGGATAATATTGGTTTGGTTGGTTTAGGTATTGGTGCCTTGCTCGGAGCGATTCTACAAGTAGTGGTAGTTTTCTTTGGTAACGGGGGCCTAAGCTTTAATTGGAAGCCCATTATTAATTTTGCCAATCCTGATTTTAGAAAAATTATGCGTCAATTGCCTCCACGATCGGTTGACCAGGGGCTTGATTCTATTAACTCGATTGTTGAAACAAACTTTGCTAGCAGACTAGGTACAAGCTATCTAAGTTTTTATGAAAATGCCTATACCCTACATATGGCACCGATTCTACTAATTGGTTCAACAATATCTACGGCTGCGTTTCCGAGAATGAGTCAGACCTTGTCCCAAGGTCGTGTTGATCTATTCAGAAAAGAATTCCTTCAGATTTTACGTGTAATGATTTGGATTACGGTCCCGGTTGTTGTGGTTGCCTTCTTCTGTAGGGGATATTTGGCTCGTATTATTTTCTCTAGGGATGCTCCAGAAATAGCCGCAATATTTGGTTTTCTTTGTGCGGCAATATTTTTCCGAGTTATTTACTCTATTATCTCTAGGTATTTTTATGCACAAAAAGATACATGGACTCCACTCATAGTTTCTATATTTGCAATCGCTCTTAACATTGTTCTTGCATGGAACTTGTCGCGTCCTTGGAATTATGGGGTTTCTGGTCTTGCTATGGCACAGTCTATTGTTGCAGCAACTGAAGTAGCGATATTATTTATTATTATGTTAGTCCAAGACCACAAATTATTTGATAAGCATTTTTGGGGAGGTGTTTGGAGGATTATGTCAGTCACAGGTTTTACGGTTGTAACTGCCTACGCTATGGTTAATTTTTTCCCTGTAACTGTTGGAGACACTGGATTTTTAACACTAGGCTTTAAATTAGCTCTAATCACTACCGTCACTGGAATTGTTCATATTGGCATGTCATCACTATTTAGTCTTGAAGAGGCAGTTCCGGTTGTACGCAAAATCAGACAAACTAGCCGCCTTGTTCTGAAGCCTGTTCGTATAAACTGGTAACAGGGGTAAAATACTGATATAATATGCTAAATGGATAAGACGAGTGAATTTTCTTTTATATTGCGCCCCTCAACCATTCTAGATGGTGGTGTCGGTGTGTTCGCACTTCATCCAATCAATAAAGGGACTTTGCTTGATATTTGGCCACGCGAACAAGTCCGCCTTTTGCATGAAAGCGAAATCCCAGATGTTTTAAAGGGTTTATGTGTTGCTAAAGAAAATGATATGTGGTCTTGCCCACCACAATTTAACAAAATGGAAATTGGATGGCATCTGAATCATTCCGATAATGCCAACGTTATAAAAGAAGAGGAAAAATTCTATGCCTCAAGTGATATTGCTGAAAACGAAGAGCTCTTTTTAAACTATAAGACTTTAGAAGAACCCGAAGACAAGAGGGAAGAGTATTACAAATAGTATGAATCAAGATCATATTAGAAATTTTTGTATCATTGCTCACATTGACCACGGTAAAAGTACACTTGCTGACCGTTTGCTTGAGCTAACTGGAACTGTTCAAAAACGCGACATGAAAGCTCAAATGCTAGACAAAATGGATTTAGAGCGTGAGCGGGGAATAACTATTAAGCTTGCGCCAGTTCGGATGAGCTACAAAGATTACGAACTTAATTTAATAGACACACCCGGACACGTAGATTTTAGCTACGAAGTATCAAGGAGCTTAGAGGCCTGCGAGGGTGCGATATTGGTTGTTGATGCCAGTCAGGGCATTCAGGCGCAAACTCTTGCCAATGTTTATCTTGCCATGGCTGCTGAGTTAACAATTATTCCAGTCCTAAACAAAATTGATTTACCTGCGGCTGACGTAGAACGTGTTAGTGGCGAGGTCGTTTCACTACTGGGTTGTAAAAAGGAGGAAATTCTTCATATTTCTGCTAAAACAGGCCAGGGCGTAGAAGCAGTTCTCGAAAAAATTGTAGATCAAGTACCTAGCCCTAAGGGCTTAGTAGACTCAGAAACAAGGGCTTTAATATTCGATAGCTACTACGATGATTACCGCGGAGTTATTTTGTACCTAAGGGTTATAGACGGCCAAATAAATAAATCCGAACAAATACGAATGGTATCTGCTTCGACAAACGGTATAGCCCTAGAAGTAGGTAGCTTAAACCCAGCAATGAGCCCAGCAAAAACTCTTGGTACTGGTGAAATTGGCTATATTGTGACTAACCTCAAGAGTACGCGAGAAGCTAAAGTTGGTGACACTGTAACACTTGCAAAAAGACCTGCTACTAGCCCACTTCCGGGATATAGAGACGTAAAACCATTTGTTTATGCCGGATTATTTCCGGATAGTAACGAAAACTATAACTTACTAAAAGATGCTATCGAAAAGCTTTCACTTAGTGATTCCGCGCTAGTATACGAACCAGAAACCTCACCAGTTTTAGGTTTTGGTTTTAGAGTTGGTTTTTTGGGGCTCTTACATATGGACATTGTGCGTGAACGGCTCGAACGAGAATATGATCTGGATTTAATTATCACAAATCCATCGACCGATTATCACATCAAACTCTTAAAAGGAGACAAAATAGTCATTAAATCAGCGGCAGATCTACCCGACCCTTCATCTATAGCAGAGATAAGCGAACCCTGGATAAAAGGTGAAATAGTTGCACCAAAAGATTACGTAGGTTCAGTTATACAGCTAATCGTATCAACTAGAGGTTTCCAAAAAAACGTTTCTTATGTAGATGCGCAACTTGCTCTTATTAGTTTTGAGGCTCCGCTTGCAAATTTGTTGACAGATTTTTACGATCAGCTAAAAAGCATCACTTCTGGCTATGGATCATTCAATTACGAACTTGACGATTATCGTGTAGAAAATTTAGTACGTGTTGATTTTTATGTAGCCGGCGACCAAGTTGAAGCACTTGGAATAATGGTACATAGATCTGAGGCCGACCGTATTGGCAGGGAAACAGTTGCAAAATTAAAAGAAGTTATACCAAGGCAAAACTTCCAGGTTTCACTGCAGGCTGGTATTGGTGGTAGGTTTATTGCCCGCGAAGACATCAGCGCTTATCGCAAAGACGTAACAACTGGATTATATGGTGGCGACGTTTCGCGAAAGAAAAAAGTTTTAGCCAAGCAGAAAAAGGGTAAAGAGCGTATGAAAAGATTTGGCAAAGTTGATATCCCAGCCGAAGCTTTCACTGTAATGCTCAAAAGAGATTAGGTGTTTGGTTTTTTATCAAAAAAAACACTGTAGCCCTTATGTTTACTAACTTAAGCTGGTACAATTAAAGCCAATATGGAAAAGCAAAAACTAATAGCACGCCTCAAATCCTTACAAGTCACCTACCGACCAAACCCAGATGTAGTAAGACAACTAGCCCACATAAATTTAATTGCAGTAGTCGGACCAACTGGTGCTGGCAAATCAACAGTAACTCGTCAAACAGGACTACCTTACGTGGTCGGCGATACAACCAGGGCCCCACGTGAGGGCGAAGTACATGGTCGTGATTACAATTTTAGAATCGATCTAGAATCTTTATTAGCGGAAATAGAGCGTGGTGAATTTGTACAGTTTGTTATTGAACGTGAAACAGAATTATACGGAACAAAAGCTTCATCATTCCCCGGAGCTGGTGTTTGTGTGATGTCGATAATATCTAGCTCAATGTCTCGCTTTAAGGAAATTGGTTTTGCATCAGTTACACCTGTCTACATTATTCCACCCAACAATAGTGAATGGATGCGACGTATTGCTGCTCATCACGAAAAGAACTTAGAAGCAAGACTCATGGAAGCTAAGGAATCTTTAGATGCCGCACTTAATGACCCGCAGTACATCTTTATTATCAATGATGATTTACCAAGGGCGGTTGAAGCAATGCGTCAAGTGGCTACTGGCAACTTAAATCACACAGAATCAGCTAGAGCTCGCACAAGTGCCCATACTTTACTAGATCACTTACAGAAAGCCATCAGATAAGTAGCTGCTTAGTATTATCTTTTACAACTACCTATGCAACCCATCAATAAATTAGAAAATCTTGAAGAATTTGAACAAGTCATTAAGCAATATCACCCTAGTGACCAAAGTGTAGATATTTTTAGAGCAGTTAAACAAGTTATATTAGTCGGTCCTACTGCATCTGGCAGAAATACCATGATAAACATTCTTGTAGATACGGGCCGTTATTGTATGATTGTTTCAGATACAACTCGCCAAAAACGAGTTAATAACGGTGCCCTAGAAGTTAACGGCAAAGAGTATTGGTTCAAGTCAGAAGCCGAGTTTTTACAAGGAATAAAACAAGGTGAATATCTAGAAGCAGCAATAATTCATCAGCAGCAAGTCAGTGGCGCACATATAAATGAATATATAAAAGCTAATAAAAGCGGGCTTATAACAATCAAAGAAATCGAGCCAAATGGCGCAGAATTTTATCATGAATTAAATCCAAATCTACTCTCAATATTTCTATTACCACCCAGTTTCGATATTTGGATGCAGCGTTTGCGCGGTAGGGGCCAGATTGAAGAAGAAGAAATTGTGCGTCGCCTAACGAGCGCGGTAGAGGAAATAACAACTGCACTTAATAAAGATTATTATAATTTTGTTATAAACAATGAGATTCACGAAGCATCTCAGGTGGTTGATGAGCTTGTAAACGGCCGAACTCCAGATAATAGCAAGCAGCAAAAAGGTCGAAATCATGCCCTGCAATTAATTGAAGATGTGCAACTTTTTTTACAAAAAACTTAACGTCTTTTAACGATATCTACAGCTCGGTCAAATGAACTTATGGCGGTATTTGTCGCTGATTGTCTGATAGCACTAGGGTTTTTAGCATTCTGAAGATTTATAACTAAACTATCACGCATCATTATTAATGCATCTTTGACATCATCTACAGATGAACCTTCGGCCGAAACAATTAGCGCACCAACTTCTCTTACTATTAATCCATGGCGCAAAGCGCGGTTCATGGCGTATCGGTCGGCTGCCCAACCTTCGGGTGCGTCCTGCCACAAATCTGCGGCTACATCACCGTTAAACCATTTCGCACCAGCTTGCGGATCTTTTATACCTGTTGGAGCAACTAAACTACAGGTTCTATTGAGTGCTGTGTGGGCAATCTTGCGTAAAAAGTTTGCATGCTGTCCTTCGCCAGATGCACGAAAGGCAACTGCTGCATCTGAACCCTCAAATATTTCAGCCATTAATTGTCTCTGAGTTTCGTAATCGTATGAGCCATCTGCATCTGTGTAGCCGATTGCTTCTGTTTGACTAGATAGTGCGCTAAATCCATTAGTAAGAGCTGCACCACGGCCGTGATTTAAGCCGTCGGCGTGTTCTAGTACCCTAACACCCATATTTGTGGCAACTTCTTTTGTGTTGTCCGTAGAGCCGTCATTAATAACTACAACTTCTGCAGCACTACCAAAGTCTGAATCTAAACCTGTTTGATAATGATCAATGGCACGCTTAAAGGTGTCGCCTGGCTGTTCGCCCGGTTGTCCTATTCTGCTACCCTCGTTATACGCTGGTAGAAGTAATATAGCTTGGCTGTTAGTAATATCTAAAGTGTTCATAATAATTAAATTCCTGTTTTAACAGGTACTCAGTATTATATCAAATATTTGTAAAAAAGTCAATACTATCTAATAAAAATATTATATGTGCAAGCATGTGCGGTTTGCTAGTACAAAAACAGTGTGTGATAATAATATCTATGCCAACATTAAGGCGTGGATATAAGCGTCGTTCAGATAAACACAAAGCAGAAATCGTAACTGGCGATTTTGAGCTTCACTATGAGGATATTGTTAATCGTAATCGAATTGCGTTAGTAGCCTTATTTTCTAGTGCCCTAATACTCCTAGCAGCCTTTATTCCCAGTGCAATTAATCAATCCGTAGCCGATACTGATCAGATATCTGTAGAGGCCGAAGTTGGCAAGGTAATAAACCCAGAGCTTGTAAAGTTTATTGACGGAGATATCACCGCTAGTGAAGACGGATATATAGAATTTTTAACTTATCCAAAAGAATAAACTTGGCAGTCATGGGTTTTGAGTGCTAAAATAAGTTATTATGACAGCTCGTCAGCAAGCCATATTACTTGCAATAGTAGAACAATATGCCGAAGTCGCAAGCCCTGTAGGTAGTAACCTTTTAGCAAAGCTTTTTGGCGTATCTAGCGCTACGATACGCGCCGAAATGGCTGAGCTTGAACGGCTTGGCTATATTATTCAGCCACATACAAGTGCAGGACGGGTACCATCTGATAAAGGCTATCGATTTTATGTAAATAGTCTTAATGAAGAGGAACCTTCTTTGGACGAGCGTCGCGGCGAAAAGGCTATCGCAACTCGTATTCAGCATGGCGGCATGCCAGAGCGTACTATCAGAAATGCAGTTGATACTTTGGTTGAGCTTACCCACAATCTTGGCTTGGCAACTATCGGCGATCAGTTATATATGAGTGGTCTAGGAAATCTATTTGGGCAGCCAGAGTTTGTGCTGCCTGGCCAGGTCCAGGAAGTAGCTCGTTTATTAGATAATCTCGAGCCTTGGCTTAAAGAAGCCGCCCCTAATGACCCGTTAAGTGTTTATATTGGGCGCGAAAATCCAATTGGTGGCGGTGCTGGATGTTCTTTGATCATTAGCCGTTTTCGTTCGCCATATTCTGACCGTAGTTACATAGGCGTACTCGGTCCAACTAGGCAAAGTTACCGTGAGGTGACTGCACTTGTGTCTAGGGCGGGTAAAGCCTTAGAGGAGGCGATGTATGTCTGAATTTAAGAGGATAAGCATGCTTGTAATGGGTTACTTATTGATTGTTGCTTCTATATTGGTAAGTGCCGGTGTATTTATTATTGTTGGTTTAGCATTAATGTTTGATGGTTTCCTGGGTTCAGAAAAGCAATTTGAAGGAGCATCAGACTCAAATCTTTATATTGCGATTTTGCCTTACTTTGCTGGTGTAATAATTTGTTTTTTATTAGGAAGAAAACTTAAAGACGATAATCAAAAGCTTGATTGATGGAGGCGATGTATGTCTGATGTTGGTTTCGAAAGACTAGGTAGAGAGGTGTTAACAGACATGTTTCAGGCTGCTTGGGCTACTGATTATGAAGAAACTGATGGAAATAGGTCTTACGCAGTACACGGACTGAGGGTTTCCTTACAAGCTCTGGGTCTAAGAACTGAATTACTAGATAGCTGCAGTACGTCAGGATCAGAAGCACATCGAAATCAAATCAGTTCAGGAGAAATTAATGACTAAAAAATCAAATAATCAAGATGAATTACTACAGCAAATTGCTGATTTAACCGATGCATTGCAGCGTGAACGCGCTGACGCAACCAATGTTCGGCGTAGAAGCGAGGAGGAACGAATCAAACTCGGCTCGTTCTATAAAGCATCCGTTATTAAAGAACTACTACCAGTAATTGATAATTTTGAGCGAGCAATCAAACATGTGCCAGATGAGCTCAAAGATAACGACTACATAAAAGGTGTTAAAGGTGTTGTGAAGCAGTTTGAAGACTCCTTAACCAAATTAGGTTTGGAGAGAATCAAAACCGTTGGAGAGCCGTTTAACCCTCATTTGCATGAAGCAATTAGTCTTGAAGAGGGCGATTCAGATACGGAAACTGTCAGCGAAGAGTTACAATCAGGCTATGTTTTAGGTGACGAAGTAATCCGCCACGCAATGGTTAGAGTTAAAAGTTAATATTGACTAAAATAATAAAATAAGTTATAATAGCCAAATTATGAGTGAAATAGAGGTAAACTCTTTAAATCACCAGCCAAATCTCACAGAAGCCTTTCGGCGCGTACATTTTCTAGACCACGTTTTTCCTGTTTTGTTTGATGATGTGCTTAACCGTGCACAAACATTTGAACTATCTGTTATTGCAAGCGGGGTCGACGGTTCAGTAGTTGAAAAGGATAGAATCGAGGGACTTATGCAATCGATCGATGACTATAACGACTATTTAGATGGCGGTGTATTGGTTCTAACCTTTGATGAATCATTCATTACCCATGTAAGTGAGCGAATTCACCAAGCTCGTCTCATGGCTGCACAAACAAATTAAATAATTAGCACTCTTAGTACTTGAGTGCTAATTAATTTGATGCTACAATTAATTTAGCACTCAATTGAGTCTACTGCTAAATTAAGGAGCATAACATGGGCAAGATAATAGGTATTGATCTAGGAACAACTAACAGCGCTATGGCTGCAATGCAGTCTGGTAAGGCTGAAATTATTACTAATTCAGAGGGGGCACGTACAACTCCAAGTGTTGTTGCCGTAAATAAAAACGGTGAACGTCTTGTTGGGCAGCTTGCTCGTCGCCAACAAGTAACAAACCCAAAGAACACTATTTATGAAGTTAAGCGTTTGATTGGGCGTAGTTTTACCGACAAAGAGGTTCAACGTGACCTAAAACTCATGGGTTATGAAATTATCAAAAGTGGCAACGCCGTTAAGGTTAAAATGGGCGACAAAGAGTATAGCCCAGAAGAAGTTAGTGCTATGATTTTATCTAAGCTCAAGGCTGATGCAGAAGGCTTTTTAGGCCAACCAGTAACGGAAGCGGTAATTACCGTTCCGGCTTATTTTGATGACTCACAGCGCCAAGCTACCAAGGACGCTGGTAAAATTGCTGGCTTAGAGGTCAAGCGTATTATTAATGAGCCAACTGCAGCCGCACTTGCATACGGCTTGGATAAGGGCAGTAAGTCTGATGAAAAAATTGCCGTTTACGACCTAGGTGGAGGTACATTTGATGTATCAATTCTAGAACTTGGTGATGGTGTTTTTGAAGTCAAGAGCACCAATGGTGACACCCATCTTGGTGGAGCCGATTTTGACCGTGTAATTGTTAATTATTTTGCTGATGAGTTCAAAAAAGAACACGGTCTGGATATAACTAGCGACAACGCTGCAATGCAACGTCTGCGCGATGAAGCTGAAAAAGCTAAGATTGAGCTATCTACAGCTAACGAAGTCAATGTTAATCTTCCATTCCTTACTGCCGACGCTGATGGACCCAAGCATTTTGAACACAAACTCACCCGCGCCAAGCTGGAGAGCCTAGTTGGTGATCTTATTGTTAAAACTGCCGATCCTTGCCAAAAAGCGCTTAAAGACGCTGGACTTAAAGCTTCTGATATTGATGCAATTGTACTTGTTGGTGGTATGACTCGTATGCCAGCTGTGCAAGAACAAGTTAAGAAAATATTTGGTAAGGAACCTATGAAAGGTGTAAACCCTGACGAAGTTGTAGCCGTAGGTGCTGCTATTCAAGGAGGAGTGTTGCAGGGTGAAGTCAAGGACGTGTTGTTGCTTGATGTAACCCCACTTTCTTTAGGGATTGAAACAATGGGGTCAGTCAGCACAAAACTAATTGAGCGAAACACTACAATCCCAACCAGCAAATCAGAAGTATTTAGTACGGCTGCAGATAGCCAAAGCCAGGTAGAAATTCATGTTTTGCAGGGCGAGCGAGAGTTTGCAACTGATAACAAGAGCCTTGGGCGATTTGTACTGGACGGTATTCCACCAGCTCCACGAGGTGTTCCGCAGATCGAAGTTACATTTAATCTGGATGCTAACGGTATCTTGAATGTGACCGCCAAGGACAAAGGATCTGGTAAAGAGCAGAGCATTACAATTCAGGGCTCATCTGGTCTATCTAAGGACGAAGTTGAAAAAATGGCTAAAGATGCAGAAGTTCATGCCGAAGAAGATAAGAAAAAGCGCGAAGCAGTCGATACTCGTAATCAGCTAGATAGTGCTATTTACCAAGCCGAAAAGCTTAAATCTGACAACAAAGACAAGATTTCTGAAGATGATATTAAAGTTTTGGACGAAGCAGTTGAAGCTGCCAAAAAAGTTAGTACAGATGAATCTGCCGACTCAGCCGCACTAGAGGCAGCCGCAAAAGAGCTGAGCGATAAGCTAATGCCTATTGGTGCAAAAATGTACGAGCAAGCCGCTAAAGATGAGGCGCCGGCAGAAGAGGTTGAGGGCGAAGAGGCCAAAAACGATGATAATCCGCCAGCTGGCGGAGAGCCAGTAGAAGGCGAAGTTGTCGACGATAAAGATAAGAAGTAATTTAGTTAATTTTTTAAGTTAGTTGCCTAGCACTCAAGGTGTAAAAGTGCTAGAATAAAGGGCATATCATGGGTGAAAAAAGAGACTATTATGATGTGCTCGGCGTTTCAAAAGGTGCCAGTGCTGACGAGATAAAAAAAGCCTTCCGCAAAAAGGCTATCGAACACCACCCAGACAAAGAGGGTGGTAATGAAGCCAAGTTCAAAGAGGTAAACGAAGCCTATGAAGTTCTAAAAGACAATTCAAAGCGCCAGCGTTATGATCAGTTTGGTCATGCTGGTGTGGGCGGGAATAGTTCAAGTGATCCGTTTGGTGGTTTTGGCGGCCAAGCTGGTCAGAATGTTAACTTTGACTTTGGCGATTTAGGCCTGGGTGATATATTTGGAAGTTTTTTTGGCGGCGGCCAACAAAGTCGTGGACGAGCCAAGCGTGGTCGTGATGTCGAAACAGACGTTGTAATCACTTTTGAACAGGCAGTTTTTGGCACCGAAGTCGAGCTCAATATGGTCATGGAAGATACTTGTGAACATTGTAAAGGCACAACAGCCGAACCTGGCCACAAGCTAGTTGCTTGTGATACTTGTAAAGGTTCTGGTCAGATAATGAGCGTAACAAGAACAATTTTTGGCAATATCCAACAGGCTGTTATATGCCAAACTTGTCGCGGCACTGGTAAAGTTCCAGAAAAATCCTGCACAGTTTGCAAAGGCAAAGGTACAAAATCTAAAAATCAAGAAGTTAAACTTAAAATTCCAGCTGGTATAGACGATGGTGCGACTATCCGTTTGCGTGAGCACGGTGAAGCACTAGCTAATGCACCGCGTGGCGATTTATATGTAAATATTAGGGTAAAAGCCCACAAACATTTTACCCGCGAGGGTGACCTAATATTGTCGGAAGAAGTTGTTTCTATGGTAGATGCTGCACTCGGGGCGGAAATAGAAGTAGCAACTGTTGATGGCGACGTAACTATGAAAATACCAGCCGGTACACAGAGCGGCACAGATTTTAAACTAAGTAACCACGGTGTTACTCATCTGCGTAGTAGTTCTCGAGGAGCACATATCGTTACAATTAATGTTCAAACCCCAGAACACCTAAGTAAAGAACAAAAAGAGTTACTTGAACAGTTCAAAACGGCTGGCGGCAAAAAGGGTTTCTTCCGCTAAAATATGTAAACCTTAAGTAGTTTGTGTAATAATAATGTTATCTATGAAATCTCTGAAAAACGAACAGAGCGGTTTTTTTACAATGATTATTTGCCTGCTGGCAATCCTGATCGCGGTAATTGTAATTGTCTACATGCGGGTATCTCAAGCAAATGGTTAAAAGGCCAGACATATATAGCTTAATTGTTCTATAATTATTTAATGAATATATTACTAATTGGAAACAAAGAAACATCTGATAACCCAGAACAATATTATGGAGAATATGCTGCGTTTTTTGATAAAGCAATTGGCTATAGTAAATCAGACAGTAGCATCAGTTTCACATTGTTTGACGATTTGATCATTGGTGTTGGGGATAATGAGTTTAGTATCTTTGATGACAGAACTCAGAAGGACCTGGCGGATTATCAACTTATCTTGATTCGAGGCAAAAGCTTTAGGAATTTATTTGATGTAGTCAAATCAATAAGTAGCTACGCAAAGTATAAAAAGATTCCAGTTGTAAATGATTACAGTGGATTCCGTGATTCCTCTAAATTAACTCAAGCTGTCCAATTTTTTGAACTTGGTTTACCAGTAGCTAAAAGTGTATATGTAACTCCGGCAGTAATAAAGAATTCTCGGCTATTAGGTTTCGATTTTCCATGCATCATGAAAGCTACGCTTGGCGCACATGGCAATGATAATTATCTCGTCAGTTCGATAGAAGAAGCTACAAAAATTTATAATGAAAGCCCAGGCAAGCCCTTTATATTACAGCGTTTCGTTCCAAATAATAATGACTATCGCGTGCTAATAGTTGGTGATGAAGTTCTAATCATTGGTCGTCAAGCTGTAGAGGGCTCACATCTTAATAACACCTCTCAGGGCGGGCAAGCATTGCTTGCTTCAGATTCTGAAGTCCCCGCCGAAATAATAGAAGGTGCTAAAAAAGTTATGAAATCGCTAGATATGACAGTTGCTGGTGTTGATGTATTAGCCGATGAAAATACCGGCGAATTTTTCTTTTTAGAGGTTAACTCACAGCCACAATTAATGAGTGGTGCATTTATTGAAGAAAAGGCTAAGGCAATCGCACGATATTTTGATTCTGTAGATAATGTTTAAGCGTGTTGGTACTTTAGAGTACTCATAATAAATAAAACATTTCGGTGTTCGGATTGTTCAAAAGTTGTTTTGTTTGTTTGGCCAGCTTTATTTAATCTATCTACAAGAAAATCCCCATCTAGACTAATTGATTCTGCGCACTCAGCATAAATCGTTTCAAATAAAGCAGTTTGGTAATTCATTATTCTGCAACAAGCTAAAAACTCTAGCTTGCTATCTAGGTTAATATTTTCGTAGTGTTTTTCAATTAACTTCTCTAACTTATCTAGCATTTTTGTATAACCGCCTATACGTTCGGGTTTGATCCCTCTTTCGTAGTAGTTTGTTTCGCCGATTATACAGTGGGTGTACAAATAAATTAGGAGCATAAGTTCATCTTTATTTTCGACATCATAGCCGTCACCAAGGTTAAATAAATACTCTACGTCTATTATATTACTGCCGACATCAAACAATATATGGTCAACTAAGTAGATATAATTTACTGCATAGGTTGAAAGTGCGCGCATTGCATCTTTGTCATGTATTAAAGTTTCAGCAAGTGAATGCAGATCATCATACTGCTTTATATCAACAAAGTCTTGTCGTACATCAATATTGTAGTAATAAAGCAAATGTCTCACCCTAAATAAAGCTAGCATTAGGCCGCGAAGTTCATGATATTTAGCAAAATAAGGTTCTCTTAGAGAGGGAGCATTTACTTGAGCACTAGGCGGTTTGTTTATGAGTTCGCTAAGTATAGTATCAGCTGAAACAACACCATTAATATATTGTTTACCGAGTTCGCTAATTAATTTACCGCACTCTGGGTCGTTGTTCCAAGAATATAACCTACCAGCAAAATGAAGCTGTTTATCAAAAGGCAATTCCTGGAAGTGTTTAAGGTAATATAGCCTTATATTTTTTGCTAATTCCATAACATTACCCTAACATAAGCATAAGAAAAATAGTATTGATTAAAATGGCTAAATATGCTATAATTATAGAGTTATGGACCAATCAGACGCCAAAAAAATCATCGGCCGCGTAGAAAGAGTATCTTTACCAGAAGTAGGTATAGGTACAGTACATGCACGTATTGATACTGGCGCACAGACTTCTGCTATATGGGCATCTAAAGCAGAGGTAATAAATGAACGTTTAGAAGTGATATTTTTTGCTAAAGGTCATCCAGAATACACTGGTAAACCATATTATTTTGATGAGTTTTCGCATGGAATGGTAGCAAGCTCAAATGGCCAAGTTGAAGCTAGGTATAAGGTACGAACTTTAATTACGATTAGTGGTAAACGCATTCGTGCTAGACTAACGTTGGCAGACAGGTCTACCCAAACTTATCCAATCCTAGTCGGTCGAAATGTTTTAAGAGGTAAATTTATTGTTGATGTGAAGAAGGGCGAGCCGCTATTAAAGTCGGAGAATGAGCGCTCACGCAAACTACAGAAAGGTATTAAGTAATGAGAATAGCAATTCTATCCAATGGTAATGTGAACTACTCTACTCTTCGACTTAAAGAAGAAGCGATTAAGCGCGGTCACGAAGTTGATATTATTAAATACAAAAACTGCCATGCAGCTATAGAGCAGAGCAATCCGGTTGTAATATATAAAGGCAAAACCTTAACTGGTTATGATGCAATCATCCCTCGTATTGCTACAAACATGACGCGTTACGGATCAGCAATTGTTAGACAGTTTGAAATGCAGGGAGTTTATACAACTACTAGCTCGATTGCTATATCCCGGTCAAGAGATAAGCTTCGCTCGATTCAACTTCTAGCCCGTGCAGGCGTGGGAATACCTAAAACCGTCTTTACTCGTTCTATTAATGATATCGAAGATTTGATTGATGACATGGGTGGATACCCAGTTATTATCAAGCTGGCTCGTGGAACACATGGAAACGGTGTTGTTTTGGCCGAAACCAAAAAAGCTGCTAAATCTGTTATGCAAGCCTTTTATGTAATGGATGACGACGGAACTAACATTTTGCTGCAAGAATTTGTTAAAGAATCTGCCGGTACGGATATTCGTGCTTTTGTGGTTGGCGGCAAAGTAGTTGCCAGTATGAAACGACAATCCTTAGACGATGATTTTAGATCTAATCTACATCAAGGCGGCGAAGGTGTAATGGTTAAACTTAGTGATGAAGAAAAGAAAACTGTGCAAAAAGCTGCCAAAGCTATGGGGCTATCTATCTGCGGTGTTGATATAATGCGTTCAGATCGTGGGCCCTTGGTTCTAGAAGTAAACTCTAGCCCAGGCTTCGGGATTGAGAAAGTTACTGGCCGTAATGTTGCAGAAAAAATCATCGAACACGTCGAACAAAATGCCAAAGGCCGACAGCGCAAAGACCGCGTCGGAGCTTAAGTTTACAAAATTTTACATTATATATTTTGTAATCTTTTTTGTTGTCATGAGCTTATTCGGAGTCTACTATTCGTTGCAAAACCGTAACGGCAATGAAACTGTTAGCATTTGTGAAACAAATCCAACACTTGAGACAAAAGAATTAGTAATTGATAAAGTTACCCTAACAGCGGAAGTTGCTGCAAGTCAGTCCGAAAAATATAAAGGGCTTTCTGGTCGAACTTGTATAGACGAAGATAGGGCAATGTTATTTGACTACGACAGCCCAGGTAATTACTGTTTTGTAATGAGGGATATGAATTTCCCAATAGATATGGTGTGGTTGGACGAAGGCAGAAAAGTCATAACTATTAAAGACAATGCAATACCCGAAAACTATCCTGCCGAATCATATTGCCCAGATGGTCAAGCTAAGTACATCGTAGAGGTTGCTGCTGGATTGGCAAATAAATTAGGCTGGTCTGCTGGCAAACAATTTGAATTCTAAAGTATAAATATCCTTATCAGTATTAGTCTATTAATTTGGTTGCTATAATGCTGCTTATGATTGAATATATTCTGCTTGCCAGCATGGCCATAGTCGTCACGTTCATGCTGTTGCTTCGTACCAACACAGCCATATGTTTTTTGGCCTTGTGTGCTGGCAGTGTGTTGCTTGTTGCGTCTGGTGATAATCTAAGCTTAGTTGCAAATTCATTAACTAGTGGCATCGACACCTCCACCAATATTTCACGAATTTTGTTGCTAATTACTCCATTTTTAGTTTGTGCAGTAATGTTACGTTTTCATTTAAAAACAACTCAACTTTTGCCAGCTATGATTCCAGCCGTGGCTTCAGCCTTATTGGCTGCAATATATATTGTGCCTGAGCTTTCAATTGGTACACAAAACACACTTAAGAACACTGAAACGTGGAGTTTACTGACTCAATACCAAGAAGCAATTATTGTAATTGGGCTTGTATCAAGTCTTTTTATGATTTTCTTGACGGTTAAAAGGCCCGAACCAAAACACAAAAAAGGCAGGCATTAATAATTTTTCTGAATATTAATAAAAAGAGTGCCCGTTTGCCTATGGTCTGCCGCTAATATAAGCTTGAGGATCGGTTGGCTGACCGTTAAGTCTAACCTCAAAGTGTAAATGAGTCCCCGTGGATACGCCGGTTGATCCTTCTTTTCCTAGCTCACTAGCCTCGTCTACTAATTGCCCAACCTGTACAGAAACACTATACAAATGAGCGTATACAGATGTTAATCCCTCGCCGTGGTCAACAACCACATAATTTCCTAGCCCTTGCCTAGATTTAACTACGTTTATCACTGTCCCTAATCTGAATGGCATTACAGATGTTACGCCAGATCTATTGCCGCTACTTATATCTAAACCGGTGTGGGTTACTTGGTATGGCCTGTGAGGTACGCCGAATTCTGTTGTAACACGTCCATTTATGGGCCAAGAGGTCGCAATTGCTGATTGATTTTCTGTTAGGCTAAGTATTTCATCTATATTAATAATCGTATTGTTTGCATAAAGTTCCTCTAATTGAGTATCAATAACGGGTACAGAAGCAACAGTTGAGGTTTTTGTTATGTCGCTAGAGTTGAGTGAGTCCGAAGCAAGGGCAACCACTTTAATTGGTGCCTGTACAACAAAAACTACACTGGTAAATGCGGTAGTAGCAATAGTTGAAATAATATTAAATGAAACATTAGCGGTTGATTTGACTGTCCGATAGCTTGCTACACCCACGGCTTTACCAAAACTAGTTGAAAATGAAGCTATAGATCCCATGGTGCCACTAACAGTCCCTTCGACTACATTGGCGGTAGTTATTGTGGCGCTTACCATTTTAGACATACTATTTGTTACTGCGTTAGCGCCACCGTATCCATCAACCGATAAGTTTTCTGAACTAGAGCTGGAACCTGGATTATTTAACAAAAAGATTTCATTTTTATCACCGGCAGACGAGATAATAAAGGATAGCAAGATAAGCCCAGCAATTATAATGATGCTTCCAAATATAAACCGTAGTTTTGTTGCGTGTGTATCTATTAGCTCATACATAGAGCATTAGCCTGTATATTTTATAGGTTCTTATATTATACACTATTATTGTAAATTAGTCACTATTTATAAATAGTATTTATGCTTACCGCAGTAAAACACCTTAGCAAACAACAGTGTTATAATGGGAGTATGAAATATTTATTAGGAATATTAGTCGTAGTATTGGTTGCTGGTGGCATATTTTTGGGTATAAATATCGGAAAGAACAGTGAAACATCTGATAATCCCACCGACTCTTCTACGGCCCCAAATAATAATCCGCCATCTGGCGGCAAAGTATTAGATCTTAGTAATCAGGGCTTAACAAAAGTAACCTCTGATATATATGGCAAAACTGGCACCACCGATCTAATCCTTTCATTTAATAGCATTAAAACTCTTCCATCCGAAATGGGTAAAATGACAAATTTGGTAATTTTTAAAATTGACCACAATATTTTAGAGGGTAGTCTAATTGGTGAAGTTCGTCAGATGTCTAAACTTAAACAGCTGGATGTTAGTTATAACAATATGACTGGAATGCCAGCTGAAATAGGCCAACTAAGTAATCTGGAAATTTTAAATTACAGCTACAACAATATAGATGGCTTACCCAACGAACTTGCTAATCTAAGGAATAATCTAAAAGAATTTAATCTAACTGGTAACCCACTAAGCCAAGATAAAATTAACAAATTAAAAGCTGATTTACCGAACACAAACATAATATTTTAACTTTTTTGAAAAATTTAAAAAACTGTTATCTAGTATATATTTAATTAAAAGACTACACTAAGTATATGACTATGCCTAAATATGTATATATTATTGCCGCAATTATTCCAATTATAATAATTGGTGTAGCTATAGCCGATATAACACTAAGAGATCCTGATCCATTTACTACTCAAGCCGCACCACAATTACCCAACCCACCACTCAAGGAACTTGCCGAGAGAAGGGGTATTCAGGTTGGATCTTTTGCATCACTTAAATACTTAAGGGAACGTGCTTATACGGACATTTTAGCGTCAGAATTTGATTACGCAATCATTGATGGTGAACCTAACTGGAGATTTGAAGATATTGCACTTCGTCCGACTAAGGATACTTTTGATTTTACAGATCTTGACCAGGTTTTTGATTTTGCCGATCAAAATGATATGCCTGTTCGCGTACAACACATGCTTTGGGGGGATGATAAGTGGCTGCCAGATTGGCTTACGCAGGGTAATTTTAGTCGCACCGAACTTTTAGATATTATTAATAACCATATCCAAACAGTCGGCGCGCGTTATAAAGGTAAAGTCCGCGAGTATACAGTTGTAAATGAAGCCTTTAGTCGTGAACTAGAAACCGGTGGTAATAAAGATTGGTGGGGCAAGCAGCTGGGTAGGGAATATATAGATAATGCTTTTGTTTGGGCAAAGCAAGCTGATCCAAGCGCCGTGCTAATTCTAAATGATTTTGGCAATGAAACAGAAGGCGATATATCAAACTTAATGTATGACTATATTAAAGATGCTAAAACCCGCGGCATACCAATCGATGCACTTGGTATGCAAATGCATATTAGTAGCTCAAATCCTCCTAGTACAGAAAAGGTGGTTTCAAATATGCGAAGATTTGCCGACCTAGGATTAAAAATATACATAACTGAGTTTGACGTAAACATGCATGACTTTGAGGGAAGTAACGATCAAAAGGATTCTCGTCAGGCAGAAATCTATAGTGATATGCTAGAAGCATGTTTACAGGTAGGTCCAGAGATATGTCCTAACTTTGGTTTTCTCGGGCTTATTGATCGACAGAGTTGGTATAACGGGATAGGCTTAGATGATGCAGACCCATTACTATTTAGAAGTGACTACACTCCTAAGCCAGCCTTTTTTAGTATTCGTGAAACATTAAAAAATCAGTAAAAAACATAATTTTGATTAGGTAATTTTAACCCACGACACTCTTTTGGCCAGTCTTAGAATAGAGCAAAAAGATAGCAATGAAAAAGCCCCAATCTTGCGACTGGGACTATTTCATTGGAGGGTCCAGTGGGACTCGAACCCACGACACCCTGCTTAAAAGGCAGGTGCTCTAACCGGCTGAGCTATGGACCCTTATTTGATTTGTTTTTTGTATGTTTAACAAAACAACAGGGGTTATTATCTGTTATTATTGATTAAAAGTCAATGCTCTAAATGCTACTGCTTGCAATTGACTAGTATGGGCATATAGTTTATTGAATGGAGAGGCGTACGACATTAGAGGACGATGGCCAATAATCCTAGTATTGTTGGCCATCCTTAGTTTTAGAAATCCTATAGTATTCAATCTATATGAGAACTTTAATATTTCTATTGGTGCCTAGACTTTAAAATCAAAGTACGCAGCTATAAGGCAATCACCTTTATTTGGTGGCAAAAATCTGAAAAATATAGTAGTATAACAGATATAAAAGAATCTAATCCAATATATTGAGGCAAGTATGTCGGGACACTCTAAATGGTCAACTATCAAAAGGCAAAAAGGCATTACTGATGCCAAGCGTGGCGCAGTCTTTACTCAAATTGGAAACCAAATTGCAATTGCTGCCCGCAGTGGCACTGATCCAAGTATGAATTCTGCACTAGCTATGGCGATCGAGAAAGCTAAAGCCGCAAATATGCCTAGTACCAATATTGATCGTGCTATCGCTCGCGTTGCCGATAAAAATGCCGCGCAATTGCAAGAAGTTATGTACGAAGGCTATGGGCCTGGCGGTGTAGCGATTTTGGTAGAGTGTGCAACTGATAATTTAAACAGAACATATCCAGAAGTCAGGCATGCATTTACTAAACATGGTGGTAGCATTGCCGAAAAAGGCGCAGTTGCATTCCAGTTTACTCGCAAAGGCGTGATCAGAATAAAGGGGAGTGGAGAAGAAACACTCCTTGCGGTGCTTGACGCCGGGGCAGAAGATGCAAATGAGCAAGGCGACGAAATGATAGTTTTTACAGATCCTAAAGAGTTAGCCAAAGTTCGTGATAATCTAAAAGCTTCAAATATAGAACTAATTCAAGCCGAGCTATCTTACGAGCCAAACACCACTATCGAAGTTTCAGACGAAGCAACTCAAGGTAAGATAGAGCGGTTGATGGACGTTCTTGACGAACTTGATGATGTGACTAATACCTACACTAATTTCGATATAGCCTAATATGCGAATAATTGGAATTGACCCTGGTACAGGTATATTAGGTTTTGGAATTATTGAAGTTACAAAAGGCAAGCCTAAACTGGTTGATGGTGGAGTTATAAGGACACCTGTCAAAGAAGATGATGCGGTTAGATTACTTACTATTTACGAAGAACTAACCGACATAATTGCAGATACTAAACCAAATGAAATGGCAGTAGAAAAGCTATTTTTTGCCCAAAATGTAACAACTGCAATTACGGTTGCTCAGGCTAGGGGAGTTGTTTTGCTTACCGGAATGCAGGCAGGGCTTAAGATTGCTGAATACACCCCGCTACAAATTAAACAGGCGTTAACAGGTTATGGCCGAGCAGAAAAGAAACAAATCCAGGAAATGGTAAGAGTTATACTTGGACTAAAAGAAGTGCCGAAACCTGATGATTGCGCCGATGCCATTGCTGCGGCTATTACCCACAGCATGACTATGAGATAATAGAATTAATGATTTCAACACTTTCTGGTTTAATAAGTGAAAAGACCCCCAGTGGCGTAGTTATTGATGTTAATGGGGTTGGCTATGGACTAAGTGTTAGCACTGAAGACTTTAGTAGGCTCCAAGTTAATGAATCTGCAAAGCTATATGTGTATGAGCATATCCGTGAACAAAGTCATGATTTGTTTGGATTCGTATCAATAGATACCAAGCACTTGTTTGAGCAATTATTAGGCGTAAAAAACGTTGGCCCCAAAGTGGCCCTTGCAGTTTTAGATATTGGAAACGCAAGTATTGTTCGTACGGCAATTGCAAACGGTGACGTAGCTCAATTGCAAAGCGCCAAAGGAGTAGGTAAAAGAGCTGCCGAGCAAATAGTGGTAGAGCTAAGGGACAAAGTTGGTGCAACCGCTTCTGGGGCTGCTGAAGACATAGTTAACAGGCCAGGAATAAATACTCAAGATGAAGCCGTTGAGGCTCTTGTGGCTCTAGGATATAGCCCACAAGACGCAAGCGTAGCCCTGAACGGTATAGACAAAGACTTGCCGATCGAAGACAGAATTCGCCGAGCATTGAAAGGGGCAAGATAAATGGCTGTTGAGCGCATAATTCATACTACAAATGATGATAATGACCAGAACGAAATTGAACTGGAAGTAACGCTTCGGCCTAGAGATTTTGCAAGCTATATCGGGCAGGACAGATTAAAACTGAATCTTAAACTTGGAATAGATGCTGCACAGAAGCGTAGTGAACCATTAGATCATATTTTGCTTTATGGCCCTCCAGGACTTGGCAAAACAACCATGGCCAGCGTAATCGCCAATGAAATGGGCGCGAGCATTAGGGTAACTAGTGGGCCTGCTATCGAGAGAGCTGGGGATTTAGCAAGTTTACTAACAAACCTCCAGGACGGCGATATACTGTTTATCGACGAAATTCACAGGCTTCACCGCAGTGTAGAAGAGGTTTTATATAGCGCAATGGAAGATTTTAAGATTGATATTATGCTTGGCAAAGGGCCGAGTGCGCGTAGTTTAAGACTAGATGTTCCAAAATTCACATTAATTGGTGCAACAACTAGAACTGGTGCTCTAGCTGCCCCACTAAGAGATAGATTTGGCATGATGCATAGGCTTGAATTTTATTCTCCGGAACAAATTGCCCAAATTATTATAAGAGCAGCAGGAATATTAGATTCTCAAATAAATGCCGATGCTGCAGAAACGTTATCGACTAGAGCCCGTTTAACTCCACGTATTGCCAATCGTTTACTCAAGCGAGTGCGTGATTATGCAGATGTAAACGGCGACGGAATAATTGATGCTCAAATTACCTATCAGGCATTAAATATGTTAGAAATTGATGAGCTAGGGTTAGATCCAGCAGACAGGCATTTGCTTGATATGATGATAGATAATTACGGAGTAAATCCTGTTGGGCTTAATACACTAGCTGCACTAACCGGTGATGAAGCAACAACAATTGAAGATTTTTATGAGCCATATTTAATGCAAATTGGTTTACTAGAACGTACGCCTAGGGGTCGCAAGGCCACGCCAAAAGCTTATAAACACCTTAATAAAAAATTAAGTAAAGATAATAACCAGATAAGTTTAGTGTAAAATAAAAGTACAAATGAACGAATCACCTGAAGATATCCAAAACAGAAAAGAAGCAAACGACCACCTGTCTTTGATTGGAAGAAAGTTCTTCAAATTTATAGAATTCGATTCGAATGAAAAACTTGTAACAGAAATCAGAAAACACCCTTTTGGATTATTTCTAATTTTTGCATCTGGTGCTTTTGTGATTTTATCTATAACAATAATGAGCGCAGTTGTTTCGGCTGTTAATTTAAATGACACGCTAGGTATTTCTGGTATCAACAGCTACAAAACAATAATCATTCTAATCTCATTCTTTGTGGTAGTTGGAGCGATAATTATGACTTTAATCGCTGCTTTTTTGTACAGAAGTAACGTTATTTATGTAACAAACGAAAAAATTGCCCAAGTAGTATATGTTAGCCTTTTTAATCGAAAAATATCTCAATTATCTATAGGCGATGTTCAGGATGTAACTGTTTCTCAAAAGGGTATATTTGCTCATGTTCTTAATTATGGAACCCTAGTTATAGAAACAGCTGGCGAGCAACAAAACTATACTTTTAGCTTTGTTCCAGACCCTTACACAATGTCTAAACTAATTGTTGGCTCACACGAACGAAACTTAGTATTACACGGTAATTAGTTACTCTGAGAATGGGTTCTTACGATCGTTATCTATTTCGGCGGCATCGAAAAGGGCTTGAATCTTATCGTTATTATCGATTAATTGCTGCAAAGCTTCTGCGGCACTATCATCTATTTTTGTAATTTTTGAAGCCTGTAGTCTTTCGGTGATTTCGGCGTCGGTAGGTGACTTGGAAGCCTGGCTACTACTGGTAAAAATAAGAAAACTGTAAGTCAGGCCAAACAACACAAAACAAATAAGAACAATATGTTGCTTTATAAAAATTGGTAACAGTATTAATTTATCCTTGTACTTATTCATATTAATTCCCAGGCTTCACAAAACTATTTAGGGTTAGTGTAAAATCAATCAGGCTATTGTCTACGTCATTTGGGGTAATATTTATGCTTGCCACCTGGGCAGTCCGTCGGTTGGTCTCTAATTTACGTAAATAGTCTAATAATCTATCGAACTTAACAGAAGTTCTGGTATCTGATGTAATAATAATTTCCATACCATATACTCCCTTTAGGCCGTCAACAGGAACAAGTTGAGTTAGGTCGGGTGAAGTGTTATCAGAAGCCTTGCCTCCCTTTTTAACTATGCCCAGTTCAGATTCAGGGAAAGAAATCGATTCTAGAGTTATTCCAGATTCTTTTGCAAAAGTTACTAACTCAAAAACTGTTCTTGCTTGGTCTTTTTCTTGAGGTACTACCGTTTTTGCAATCTTTTCTAATTCTTCAAACTTAATTATTTCTTTTTTAGCCTGTTGTAAATTATCAATTTGTTTTTTTGTTATGGTGTCTTGAAGTTTTAGTTCCTTGAGTGAATTTCCTTCAGAAACAATCATATCGTTTGCAAAGTAGGCTCCAGCCGCACATAACCCAACAAGTATAACTAGGCCGGCAATCATAGAGTAAAATACGCGCTTACTGTTCATTATTGGCCATCCTTATTTAGCTTAAGGAATTCATTATTGTCTTTAGAAAACAAAACTCTAAGAGTTGCTTCGCATGGGTATGTATCAGGAGTTGACGAGTTACATGAAACTGTACCTATATCGACCTTATCGAATATGCCATTATCGGGGTTGGCTAAGTTTAGCTGGGCTGTGGCGCCAGATTCATATGTTAAAGCTCCAATTGTTAAATCCAGCCCGCCCTGAAGTTCGTTCGTAAGTTCTAGGTTTTTAAGTACAGTTCCTTGGGGTATGATCTGTCCAATTCTTACTAATACTTCAGAAAATAGTATTTCTTTGGATAATACATCAACAGCCAATTGAAGACTACCTTTGATTTCCCCCGCTCGTTTAAGGGTTTCTTCTTCCTTTTGGGACGTTAACTCTACCTTCGTAAGACTAATAGAATCTTCATATTTTTTGTTTTCTTGTTTAAGAAACAAAATACCACCGACTGCAACAATAACAATACCTAGTCCTGCGGCCGCAATTCCTAGACTCCATTTAACAAGGATGCTATTACGTCTTGAATACCATATAACTTGCTTTTTGTCCGGAGGCATTAAGTTGATCATTTCCAGATCTCCTTAGGGTCCATAATTGCAGCTCCGGCAGCTGTAACATATAATGAACGCTCTGCTTCATGGGGGGGTTGGAGTTTGTTCATATTAAATTCGCCCCAAAAGTTACACATACGAGTAGGAATACGCAGATTATCAGTCAAATAATCAACTAGCCCTGGCATATTTGCGCCACCACCCATGGTGATAATCTGGCCAATAGTATTATTTCCGCCCGTACGTTCTTCGTAATACCTAACGACTCTACGTACTTCTTTAATCAAAGAATCAAGCTGTGGTTTTAGTGATTCACGAATTAGGGGTTGTTTTTTGCTAACTCCAAGACCATATTTTGTTTTAATTGTATTAGCTTCTGATTTATCAATACCTAGTTTTTCTGCAATTCTAGTACTAAAATCGTCGCCACCACCCGGGATAGTACCGTTAACAACCAAATTTTTGTCGAAAACAGTAAGGTCTACAGATAAGGAACCGAGATCAATTAATATTGTGGGTATATCATCACTGTTTTCAGCTTTTGCAATAATTCTACTTGCAGCAGAAATGGTGGTTTCAATAGAGCAAACCTCGAGTCCTAAAATTTCAAAAAATTTCATGTATGAGTCAACAATATTTTTTGGCACACCAACAACTAATACTTCTCGACTGTCTCCGTTGATGGTTGTGTTTGTGAAGTCTAAGTATAAATCATCAAGAGGGATGGGAATATATTGTTCTGCTTCAGAACGAACAGCTTCATCTAACTGTTTCTTGCTTAAATTAGCAGGCACACTCATTACGCGTGAATAGGCTTTTGACGCAGGAATTGTTGCGGCTACTCTTCGAGTAGAAATGTTTCCAATAATATTTTTAGAAAAAAGTTCTTTTGCAGATTTAGCTAATGATTCATAGTCAACGATTTCACCATCTTTAATATCGTCAGATGAAAACCCAGCCACTCCATAGCCATCCACATTAAAACTTTTTTTATCTTGTGTAATTTGCATAACTTTAAAAGTGTTGAACCCTATGTCGAGTCCAAATAATGGTTTGTCTTTGTAGAAGTATGTGTTATTCATTTGCCCACTTTTTAAACATAAGCTTTAAATAACATTATATCAGATGCAACTTTGAATGATATGTCTATAATTTGAGTCATTATGTTCTTCTTAAGGAGTTACTAAAACTTCACGCCATTTTAAGATGTCATAAGTGCTAGTAATAGGGAAGCTGGGCGGCGGCGCATACAAGAGATTGTAGTCATAAGTAGTGTCGTTGTATAAAAATCCGTCACTATCTCCACCAGATACTAACCATGTCCAGACATTTCTGCTAGCAATAGAGCCATAATAAAGTAGCTTTTTATTCGGATCACTCCAATAAGGAACATCTCTTCCTAGATAGGTAGCTGTGAATCTTACGGAACCATCCTTTGCTATAAGCGCTGCATCAATTTCAAAAGGATAATTTGAAGATGCATCATTTGGTCTTGGGGGAGCATAAGGAGCAACAGTAACGTTATTCTCAGCAATTATCCCTATGGCATCTTTACCAGTCTTTTCAGAGTATTTGATATCATCTGCGATAACTACATTAGTTTGTTCTGTGGCGCTAGCAAGCCTGCCAGAGGCTATTGTCACACGACCACTATAAACAGTATTTGTTCTGACCCAAACATTGTCTTCAACAAATATTACCCCACCAGATGGGGTAGGAATATTGCTTTGAATTAATGTTTCTGTAAGGGCGCTTTGCCACGTATTTGTATAATTAGTATTATTCGTGTAATTATAAACTTCATTTGCTACGCCGTAGAGGTTATATGTGCCATTAGCATTTAGTTCAATCATATAGCCCCTGGTGGTACTAAATGAAGTTTGATACCTAGGGATATATGCCGATGTTCTGGCAGCACTCACATCGCTACAGGCAGTTGCACTTGCGGCAAGAGCTGAGGTGCTAGCATTTGACAAAAATGCAGTCTTTTTTAGATTACAAAGTTCACCCGTAATAGAGTTAAAATCTACTGCAGGTACTGGATATCGCCAGCTACCATTGTTATCTGTTGAGTTTCTTGAAGCACAGTTGATGCCTGCATTGCACCAAACCCCTGGCCTCACGGTAGTACCATTACCACCCAAGCTTGAAGGAGGAACATAGGTAGAATTTGAACTTGTAACATCGCCAGTATTTGGACCATCCATTCTTACGCCAACATTTGAGTGAGTTGGTCCATTTGCTGCCTCAGTACTACCAAACCAAAGTGCTACATCGCCAACTATCCCATAGCTTGCAAATGACGGTGCTCCAATCTCTGCCTCAACAGTACGCCTAAATTTGGAATCAGTAGTTTCGCCAATAGCTCGTACAACAGCAACGGTAGAGCCAACCGATTTTGGTTTTATATAAAGTGTGTACTTGCCAGCTATAACACCGTTGTCGTCCTTGTAGTCTTTAATATAAGGGCCGTAAAAACCATTAAATTCACCGCCAACTATTGGGGTGCCGCCAGTGTTACCATCCTGAAAATCGGCTCCAGAGTGACTAAGATGCCAAAGATAATAATTTATGCCGGCATCAGCTATATTTAGGGTTAGCTGGCTCTTGTTTGTTCTAATTGAATCAGACAGTACTAGATCGAGTACGCTAGTTGTTGCAACTAAAATAACTGTAATTGCTGCTAAGAAGCCCATCACCCAGGTGAGTATGTGTCCGCTAGCATTTTCGTTCATAGGTTTGTCTTTCTGTTACGTAAGTTTACAGATACAGAACTGGAGGCAAATTCTTGATTGTTTGATTGAAATATTCTTGCGTATAAATTAACAGAAATATTCTTAATAGATTGCAAGTCAGCTACTGGGGTTGTAATCTCTAATGAAGTTGAGGTGTAGTATTTAAAAGTTGGTGTACCAGCTTGTTTATAGAATCCATCAATTATAGTTACGGTCTTTTGGTTTGCTGTAATTAATGTGCCTATTGGGTAGTCGGCTGTCATTGGGGTTACATCTGCTAATAACTTATTTTGAGCACCATTTAAGTAATAAGTAATTTTGGAAGTGTATGCATCTTGCGGTGAAAAGTATGCATATGCAGTCAGTGAGTCTGTATCGGCAATCTCTATATAGTTTGCTCCTCTTAAAACTCTAGAAACTCTAAACGAACCATCAGCAAGCTTGCTGTTTGCAAGACCTTCCGCCTGCAATCTTAAGAAGTTCTGAATAGTTGTAGATGTAAAAGAAAGCAGCACAATTATAAGAACACTACTTGTTAGCATAACTACTAATAACTCATTTAACGTAAAACCAGCTTGATTACGGCGTAACATTAACACCCCCAAGCATACCAACTCCGTTCGGGATATTAATAGTGAAACCATTTGCAGTGAGTGTAATGTTTGATTGCTCTAGGTTTGCTCCGGATACGTCAATAGTGCAATCCAGTAACGAATCAAGACCAGTACAAGAAGCGGACATATCTCCAGCAGAATTTTTTATAGTAACAATAGTGTTGCAAAGCGCTGGATTTGTATCGTTACAAGGTAAATTACTGCCCTTAATAGTAAACGTATGTGTGCCTGCAGACTTACTAGCTGTACCGTTTGATAAGCTAAATATTCTCGGATGATTACTGTTTGTTGTAAAGATATATCTTACTTTTTGGAGATAATCATTGCCACTAAAGGGGAATACAATTGAAGGAGGGTTTGAAGCAATATATGGGGGTATTATTATTGGACCAAACTGATTAGTTCCAGCATAAGGAACGGCAGCAGCTAGAAAATAATTGGTTCCTCCAACCGAACAACTACTTCCACCCGAGTCACCACAAAAGAGATAGCTACCTGGTGCTAAATCTTCCATGACAAAATTTCCCGAACTATCAGATGTCGCTCTTGAATCTGTTGGAGTAAAATTGTCGAAATAATAAGAAAAATCGTCAATATTACTGTATTTTTTCGGGCCACCCTTTGCATAAACACGCAAATTAGAAATTGAGCTACCACCAGTGTTAAATGCTTCACCAACAAGACTATATTTACTCATAGGATCAATTGTGAGCGTTGTTGATGACGACTGTTGTACGATTACGTTTTGGCTTGCGAAATTTGGCGCAAGACTTCCTGACGGCGAAATTGTAAATAAACTAGAGTAGTTTAGTTTACTAGCAGTAACAACGTAACTGTTAGTAGATTGAGGGGTAAGACCATAAAATATAGCAACTCCGTTTACATCAGTGCTGTCATTTAAGTTAACTGCCGGTAATAGGGTTGTATTAGCAACGTTTACATTCGCCCCAGATACAGGATTGCCCGAAGAATCAATAACCGTAACCGAAAGTGCTCCAGTAGTACTGTCTGTTTCGGCAACTCGAGCAGCAATATTTGTATCTAATTCTGATACTTTTTTACCCAGGACATAAACTTTAACATTGGTAATTTTATAATCGGCAGGGTTTAAATCTGTTGTAGCCGAGGCTGGTTCGGGTAAGTTTCTGCACAGATTATTTTTAAGTGTTGCGGTTGCATAGTTTCCGCAACCATCAAAAGCATCATCGGCATAATTTATTGAGGTTCTTACTTCATAACTGACATTATCAAGCACAATTATCTCGCTATTTGGTAAAGGCGAAGGGTTTGGTATTGCGCCACCTACAACAGCCAGACTATCGTAAGGAAGAGATTTTAAGTACTCTAGCTGATTAGTGGCGAGTTGAGTACCAATTATTTTTTGGCGGGCAAATATAGCTGTAGAATTTAGTGCTACATATGCGCTTAAAACAGAAATAGACATAATTCCAATAACAATTGTAGAAACCAAAATTTCTATTATTGTAAAACCCTTATTGTCCACCAACTTATTTATCCCCTTAGTCTCTATAAAGAGCAGTAATCAATTAAAGATATTATACCAAAATTCTTATGTATATAATATAAAAACAGCCCCAATAAGGGGCTGTTTTTATCTCTGTAAGCCTAAAGTCTAGTTATTTACACCTGTAATGTAAACGGCTGTAGTGCCATCTTTTTCGTTCCAGTATCCAACTGACATTTGTGAGGAGTCAGCAGTAACAGCGTAACAGTAAGTATCTGTTGCTTTGCTAACTGGTTGAGTTGTGCATGAGCTAATAGTGGTACCACCGTCAGCTAGTGCATTTCCGCTTGGGCTGGTAGTAGTCTTAGCATCTATACCTTCCATGGCTAGTAGTTCAGTTAGATCAGGATATTCTCCGTTATCTGCATAAAACTCTTCTGCTTTTTTAGCAAGTGAACTAGCATCAGCTTGTCTGTCTGAGTCACGAGCACTCTTAGTTACGTTACCATAGGCCACGAATCCGATAGCGGCCAAAATACCAATTACAACAATAACGATCAATAGTTCGATTATTGTGAAACCTTTATCTTGCTTGATTGAAATCATATATTTGCCACACCCTTTTTAATTTATTTTATTATTTAGATGCCTGATTGGCTATCTTGCTTATGATTTTATAGTTGTCACTAACCTTATGTCAACTATTTATTACATATTTAGCTAGATAGGCTACTCGTTAGCGAACCAAGTGGCCCCATAACACTAGCTGCAACTAGGCCAACCATACCACCAAGAATTACAATCATCAGGGGTTCTAGCAGCGAACTCATGCTTTCAATGGTGGCATCGACTTCTTCTTCATAAAAGTCAGCAACCTTAACAAGAATTTTATCTATTTGTCCGGTTTCCTCACCAATTGCAAGCATCTGCGAAACTATTGGGGGATAATGCGGGCTTTTTGCTAATGATTCAGATAACTGTTTTCCTGCTTCAACGTCTTTAGCTGCCTCTAATAGTTCTTTTTCTAGAACCTTGTTACCAATACTAGCTGACGTAACACGAATAGCTTTGTTAACTGGCACACCAGCTGACATAAGGCTCGAGAAGGTTCTGGCAAATCTAGCAACAGCTACCTTAGTAATGACTAATTTAATGACAGGTATTTTTAGAAGTAGTGCATGATATCTGTACTTGCCTTTCGGGGTATTCATGTAGCGTCTAAGAAGTATAAATCCTATGAACGCAACAATTGCTATTGGCACTGCATAAGCCTTAGAAAAATCACTAATAGCAATCATTATTCTTGTAAGTGGGGGTAGTTTTGCATCTTCTCCACCCAGCTCTAGAAGCATGGCAGCGATTTTAGGCACAATAAAGTTCATAACTACCACAAATGCTATTATTGTTATACCAAATACAACCTTAGGATAGGTAGTAGCGCTCTTAATCTTCTTTTTGATGGATTCGTTTTTTTCGAGTTGGGTTGCCAGGCGTTTAAGAATCTCGTCCAAAATACCGCCAGCTTCTCCGGCCACAACCATATTAACGAAAATTTCATCAAATATTTTTGGATATTTAGCCAATGCTTCACCAATACTTGCTCCACCCTCAATTTGCTTAGACATATCACCAATTACTTTCTTGAAGTAATCATTCTCGGCTTGTTCTTGAAGAGTAAGAAAAGCTCGGTTAAGAGGCACACCGGCTGAAATCATAGTCGAAAGTTGTCGTGTAAAAATGGTTATATCTTTGGTTTTAACCTTTTTACTAGTAAATAAATTAATGTTAAATTTCTTCGGCGCATTTACTACTAACGGTCTTAACTGTTGTCTTTTTAAGCTAGCAATTGCACTATCTTTGTCGGTTGCTTCAATAAAGCCCTGGATTGTTTTGCCGGAGTTATTCGAGGCTGTATAACTAAAAGTTGGCATATTTAACCCTCTCCCGTTGCTGTGACGCGTAATATTTCTTCTATACTAGTTTGGCCTCTTAATGCTTTTATAAAACCATCTAATTGCATGGTGACCATACCTTCTTTGATAGCTTGTTGGTTTATAACTTCAGAGGTTGAGCTACCAACAATTAGTTTCTGAATTGCTTCAGAATTGTGCAAAACTTCATATATACCTATTCGACCCTTATAACCTGTTTTATTACAGGCGTCACATCCACCATCATGCGATTTCCAGATTCGAGTGATTTTAGTCTCAGTTGTACTGAGCTGGTCATTGGCTTGTTTGCCTTGGTTACTTCTACCAATGCCACCATCTAGTGCTTGTTGTTCGAGCTGATGAACATATTTCATCATGGCCGCATCAGATATTCTAAAGCTTTCACCTAATTTTTTGACTGTTATTGCATCTGGTTCAACGCTTTCTCTACACTCAACACATAATCTTCTAACAAGTCGCTGTCCTACAACCGCTCGTACGGTACTAGCAATAAGAAACGCCTCTATACCCATATCTAGAAGTCTAGGCAAGCAAGTTGCAGCATTGTTTGTGTGCAGCGTGCTAAATACGAGGTGACCAGTTAGTGCCGCTTGAACGCCCAGTCCGGCTGTTTCTCCGTCTCGAATCTCACCAACCATAATAATATTCGGGTCTTGGCGGAGCAGGGCACGCAACCCGTTTACAAATGTCATTCCAGCAAGGTTATTTACTTGGGTTTGATTAGTACCGGGTACTCGGTACTCTACAGGGTCTTCAACTGTTGATATGTTTACGCTTGGACTGTTAATCATCGATAGGACGCTAAAAAGACTTGTACTCTTTCCTGAACCGGTTGGTCCAGTTACTAGCACCATGCCATGCGGCTGCATAATCGCGTCTTTGATAGTTTCTAAGCTTCTTCCCCAATAACCCAACTCTTCCAGGCTCAGAGCCTTAGAAGACTCATTAAGAACGCGCATAACTACTTTTTCGCCGTCAACAATTGGCAATGTGCTAACACGCATCGCATAGATTGCCCCATTGGCAGCTATTTTAAAGCGTCCGTCTTGAGGGGCCCTTCGTTCATCTATCTTGAGATTGCTTAGTATTTTAATTCTGGAAACCAGAGCAGCTAATACTTTTTTGGGTAGTTTATTAGTTTCTTTCAATATTCCGTCAATTCGGTACCTTACAGACACAAAATTTTCGCGAGGTTCAATATGGATGTCGCTTGCTCCGGCCTTAACAGCGTATTCAATCAGTAGATTAACAGTTTGTGCAATTGGTGAATCTTCGGCTAAATCTTCTTCTGAAACGTTTTCGTCGATGTCTTCAGTTAACTCCTCTGGCGACATGACTTTGGTGAGCTCGGTACCAATCTCGCCCCTATATTGATCAAGTGCTGCTGAAATATTTTGTTTGCTTGCCATCGCTATTCGGATATCATCACCTAGTTGTTTTTTGAGGAAGTTTATTCCCTCAACATCGTCAGGGTTCTCGGTAGCTAGTAATTTTGCCCCGGTTTCATCGATACCATAAAGCACAACTTTATATTGGTTGGCAATTCTCTCTGGAATTAACCTTAAAACTTCTCGTTTTATTTCCTTAGGGTCTAGTTCTATATAGGGAACTTCTATTTCTTCAGCATATAGTTTGGTTAGTTCTTTTTCTGTTATCAGATTACCTTTGATAACTACGTCTTGAAGTGCCGCTTTGCTGTTGCCAGACTGTTCGCGGACTGCGCTTAGCTGTTCTTCAGTGGCCTTACCACTTTTTACTAACAGCTCCTTAACCAATGCATCAGAGATACGCATATTTGCTTAAGTATAGCAGTAAAAACGTAAGCAATATACTTTAAATTATTTTATTATTGACGTAACTGGTTGGGGGGGTTATTCTGATATGTTCATGATTGCTCTGTTGCAATTTATGGATCAAATGTAAGCATTGTCAAACTAATTATGCTTATGCAATAAAAATCACAATATTACAACAAAATAAACGGTACGAGGCTTGCATAGTATGAGCCAGAGTACTATAAACATACTTAAGTAACTAAGGAGAGTAACGATGGCAAAAGCACAGTCTGAACCAAAACAATTACAAGACGTCTCACAACAAGATGGTAAATCAAAGGCCCTCGGCCTGGCCATGGATCATATAGAAAAGCAGTTCGGTAAGGGCGCTATTATGCGCCTAGGCGAATCTTCCCACCAGAATGTAGAAACTTTCCCAACGGGTGCAGTTAGCCTAGATTTAGCACTTGGTGGCGGTATACCAAAAGGGCGCATTATCGAAGTATACGGTCCAGAAAGTTCAGGTAAGACCACATTAACACTTCACGCAATAGCCGAAGTCCAGAAAAAGGGCGGTGTAGCAGCATTTATCGATGCAGAGCACGCACTCGATCCACAATATGCCCAAAAGATTGGCGTAAATCTAGAGACACTTCTAGTCTCTCAGCCAGATAATGGCGAGCAAGCCTTGGAAATTGTTGAATCATTGGTGCGCTCTAACGCCGTAGACTTGGTGGTGGTTGACTCAGTAGCAGCCCTAGTTCCACAGGCAGAAATAGAAGGCGACATGGGTGATAGTCATATGGGTCTTCAGGCTCGCCTTATGAGTCAAGCTCTGCGCAAACTCACAGCGATTATCAGCAAATCCAACACCACAGTTATATTTATTAACCAATTGCGTATGAAAATCGGTGTGATGTTTGGTAACCCAGAGACAACTACTGGCGGTAATGCTCTCAAGTTTTATGCGAGCCTTCGCATGGATATCCGCCGAATTAGTCAGATAAAACAAGGAGACGCCGTCATTGGCAACCGCACCCGTGTAAAAGTGGTCAAGAACAAGATTGCCCCACCTTTCAGAGAGGCAGAATTCGATATTATGTACAACGAAGGTATTTCCAAAGAAGGTGATGTTTTGGACTTGGCTGTAAATAAAGAAATCGTCGAAAAAGCTGGTGCATGGTTCAGCTACGGAGGCGAGAAAATTGGTCAGGGCCGTGAAGCGAGCAAAAATTATTTGCGAGAAAATCCAAAAATCTACGAAAAAATCGCTAAACAAGTTATGGATGCCAACAAAGCTTAAACCTATGGAGGCGTTCTCGTAACCGTCGCAAAGAGCTTAACTCATAAGTTCATTGTATAGTTAGATTATGACCATTATTAATCATGCAGCTGTTGGGGCGGGAATTGCGCTCTTAATTAAACAGCCATTACTCGCTTTGCCTTTGGCTTTTTTGAGTCATTTTGTTTTGGATGCATTGCCACATTTTGGAATTGTCGGTGATAAAACTTACGAGAAGGTATTTAAGTTTAAGCGAACATACATCATGGTTCTAATTGATATATTAGGTGTTTTATTGTTAACATTTTTAGTTTGGGGTCAGGCTTGGTATGTTTTTGTAGCCGCATTTTTGGCTGTATCTCCAGATTTTATGTGGCTATACCGATACTTTGGATTTGAAAGATTTGGTAATGAGCCACCAAAACCAGGCCCAATAACTAGGTTCCATCAGAATATTCAGTGGGGCGAAAGACTCTGGGGTATCTATATTGAAATACCGGTAACTATTATATTGTTAGTTTTAATTGCGAGAACGCTATGACGGCAACCAACCACGGTCTATTTGGTGCATTAATTGCAATATCCCTACAAAAATACCCAGCTGTAGCTATAACGATGGCCCCATTTAGCCATTTTTTACTAGATGCTATTCCTCATTATGCTGATTTAAATATGAGCCTAAAGAGCAAGAAATTTTTTAGGATATTGTACTCAGATATGGCTCTAGCAGTAGTGTCCACGCTAACAGTAGCATGGTTTTGGCCTGAAATAGCACTACTGGTGGTGGTATGTGCTTTTTTGGCTGCCAGCCCTGATCTGATGTGGCTTTATTACGAATATATCAAGCCAACCCCGCGCGATAAACGTGATAAGATTGCTCATTTTCATGCCTGGATACAATGGTCTCAGACCAAATCCGGTAAATATGTAGAATATATTTGGTTTTTGTTACTATTCCCTAGCTTGATATTTTTTGGCTATGTAGCATGAAAATTACATCCATTAAACAACAGGTAAAAAATCCTGACAGAGCGAGTATTTTTATTGATGGAAAATATTCGTTTTCGCTTAGCCTCAACGAACTCGTTAGTGAAAAACTCAAAATATCGCAAGAAGTCGATGAACCAGAGCTAAAAAGGCTAAGAAAGCTATCTGACGACGGCAAACTAAGAGGCAGAGCACTGGAGTGGGTGCTAAATCGACCACGAAGTATCCAGGAATTAAAAAACTATCTTTACCGCAAAAAGGCCGATCCTGATTTGGTCGACAAATTTATTATTGAGTTTACAGACAGGGGTTATTTAGACGAAGCAAGATACGCTGCTTGGCTTATAGAGATGAGACGACGCAAGGGAAAAAGTGAAAGGGTAATACAGTCCGAACTTGTTAGTAAGGGAGTCGACAGGGAAATAAGTAGCAATTTACTAAAAGAAGAAAACAACGAAACAGATCGACTAACCCAATTAGTTGCCAAAAAGTGTAAGCTACAAAGATACAAAGCAGATGAACAAAAGCTCATACGTTATTTAATGGGTCAAGGCTTTAACTATAGCGACATCAAAAATGTTCTAGACAAATCTAGCTAGTCTGAAAGGCTGGAACGCTAGATTTATTACCAACCCTTATATCCGCCTCTTTGATAATTATTTTTTTGTCAGTTATTTCCACAATTTGACTATGATCAATACTAAGTTGGCCCTCGCTCAGACTCTTATAAACAGGACGGGACACATATAATTTTTGAATAATGAGTGTTGTTGTTTCAATTGCATAATCTGTTACTTTGCCAATCCTGCGTTTATGGTTAGAAACAACCGCCTTGCCAAGTAGGACAAAGTTGAGCTGAATTATTTCTTGTAATCTTATAAGGTCTTCTTGTTCACTTAAAACATCATGATCGTTAACTGCAATACCTTGAGGTACGAAATCTCTAATATCTTGGGCCAGCAAAATTAGGGTTTTATTACTAAAAGCATCATCGCAATACCAAGCCCCAATCTTAAGACTATGAGGATTGATAATTGGCTTGGTTGCAGTTGCGATCCTGCCGCCAGTTCTCAGGCTCATTACTGGAATATCTATTATATTTTTGCTTAGCTTTAGCATTGTAATTTCATTATACGCTTGAAACAAAAAAGTATAGAAACATCAGGTTACTATTTCATCAAAAGAACAATTAATCGGCGAAAGCTAACTCTATGAAGATTCTGATGATAGATAAGCCTGGGTGTTAAACAATTGCATATAGTAATAAAGTAATAGGCGCAAATGTAGCAAGTATGATAAGTAAGATTATTTAAACGATGCAACACCTTTTTCACCCAGCTATACTTGCAGGTGTTGGTCTGCTCGCGGTAGGATATGCATTATATGAGTATAGACACAACATATCAAATAGAGTCTTCCAGTTCCAAAGATACCTTCGATATAGGCGCGAGATTCGGTAAACTCTGCAAGGGCGGAGAAGTGTTTGTGTTGAGTTCTGATATTGGCGGTGGTAAAACAACCTTTGCCAAAGGATTTGTTAGTGGTCTAGGTAGTGAAGACATAGTCACTAGCCCATCATTTACTATTTGTCAAAAATATACTGGACGGGACGGTCTAAGGATTTATCATTTTGATTTTTATAGACTTAACCAAGCAGGCTTAGTAGCATATGAACTGAGTGAAGTATTGGATGAGCCAAACAGGGTAATTTTGGTGGAATGGGGTGATATTATTGAAGAGGCTTTACCACCAAAAAGAATACTAATTTCTATTGATAGAAACTCAAAAAGCGAGAACAAGCGAATAGTTAAACTTAATCTTCCGGTTGGCGCGGATTATTTTATGGGAGCGCTGATATGACAATACTAACAATTCGAACAGATAAACCCGAGGCCGAGGTAGGGCTATACCAAGACGACCTCCAGCTTGCTTATGAGGTGTGGACGGCTCATCGTCAGCTCACAGAAACAATAAACAATAAAATAAAAGACATGCTAGAAAGCAAAAGCAGGAGTCTCGCAGATTTAGAAGGAATAGTCTGCTATAAGGGTCCTGGTAGTTTCACAGGACTTAGGATTGGTCTGTCTGTCGCAAACGCACTTGCGAGTGCACTCGAGGTTCCAATTGTTGGTATTCAGGGGGAAGGCACTTGGCTAGAAAAAGGCCAACGCTGGATTGTAGATGGAAAAAATGACAAGATTGTTATCCCAGAATATGGCGCTCCGGTTCATACAACTTAAAAAAAGTTAAAAAAAAGCACTTCTGCGCTAACAACTTAAGTGATATTCTTAAGTGTAGGATATTCAAGTTTTAGGGAAATCCAAGTTAAACGATTATTTATTCAATTTAGTAATACTCGCTTGTCAAAATAGGCTAAAGAAGTGAAAGTGATTGCCTGGCTTGACGGCTGAGCGTGCTCATAGAAAGGAAAAAACATATGTTGCTACTCGCAATTGTACTTGCAATTGTAGGAGCTGGCGCTGGCTATGGAGCCAGTACAGTTATTACAAAAAATAAAATGGGATCTGTAGAGGCTGCTGCCGAAAAGGAGCTAAAAAAAGCTAAAAAAGAAGCCGATGAGGCACTACGAAAGGCTCGAGATGAGGCCTCAGAGATTTCCGAAAAGGCTCGCAAAGACGAGGCTCAACGACGTAAAGAAATTAAAGAAATCGAATCAAGATTAATTTCTAGAGAAGAAAACCTAGATAAAAAACTAGATCAAATAGATAAGCGCACAGAAGCGCTAAGAAGTTCTGAAGTTGAAGTCGAATCGCTAAAAGACGAAATCCGAGCAATTCGTGGTAAGCAACAAGAAAAATTAGAAAAAGTAGCCAAGCTCAGTAAAGTAGAAGCCGCCGATAAACTCATGAAAATGACCGAGAGAGACATTAGAAACGACCTGCTTGGTTTAATTAATAAACTTCAAAACGAGGCCAAAGATAACGCTGAAGAACAGGCTGCAATGATCATTACAACTGCTATGGAACGTATGGCCAGTGAAGTTACGGCTGAACGCACCGTGACTGCAGTCAAGCTAGAGGACGAAGAAATGAAGGGTCGAATAATCGGTAAAGAAGGCCGAAACATTCAATCTTTGCAGCGCGCGACTGGTGTAGATATTATGGTCGATGATACCCCTGGTATGATTATTCTTAGCTCGTTTGACCCTATAAGGCGTGAAACCGCACGAATTGCCCTAGAAATGCTACTTAAAGATGGTCGTGTTCATCCAGGACGCATCGAAGAAGTTGTCGAAAAAGCCCAAAAGCAAGTTCAAAAAGATGTTATGCATGCTGGTGAAGATGCAGCCCGTGAAGTTGGTATTGTCGGGATTCCAAAAGAAGTATTGCAGTTATTGGGTGAGCTCAAATATCGAACAAGTTATGGCCAAAACGTGCTAAAACACTCAACCGAAATGGCTCATATTGCCGGTACTATTGCTGATCAAATTGGTGCAAACGTTAAAACCGCAAAGTATGCTGCGCTTGTTCATGATTTGGGCAAAGCTCTTACTCACAAGATGGAGGGTAAGCACCACCATATAAGCGGTGAAATGCTACGTAAGTACGGTGCACCAGAAGAAGTAGCTTTGGCTGCAGAACAACATCATGATGATATAGAAGCCACTAGCGTTGAGGCATTAATCATTCGTGTCGTAGATGCTATTAGTGCGTCACGACCAGGAGCTCGAAACATCAGTGCCGAAAACTTTGGCGAGCGCATGCGTGATCTTGAGAACACAGCTCTTGGCTTTTCTGGAATCGACAAAGCCTATGCAATTAGCGCTGGCCGTGAAGTACGTGTGTTTGTAAAGCCTCAAGATATTGATGATCTCAGTGCCATCAAACTTGCCCGTGATATTGCAACCAAGATCGAATCAACTATGCAATACCCCGGTACGATTAAAGTAAATGTCATCCGCGAAACAAGAGCTATTGAGTTTGCAAAATAATAATTAAACAATGAACATACTCTATATTGGTGATGTTATGGGCGAAGTCGGGATTGAGACAGTTGAAAAAGTATTGCCCAATCTAATTAAAGAAAAATCGATAGATTTAGTGATTGCACAGGCTGAGAATGTCACGCAGGGCAAAAGTATGTCGATCGTTGATATGAAAAGACTGCAGGATACGGGAGTGCATTTTTTTACAGGAGGTAACCACACTCCGGCGTTGCAAGAAATTCATGCATCGCTAGAAGACGATAGTGTGCCAATAATCGGTCCTGCTAATTTAGTTAACTGTCCTGGTAAGGGCTGGAAATACGTTGATACTTCAGAAGGTAGTGTCCTGGTAATATCGCTAATGGGCTCAAAAGTAGGAACGCCAATCGAAGCCGATAATCCACTAACTTTGATAGATGAAATATTACAGTTGAATGATCAGACAGATCGAGTTGCTACAATAGTTAACTTCCACGGAGATTATAGTTCGGAAAAAATAATTATTGGTCATTATCTTGATGGCCGTGTGACAGCTGCTATAGGTGACCACTGGCATGTACCAACTGCAGATGCACGTGTTTTGCAGGGCGGAACTGCACATATCACTGATGTCGGTATGTGTGGTATTTTGAACAGTAGTCTTGGTATTACCTGGGATAGTGTTATACCGCGCTGGCGGGACAATATCCAAACTCGCAACGAGCTAGAAACAACAGGTCCGCGACAATTTAATGCAGTAATGATTAGTGTCGATGTAGATTCTAGTAGGGCTAATTCAATAGAACAAATCCAAATAATTACTTAGACTAAAGTTCGCCCTTGCCGCGGAAGCCAAAGCCCGCAATAACAACACTTGCTAACATATTAACAATTACTATTCCAATAACCGGCAAACCTCTATCTATTGCTAATAAAGCCGCGCTACCAATCCAGATTATTCCAATTGTACCTGCAGTGTAGGGGTATTTTATAAAAAGTATAAATTCATTAAACATTATGATTCTCCTTCTGTTTCAACAGCAAGATTATTTGCCTTATTCATAGCACCACCTCCATTAATCTTTTCAGATATTTGCCTAAATAACAATGGGTCTTTATCTGCAATACGTTCTAGCCAATTTGTTATGGTCTCAATTGCTTCTCCCATCGACAAATCGTTCGGAGCTTCAGCTATGGCTTCTGTGTGGTGTAAATTAATGTATTCTACTGTTCTATGAAGTGTATCTGGCATTACTTCTTGTAAAAGTCCCAGGCTAGAAACAAGTGAAGTGTATGTTTGAATAGCCCTTAGCATTTCTGTTGCCTCAAGTTTTATAATTAGTCCAAACCGGTTACCTTTGTTGAAGTTTTTATTCATTGTTTCAAGTACGCTAGTGTCTTTATTTAGGTTAGCTTGTACTCTAGTGCTTCCAGTAGACTTTTCGAACACTTGCTCTGCTACTTTACTTATTTCATTTACATAATCCCGATTAGTTTTAACGCTCATATATTCGCCTATTCGCCTCAAGCTTCTATATAGATCGCTTACAAAAAATTTCAGTCCATTTTCGAACACTGCTATTGCTGTTTGAGAACCTTTAAAAACTTTGTCGTATGTTTCAAGTAATCCGTATATTCCGTTTTTGTCCTTAGGCGGGGTTGCGCTTATTCCAAAGTCGATTAAGCCTACGCGGTTGTTTTTCATGACTCTTATATTTCCAGGGTGGGGGTCACCTTGTACTCTAGGCATTTCAAAAATACCAATCATTGATTCAAAGCCTAATTCTTGCATTTGCAATATTAAGTCTGAGTCCAACTGCTCTTTAATGTAGTCGACAGGGTCTACGCCTTGTTCTTTTAGCTTAATAACTTGGGCTATTGAAATACCGTCTACATAATCCTGGACGATTATATTATCTGTGCAAAGATCTATGTAGGTTTGAGGAATATGAATTATTTTATGGTTTTTGTAATGAAGATATAGCTCATTTGCAAATTCAGCCTCGTGTTTATAATCTGTTTCTCTTAGTGTTGCTGCTGTAAAATCTTTTAGAGCATCGTTTATCTGAAGGTTGAAGTCTTTATATAATTTTTTAAAAAAAGTTTTAGAAAATGTGTTTAATAATTTTAAATCATACTTTAAAAGTTCACGAACCATCGGCCTAAGTACTTTAATTATTATTGGCTGCCCGTTTCTTAACTGGCCGTAATATACTTGACCGAAACTTCCTGCTGCAAACGGTTGGGGCTGAACAAGGGCTATCTCGCTTAGTTTGTTTTTGGGTAGTTCGCTTCTAAGTAGTTCGCCAATATCAATTGGTTCAGAGTCTAGGTTTTCAAATATACGAAGCTTGTCAGGGCTATGCCACTTTTTCATCATAGGAGAGCGTAGTAATACTCCTTGAAGAAATTTAACATAAACCCCCCCAAGCGATATGAACTCCTCGCAAATAGTTGAGTATAACTTTTCCTCTTGTTTACGGCGGTAAAGTATATATGATTTCGTTATAAGCGATGCAAGTCTTTTAGTGCGAGCTCTTTTAATGCTCGCGATTGTTTTTGCGCTTGCTGACTTAGTCATTATTTTTTGGCAAAGCCAATTAAGAAAAGGATTACGGTACTGAGCATAACTGCAAGGTAGAGCTGGAAAATCTCATTTGTTTTATCACGAGTAAGCGCCATTAGTATCACGGCAATCCAAATGAAAAGAATGGTAAAAAATATTGATAAATATTTCATATGTAATCATATTTTATCATAATTCACCTCTGTTTACCATCTTAAGGAAATAACTTGTTGATGATTAATTTTGCTAACGACCACACTTGTCGTATCTGTTAATTTAGGGTATACTTGCTTAGTTATTGTCGGGGTGTGGCGCAGTTGGCTAGCGCGCGGCGTTTGGGACGCTGAGGTCGTAGGTTCGAGTCCTATCACCCCGACCAGTAAAAGCGATTATCAATTTGATAGTCGCTTTTATTTTGTTTAATCAGCTATAATTTGCCTATGGTTAATGCACTTATTGCGTCGATATGTATTGCTGTAATTCTGGTAGTATCAGAAATTGCTTGGAAGCGAGCTCATATTAAAGATGAACTAGCGCGCAAGTTTGTTCATATTGTTTCTGGTGTGTTTATAGCCTTTTTGCCGTTTTGGGTAGATTACAAATGGATATTAGTATTAGCAGTTGGATTTGTATTAATTAATTTTCTGAATCGATACACTAAATCATTTCATGCAATTAATGCTGTTCAGCGTAAAAGTTGGGGAGATGTATTATTTGGTGTTGGAGTATTCATTGTTGCATATTTTGAGCCTTCTCCGTGGATTTTTGCAGCTGCAATACTACAGGTTAGTTTGGCGGATGGATTAGCGGCATTAGCTGGAGTAACATATGGAAAAAAACACGGAATGTATTATTTGTTCGGTCAACCAAAATCAGTTATTGGTAGTGTTGTGTTCTTTTTGACTTCATTCATTATTCTTACATTAGTCTTATCTTTTGACCCGTATATTGCGAGCGTACTCACGATAATGCCATTTATATTTATGCTGTCGTTAATGTTAGTTTGTATCGAAAACTTAGCTATTTACGGCCTGGATAACATTGCTCTGCCTATCGTTACACTTATTGCATTAAGTCTGTTATAGCCGGATATAAACAGTTATAATTGATACATGATTAAAACAATTGAAAACAACTTACGTGAGTTTGTGTATGGCGGAATGGACGGCGCTGTGACTACTTTTGCCGTAGTAACTGGTGCGGCAGGGGCAAATTTAAGTGTAAATATAATTTTAATACTGGGTTTTGCAAATGTGTTTGCTGACGGTTTTTCGATGGCTGTTGGCTCGTACTTGAGCGAAAAAAGCGAACAAGATCTATCGGTACACAAGGGAGATTCGACTCGCGATGATCATGAATCGCCAATTAAGGCGTCTTTTGCAACATTTTTGTCTTTTGTACTTGTAGGGTTTATTCCACTCTCTATTTATACAATAGATTTTATATTCGATTTAAATATTCCAAACAATGATTTACTGATCTATTCAGTATTACTAACACTTTCAGCATTTGGCTTGATTGGCTTGTTGAGGGCTCGTATTACAAAAATTTCTAAAAGTCGTGCAGTTATGGAGTCGCTTGGCTTAGGACTTGCCGCTGCAGTTATATCGTTTGTTGTCGGTAACTTACTCGAACGTATTATTGTGTAATTACATATAAAAAACCCTCTAAAAACTACAGGGTTTTTTATATGGGGTGCCTGAAGGGATTTGAACCCTCGATCTTCAGAACCACAACCTGACGCTTTAACCAGCTAAGCTACAGGCACCACAACACGAAGATTATATCTGTAAAATGTCTATTTGACAAGTTAAATAAAAGATTGACTTTATAAAGTTAACCATTAGATACGATGTAATCTTTTGTCTCAGACTTATGGTTATGAATTAAAAAATGACAATTGTGACACAGCCAAATAAGATTTGTTAATATATTATTTTGACGATTTTTATCTTTGTGATGAACTGCAAGAATTCGTACATCATTTATCCCACATCTAAGGCACTTCTCTGGAGCTTTAGTTCTTTTTAGGATCTGTCTATAAGAACTTTGGCCATCTTTCCAATTGGCATGTTTTGCTCCAAAATAAACTTTAGAGTTTCTCCAAATTGTTTGACAAGATCTATTACAGAAAAATTTACCACTTTTTGATCTGTTTTGTTCCGCTTTGTTACGATATATTTCTGCACCGCAATTGCAGCAAGCTAAATGTGTGCCTGTTTTGTTTCCTAGATGTTTACAATTATTGGAACAATATTTACCCCAACCACGCTCAAGTCTGTTCGGCTTAATAAAAAAATGTTTATTACATTGAATACAATTTACTATTGGCATTAAATAAATTTTATAAATAATATTCTGTAGGGTCAAGCGTCTGTTTATCAATTTTGAAACCCGACGCTCTAACCAACTAAACTCTGCACGCTATATAACAGAGGTTATAGAAACGTAATTTTCTAATTTATGCCAGCAAGTAACAATAAAATTATTGGTACCCCGGGAGGGAATCGAACCCCCGACCTGTGGGATAGAAGCCCATTGCTCTAATCCGCTGAGCTACCGGGGCGAGTACCATTTAAATTATTATACCTCTGTTAAAAATTAAATACCATCTTAAAATGGAACCCATTTATATTAAATGTTAGGCTTATGATGTGAATCAATTACGCCAACAAGCAACCACATTAAGAGATGAAAGACATTCTTATAACATGATTAACGAAGAAATTGGTGTTTTTGTATCAACTAATTTGTACCCGGACAATGACATTGAAGCAAGTATTGCTCATTGGTCTAAAGTAACTAAGCTTCCGAGCAAAAACTTTAAAAAGACACAGATTGATAAACGGAAACCCAGAAAACGGTGTAAAGTTGTTTAGAAGAATAAAAGGGTGGACAAAAGGGGTGGTGTCTCAGGTATAATTAGTTAGCGCATGCGGGTGTGGTATAGTGTTTATTATTCCTGCCTTCCAAGCAGGCGATGCGGGTTAGATTCCCGCCACCCGCACCAAGCATAAGATCACATAAAAAACGAACCTTCAAAGCAAGGTTCGTTTTTTTAGACTGTTTGGATTTACGCCAAGTATTGTTTACGTCGGTTCAAGTAAGTAACGCCACTCGCTGCTCCAAGTATACTCATACCTACTAGCAGCCCTTGCGTAAGAGGTGTACCAGTATTGGCAAGTACTTTAGGTACGACGACTGGAGGAGTACTTGTTCCTAGAACTTGGCCTGGTGTATTGGCTTTATTACCAAATACTGCTAGACATACCTGTCCATCGCTTTCTATAAATACTTTTTGACAGTCATTGGTGGCCGGATAGGTGCGAGTCCAGCCGGGTTGCTGTGTTTCGCATACCAAGTATTCACCAAGAAGCACATCGTTAAAAGTGTAGTTTCCATTGCTGTCGGTGTTCGTTGAGAAAATCTCACCATCACAATCTGATAGGCTAAAGTAGTCTTCTTCTGAGTTGTAGATTTCACAGATACTGATAGTCCAACCACTGAGCTTCTCCTCGGTTACTATGTCATGCACAGCGTTACCGTTCACATCGTTGAATTTAATGCCTTCAATTGTACCGCTACAATAGTCAACTTCCGGTACAGCAATTGCAACACGTAAGAAAGAGTTGCTAAGGCGTGAAACTTCATTATATGTAGTACATGCAACTGGTTCTTCGCAGTTATATTGATTAAACGAGCGTAATGGTACCGATTCGTAGACGGGACAGTCATCTTCCTCGTTTATGGCAGTGTTATATGAAAGTAACTGTGGCAAGTCTTCAGTTTTTGGCTCGTCTTCAAACATGGTAGCATCCAAGTTTTCTTCTTGAGGCTCGTCTTTGGCTTGAGCTTCAACTTCTTCAGCAACAGGAATTTCTTCGTTTTCTTCAGTGGTTTCACAGATAGCAGAGACTTCGTTTTCTTTGCCTAGCAAACCATCTAAGAACACCTTTTCCTCATAAGTTTCAGGTGTATCTTCACAGATAACATCAGGAACTGTAAGCTTTTCTTCTTCAGTTCCTTTTTCTTTTAAGAGTTGTTCGGCAGTAACTTCTAGTTCAATTGTGCCCTCTACGATGTCTGTAGTTTGGGCAAAAACAACTGTTGGCAAAGCAAGTTGCATTGCTAGCACAAGCCCGGCAAATAAAGCAGAGCCTTTTTTTAGAGTTTGTGAAAAGTTTGCGTTCATATTGACCCTCCTATACTTAAAACATATAAAATTGCAGTATTGAAGCCCATCCTTCGATAATTAGCTATTATCCCCTTATTTTTTATAAATACAAGTATTCTATTTTTTATATCTTAGGAGTAAATGCTTATGTTAAGATTGATAGAATGAAACGTGTAAAAAAACACATAAAAAAACTCAAAGAACATAAATACATAAATAATCTGCTTACTTTGGTAGTTGTTATACTTGGGTTTTACATAATTTTTGCACCATTAATACCTCAGGCAAAGTGGGTTGTAGTAGAGGAAACCCCCTTAAAAGAAGTTTTTAGTAAGAGTGATGATGTTTTGCTTGCCGCCGACGGCCAAATTGGTAGCAATCGGTTATTCATACCAAAACTAGGACTTTCAGAAGTCATCTACGAAGGTGGATCTGAACAGCTGAGCAAGGGTGTACTAAGACGCTCGCAAACTAGCACACCAGATATTGGCAGCAATACAGTACTGGTTGGTCATAGATTTACATATAGCCAAAAAGGAGTGTTTTATCACCTAGATAAGCTTAATGTTGGCGACATGATTAGTGTGCACTGGGAAATTGATAAGTTTGACTACCAGGTAACCGAGATATTAACCGTAAGTCCTGAAAGTGTGTATATAGAAGATCCAACCGAAAATAATATACTTACAATTTACACATGTACTCCGCTCTGGACCGCAAAAGAAAGATTAGTAGTGAGGGCAAAATTATTATGAAAGAATGGTACCGAACAATAGCGCTAGTTATTTTGATAATTATTGCAGTAGGCTATATCATCTGGACCAATCAACAGATTGATAGTAACTTTGTTGATACTCTTAGGACCTAGTACCCACCAGTAAGGGCGAGTATAACTCCTGCAATTGCGCATAGCTGTCCTATAACCCAAAATCTCATAGTAACTTTTGTCTTAGGCCAGCCACTTGCTTCAAGGTGGTGGTGGAAGGGTGCGGCTATAAAAACACGTTGACGGAATATTTTTTTAGATAATATCTGCACTAGACTTGATCCTGCCTCGAGCACAAATAATAATCCAATAATAGGCAGTAGGAAAAGGGTATCTGTAAGCATAGCAACCACTCCTAGCGCTGTACCAAGTGAAAAAGAACCTACATCACCCATAAAGAATCTGGCTGGAGGAATGTTGAACCAGACATAAGCCAGTAACGTACCTACAATAGTCAAACAAAAAGCTGCAATACCGAAGTTTCCTTGAAGTAAGGCAATTACAGCGAAAGAACCATATGCGCTGATAAGTAGTCCACCAGCTAATCCATCCATTCCGTCACTGATGTTTACAGCATTTCCGGTACTAACAACCGCCAGTATAAACAGCGGTATTATAAATATTCCTAGCGTAATATCTCCGGCAAAAGGCACATGTATAGTTGAGTACCCAAGTTTGTAATAAAAAAACCAGGAAGCGATAGCCGCAACTACAGTAATCATAGTAAACTTTATAGGAGCCCTGAGTCCGGCAACATTACCACCCTTACCCATGATATTAATAATGTCATCTAATAATCCTACTATTCCACCGCCTAGTAAAGCTGCAAGTGGCAGCCAAGTTTGACCTCTTTCAAGGTTAAAAATAAGAGTAATTGCAGTTGTTGCGACTATTATAATAAGTCCCGCCATAAGTGGTACAGTGCGTATAATACGGTACTTACTTATTACTTTTAATTCTTCGCCTGTTGTTGAATGAGTCCGGGATCGCTTCCAAAGTTTGTGCTTATATGCAAAGTAGGTATAAATAGGCGTAAGCGCCATAGCTAAACAGAAACCTAATGCACCAAGTAACAACATGTGTGTTAGGTTTTCGTTGAATATTCCAGATTCTATCATTGCCTATACTTTTGTTTTATTTAATTTAACTTGGTCTAATGTTAGCATAAAGCTATACTATCACCTATGAAAACTCCCTTAAACAAAAAGATGTAAAGCAATGGACGAAACAAATTCTTATCCTACAATGATACTAATTAGGGGTCTGCCTGGAAGTGGTAAGTCATTTGTCGCACAAGAACTTCAAAAGGTGCTAGGTTTTCAAAAGGTGATAATGTTGGATCCAGACACGATAGATTTTGGTAGTAACGATTATCTTGAGCACACAAACGCACTTAGCAAAGAAGGTGTTGATGAGGCTCTGCATGCCTACAGGTTTTTACGAGCCAAAGCTTACAAGGGTATAGCCGATCACAAAATTATTGTCTGGAACCAACCTTTTACTAATATTGAGATTTTTAACAAAATGGTCGCCAACTTCCAGATTCAAGCAGACTTAAACAATACGATACTAAAAATATTAGTTGTAGAAGTGATAATAGATGAAAATATTGCAAATGAACGAGTTCAAAACAGAAAACGAGCCGGAGGACATGGTCCTTCAAGTGCTACATTTAATCGTTTCGTTAGCGATTACAAAACTGTTTCAACTTATGGATACAATACTGTTACAGTGAAAGGAGGCGGAGAAGTAAGTGATTCGGTATCTCTAATATTGGCTGCACTTGAAAAGTTAGTTTAGTTTCTGATCTGGGTCTTCTAAATTACGCAGTATTTCTATATTTGATCTGACAATCTCTGTAAGTTCTGGATGACAAGCCACAAAACTGCGCGTTCGATATGTATAATCCTGATCTAAAATAGAGATTATTTGCCCGCCCGCCTCTTTAATAAGAAGCGCACCGGGCGCATGGTCGTGTATATGCCCACCTGAGTGCAGGTGAAATCGTGCCGCTGTTTTGTTGTTTGCAACTTCAGAGAATCCATAGCCTGCTCCACTTGGGCCAACTACTGCGACTATTCCTTTTTTTGCAAGTAGTGGCTTAAGCACTTCTATATGCTGGCTCTTGCAGTATACTATTTTCGGAAGAGGCATCTCTTTTAAATCTAATTTCTCACCGTTTTTATAGGCTCCACCGCCCAGAACAGCGGTGAACATCTCCTGGTTAGTGGGATTGTAAATGACACTTGCAACAGACTGTTCGTTACTAATTAGTACAGCCATACATGTAAAGGCTGGAACACCTTTTATAAAACTTTTTGTTCCATCTAATGGATCAATTAACCAACAAAGCTGGGGTAGCTTATCTTCATATCCTGATTCCTCACCAAATATCGGCACATCTGGGAATGAACTTGAGAACTTTTTAGTTACAAAATCTTCAACCTCTTGATCTATGACAGTAACGGGTGAGCCATCTTGTTTTCTTGTAAAGTTAACATTTCCAGCACTGCCCATAATTATTGCCCGAGAATCTAGAAATGCTTTCTTCAGCACTTCAACCATTTCATTTATAAATTCTGGCGATAATTCTGAAGTTTCTTTATATATCATTAATAACTTCGATACTTGCACCAATAGAATTTAGACGTATCGCAAGCTCTTCATAGCCACGATTGATTGTGTATATGTTACGTAGTGTAGAGTTGCCTTTTGCTGCAAGCATTCCAATAAGTAATAAACTGGCTGGTCTTAATGCTGGCGGGCAGACAACGTCCCCGTGAGTGAAAGTAGTAGGTCCATTTATATAAATTCTGTGTGGATCAGCAAGCTCCACATTCATGCCAATTTTTGTCATCTCAGTATAGTAGATAGCACGGTTTTCAAACATCCAGTCATGTATAAGAGTTCTACCATTGGCAACACCGCAAATCGGAACAAAATAAGGAATATTATCAGGATTTATTCCAGGCCATAGATTCGGGTGAAGTTTATCGGCTGGGGCTTTTAAGCTGTGATTGTGTTTTTCGATTGTTATATCTGCTAGTTCTGTAACGCCATTATCACAGGCGTATGGCTGACTAACTTTGTATAATAATCCCATTTTTTTAAGTTTAAATAGCTCAAGCCCAATCCAATGTATTGGCACTCTACTAACCTTTAGTTTGGAGTTGGTAGCAACTGCAGCTGCAATAAAAAACATAGCTTCTATTGGATCCTCTGTTGGTGCGAATGTTATATTCTTTTTTATATTTACTACTCCAGTAACAGTTAGAACGGGAGAGCCAACTCCATCAATTTTTACACCAAGCTTCTTTAAATATGTGCACAAATCCTGCACCATATAATCAGCACTTGCGCCTTGAATAATGGTTGTTCCGGCAGTTGATGCCGCAGCCATCAGCGCATTATTAGTAACAGTATTACCAGATTCATATAAAACAATTCGTCCAGCAGATTTTTTCTTTATTGTTACTAGATAATTACCAGTCTTTGCGACTACATCTACACCAAACTGCTCTAGCGCAAACAAATGAGGAGCAACAGTACGGGTACCTAGTTTGCATCCGCCAGCATAAGGAATTTTGAAATTCTTATAGCTATGCATTAACGGCCCAAGTAACATTAGTACGCTACGGGTTTTGCGGGCGGCACTTCTATCAATTGATTCAATATCTAGGGTTTTTGGTGGTTTTATTTCAAGATCATTGTCTTTTAGCCATCTAACTTTAACGCCAATACTCTCAAGAACTTCAATAATTCTGTTTACTTCTTCAATGCGAGGAAAAGATTTGTACCTTGTTGTGCCTTTGTTTAATAAACTTGCACACAGTAGTGCAACAGCAGCATTTTTACTTCTTTTTAGCGTTATCTCTCCATGCAGTTCGTGGCCACCCTCAATTCTCAAATTGACTGCTCCACTTCCTAAGCTAACAATTTGCTTGTTCAAAACATCACTAATTCTCCCAAGCATATCCATACTTAGGTTTTGTTTGCCTTTTTCTATACGATTTACAGCAGATTGGGAAGTATTTAGTTTTCGAGCAAACTCAGCCTGAGTTAAGCCTTTTTCTTGACGTATTTGGTAAATTAAGCGACCAATTTTTTCAGATGTATTACTCATTTGCCAAATAAATATACCATATACGGTATACGTTGTCGAATTGTATGTTTTTTGTTTTTTACTGGCACTTTAATTACAATATAGTAATGATATAGATACGTGCAACTACTAATATAAATTATCTAACTTTATGAGGTTATAAATTATGCACGATAAAAAAATAAAAGAACTGATCCAGAAAGAAACAAACCGCCAATCAAGTGGTTTAGAAATGATTCCTAGTGAAAACCATACTTCAGGAGCGGTGCTGGGTGTACTTGGTTCGCGTCTAACAGATAAGTATTCAGAAGGCTATCCAGGAATGCGTTATTACGGTGGTTGCGAAGTAGTAGATGAGGTTGAAAATATAGCTCGAGATTTAGCAAAAGAACTGTTTAAAGTAACACACGCCAACGTACAACCGCATTCAGGCGGGCCAGCAAACCAAGCTATATATTTTGCGCTCTGTGACCCGGGTGACACTATAATGGGTATGTCTCTGTATTTTGGTGGACATATGACTCACGGTCTCAAGGTTAATTATTCTGGAACTTACTATAACTCCGTTCAGTACACTACAGATAAAGATGGTTTTATGGACTATGATGCTATAGCTAAGCAAGCACTAGAATCAAAACCAAAATTAATAATGAGCGGCACAACAGCTTACCCAAGACAAATTAATTGGCAAAAAATGCGTGAAATCGCAGATTCTGTAGGTGCTTGGCTAGCAGCTGATATTTCGCATATAAGTGGACTTGTTGTTGCCGGGGAACACCCAACCCCAATTGGTATTGTCGATGTTACGATGACTACAACTCATAAAACATTGCGCGGTCCTCGTGGTGCAATGATTCTTTGTAACGGCGATCCATCGGATCCACTTAAAAAACCCGAACGTACAAAAGATAACTTACCGTCCCTAATTGACAGGGCTATTATACCTGGCTTGCAGGGTGGCCCACACAATCACCAGACCGCTGCTATAGCAGTTGCGTTAAGCGAAGCATCTACACCAGAATTTAGAGAGTACGGAATACAGGTTGTGAAGAATTCCAAAAAACTAGCTGCCGAACTAACTTCAAGAGGTTTCAATCTTGTTACTGGCGGTACAGACAACCACCTTATGGTAGTAGACCTTAACAACAAAGGACTTAGCGGTATAGAAGGCGAAAGTGCACTTGGTAAAGCGGGAATAACTGTTAACAAAAATACCGTTCCATTTGATCCTCGCTCTGCATTTGACCCAAGTGGAATTAGACTCGGTACACCAGCATTAACAACACGCGGAATGAAAGAAGAACATATGGTTTTGGTGGCTGACTGGATAAATGAAGCAATCAAACTGCGTAAAGACGACAAGGCTCTATCTGATATTAGTTCAGAAATTAAAAAGTTTGCTACTGACTTTCCGCTACCTAGTTAAGGCAATATCTCTGGTTCTCTAATTAAATTAATTCCAAACATTTCAAATATTTTGTCTGTTATTTTTTGTTCAAAGTCTAATAAGTTTTGAGTACTTTTTGCTTTGGCATTAACAAAAACTAGATTTTGAGAAGGCCATAATTTCATACCAGTTTCGGAGTCAATATATGATTTAAATCCTGCTTCTTCAATTAGCCATCCTGCACCAATTTTAACCTTTTCATTGCCTAGCTCCCAATATGCAGCTTGCGACCAGCCCTCACGCGGTTTTTTAATATCCGGATATTTGCGAGCCAGTTTTTTGAATTCATCACTAGAAATAATTGGATTGCTAAAATATGACCCACAATTGGCAATCTTATTTGGATCAGGAAGTTTCTTTTGTCTTATTGCTATGACTGCTTTTCGAATAGTTTTGGGAGTGTAATCTACTAAGTCATTATCAGTAAAATAAGCTTCTATATCTGTATATTCTGGTTTGTGATCAAATTGTTTTGAAAATATTAGAGTTACATATGCAATCAAAAAGCGTTCAGAATCAACAGTTTTAAACCTAGAAGTTCTATAACCAAATGCGCACTGTTCGTTACTAAGAGTAACAAAGGATTTTTCCATTCGATCATAGGCTTCGATTTCTACAATAGTCTGCGATATATCTTGACCATAAGCACCAATATTCTGTACAGGGGCAGCCCCTACAGTGCCTGGTATTAACGATAATGATTCTATTCCAGACAGGTTCAGTCCAACTACTTGATCAACTATTACGTCCCAGTTTTCACCAGCCCCAATATGGTAAGTTGCATATTTTTCATCTTCACTAATTTTTTTGAAACCAGAGATTTTATTAATAACTAGCAGTCCTTTGTATCCTTCGTCACGCCAAATAACGTTACTACCACTTCCAATAACTCTGATTGGTAATTCATGTTCCTCAGCCCAAGACTCTGCTTTTAATAAATCTTGTTTTGTCTTGGCTTCACATAAATAATCAGCAGTGCCACCCAGTCGCATAGTGCTGTAGAGCTTTAAGGATACTTTGTGTAAAATTCTCATGCTTAACTTAAGTATATCTCAAAGGTTGCGATTTTTTGCAGTTAGAAGTAGCATATATACATGCAGAGAGGTAAGACCCCGTTTCAATCCCTAGGTCGCCGTTTGACAGAAATTCGAAAACAATCACTCGAGACTGTTCCAGAAGTGTCCGGAGCTGTTGAGTTAGAAAATGATGCAATAATACGCTTTGAGAGTGGTGAAGAGCGTCCGAGCGAAGACGTGCTGATGTTATTAATTAGCCACTTTGATATCAAAGACGATGAAGCAGATGAATTGTTTGAGCTAGCTGGCTACAGCGCGTCCGGTTCTGCTCAGTACGAAAATAACCCGATTCCTACCCTTGTTGTAGTTCCAAACGATAATCGAATTATTTACACAGATACAGCTAACGTAAGTGTAAACAACTACGGTGTAGTACTAAATTTTATGCAAACAGGTATAAATAACCAGCAATTATCAATATCACGCATTGGCATGAGTCTAGATCACGCTAAGAGTGTACTCGAAGTCCTTACGCGTACCATAGCTCAGGCAGAGGCGAGCAAAGTTCCAAAACAGCTGCCAAGTAATTCGCCAAACTCTAAAAAGCGAATCAGCTAGTTATCTATATATTACAGGGGATTGTTTAATAAAATCTTGGTTTTCTATTTGATCTGCCATGGCGCTCACCACATCTTTTCGATTTATAGTGTTCCAGGGCATCGGTAGTTGTAGTTTAAGTTTGTAGCTTCCATATTTACCTTTGTTTGACATAACAGGAGAGCGCACAACAGTCCAATCAAGGCTGCTGTCTCTAAGAGTTTTAATATGTACTTCGCCGTCCGACATTATTTTTGGCTGGATTAATCCAAAAAACCAATGAGTAAAAACTTGAATAAAATTTGGTTCGTCACCAGTGTCACGCGCATCAGCGCCAGTAAGAGTTATTATTCGTTTAATTTTTTGTTTTTCCATTGCTGGAACAATATTTGTCATAGCTGAACTTAAAATATCTTTAGACTTCGTTCCCCAGCTACCAAGAGTACTAACAACTGCATCGTTACCCAAGATGGCCTCTTCAACATTTTCGAGATTATGAACATCACCAGTTATGATAGTCAGGTTTTGATTTTCATCAAACGGGCTAGATCCATATATAAATGCCGTAACCTTGTGTCCACGATTAATTAATTCAGTGGTTAATAGTTGACCAACTTTACCCGATGCTCCAAATAATACAATTTTCATATCTAAATAGTATCATGATAAATACATCTTAATGGTACAACACTCGAGCCCAGGCTAGAACTAGGTTTGTAATGTATTAGCTGGCAGTTGCTGTAAATAACTGGCGTATTTCAGTGTGTATTTGGTGTAACTTCAGTGGTTTAACTGTTCCATAAACTTTATGTACAATCGACTCATCAGCAGTAAATAATTTGTCTGGCCGCACATAACAATCTAGAGGCAAGTTACCCTCTGCAAAATCCGAAGTTACTATATGGATTGGCTTTGAGCTTGAGTATATTTTCGAGGTAATTTGGCACATAATAATGTCATCAAAATCCCCTATAGCCACAATTATTGCAGGCCTTAACTTTTTAGATGTGAGGTCAGAAAATGGAAATACGCTAGAGACTACTTGTCCTACTGCAAACTTGCCCATGCTTCATCCTCTTCAGGTCGCAACCAGTCTCTTGCTAATACCTTTTCGGATAACAGCATGGTTTCTGAAATCTTTCTTTCGGATTTCATGGCAACAATTTTGATCTCACCCTTAACTGCTTTCAGTTCAACATCTCCGGATAAACCACTCTCCATTAGCAGGGGCTTAGGTATTCGGATGCCTTTTGAGTTACCAATGGTGATAATTGACGCTTTCATAGTAATTACATTATATGCACATTTGAATAGGTCGTCAAGTATTAGTATAAGCGAAATGGTACGCCCGGACGGATTCGAACCGCCGACTTTCTGTTCCGAAGACAGACGCTCTATCCGCTGAGCTACGGGCGCGCAAGTGCTAATTATAACATCCCTAAAGAGTTAATTACTAAACCATAATATCATACAATAATATTGACAATTATAGTTTAATATAGTACAATTAATTCAATGACCGCTTACCTAACTGAAGCGGCCGTGGAGTTAATTGTATGAAAAAATCAATAATATTATCTGTTATTGCAACTATTTCTATTGTAGGAATGCAAACTGGTGTAGCCGGTGCATGGTACTACAATATGTCAGGTTCTGGCGCATGCCAGGCTGATGGTTCCTATAAAATTACTTGGAAAGTAAATAATACTTCCGAGCCAACCCAGCTAGAAGTAAAAAAATCTAGCAACACTAGTATCGTCAATGTAGGCGAAACTATTCCTGCCCGTCAAATCGAAAACTTCTATCAAGTAGTTAATGGTACCAAGCCCGGTACTTACACCCTTGAGCTAACTGCTGACTGGAAAGAAGATCGTAACAACATGAAGCGTTCTGCGACAGTTAAGCTAGACAAAGCTTGTGAGCAACCAAAACCTGAAGAGCCAGAAGTTCCTGTAGTACCAGAAACACCTGTAACCCCCGAAGTTCCTTCTGGTGGCGGTGGTGGTCAGGTCTTGAGCCAAGTTACTGTTGTGCCTAAAGGTCCAGTTAACGCAGGAGAAGGCAGCTCAGTAGCTGACTCTTTTGCCGCACTCTTTTCTATTCTTACTGCTGCAACAGTTGCTGTGTACAGTGGCTTACGTATTGTTCGCCGATAATTTGAGTAATAGAGAAAAAACTATGAACATGCTTCACGCGCCATATATACTTAGCGGTTCACTGCTAATTAGGCGCGTGCTGCATTTTTTTATCAAATCAAACATCATTGCTTTGTTCTTATTTGCTAGCGTTTCGACAACACTCATTTCTGCATCAGCTCTATTTTTGAATGGCTTTAGTCCTGAACCTGTTATTTCGAAGTCGTCTACCTTACAGTCAGATGCAAATTCTGCCAATGTTTCACTACCGCGCTCCGTGCCAACTCGTCTTCGCATAGATGGAATACGGGTTGATGCGCCTATGATCGCTCTTGGTCTTGATAAATCAGGTGCCATGCAAACACCAAACAACGGCAACGATACTGGTTGGTATACTGGTGCACCTACGCCTGGTGAAATGGGGCCGTCAATTATTGCTGCCCATGTAGATACCAAATCTGGTCCTGCAGTATTTTGGAAACTCGGCCAAATAGAAATTGGTGCGATTGTAGAAATAGATCGCGCTGATGGTACAACTGCGCGCTTCCGCGTTGAGGCTGTTGAACAGTATTTGCAATCAGAATTTCCGACTGAAAAAGTCTACGGCAATACAAGTCACGCTGCTGTACGTCTCATCACCTGTGGGGGTGTATATGATCAAAACTCAAAGCAGTATACTCACAACACTGTGGTGTTCGGCTCGTTAGTACAGAGCTAAGGGATTAGAAGATAGACTTGTTACTGTAAGTCTTTAATATAAACCACACCAATCTACTTTAAGATAATCGTAGCTAGTCCTAGGAAAACTAAGAAGCCGAGTACGTCGGTTGCAGTAGTAATAAAAATTGTGGCGCTTGCTGCCGGGTCTTTGCCGAGCTTCGACATTATTAGTGGCACTAATGTACCAAAGAATGCTGCAACTAACATATTAACAACCATTGCAACAGCCAAGATAATGGCTATTTGTACATCACCATTTACAATTATTACAACCGTAGCTACCAGTACACCATTAATAACACCGTTAATTAAGCTGGCTCCAAGTTCGTTACGAAGTGCCTTCCAGGCGGTTTTAAGCTCTATTTGTTTTAGCGCGATACCTCGCACCATGACTGCAAGGGTTTGAGTTGCCGAGTTACCACCCATACCGGCAACGATTGGCATATAAACCGCTAACAACACGAAGGCCGATAAGGTTTCTTCGAATTGGCTCACAACAAATGAAGCCAAAAACGCTGTTCCAAGGTTAATAATTAACCAGCGGTATCGGTTTTTTACCTTAAACCTTGCAGAGTCAGAAACAGTTTCTTCTTGGCGAATACCTGCAAAGTCATACAATGTAGAAGCTTCTGTATCTTGCATTACTTTTATAATATCGTCTGAATAAATTATCCCCATAACACTGCCGGCATCATTGAGTACAACTACTTTTGCATGGGGGTGCGATGTAAACATATCCATTACTTCATTATGTGAAGCTGCGTAAGAAATAGATGGTATGCGTTTAACGTATTTTCCGATTTTTTCGCTTTTTCTGGCAAAACCTAGTTCATGACCAGGCAAAAAGCCACCTAATCTACCACCTTCCTTAAGTGCAAGTATGACGGGAGGTCTACCGGTTCTGATTTCGTGTTGTTTAAATTTTTTTGCTACTGATGCAATCGTGTCATCCATGCTAGTTTGTACGTAATCCAAGGTCATTAAACCAGCAGCTGTTTCTGCATCAAACTCTAATAGGGTAGAAATGGAGTCTTTTAGTTCCATCGATAGCTGGAGTAATATTTTTTCTCTTCGCTTCTTACTAATAACCTGAAGCATGTCTGTGGCATCGTCTGGATCGACAGTTTGTAAGATCTCTATAAAATCAGGCTCTGGAATATGCATTAGAATATCCCGTTTAACAGCTGTAGTTAAGGAGTTGAGTAGCTCGATGCGCTTATCTAGAGATAGTTCACAAAATTTTTCTACACGTTTATCTTTTCTAAATAATATTTCACCAAGTAACGCAGGATTTATAGTAACGTTAAGAGACTTCGGAAGTGTAATATCCGGCATTTTAATATCGGAATGAATATCTAGTTTCTTTATTTTCTTTAATCGCATCCTACAAGCAGGCCTTTTATAATTTAGTACTTATGCTTAAGTATATCCGACAAACGACAGACAAGCACTAATCAAATAAAAATTAGTTTATATTTGATTTGTTTAGTTCTAATGTTAGTATGGATATTGTAACGATTGTTACATTTATATGAAATCAATCACAAGAACTACGATTTTGGGGGTAAGCAAAAGGCTATTTGCTACAAACGGCTACGAGGGTTTTTCTATGCGTATTTTAGCCAAAGAAAGCGGAGTAGGGTTATCTAGTATTTATCATTTCTTTAATGACAAAGACGAAATACTTAAAGAAATTTTTGATAACATTAATAAAAATTTAGGAATAGAACGTGCCAAATTACCTAAACAAGCTTCTGCTTCAAGAATGCTAAAAGATAGAATTTTGTTCCAATTTAAGCATATTGAAGATGTGGTTTTTGTACTTAAGTATTATCTACATTTTAGATCTAAATTTAGCAAAAACAATTCAGGTTATTTACCCACAAAAGCTTCTTTGCATATTGAGGAAGTAATAAAATTTGGTGTAACAAATAAGGAGTTTTCAGTAGATAAATCAAAAATATCTAGCAAGTCAAAAGTTGTTGCTCATGCTATAAATGGTTATTTGCTAGAGTATTTTCCACAACCACCTAAAGACGAAATTTTGACAGATATTACGGATCAAATACATGAGTTTATTATGCTTAGTCTTAAAAATAAGGAGGTGATAATAAGCCAGAAACGTGCTAATATTTAATGAGTAATTAAGTGAGGGAGAAGTATGGATAATAACAATAAAACAGTCGGAATAGTCGTCGGTCTAGTTGCATTACTACTAGTTGGTGGTGGAATTTACTGGGCAGTAAGCTCATCTAGTGAAGACGAAAAAGTAGCAACATCTACAGAAACAACACAAACTGAACCACAAGGTCCAGGCACAATCGTTGTAGTTGCTTCAGATACACCTGCACTTTCAACACTAGTTGCTGCAGTCAAAGCGGCAGGTCTAGTTGACACATTAAACGCAGAAGGCCCATACACAGTATTTGCACCAACAAATGCTGCATTTGAAGCATTACCTGCAGGAACTCTAGATTCACTACTACTACCTGAAAACGTAGAAACACTTAAGTCAATTTTGACTTATCACGTTGTATCTGGTGAAGTTTTGGCTGCTGATCTTTCAGACGGTCAAGTAATAACAACTGTCCAAGGTGGAACACTTACAGTTTCAATCATGGATGGCAAAGTTTACCTAACTGATGCTAAAGGCAACAAAGTTGTCGTAGAGCAAGCCGATGTTAACACAGACAATGGTGTTGTACATGTAATCGGTGGCGTATTGCTACCTAGCTAATAAAAGCAATATATTAAATAGCCTGGCTTCAAAATAGCCAGGCTATTTTTTATTAAATTTAGATTAAATAGCAACAATTTAAAATACAGTTATGTTTTATAACTAGCTACTAAAAACTGCTACCAAGGACAATTAGTAATCTCTGTTCCTGGAATAATTTCTTGACTACCCCAAGCAAATGCATGTTTTTCCCAATATGGAATACTATCCGCGCTGGCGTTATTCATTTGTGGAAAGGCCGGACTCTCATATTCTCCAATCCAAGCACTAGAAAGTTCATAAGTATTACTATCTTTGCGAACTAAATATATTGATATAAATTGGCTTGGTTGTGGGTTGCGTGATTTGGTAAAGGGCACATAACCCTGGTCTTCACGACTTTTCCGCATTGCATATATAATTTCATCACTTTCATCAATTTCTACGACATCACTATTGCCAATCATTCTTCCCATGTCTACATCTTTTGCTATCAGGTCGCCCTTAAGAACCATTTGGCTTAAAAGCTCTTCAATAAGTCCTTTAAGTCTTGGTGCGTCTTTAAAGTGTCTTGCAGTGTGGGAATTAACCGGGTTATACATGACACTTTTGGAGTTAGCAGATTTACAGATTGGTTCTAGGGTTTGCATAGTTTAATAATAGCAAACACCAAAAGATACTAGAATTAATTAACAGACACGAAATAGTGATAAAGAATCAGATGTGATTTTTTATCACTATAATTATATCTTTAGCTCAAAGTTTATAGTAACTTTATTGTCAACATCTAAGTTTTCAACTTTGCGAATTTTGGCTGGAAGAGCAATAAATAGTGGCCCGTCTTTGATTGGCATTATTGAACTTTGCCAAATTGTATTATTAATTCTAAATTCTGCCCTTATTAATGCTGGCCAAAGATTTGCTAGTAAAGGTCTTAGATCTTTACTTAACCCCTCATCAAGCTCAACATAATACCAACCATACTTATCGGGAAAGCGCTTTATTTTGCCAGATACTTTAAACTTATTCATAAGACTATATTACCAAAAGAGGCTAGAATCATATCAATAGAAAAACCCCTCGGCGAGGAGGGGTTTTTCTATTGGAGGGCCAGCGGGGACTCGAACCCCGGACATTCTGCTTAAGAGGCAGACGCTCTAACCAGCTGAGCTACTGGCCCTTGTGGGAATGTAATCCTGCGGTTTCTATGCTACCGACAAAACAAGTTTGTTCGGCATCATTAGAAACCACAAAAAGCTTACTCCTCTCAAATTCGAGAATCCTCTCTCGAAATTGGCTAGGACAAATGTAACAGGGTAGATAATATCATATTACCTCTGTTAAATCAATGTACTAAAATCACTATCTATAGATTCAATATGTCAAAAAAACAATAATGTTTCTTAACATACCGATTATGTTATTATTAATCTATTACAAATAAATTGTGGTGGGGGAATAGAGTAAGTAATGTCAAAACTATTTAAAATATCAACACTTTCACTAATTGCATTAGCTACAGTAACGGTGTTTGCACTAGGTACTACAAATACAGTATCAGCCCAAGACGGCGAAAACAAGTCAGTTGAAGTTATGACAACTTCAGAAAACACAGAAGTAAATGCAGGCTCAACATACGAATATGTTGCACAGCCAGGTGATTCGTTTACTAAAATCGCCCGCAAAGCTGTACAAACCTACGGCGCTGTAAAGCAAGTGAATTTGAGTCAGGCGCAGATTATTGCAGCTGAAACATTTCTAACAAAAGCAGCTGGATCTCCAGAGCTTAACGTTGGTGAAAAGGTTATGATCAAAGAATCTGATGTAGAAGCTGCCGTTAAAAAGGCCCAAGCTTTAAATGAGTCACAAATAGCACTATGGCAGAAATATGTTGCTGGAGTTAACTTTAATACAGATAAGGTTGGTCAAGCTTAACAAATTAAGCTTCTAATCTTAAAATATTTGCCCTAACCAAAGTCCCAAGCTTAATATATAGACAAGGTTAGGGCTTTTTATTTGTCAAAAAAAACTATAAGGTTCAATTAAAGTGTTAGGAGAATATTAGCGTTTCTTTGCTAGAATAAACTTATGTTAAACCCCAAACAATCGTTTACTGAAAAGTGCTACAAGGACAAAAACGGTAAGATAGTATTAGCGCAAAGCCCAAACATACCGATTATAATTTGGATTATATTTTCAGTACTTTCATATATCCTACCAAGTAACGATATGCAGGCATTATTTGCCGAGTTAAGTACATTGATTTTGTTTGTATGGGCATATTTAGAGTTATTTAGCGGTGTAAATTATTTTAGAAAAGCATTAGGATTCGTAGTCATGCTCTGGATAATTACGAACATAATTATAAATATATGACGACTGGCTTATTTAGTCTTATGGAAAAATAAACCATTCTCAATAGTTGGACGTTTGAGCTTATCTATTTAAGACTTAAACTAACGGGGTCTGTGTATTTTGTGTGGGCTGTGTAGCTTGCGGTTCTGGATTTGTGGGCTGTGGATTTGGAGTTCCTGAAACTGGAGCCTGTACTTTATTTGCCTTTTTAATGAATTCATATAAGACAACAGTTGCTGCAGAGTACATAATTCCTAAGTAAATCGCAACAGGTATGCCTATTATAGTTAGTGCTGGCAATATCATAACAAAAGATGCTAGAAGTATACCCCAAATTTTAAGCGAATGACCCTTCGTTGCGGCAAGACTTGCTTTGTATGAGTCTATAATCCCCATGTTTTGATCAAGCAAATAATAAAATGCAAGAATTAAACGCGGTAAAACTATAAAGAAAGGAATAATAAACGCGAAGAACGCTAAGACTAATGAAAGGCCAACTATTATAGACAATCCTAAATATTTCAAAAAGTAAGTGACACTCATTTTAAGTGCATCAATTGCTTCTGTTTTTCTACCCTGTGCGCCTGCGATCAAAACAAATGTTAGCGCAATAGAGAAGAAGATTGAAACTATACTAAAAATAAAACTAACAAATTCTGAGAGATTATTGCCGATTACGCTAAGAATCATTGAAATTACTAAAAGTATTAGATAAGCCCCAATGTTTAACATTACTGCATTTTTGGAATACTTGAATACGCCAAAAGCACCTGGCCACTCATTTGGAATTAGTGGAAGAGCAGCTGCCACAGGTGATGGATTTATGGGTTGTTGTTGGGGGGTGGCTGGGTTTGGGCTACTTTGAGGAGTACTTGGTTCCTGGTTCATATATACCTGATTTCGTAGTTAAATTGTGTTAATTAATCAAATTATAGCATAAGTATAATTTCTAAGTCGTATTGTACAACTGCTATAATTAAGGTGATGAAAGTATTAAACGGCTCAGAAATTGCAGGATTTATCAAAGAGCGACAAGCTCAGCAGGTGCGCAATTTGCGTCAAGAGCATAAAATTGTTCCTAAACTTGCAATCATTGTAACCGTACAAAACCCAGTAATTGATTTGTATATCAGACTAAAACAAAAATACGGAGATGAACTAGGTGTTATTGTAGAAATTCATCGCATTAGTCAAACAGATGTACCCGAACTAATTAAATCGCTCAATCAAGATAATACTGTACATGGCATAATTACACAATTACCCCTAGAAAACCCAGAACAAACTAATGAAATTGTTAATTTAGTGGCTGCAGATAAAGACGTTGATGCGCTTGGGGATAAAGCCGTTTTTGATCCCGCCACACCAATGGCAATACTATGGTTACTAGCTGGATATAACATTGATCTTAATAATAAGCACATTTTATTAATAGGAAGAGGTAAACTGGTGGGCGCTCCACTAGAAAAAATACTTAAATCTTCCGGTCATGATGTGTTTGTTGCTGATCGAAGCACATCGGATTTAAAAGCAGAAACACTTAAAGCCGATATAATTATTACTGCGGTTGGTACCCCAGCAATATTATCACCTGACATGGTAAAAGAAGGGGCGGTTGTAGTGGATGCAGGAGTGGCTAGCGAAGACGGTAAAACTGTTGGTGATGTAGCGCCCGAACTTTATGCCAGACAGGATATAGCAATTACGCCGACAAAGGGCGGGGTAGGGCCCTTAACGGTCAGTGCACTGTTCGAAAACGTACTTCGTGCAGCCAGATTATCAGAAAAAAGATAATGATAATTGGAGTTTTTGATTCAGGAGTGGGTGGCCTATCTGTTGCCAATGCAATTACATATGCACTACCCAATCACCAAGTATTATTAAGAGAAGATAAGCAAAATCTTCCTTATGGCGATAAATCACCAGAACAGTTATACAAATTAGTCCTACACATATTATTAGAAATGGAAAAATCAGGCTGCCAAGTAATTGTGATTGCATGTAATACTGTGACAACAAATATTATTACTGAACTTAGGGTTGCAGTAGGTGTACCCTTGGTAGGGATGGAGCCAATGGTTAAGCCAGCCGCAAGCTTAACCAAAACAGGGGTTATTGGAGTGTGTGCCACCCCCGCAACTCTTAAAAGTAAAAGATATAAGTGGCTAAAAGCTGAATACTGCGAAAATGTTGCAGTTATTGAGCCAAATGTTGAAAATTGGGCTCAGATGATAGAATCTGATGAAATTAACATTATGTCAATTAAATCCATAACTGCGAATTTATTGCAGAAAAATGTCGATGTTATAGTCCTTGGTTGCACTCATTACCATTGGATAGAGGAGTTAATCCAGCATAGTGTGGGTAATAGAGCTATTGTGGTTCAGCCACAAGAAGCAGTTATAAGACAGCTTACTCGAGTGATTGAACAAATTGATTAAATTGATCACCGCGATCTTTATAATCTTTGAACATTCCAAAACTAGCACAACCTGTAGATAACAGCACTACGTCACCAGGTTCGGCAATCCGCCTAGCGGTTGTTACAATATTTTGCATTGAGTCTAGATTATTTAGAATAAAGTTAGTATAGCCACGTCTTTGTAGGAGTTTAGCTATAACTGGTCCCTGCTGTCCAATAGCGAGAACAGATTTAACATTACCGCCAACAACTGCATTTGCTAGTTCATCAAACGGAACACCCTTATCGCTACCACCCAGTATTAGCACCTTTGGTGCAGTAAATGATTTTATTGCTGCAATTGCAGTCTCTGGAGTAGTTGAGAATGAATCATTAATATATTTAACTCCATCCAACTCTTTTATTAGTTGGAGTCGATAATCTAGACCACTAAAGTTTGTTATGGCATTTCTAATAGCATTGATATTGCCACCAATAATATCCCAGGTTGCTGCTATGGCTGCACAAACATTTTCCAGATTGTGTCTACCAACTAATTTAACTTCACTTATTTTCAGTACTGGCTGTTTTCGAACAAAAATTGTGTCGCCCTCTACATAGGCTGTGCATAGTGCCAGTACATGCTCATCAATATCCGGTACAACGTAAGTTAATTTATGAGCACTAGGTGAACTGCTTGCAATTTGAGTACTAAGGACGTTGAAAGCATTAAAAACTGCAACATTGTCGCTGTTTTGATAACGGAATAAGTTTCCTTTGGCATGAGTGTAATCTGCTAAATCACTATGCCAGTTAAGGTGTTCTGGTACTACCATAAGGCAAACTGCGACTTGTGGACTATATTTTGCGTCATACAACTGAAAACTAGATAGTTCCAATACGACATAATCTACTGTTGCCGATTGTTCAAGTATGTCCAACATCGGAACGCCTATGTTACCTGCTAATAAGGTTTTTTTGCCGGCAGCTTCAAGTATTTTATGTATTAACGTACTTGTTGTACCCTTGCCCTTTGTTCCGGTTACGCCAATTATAGGTGTTTTACATTCTTCAAAGAACAAGTTGACTGCAGTCGTAATTTTAGGGCCCAAAGTAGGGTATTTACTAAGGATTACAGATGGATGAATACCAACACTACGCACAATTAGGTCAAAATTATCGAGATTATCGAGGTAATTAGGGCCTAGGTTGCCCTGAACACCCTCAGGAAGGGCTAGGTCAGGGTTTTGGTCACATATAGTCGGTGACACACCCCTTTTTGCGAAGTATCTATAAACAGCCTGGTTTTCTACTGCGAATCCTATCAGAGCTATATTCATTAGAAACTATCCTAGTTGTATTTTCACTAATTCTGCAACTTGACGGGGCGTCATATCTGCTTTAACTATAAAATCTATTACACCCATATCCCTTAATGTTAATGGCGCTTCTTGTTCGCCCATGTTTGTTAAAATGATTACTTTTACATCTTTACCCCAGTCCGTGGCACGCATTGCTAGGAGGGTTTCGTCGCCATTCATTTCTGGCATCATAAGATCAAGTAGTACTATATCTGGTCGGAATTTTTCTACTAATTCCAATCCTAGACGCCCATTTTCTGCTGTTTCTACCTGATAACCTTCGGCCTCAAACTTGATGCGGTACATTTGTAAGATTGCTGCATCATCTTCTATAATTGCTACTTTATTCATAATATTATTCTATCACCTTTTTAGTTACTATATATTGCGTCCATGATTGAATCTGCATTACTTCTATCTACATCTTTTGAGGCATCATGGATGATAACTGAAAAATCCGGTCGAGAAAAAAAACTGCTACGTTTATCCCAATCAAGGTGTACTAATATAAGTCGTGCTTCTGGTATTTCGCTCAAAATTTTTACTATTCCTTCATAGGCGGGTGTGCGTTGATTATTTTTGATCCGTTTACCCTCTGGGAAAACAAAACTACGGTAGCCATTGCGTGCAAAGTAAACAGCACCAGGTACTCCAGTATGACCTTGACCGTGCGTGGGGAAACAGCCAGTTGTATAAAGGGGGGGTTTGTACTTAGAATTATAGTATTTATGATAAGTCATAAACTTTACCGGTGATATTTTGATTAATGCACCAAACGAAAAGGCCGAAAATATGCTGGGTGGATCAAGTAGGCTTTGGTGATTTGAGGCAATAATTGTTGGCTCATTTTGGTCTATTGGCCTAATTAAATTAACAAAATAATGAGGTTTACGGTGAATTTTTATCCATATTTTGATTAATAAAACAGCTGCTACACCTCCCCATCTAGTGTAATGCCAATCCAATCGACTTACTTTTTGTTTACTCATAGTTTGTTTTATTTATTCGAGTTAATAATACAATAATCAGATAAATGGTACAATTGCATAATCCAAAAAAATAAGTTTTAATACAAATGAATCAAAAAATAAAAATTACATGATAAAGCGCTACCGACAACTCAGGAATCTATATAAGCTTAATGAAACATTAGGTAAGGGAGGATTAACATCTCATAAATCTCATGAACTCGGCCGCACACATGATTTAGTAGACGATGCCCAAAAATTACATGCCTCAATATATTTATCTCGGGGTTATGTAAGCGAAGAAGATGTTGATGAAACCGGTAGATTACATAAGTTGTCTGATAGTCATCAAGAACACTCACACTATTTTGTGGTTACTGTTGAAGAGAATGGTGTAGAGAATGTGGTGGCAACCGCAAGACAAATTGAATCAGTTGAACCGCTAGGCATGAATTCGTTTCCAATTATTAAACGTTCTAAAATATACCAACGTTCTTTATTTGAAATTATGGGACAAACTCCCGAGTCATGTATAGAAATATCAGGTCTTGCCAAAAAACGAGGCACTAACTCTGCAGCAGTTTTACTATTGTACAGAGAAATGTGGTACCGTTCACTGAGGGATGGTCATACCTTATGGCTGATGGCTTGCGATGTAGTGCTATACGAAAAACTAATTATTCTGTTTGAGGGGGCAATACAAAAGATCGGTAGTCGAACTAGTTATCAAGGCGGTGATGTTATACCTGCTATGATTAGGCCGCTTGAAGTTTTGGATTCATTAATAAGTGCAACAAAATCTAGTCATTATCAAAAACGGGTATTTAGGAGGAAACTTCTATCCTTTCTATTAACAGATTATCCCAAGCATTTACTAGATCCTACACAAAAGAACGAACTAAAGAAGCTTAGAATTAACTATGAATGAGACCCAACTAGCGATTCTGTTTTTTGCAATAATGTGGGTAGCTACATTCTTACCGGTTTGGTACTTATTTAGTAAGCTTATTGTTTATTCCCTGCGCCCTAAACAAGCTGTTAAATCGTTGAGGTTCTGGGTATCATTAGTAATATATTTATCACTGCTAGCATTGCCTTATTTGTTATTATTGCAACAGGCTGATACGTTTTCTTCAACATTTAAAGCTGTTTTATACGGACTTCTTATATTTATATTTGCTGTACCATTAGCTCAAATATTTTTATCTAAGCGTATAGAAAGTTTACTTTGGGGATTATATGGCTATGTTTATGACGGCTTATTGCATTTTTACCCCTACAAAAATCTTGTCGACGAGGCAGTTAAGAGATTAAAAATTAAAAATAATGACCAAGTACTAGACCTAGGCTGCGGTACGGGTAATGCTAGTTTAAAAATATTATTACAAGAACCTAAGTTTTTACAATCTGTTGATGGATCATCTTCAATGCTTAGGCCAGCTAAAGCTAAACTTGCAGATTTTCAAAATGTAAAAATCTATAAACAGGACGCTGTTGAATACCTAAGACAACTCGAATCTAAAAGTCTAAATAAGATCTTACTAATAAATGTTTTGTATGCAGTTCATAACGGAGATGAATTATGGCAAGAATTACTTAGGGTTTTAAAGGATGACGGACTAATAGTGATGACCAGTTCTGACAGGGGCGGCAGCCTGGCGCTAATTAAAGATCATTTAAGACACGCTTCCATATTTCAATTAATGCATCCTAAGCTTGTAGCTGTTTTTGCTATAGATAGTCTTATAAGTATTATCGCCTCATCTGGTAATTTTCATTTTATTTCCCAGCAAGAGATGATTAACGGAATAGAAGCTGCCGGCGGTAAAGCCACTAGTATAACTCGTTGCTATGGCGGAGAAAAAGACGGCGTTAATCTTATGATGACCATCTATAAAGTGTAGTTTCGTGGTACCATTTTAAGCATGAGCTTATTATCAATAATTGTGGCGATTCTTGTATTGTTGCCTGGTGTTTTTGCATGGCTCAATAACTCAAAGAAGGTTGAAAATAGACTATTTTTGGGGCTTAGCTTATTCCTGTCGCTATGGGTATTTTTCAATACTCTTGTTGATATGTTTGACTCAACTGCACTGTTATTTACAAGACTAACATTCATTAGTATTACAATCGGGTTAGTAATATTTTGGGATTTTACACATAATTTTCCTCTAAAAACTAAATTTATTTTCCCCAGAATACTGGGATATATTATCGCTTTCTTTTTAGTTTTTATAGCATTAACTGATTTATTTATACCATCTGTAACATTTAAAGATGGGGTTGCAAATGTTGTAACGGGCCCACTCTACTTACTTTTTGTTATCTACTATGTGGCGTTTTTGACGATGGCGATATTGAGACTGGTTCTTAATGTTCGAATTACAAAGGGTATAGATAGAGAACGTACTAAAATGGTGTTACTTGCAATGTTGGCCATGAGTATATGGACTTCATTAACTAACCTGTTCCTACCATTACTTCTTGGCAACAACTCCTTGGCTCCATTTGGTCCTTTTGCAACTCTTTTTTTCACGGTTCTAATAGGTTATGCAATGCTCAGGCATCGATTATTTGATATTCGAGCCGCCATTGCAAGAGCAATAACTTATGGTGCAACTGGTTTTGTATTAATATCTTTGTATCTTGTAATTTTGTATCTTGTGACGATTATACTTGGCGAACAGGCACTATCGGAAAATGCTGAAAGATTTGTTTATATTGCGTTGGCTCTGTTTTCGGCTATTATTTTCCAACCGCTTCGCAATAAGTTTGATAGTATGACTTCTAAAATATTCTTCAAGGGTGATTATGACGTTAAGACGTTTCTAGACGAAATTAGTGGTGAAATATCTAGAACCAGCGATCTCAATGATCTTACAAAGAATTCAATAGATATAATTCAGAGTAATTTAAGATCCGAATCAGTTGGATTGGGTGTTATTGAACAGAGTGACCAAAATAATATATTGGTTATTAATACTAACAATAATCGCCATACAAAAAATCAGTTTTTGGATATTACAGATGTGTTCAATGGGCAAATCGAAAAAGTTCTAAGTCAATACCAAGTTGACAATGCGCGACTCAGGAATAAGTTAGTAAGCCAAGGAATTGAAGTTGTTGTTTCTTTAAGTACTCAGGACTCTCAGGTGGCATACATAATTCTTGGGCAAAAAAAGAACGGCGAAGCCTATAGTCAAAAAGATATTGAAGTACTAGATATAATTGCCGATGAGCTGGCTGTTGCTATTCAAAATAGCTTGCGATACGAAGAAATATCACAATTTAACCTGACTTTGCAGGAAGAGATTGACCAAGCGACCAAAAAACTTCGTAGAACTAACGACAAGCTTAAGGCATTAGACGAAACAAAAGATGAGTTTATTAGCATGGCATCGCACCAGCTGCGCACTCCGTTAACTAGCGTAAAGGGTTATGTGAGTATGGTTTTGGAGGGTGATGCTGGGCCATTGAACGAACAGCAAGAAAAGCTCCTTACCCAAGCATTTATTAGTTCTCAAAGAATGGTCTATTTAATTGCTGACCTTCTTAATGTTTCTCGTTTACGCACCGGTAAGTTTGTAATTGAGAGGACCAGTACAAGTCTACCTAATGTTATCTCTGGTGAACTTGATCAGCTAAGAGAAACTGCAAAAGCAAAAGGCTTAGAACTTAACTTTATTAAACCCAAGGACTTCCCGTTGGTGATGCTTGACGAGACTAAGACTCGCCAAGTAATAATGAACTTTATTGATAACGCTATGCACTACACGCCGAGTGGGGGAAAAATAAAAATCGAGCTTGAGGCAAGTCATGGGTCAATTGAATTCAGGGTAGTTGATAATGGGGTGGGTGTGCCTAAAGACGAACAGCATCATTTGTTTACCAAATTCTATCGTGCCAATAACGCCCGGCGCATGCGTCCTGACGGTACGGGGCTGGGATTATTTATGGCTAAAAAAGTGATTATTGCCCAAGGTGGAGCAATAATTTTTAAGAGTAGTGAGGGCAAGGGAAGTGCTTTTGGATTTACCTTTCCACGTTCAACATTAGAAGCCAAGTAAACACTCCAAAAGCATTACTAATATTATGGTATAATATATTGACATTTTCCTACTGTTGTGGTAGAATACTAACATCATCCTCTCTTGGTGGGAAAACCTAGGGCGAGGGGTGTGAATAGGGAAACATCTTACAACAACCATCTTTAAGCTGTAAACAGTTTAATCCTTAATCTTACCAAGTACCTATCATTTACAAGTCGAATCATTACAGAACATAACTAGGGCTAACTTCATTTGAAGCAACCCCTAGATCTGCATACCTTTAATCAGTGCAGACTATTCATTCCTATCTGTTAAGTAGCATTAGATGGCTAGTTAATAAGCGTTACTAGCTCTATCTGCTAGCGCTAGGAGTTAGTAGTCTGCACTTGATGCAAGTGTTGAGGCACATTTATTTGTGAATCCACTTCAGAAAAGGCGCAGATATGTGATCTTAAAAATAGTTTACCTTTAAAACATTAAAAACTCATTGTTCATAACTCTCTGAAAAAGCAGCGTACCGGTCGGCAAACCGGCAGGCTGCTTTTTCAGAGCCCACCTGCAGGGTGCTTTGGATTTGAAGTCGTTAGCATTTCGCTAGCGCGATAACCACATCCCTGGAGGGAACAATGACGTACAAAGAGGAAGTTGAAAAACTGACTCAAGAACTGAACGGTGCAATCACAAGGCTCGAGCAACTGGAGTCCGCTCCTGATGCTCATGAGTTGCTTGCTGAGATCAACAATCTCAACACCTTTGCCCGTTCGATTCAAGGACAGATCCGTGAGGCTCTGGACCAACTGAAGAGCGGCATGACCAAAGAGGCCAAGGACAAGCTGGACGATGCGTTCGAAAGAACTGCAGCACTCAGCACACGATTCTCGGCTCTCGAAAGCAAGGTCACCGCCATCCAGTCGACGGTTGACAACCATGACGAACGAATCGCCGCGTTGGAGCAGAACCTCAAGTTCGGCTTCGACGTTGAATGGGCGATTCAGATGTCTGGTTACACCGACGAAGAGTTCCGGCGAATCTTCGGCTTCAATGTCGACGATGAACTGCTTCTCGAATCGGTGGTTGCAGCTGTCGCTACACAGATCAACAATCTGGCAAGAGCAGTTGTTCACACCGCAAACCGTGTCAGCGAAGTTCAAGCAAATGTCGACAATCTCGGCACTCGCTTCGATCACCTGGCAACTGATCAGATCGCCCTACGCGAAGAAATCCAAGATTCACAATTCGGCCAGAGCACACCTCCGTGGTGGGCAATTGTCGCAAGTGTGGCTGTCGGGCTTCTCGTCTGGGCATGGGTCAACAATTCGCTCACCGCAGTTTCTGGGTGGGTCGAGTTCGGTATCGGATTGAGTTCCGGTATCCTTGCGTTGGCTCTCATCTGGATCGTCTCTGATTTCCTCGGAAGCAGAGAAGTGAGTTCGGATCCTGAAGAGGAAACGAATCCAGAAGAGACAGACAACGACAGTCCTGCTACACCAACTGGGAGTGATAACTCCGAAACCGACAACCCTGGTGGTTCGTCGGCTTCCGACGATCTCACTGCACCCGTTCTGGCAACAGCCAGTACCTGAGCACCTAGGAGGTGTGATGAAGAATTACAGTCCCAAAAAGGCACTGTTGCAAGCCGGAAGTCTTGGCTTGTTGTCCCTGTTGGCAATCGTTGCTGTCACCGCCAATCCCGGCACTGATGGCCCCGAAGTCGACGCCCTTCAACCGGTCGAGATCGTCGATGTCCCCGTGACAGCGACCCCCGATTCGGCAGACGACCAGACGGCCGTCGTAACCGTTACTGAGGCACAGCCCGGCCAACCAGCCGAGCCTGCACTCATCGGTGCCACCAACGCTGACCTGGCTGCTGGCCAATACGCATGTGGTGGAGACGGCGAAGCCGAGTACAACGGCGATGCAACCAAGTTCAACGGGCTTCGGCTTGTTGCCGCTCACGACTCCCGGCCCGCTTACGCGGCAGCCGACGAGGCGTTCTGGCGCGATCAGCTCGGCAACGAACTGTTCGATTGGTTGATTGCCAATGGAATGGTGAACGGAAACATGATGAATGCTGGCTTCGTGCCGGACTCCACCATGGATCAGTTTGCCTATCGGCTTCATGCCGTTCCGGCTTGGCGAGTCAGCGATTCCTACCGACTCAACTTCACCTGTAAGGGTGATGTGATCAGTCGTAACGGGATCCTTACGTTCTCGGAAACCGATACCTTCAGCGATACTGCTGGATTTGTCGTGGACCGTGCAACGTTCGAAGCCAAGCTGGCAGAATTGGGTAAGACCTATGACGGCCTTTCGGTCTTCACGGCAACCATGGATCCGATTGTCGACCCCGCAACGGGCAAGTCAGTCGAATTCGTATTTGTCGAGGTCAAGGCAGTTGGATGTCTCAACAACATTCTGAAGCCACCGCCAGCTGAGAAGCCGCCGAGGGTGGTTCCGCCACCTCCGCCAACGACACAGCCACCGGTAACAACGCAGCCGCCAACGACGACCGTTCCGCCAGTGATCACCACCACGGTGCCACCGACGACTCAGCCGCCCACGACAACTGCGCCACCTACAACGGCTCCGGAGACAACTACGACAGAACCCTCCAAGACGAGTGTTCCGACAACGTTGCCACCCCCTCCCACAACGGTCCGACCCACGACAACGACGACGATGCCGCAGACGACCACAACGGTCCGACCCACGACAACGACGACGATGCCGCAGACGACCACCACAATTCCAAGTTGTGGAAACAAGAACCGCTGGGATCCAGTGGCCAAGAAGTGCGTTCCCAACCTACCGACGGGAACTACCATTCCACCGCCGCCAACGACCATTTCGGTTCCGACAACGGTTGTCATCAGTGTGCCCCCAACGGCTCCGCCGGACTCAAGGCCACCGAACGTTACAGTGCTCGATCCGGACCCGACAGTCTTCCCGACTGTTCCGCCTGGAGCAACTGCAACAACAACCCCACCCAACACAGTCGCGCCGGCGCCAACCACACCATCGGGTACACTCCCGAACCGTGGCACAACGCCCATGCCAGACTGAGTAAGTAGTAGCAGCGTCAGCTGGCTCACACGAGTTTTCAAACTCAAGTTTTTCTGCAATACGCAGAAGGATGTGTGAGCCAGCTGGTTAGCTGACAAAAAGAATTAAGGTAAACACCTATTAAGATCGCAAAAAACGACAAATGTTTGAGCTTTGCTCCATTATGTCCAAGACTAGGGCTGATACAAGTTGATCCTTCCGGATCCTTCCATCAGCCCTTCACCTTATTTTATGAATTGTAATGATTTGACTTATCCCGTCTTAATAGGCGGTGTAGTTATATTGCACATTAACAAACTAAACATAACCATAATATTGACAACAATAAATAGTTATGCTATAATGAAACAGTAATATTGAACATCCAGAGGTGGAGTTTCGATTTCACAGTTTCTTAACAATTATAGTTAACTAACAGATTAATTTTATTTTGATAATTTTTCCCTTTTTAGGAGGTGAATATGAAGAACTTATTTAAACAGCTTCCAAAGAAGCTATATGTAGTTTTCGCAACTATGGCTATATTTGCCATATTAGCTCCAACTGCATTTGCAGCCTTTGGTCCTACCCGACCTACTCGCGCCTGGACTCCAGCCGAGGACGGTTTTGACTATGTAACATTTAACTCGTTTACTGGTGTACCTAACGGTATTGGTGACGAGCGTGATTTCCTACGCGGCGTACAAGTTGGCCGTGATAGTGTCTGGAGCGATCCAGTAACAAATGTAGATAACGAAGCAGAAGTTGAGATGAAGATTTACATCCACAACAATGCAGACTCATCTCTAAACAGCACTCCTGGTAACCCAGGTGTTGCAAAGAACGTAAATGTTCGTGCTACATTACCTGACGGTTCTGCACAAGCACAACAGGCAACTGCCTACATCAAGGCTGACAATGCTAATCCAACTGAAATCTATGACACAATCGACGTCACAGGTGCCAACAATGGCTACTTTGAACTAGATTATATCGAAGGTTCAGCAAAAATGTTCGACCACAATACTAACCAAACTACCGCTCTTAGCGATACTTTAGTTACAACTGGTGTGAACATTGGCGACCAAAAAGGTTGTTTCGAATATGTACGCGAAGTTACCTTCCGCGTAAAAGTAAAAATGCCAGGTTGGATGACTCAGAAAACTGCTCGAATTAGCGGTGAGAGTTCAGACAAGTATCGCAAAGAAGTAAATGCAAAAATCGGTGACAAAATCGACTGGCGCATTTGGTTCAAGAACAGCGGTACCACAACCCTAAATGCAGTAAAAGTTGTTGACCAATTGCCATCACACATGACAGTTGTTCCAGGTAGCGTTAAGGTGTTTAATAACAATCACCCTGCGCCTGCTGGATACGCTTTTCCTGATACTGCAATCCAAAACAATGGCCGTCAAATCAATGTAGATATTGGTTCATACGAAGCCGGTGCGGATGCATATGTAACATTTAGTACTACAATCGACAACGCAGAAATCTTGCGCTGTGGCAATAACCAAGTCATTAACGTGGTCTACACTACACCTGAAGGTTACGGTGCTGGATCAGACAAGGCTAAAGTGAATGTTATTGGCAAAGACGTAAACTCTGCCGACTGTAAAGCAAAACCAGAGACTCCTGCTGAACTACCAAAAACTGGTCCAGCAAGTTTAATCGGTCTTTTCGCCGCTACAACTGTAGCTGGTGGTGTTGCTCACAACTTTGTTACTCGCCGTCGTGGTGATAGCTAAGTTAGAGTAGTAATAGACTGACCGCTCTAACAAAAGACTCCTCTCTATAAACGGGGGGAGTCTTTTGTATGGCTGTGGATAAACACTAGCGAAATAGGCAATTTTATGCTACGGTAAAAGCGTAAGTAAGAGTAATCGTGACTGACCGCTCAAAAACAAATAATAGCATCACAAAAGGGCCGCATCTAGACGGCCTGTATCTGTTGTGGTAAGATTATTCGGTCTTTGTATTAACCAAATTGTTGAGAGCGTTCAACAATTTGAGAGGAGAGGGCTTGGCTTGAGTCGTAAATTTTGCCAGCAAATTTATTTTACTGGCAAAACGACGACACAACCATTACACCTCGACGAGGTCCCGTCGTCTAACGGTTAGGACGCCAGGTTTTCATCCTGGCAACAGGGGTTCGATTCCCCTCGGGATCACCA
>JBGSWE010000006.1:0-73201 GCA_041752595.1 Saccharimonadales bacterium (SeqCode) | reverse complement strand
GACGACTTACTGCAGGCCTAGGATCTGGCGCTGGGGACGCCGAGGCGTGGGAGTGGAATGGCGCAAACTGGACTAAAATCGGAGGTGATAGTATCAATAGTGGTTTCGATGGCACAATTGAACAAATAGAAAGCATGATTACTTACAACGGAAAGCTTTATGTTGGGCTAGGAACCACAACTGGAGATGCAGACGTTTGGGAGTGGAATGGTACGGCCTGGACTCAAATCGGTGGCGACGACCTCAATAGTGGATGGGTAAGTGGCACTTATGAAAACGTTCGCAGTATGACAACCTTTAGTGGTGATCTCTATGTTGGACTTGGTAACAGCACGGGCGACGGTGAAGTGTGGCGTTGGAATGGCACGTCATGGACGGTGATTGGTGGTAAGAGTATTAATAACGGCTGGACAAACGCTGTTGAAGAGGTTGAGTCTCTAAGCAACTACCAGGGTAAGTTATACGCCGGTACTGGTAACACCGCCAACGCAGATAAGGGAGTTTGGTCTTGGGGTAATAACGGGTTTGTTCAATCGTCCACTAGTAGCTTTGATACATCGTGGCGTCATGTAGCCGGAACCTATGACGGCACCACTATGAAAATCTTTATTAACGGAGTAGAAGATGCCAGCAAGAATATCTCCCTATCACTACCCAACTCTACCCGAGCATTATTAATTGGTGGAACTTACGGAGGCCGCGAACAAGGTAAGCCACAGGGTTATTTCAAGGGGTTGCTAGACGAGGTCCGCATTAGTAGCATCGCCCGTACAGCATTTACAACCCTCCCCTACTCCACCTCTCCACAAGTGTTAAGCATATCTGATTCTGCACTCGATTCTGGAGTTAGTAGCTATGATATTTTTAACTCCACAGAAATCACCAACGGCGGCACAATAAACTACCGCTTGAGTGACGATAACGGTGCAACCTGGAAATATTGGAATGGTAGCGCTTGGGTAACGTCTGCCAGCACAGCACAGTCAAATGACGAGGCAACTGTTAATACAAACATTCTCCAGTTCCCTGTAACTTTTTATGGTATTAAGTGGCAAGCAATTTTACAAGGTGATGGTAACCAGCGTGTCACACTACAGGAAGTAGAAGTTCAATCAAATACGGATATCATTGCTCCTAGCGCCAATGCGTCTTCCATTTTAGCTTACAAAAGTAACGGTGGAACTGCACTAGCCTCAAACGACTGGACCAATGGTGCAAGCCCATACTTTAGCTGGACGGCCGGAACAGACGCCGACTCCGGCATAAAAGGCTATTGTTTATATCTTGGAACAGACGGTTCGGCTGATCCAGTTACGACAAAAGGCCTACTTGGCACCAGTCCAGCTTACGCATCTAATTTGTGTCAGTTTATGGTCACAAGCAACTCCGTAGACTTTGCCACTGCTGGTTATATTGGAACAGCTCTTACTAGTTCATCCAGCCCGTACTACTTGCGAATAAAAGCTATCGATAACGCCGGTAATGTCCACGGCACTTCTGCTCAATTCCAATTCCGTTTTGATAACACCGCTCCTACTAACCCAGGCTTTATTACTGCCCCATCAGGCTTTATAAATACAAAAGAAACTACATTTACTTGGCCAATAAGCGGCGGACCAGCAGCAGCTGATGCTAACTCAGGACTAGCCGGGTTGCAGTACCGCATAAACACCGGCAACTGGTACGGCGATAGCCATTCTGGCACTGGCGACATCACAGATTTACTTACCAACGACGGTAGTTATTTGACTATCCCAACCCCTGACTTTAACGATATTGTCGAAGGTATTAACACTATATATTTCCGCACCTGGGACACAGCAGGCAACGTAACAACTAGCTATGTTACGGCCACGCTCAAAGTAAACACCGCCGGCGCGCCAACCGAACCACAAAACTTAGTTGCCACACCTACCACAAATGTTTTAAACGCTTTCGCATTCGATTGGGACACGCCGGCCACATTCATTGGTGACGCCAATGCAATAACTTATTGCTACACAGTTAACACTTTGCCAAACAGTAGTAATTGTAGCTTTACTTCACCTGGAGCAACCGCATTAGGCTCTGGCCCTTACGCAACCCAGCCAGGCACTAACACCCTTTATGTTGTTGCTAGAGACGAATCAAGTAATATAAATTACGCTAGCTATTCTAGCGTTAACTTTACCGCCAATACACCCGCCCCAGGCATGGCTCAAAACTTAGATATTGTTGATGTTTCTATAAAAGTCACCAACAAATGGCGACTAGCGATTACCTGGGAAGAACCAGCATATGTAGGCAGTGGTATTGCTAGCTATAGAGTATTTAGAAGCACAGACAACGTAAACTTTAGCTTTGTTGGTAGTAGTAGCAGCACAACCTACATCGACGCTAATCTTTCTCAGCAGTTATATTATTACTATGTTCGTGCTTGTGATAACACCAACAATTGTGGCGCCAACAGTACTACCGTATCCCTACTGCCAACTGGTAGGTTCACTACACCAGCTACACTCACCAGTAATCCGCAGACCGATTCAATCACCACCAAAAAGGCAACAATTAGCTGGACAACAGATCGCACCAGTGACTCCAAGGTTGCTATTGGCACATCAAGCGGCCAATACGGTAGTTCCGAAATCGGCAACTCTGACCAAGTTACTTCCCATGAACTAGAGCTAGATAACCTTGCAGCTGGTACAACCTACTACTACGTTGCAAGATGGACAGACGAGGACGGTAACACTGGCACTAGCCAAGAATTCACCTTTACCACCTCGCCTGCTCCTGTGGTTAAAGAGATCGAGACCCTTAGCATTGGACTAAGTGGAGCAGTGATTCAGTTCAAATCAAACGGCGCAACCAAGGTAAACATCTACTTTGGCCAAAGCGATGCATTTGGTGGACTTAAAACCATCAACACCTCTTTTGAGGAATCACAATATACATTTGGTTTAGATAATTTAAGCGACGGTGCAAAATATTTCTATCGACTCAGTGCTTTTGACGCAGAAGGAACCGAGTACCTTGGCAACGTCTTTAGTTTTTCTACACCTGCACGGCCACGCATTAGTAACCTTCGCTTCCAGCCACTTGCCGGCGAACCAACTAGCACTCAAATAGTCAGCTGGCAAACTAATGTGCCTTCTACCTCGACAGTAACTTACGGCAAAGTTGGCGAAGCCGGACGTGATGTACAAAGTTCTGAATTCAAGACCAATCACGAAGTCAAAATTAGTGCTCTAGAAGACGACAGTACCTACTTCATCGTAGCTCAAGGCCGTGACAAAGATGGCAACCTAGCGGTATCAGATCGTCAACAGTTCCGTACCGCACTAGACACTCGCCCGCCAAATGTGTCCGAAATTAGTGTCGAATCATCTATACGTGGTACTGGTGCTGAGGCCCGTGGCCAGGTTGTTATATCCTGGAAAACCGACGAACCATCAATGAGCCAAGTTGGTTATGCCGAGGGCAGTAACGCTACAGTATTTAATAATAAGACTGCAGAAGACGGCGAGCTAACTACCGAACATCTTGTTATCGTATCCGATTTGCCAACTAGCAAAGTCTATTCACTCCAGCCAATTAGCAAAGATAAAGCCGGCAACTTAGGTCTCGGCGAACCACAATCAGCCATTATTGGCCGTGCCTCCGAAAGCGTCCTGACCATAATATTAAACACACTCCAAAGGGTGTTTGGATTATAAATATGGCAACACCAGCAAAAGTAGTTATACGAGCCGACAACATCAAACAGGACTTTATAATTGGTGAAGACAAAATCTCGGTGCTCAAAAATGCCGATTTTGACCTCATGAACAACTCCTTCAACATTATTTACGGCCAATCAGGATCTGGTAAATCTACCCTTCTAAATATTCTTACAGGACTACAAAAACCCAGTCACGGTGAGGTCCATTTCGAGGGCGAAAACGTATATAAGCTTTCACCAAATGAACTAGCCTATTTTAGGGCTAACCGAATTGGCATTGTTTACCAGCAGAACTTTTGGGTCAAAAGCCTTTCCGTTATAGAAAACGTCTCTATGCCACTGTATTTCCTCGGACACTCCAAAAGCATGGCCGCCAAAAAAGCCATGGCAGCGCTCGAGCGTATCAACATGCAAGATTTTGCTAAAAAATTTCCTGTAACACTATCTGGTGGTGAGCAACAACGCGTTGCCGTAGCCCGTGCAATTGTTAACGACCCGTTATTTATTATCGCCGACGAACCAACCGGTAGCCTCGATAGCTCGGCCGGAGACATGATTATGGACTTGCTTTATGACATGCAAGCAGACGAAGGCCGCACGATTATTCTAGTGACCCATAACATGGAATACTTGCCGTTTGCAGATCATTTGCTTCATATTGCCGACGGTGTAGTAGAAGAAATCACCGAGAAAAACATTAAGAGCGCAACCGATGTGCTAGTCCATAACATGCGTGATCGTATTACAAGACTAAGTAAGGCAAAACATGATCAGAAGGCTTAGAAACTTATTACCAGGCAGCCACCGCGAATACACGGCTGTTCGAGCCGAGATACTTTTTGGCATCGCGCTCAAGAACTTGTTTGCCAAAAAACTTCGTAGTTTACTAACAATATTTGGTGTCGTTATTGGTATTGGCGCCATATTTTTCCTATTATCTTTTGGTCTAGGTTTACAAAAACTCGTAACAGACCAAGTTATAGGTGATCAATCTGTTAAATCTATAGATGTCAGCTCCCCCAACTCAAAATTAATCAAGCTTAACGACGATATAATCAACGAAATTCGTGGCTTCCCACATGTCGAAAAGGTTGGCGCTCAGTTCTCTTTCCCAGGCTCGCTCAAACGTGACGGCGCCGAGGTAGACAGCGTTACCTATGGTATCGATATTCCTTATCAAGAAATGACCACTCTAAACCTTGTCGCCGGACGTTTACTAACCGGCGAAGATTCTAGGCACATTTTAATTAACCTAACGGCGCTAGAATCGGTAGGAATAGAAGACTTCAAATCGGCAGTCGACACCAAACTTAACGTTACAATCCCACTAGAAAACCTCAAGCTCGAGGAAAACAATATATCTGATGAGTTCACGATAGTTGGCGTAATTGATTCTGGTGGTGGCAACGAAATATTCATGCCTGCAAGTAACTTTTATTTAGTTGGTGTAACCTCGTACCAAAACGTCAAGATTATCACCGATGATGCTGCCAATGTACCGTCAGTTCGCACACAAGTCGAAACCAAGGGTCTTCAAACAACCTCACCGGTTGATACGCTTGAGCAAATAAATCAAATTTTTAGATTCTTTACTATTATACTAATTGGTTTTGGTAGCATCGGAATGATCGTGTCTGTACTTGGTATGTTTAACACCCTTACAATTTCCTTGCTTGAACGAACCAGAGAAATTGGTCTAATGATGGCGCTGGGTGGTCGCAACACAGATATGCGCAAACTGTTTATATTCGAAGCAATTCTAATATCCTTTTTTGGGGCAATGATCGGCATTCTACTAGCTATAGTTGCTGGTAAAGGCGTTAACTTCTGGATGAATCAATTTGCCTCAAAACGCGGCGTCAATCAAGGTTTTGAGATATTTTCTACCCCTTTATGGGCAATCGCTGCACTAGTTGCCTTTACTGTATGTGTTGGCTTAATGGTGGTAATAATTCCAGCCAGGCGCGCCCAAAAGATCAACCCTATTGATGCCCTAAGGCGCGAATAGTACTTTTAGCTGGATTTTTCTTGGGCTGCCAGAGTGTTTTGCAACTTTTTAACAGCGGTAAGACGTGGCACAAAGCTGCGTACAGCATCGTTCAAACCAAAGACGTGTAATGCACCAATCAGTACATAAATATCATCTATGGCCTGCTCAGATGGTGTGGTAGCCTGCTCTAGCTCCGTAAGCATCGAATCCACCCGGGTAACAAACCATTTTTCCTCTGTTTCAGCTATAGCATTGAGTGCACCCTCGCGTTGTGCACTAGATCCAACAACCTCTAGGCTGCGCGCCGAATGATCTCGCTTACGTAAATGCCCCCGCTTAATAAGGTTATTTACATGCAACGCTACCGTTGCCACCGAATTATAATTAAGCCCGGCCATTATCTCGCGGTAACTTGGACTATAGCCATGCTCACGAATAAAGCCGTCTATAAATGTAAGTAATTGCTTTTGTTTTTTGGTTGGTCTAATAGTTTCTGCCTGAGAACTCATAATTAACTCCTTTTACTTAATGATGTGAAGACAAGACGTGTTTATGAACTTTACGCAGCTTAGGTTTTGCCACCTTATCGTGGTGTTTACTGCCGACTGGGAAAACCCAAGCTTTGTACCAGAAATAATTCCAGACTGTAAAGAATGCGCTGGCGATAAACTGACCAATCTCTGGTTTTATACCAACAAACTCTCTTAATACATATAGGATGATGTAGTTGAGCAAAAATGCATTGAGTGCGGTATAAATAACATACCTACCAGCTGTAAAAGCAATCTTACTATCTTTCTTGGTTTTAAACACCCAAAAACGCTGCAACAAAAAGTTAAGCGTTATTCCAACTGCATTTCCGATAAAATTAGCCCAAAACAGTCCGATTCGATCATCCAAAAAGACGATTAGAATATAGCCACTCCAAAACCAGACACCGCCAGCAATCATGTACTCAATAAACTGGACTATCAGCTTCTGGGTCTTTTTATTTTGGGCCTTACTACAATTATTTTTCATGCTTATCCTAATTATAAACCAAGTTTTCGCTTTTTGTACACTCTTATTTGTCTCTTATAGGTGTTATTATAAGGAGAGTTTATGCGCAACAATGCTTCTTTGGTATACAGCTTCTTCCTTATCGTTGGCGACTTCCTTGCTCTAGTCGCAGCCTTTGTTAGTGCCTATATTTTACGTGTAAAAATAGACGAGCGTTCACTAATTGCACAGATAGCTGCCAGAGATTATCTGATCGCATTCTTATATATATTACCGATCTGGCTGATTATTTTTGGTTTACTTGGTTTATACAATAAAAACACCTACGAAAACCGCTTTTCGGAATTTGGCCGCCTTCTAGTTGGTTGTTTCTTAGGCATCTTAGTGGCAATTGGCTACGAATACGTCAGTAACACTAGTATTTTTCCGGCTAGATTAGTGCCTGTATATGGACTAGGTTTAGCTTTTGCCTTTTTGCTACTATTTCGTACTATCGCTCGAGGCATCAAAAGAAGCCTATTTCATTACGGTATAGGTGTTAATAACGTTCTAATCATTGGCGACACCGCTATCACTGCCCGGTTTATAGAAGCCATCGCCAACACCAAGATTACTGGCTACAAGATTGTCGGCGTAGTTGGTACCGATAAATTCTCACACAAATACCGTCATTTTACCGATTTCGAAACCGCTGTAGCAGAACTAAAAGATCGTGGCATCAATAGCATTATTCAAACCGAGCTGTACTCGTCAGCCGATAAAAACAGTCAAATATTAGCCTTTGCCCAACAAAACCACATTGCCTTCAAATTCGTACCCGGCAACAATGAACTTTTTGTCGGTAACATTGATGTTGATCTGTTTTACTCGATTCCCGTAATTGCCGTGCACCAAACCGCCCTAACTGGCTGGGGACGCATCGTAAAACGTCTGTTTGATATATTTATCTCTTCCTTATCACTAATTATTTTATCGCCAATATTCTTAGTTATTGCAATTATAAGTAAGGCATCAGAACCTCGCGGCAAAGTGTTCTTCAAGCAAACCCGCCTAACTCGTTATAACCGCGAATTTACCGTTTATAAATTCCGTTCAATGAACAGCAAATATGGTAAGGGCACCCCAGAAGAGGACTTTATCCTAATGGGCCGGCCAGATTTAGCCAAGCAATTCAGGGCCAACAAAGAGCAGTTCGATAACGACCCTCGTATCACCGGCCTTGGCCGTTTCCTGCGCGCCACCAGCCTAGATGAATTACCTCAGCTTTATAACGTACTTAGGGGTGATATTAGCCTGGTTGGCCCACGTGCACTGATTCCACAAGAGCTCAAAGAGTATAAACAGCGCCATGCAATTCTGTCTGTTAAATCAGGCCTGACTGGGCTCGCTCAAATATCCGGCCGCAAAGACATCAGCTTCGACGAACGCCGCAAACTAGATATATTCTACGTTCAAAACTGGAGTTTTTGGAGTGACTTAGTTATTATCATCCGCACTTTCGCAGTTGTAATATTTGGCAGAGGCGCTTAGTAGTGCGGGTCGCCCTGGTAGTCGATTGGATATACGGCGGTGGTGCTGAACTGGTAGTAGAAGAATTTCATAAACTCTATCCCGATGCCCCAATCTACACATCCTACTGTTCAGACGAGTGGCGTGAGCGCCTTAATAACAAAGTAGTCACGGGTTACTTGCAGCACCCACCATTTAAACAGTTAAGAAAATTCCTGCCTTTACCGCGCCAGTGGTGGTTTCGTAAATTAGATTTTAAAAACTATGACCTAATAATTTCTATAACTGGCAACGGCGAGGCCAAATTCGCACATTCCGATAACGTAACCCACATTTCTTATTGTCATACTCCAGTCCACTTTTACTGGCGCCACCACCAAGCCTACCTGGATAACCCAGGTTTTAAGCCTGTGTGGTTGGCACGTTTGGGCTTAAAGGCCCTTGTAGGGCCACTAAAGAAGAGGGATTATGCAGCCGCCCAAAAAGTTGATCATTTTATTGCAAATTCGTCGCATATTCAATCAGACATCAAAAAGTACTATAACCGCGACTCTATCGCAATTTTTCCACCAGTCAACACTGAAATATTTGGCAAACTTGTTAGTAGTAAATTAAAGGCCCGTAAAGGCTTTGTAACCTGGGGTCGTCACGTCCCTCAAAAACGCTTCGATATTGCAATAGAATCCTGCAACCAACTCAAACTCCCCTTAACAATTATTGGCTCAGGACCAATTACAGAAGATCTAAAAAAACTTGCAGGCCCGACAATTACCTTCACCGGTCGACTAGATCACGACGAACTAGTCAAATACGCAAGCTCATCCGAAGCCTTTATCTTCCCTAGTTTCGAAGATTTTGGTATCTCACCAGTAGAAGCCATGGCAGCTGGCACACCAGTAATTGCCTATAAGGCCGGCGGTGCACTAGATTTTGTAATCCCAGGTAAAACTGGCGAGTTTTTTAATGGTCAAACCGTCGAGTCACTAGTAGAAGCACTAAAAAACTTTAAGCCAAACGCTTATGATCATAAAGATATTTCTAAGTTTGCAGACAAGTTTTCCACCAAAAACTTCCTTACTAATATTGAAGAGTTTATCGAAACAAAAACACAAACACTATCATAAACAACGTCATTATCGCTACTTGACACTCGATAATGACGTTGTTTATACTACTTGTTATGATTATTCGCTATATAGAAGATCAATTGATAGAGTCCCTAGAAGGGGGATTCGTTACGGTACTTTATGGTGCACGACAAGTTGGCAAAACAACACTAGCCAAAAAAATGCTGGCTAGTGCACATAACGGACTATATTTGGATTGCGACGATCCGTCAGTTGTTCAACGATTACAAAACCAGTCCCTGGCAAATCTTCAAGCCGTTGTATCAAATGTGGACTTTGTGGTCATTGACGAGGCTCAACGTGTTGAAAACATTGGCATAACCGCAAAACTAATCCATGACAATATTCCCGGCATAAAGTTACTTCTGACAGGAAGCTCCAGTCTTGATCTTGCCAATAAAATCAAGGAGCCTCTAACAGGGCGGTCAAACGAATTTATTCTATACCCACTCAGACTCAAAGAAGTGGCCTCAAATCTAATCGAAGCTGATGCAAAAATCGAGAAATTGCTCATATATGGCGGATACCCTGGTCTTTGGAACCTCAGCGCCGAACAAGCTGCGGCACGTGCCCGTGATATTGCTAATCGCTATCTTTATCGTGATGCCTTTGCGCTAGGAACCATTTATGACCAAACAGTTATTGATAATTTATTGAGGCTATTAGCGCATCAAGTTGGTAATGATGTGAGCTATAACGAGCTTGCAAGCCATCTAGAGGTCAGCAAAGAGACAGTTATGCGTTATATAGACTTGTTAGAAAAAGCATTTATTGTTTTTAGACGTCCTCAATACCGCAAAAATAAAAGGACGCTTATTGGACGTCTCAGGAAAGTGTATTTTTACGACCTAGGAATGCGCAACGCCCTTATAGACGATTTCAGAGAAATAGAACTTCGAAATGATACAGGAGCATTGTGGGAAAACTTCATACTGCTAGAAAGGCTCAAACTTCACCAAGCTCAAAATACATATGTTCGGAACTACTACTGGCGGTCAAGGGATCGCCAAGAAGTCGACTTGATCGAAGAAATAGGCTCAACTACCAGAGCGTTTGAATGTAAGTGGAAAAAAACCGCCAAAATACCTGGGGGCTTCAAAACGGCCTATCCTGAAATTTCGTTTACGACTATAAATAAAGATAATTATTGGGAACATGTATAAGTTTTGGATTGGAGTCTATTTACTAAAAAACTTTAAAACAAATACTTATAACCATGCCGAGATTTCAAAGTTTTCAGACAAGTTTTCCACCCAAAACTTCCACAGTAAAATTGATGAGTTTGTAAAAGACAAAATTAAATAAAAATAAGGCGTTGTAAATACAACGTTTATTAATTCCCCAATGAACTCCAAACTTAAGTAGTACTTAAACAGGATAATTACATGTGCGGAATTGTAGGATACATAGGTAAGAATCAAGCAGCAGACTATTTATTAGATGGATTACAAACACTTGAGTACCGTGGCTATGACTCGGCAGGCCTCGTGTTATGCGATGAAGGCCAGCTAACCAATATCCGTGTAGTGGGGCGTGTAGAAGCACTTAGAAAAGCACACGCTGAATCAAAAGCTAAAGGTAGCCTAGGAATTGGACATACGAGGTGGGCAACTCACGGTAGACCCCTGGAACGCAACGCACACCCGCAAACTAGTCATAATTATGAATTCACCGTTGTGCATAACGGCATTATTGAGAACTACCAAGAAATAAAGAAATTTCTAATAAAAAAGGGTTATGAATTCAAATCAGACACCGATACAGAGGTAATTCCAAACTTGGTTGATTATCATTATCAAAAATCCAATGACGTTCAAAAGGCATTCCTTACAGCTATTAAGTTACTTCGTGGTGCCTACGCCGTTGCATTAATTTCACCTCATGCTCCTAATCAATTATTTGCGGCTAAACTCTCAAGTCCGCTAGCGATTGGTATTGGCGAAGACGGTGAGATGTACCTAGGATCAGATGGTTTGCCGATGGCAGGCAGAGTAAAACAAATCGTATTTTTAGAAGATAATGAGGCTGCTGTAATCACCGCTTCTGGATACGACATCATTAATCTATCAGATGATTCTATTGTAGAGCGCCCAGCTGAGGCGCTTGAGCTCGAAGCAGAATCTGTAAGCTTAGGTGACTACCCAGACTTTATGCTTAAAGAAATCCATGAGGCACCACAGACTGTACGTTCAGCAATGCTCGGTCGCTTACGCGTAGAGGATGGTTTAATTAAATTGGGAGGCCTAGAGTCCGTAACTAACCAACTTGGCTATATCGACCGCATAATAATTATTGCCTGCGGTACGTCATATTACGCAGGTATGGTAGGTGAATATTTACTAGAAGAAATCGCCGGTATTCCTGTTGAAGTGCAGCAAGCTAGCGAGTTCCGCTACCGCAATGAACCGCTTAGTCGCAGTACAGCTGTGTTGGTTGTATCGCAGTCGGGAGAAACCGCAGACGCCATAGCCGCCCTTAATAAGCTAGAAGGCACAGGAATCTTACTACTCGGTGTTGTAAACGCCCCTGGCTCTACACTTGCGCGCCTAACCGATGCGGGTGTTTATTGTCATGCCGGTCCCGAAAAGGCTGTTGCCAGTACTAAGGCTTTTATCGCCCAGGTTACTGTACTTTACCTTATCGCACTGCATCTTTCCAAAAATTACTCGGGTTTTGACGCCATTGTTAAAGCGCTTGACGAGCTACCAAGTCAGCTCGAACATATTTTGGCTACCGAAAAGGACATTGCTAAACTAGCCAAAAAATATGCCCATCACCGCGACTTCCTATACATTGGCAGGCGCTATCTCTACCCAGTTGCGCTCGAAGGAGCTCTTAAAATTAAAGAAGTAAGCTACATCCACGCCGAAGGCTTTGCTGGCGGCGAAATGAAACACGGCCCATTGGCCCTTATCGACGAAAATTTCCCTACTTTTGCCTTAGCACTAAGTTCAGACATCGCAGAAAAATCCGCTAGTAATATGCAAGAAATTAGATCACGTTCTGGCCCAATTATCGCAGTAGTAGACGACATAAATTCCGAAGCCGCTGGCTTAGCAGACGATATAATTGTAATTCCTAAAACTATAGAACCCTTACAACCAATCTTAGCTGCTACCGTCACACATCTGTTTGCATACTACGCCGCCAAAGAACTAGGCCGTGACATAGACAAACCCCGCAATCTCGCCAAATCCGTCACTGTAGAATAAACGCTCAGTGTTCTAAAAAAACAATATAGATGTTAACAACCCAACAAACAAACCTGCCAGAATCGGTCATCTATTCATTAATGGTCACGAAAATACTCTAAATTATTAAGCACTCATTTGTTCAGGATAGGTTGCGGCTTCAACTCCACTCTTTATCTTTGCCCTGGCCTGCAGCGCCATAGTTCTATCAAGTAAATACGGCTGACCATCTTGATAATCAACGCCTGTATATTCCGGAAAAGGATTCCACATTGAGTTCCTTGGATCAACACTGCCGTCCATAACATGGTGCTTAACTTCGTCAGTCCCACGTCCACACATGGTGACAAAAGTTATATTTTCTCTACCCACACCCATAGTCCCGGCAATTTTAATAAATCTTCTTATAGTATCGCCAGTTTGTACCCAATCATCCAAAAAAAGAAGTCGTGGGGCTTGTTCTTTATGACCAGACCGTTCAATGGTTGTCTTTAGCCGATGAGCTGGCTGTGTGTCTGAGTTGTCATCTCTACTCACCCGCAGAAAATCTATGCCACCGCCCACTCCCGGGAACTTTTCGTACGGATACTGAGCCTTCCAGGTTTGAAATATCGCAAACGCAAACAAGCGAGCACCCTTGTCGTTAGCTATCACTATGTCTGGACGTTCAACATAGAGCAGCTCAACAGCTGGCAATGCAAGACGTGGCAAATCACGCAGCGTAATTGGGGTAGAGCTATCGCCACCATAAGTAGGCTCCTCGGCAAAGTCTTGGCCTTCGATACTCGCCGGTAAATTGGGGCTATGTAGTTCAATCATAGGTTGCTTAATTCAAATATATATTGTATTGTAACATGAAGTAAATAATATGCTAGCCTAAGATAAGGTAATAGCCATGTCACAACAAGAACAATCGCCTGCAGCTATCCCAGCCTTTGATATCCCTGTTATTGTTCTGTGCGGTGGCAAATCCAGCCGTATGGCAGAGAGAACAAACGATCTTGTACCCAAGCATCTGCTTGAGGTTGCCTCAAAACGCGTTGGAGATTACGTTCTTGAGCCGTTTGCAACGGCACCGCAAATTATCCTAGCCACATCCGTACATGGTGCACAGGTTGCTGATTATTACGGGGCAAACTACCCAGACCTGCCTATTAAGATCTCTCATCAGCCGCTTCCGCTTGGTGTTGTACCTGCTATTTTTCAGGCAATAGAAGAGCATGCTATAACCAGTAGCTTTGCTATCACAAGTGGTGACGAAGTTGTCCGCGGCCTAGACGCAGAACAATTTGCAGCAAATCACCGTAAGGCCGCTAAAGCAGCTAGCTTGGTTGTGAGTAGTTTTATTGCCACAAAACCAGATTTTGGCTTTACGCTTGATGGCAACAATACCGCCCAAAGCTTAGCTCGTAGTCACGAGGAGTCGCTTGCACAGGCATCACACTTTGGCACTGGAACCTTTATTTTTGAGCAAGCTGTTCTGCCTGAAATGGCCCAGCATGACAATTGGGAGAGCTTTGTGCGTAGCCTCATAGACCAGCAGGTGTTGTACTGCCATACAACCGATCATGAGTTCTTTAACCTCAACACACCAGATGATCTAGTGCTTTTTGAGCAAAGTGCAGCAGATGCTACAGCTGCCTAGGCTTGCTCGTCTAGATAAGTCTTTAGCCCTTCTCGCCAAATCTGTTACAACTGAAAATCTAGTCTGTAATAGAAACAATACCTTCAATAGCATAAGTTGTATCTGGCCAATCGCGCACAGCAATACAGTCTATACCCATTTCCTCAACCGGATAATCGTTACCGCCAGGCACAATTTTATCACCAAAAAATAGGATATCTTCTTTTTTGAAACTAGTTATATCCATAAGCTTTTGTATACCATAGGCTTTATCAACACCGGGTATAGTTACATCAATCGAGGTTAGTCCTGCCACTTTCACATTAAAATCAGGTAGCTTTTTAGATACTACGTCAGCGACCTTCATACGAATTTTCATATCAGGATCCCAGGTGGCTTTGATCTGTAGTCCCCTGTCACCCAACTCTGCCACTACTTCTTGGCCAAGTGGCGACAATGTAATCTGACTGTCCCGATCTTCAATAGTCGGTCCATAAGTCTTTTCTACTTTAGTACCAGCCTCAGCCCAGCCATCTTCTAGCGCCTTAATAATTTTTGCTTTGTCTTCTAATGTAAAATCTTCCGCATACTGCAGCTTCCATTCGCCGTCCTGGAACCTGTAGTAGCGTGTACCAGTTGTTGGCAACAGATGCAATCGTGACAGCAAATGAGGTTCTCTAGTTATTTGTGTCAAAAACTGACGCTGAAACAATTCATACTTTGCCCCTGATATCACGCAAACATCAAACTTTTCAAGCAATCTATCAAACAAAGCCACCATCCTGTCGTCAAAATGTGACTTACTTGGAGCGAGCGTTCCGTCTAAATCAAAAGCAATGAGCTTTTTCATTATGCTTCCTTTTCTATATATGATTTCAAATCTTCGTGCCAGTCTGTACTATCAAAACCGGTTAACTGAATCTTTCGTAAATCCAAGGTACTTTGTAGTGGCCGAGGGGCTATGCCTTCTTTGCCGGCATAATATTCGTCTGTCGTCGTATCAGTAACGGTATTTTCTAGACTTGCTTCTTTATAAATAGCCCTAGTTATATCTGCCCAACTTACAGATTCACCGCTGTTACTAACGTTATATGTTCCAAACGATGGGTTGGTCGTAAGCAAATGATCAATGGCCTTAACAAGCTCAGACGTGAATGTAAGCCGGCCAATCTGGTCGCCCACAACCGTTGGATTTACACCTTTTTTGCCAAGCTCTAGCATAGTGCGGACAAAATTCTTGCCTTCGCCAATTACCCATGATGTACGTAAAATATAAAACTTTGGAGCCAATGAAACTGCAATATCACCAGCCGCTTTACTTGCGCCGTAAACACTAAGTGGCGCAAAAGCTTCGTCCTCAGTATGCAGTTCATTTGTGCCATCAAACACATAGTCTGTAGAAATATGTACTAATGTCGCATCATATTGAGCAGCTACAGCAACCAGGTTGGCTACCGCATCTGCATTAACTGACCAAGCAATTGGGCGGCCCTCTGGTGACTCAGCGCCATCAACATTTGTGTAAGCTGCTGCATTTAAAATTACTTCTATTCCGGTCCAATCAAATGCCTCAACCGATTCTTTGTTTGTAATATCTAATTCGTTAATATCAGCAAATTGAGCATCGGGATACTTTGCTTTAAGCGCCGTGCCAAGCTGTCCATTAGCGCCAACAATAAAAATCTTGGTGTTGTCCACTTAAACAACCATAGGGGTTACATTTTCTAGAGTCGGATGATTTTTATCATCTTCAGAAGTGATCGCTTCTGCTTCTGGAATCGGCCAATCTATTGCTACGTGTTTATCAAATAAATTTAAGAACGTGTACTTTTTTTTAGCCTCAGGAGACCAGTGTTCATTTACTAAATAAGAGTATACGACGTCTTCTGTTAGGGTTTGGTAACCGTTGGCAACCCCTCGCGGGACATAAACCGCTTTATCTGGAGTCATTTCCAGTGTGAATGTTTGACCAAAACTATCACCAGCACGTAAATCTACCCAAGCTCCGAATATCTTACCGTTTCCAATAGATATGAATTTTTCCCACGGCTCAGCATGAAGGCCCCTAGTAACACCAACTTCTTTATTAAAAGATATGTTGTTTTGAATTATTTCGAATTCTGGCAGTCCTAGTTCTTCCATTTTTGCTTTGTGATAGTTTTCCTTGAACGAACCGCGCGTATCAGCATGAACCGCTAAGTCGACAACAAAAAAACCTGGAATATTTATCTCTCGTACTGCTAATGCTTCTGCCATTTTAGTGACCTGCTTTCTTGTATTTTGCTTCTGTTTCTAACTTTTGCGGTTTCCACCAGCCCTCATTGGCTCCGTACCAATCGACGGTGGCCTGCAGGCCTTCTTCGAACGACGTATAGTGTGGTAGCCACCCCAATTCGTTAACAAGCTTAGAGTTGTCGATGGCGTAGCGCAGATCATGCCCAGGGCGATCGGTAACGTGCTCGTAATCAGATGCTTCCTTGCCCATTTGGGTCAGAATCAGTTCCACAACCTCTTTATTGTTCTTTTCGCCGTCTGCGCCAATAAGATATGTTTCACCAGATTTACCTTTTTCGATTATTGCCACCACGGCGCTATTATGATCATCTACATGTATCCAATCGCGCACATTCTCGCCCTTGCCATATAGTCTTGGGCGTCGGCCTTCTAATATTTCTGTAATTTGTCTAGGTATAAACTTTTCGACGTGTTGATAAGGACCATAGTTGTTTGAGCAGTTAGAAATTGTTGCAGTAATACCAAAGCTACGTACCCACGCACGCACCAACAAGTCAGATCCTGCCTTGGTGCTACTATACGGGCTAGATGGGTTGTAGGGAGTTTCTGGTGTAAATTTGGCCGGATCATCAAGCTCTAGATCGCCATATACTTCATCTGTTGATATATGGTGCAAACGTTTGCCATGTTTACGCACCGCTTCCAGGATACGATAGGTACCAATCAAGTTACTCTCTACAAAAGGCCACGGGTTATTAAGCGAATTGTCATTATGTGATTCGGCAGCAAAATGCACTACTATGTCATTTGCCGCAACCAGCTGATCGATGAGCTGTTCATTACAGATATCTCCCGTCACAAATTGTATTTTGTCGAGCACGGTTTCAAGTGATGATGCATTGCCAGCGTAAGTTAGCTTGTCTATAACAGTTACTTCCCATTCAGGACGGTTCTTTAGAACGTAATGGACAAAATTTGCCCCTATAAACCCCGCTCCACCCGTAACTAATAGTTTCATACCTATATTGTACCCTCTCTAGTCATAAAATATGTTGTAGTTTCATTTATTTTGTATCGGTGGAAATTTTACAACAGATGGTTGGAGCTCTGAGACCTTTGCATTTAGATGCAGAATATAATTTCTTGGTTGGAAAGCGCAATGAGACGTATAGTAAATACGATGAATGAGCATTTACTAACAAAAATTATATTGTGCGCCAAAAACATCTGTGGTGCAGTCAGCTGTGCTGGCTGGCAGGCTGATGTGGTGCGGAGGTATCAGATATGAAGAGAGTTATTATCAGCGGCTACTTCAATCCACTGCATGGAGGTCATTTAGATTATATTGAGGCCGGCAAGGCACTTGGAGACTATTTGATAGTAGTAATAAACAACGACAAAGCCCAGATGCTCAAGAAGGGTAAGGTCATTCTGGACGAGCAAAACCGAATGCGTCTTATTAGTGCTCTGCGCGATGTAGATGAAGTTATGTTATCTGTCGACGAAGACTTGGGGCAGTCACGAACACTTCGAAAAATAAGAGAGATGTACCCTGATGATGAGCTGGTTTGTGCAAATGGTGGCGACAGAGACCCCAACAAGCACGCCCTACCAGAAAATGAAACTCAGGCCTGCATTGACTGTAATATTACTATGCTCTTTGGTGTTGGCAGTCATGAAGTAGAAAAGCGTGATTCTTCTACGCGCATTAATCAAGCCTTGGGCCATAAGAAGTAAATAAGGTATTATTGTTATATGAAAGGAATTATTTTAGCTGGCGGATCTGGCACGCGCCTCTACCCAATCACAAAAGGCATCTCCAAACAACTAATGCCTATTTACGATAAGCCAATGGTTTACTACCCACTCAGTACGCTTATGATGGCTGGTATTAAAGAAATCCTGATTATTACCACTCCAGACGATCAACCTCAGTTCCAGCGCCTTCTAGGTGACGGTAGTGACCTTGGCATATCATTGCAGTATGCCATACAGCCCACTCCAGATGGCCTTGCCCAAGCCTTCTTGATTGGTGAAGAGTTTATAGGTAGTGATTCAGTTGCTCTTGTTCTTGGTGACAATATCTTCCACGGACACGGTTTTGGCGACAGCCTTAAAGAATGCGTAGACCCAAACGGCGGCGTTGTTTTTGCCTATCAGGTATCCGATCCTGAGAGGTATGGAGTAGTAGAGTTTGACGATCAAATGCAGGCTGTTTCTATTGAAGAAAAGCCAGCTCAACCAAAATCTGACTACGCTGTTGTTGGCCTATATTTTTACGATAACGACGTCATAGAAATTGCCAAAAATATTAAGCCGAGTCACCGTGGTGAGCTAGAAATAACCAGTGTTAACGAAGAATATCTAAACCGAGGCAAACTTAAAGTTCAAGTCATGGACCGCGGCACTGCCTGGCTAGACACTGGTACGTTCGAATCTATGAATGACGCCTCAGAATATATCCGCGTAGTAGAAAAGCGCACAGGATTAAAACTAGGATGCATAGAAGAAGTCGCCTACCACCAAGGCTTCATAAACAAAGAACAACTCCAACAAATCGCTGAACCACTTGTTAAGAGTGGTTATGGCAAATATCTGTTTAGTTTATTACAATAGGTCAATGCGGGAACATATTAAAACTGCCCATGGCTTGGGTAAACGGGCCGTGAAATCAAAAAGTTTCAAACGATACTTAATTATTGGATTTAGCACAGTAGCAATAGATTTCTTGATACTATTTATACTTAGAAATATCTTATCAATTCGGTTAGTTTTTGCTGTGACAATAGCTTACTGGACTTCAATTGCATATAACTTTAGTCTAAATAGATATTGGAGTTTCGAAGCAAGTAGCGGCATGGTACCTAAGCAGATGTTTCTATATGGTTGCTTGCTCTTATTTAATTACAGTATTACTCTAGGAATAGTATGGTCATTAGAGTCTATGGGTTTCAGTGAGTATATTGCTAAAATGTTTGCACTTGGCCTTACAATCACTTGGACATACGTTTTATATAAGAAAATTGTTTTTAATACAGAACTTTGAGGAGTAGTGGAATGAGTAGTGTACAAAAGCTGAAAAATATAGGTAGAAAGGCAGTCATAAAAACTAAGTCTATAAAAAAACAAGCTCATACTAATAAAAACCGAGAAAATGTTACTAAAGCAAAAGCCCTAGAATACCTTGCTACAGCCACAAACAAAATAACAAAAGAAAACAAAAGCAGCGATGCAGAATATTCCGACCTTCAACATACATGGAATAGTGATATATCGAAAGAACCTGGTCCTATATACCTAAAGAAGCTGATCAAATGATAGGAATTGGTAGTTTTCAAGGTGCATTAGAAATTGGAATGTCTCGTTTTTTCAACTCAGTTACTTGCGTAGATCATAAATCCTATTTACCCGCCTGGAAGCCTAAAAATGTAATTTTTCATAAGGCAAATATAGACAGCGCTGGTTGGGTGCTGCCAGAAAAGCATTACGATGTTTGCTACTTTATTGAAACTATAGAGCATTTACTATGGTCACCACTCCCGTTACTTAAATGGATAAAGACACACTGTAATGTAGCCATAATTTCTACTCCCGATGATAGGGAGTGGCCTACTATGGATAATCACCCTTGGACTCGTTATCAAAACTACAAAAATATTCCAACCGCTTCTCCAGGAGCAAAAAGTAATCCTTTACCTATGTACCATTGTAAGCAATATACTCCATCTGAGTTCATTGAAATGCTTGAATTTGCTGGCTTTAGAGTGATTGAATTTTTTAGAGTAGGAGATGGAAAACATCAAATGGCTGCCGTAGTTGAGCCGCGTGATTAAGTATTTTTGATAAATTCTTTTATGTAATCGATTACTTCTACGGTGGTTTCCCAACCCAACTCTTCACGGGCTTTTGTCGGGGAATCGCCCGATTCACTCCTGCCAGGGTAACCTTCTATATACTTTATTTCACCGCCGAATGCTTTAGCGATCTCGAGTATAGAAAATCCTTTTGTGTTATTAAGAGCATAGCCATCGCCATTACCCTTTTCTCCAACCAAAATAATTCCCCGAGCTAGGTCACCAACGTAAGTAAAGTTTCGCTTTTGTGTACCAGGTTTAACTATTGTAAATGGTTCGCCTTCTAAATATTGTTTTTGGAATTTAGCTATAAGTGTAGCGTACTTTCCATCGCCTTTTTCTCTTGGTCCAAATGCATTATAAAAGTAGCAAATTGCATAAGGTAATCCATACCAATCACCATAATTATTAACTAAATCAACATTCGTTGCTTTAGAAAATGAATAAGGGTTCTGGTGACGGCCATTGCCCTCTATTGCAAATTTGGTGCTTGATGCCGAATAAACTAACTTCCCCACTTTACGCTGACGACAAAATTCTAATACTGCAAATGTACCGAGAATATTCATGTCATATACTTGCTCAACGTCATCAAATGACGGAGCAATCCGAGCATACTCACCTAAGTGATAAATTACGTCTGGTGTTTCTGGGATTAACTTATCTATATCTTTGGTGTGTCCCTTACGATATTCAGCCCCCTTAATATGGTTGTATTTAGTACCAGTAAAATAGTTATCGAGAGATATAACTTTATTTTCACTATCTTTAAGCAATTGTTCAATTATATGTGAGCCGACATGACCTGCCCCACCCGTAACCAAGATTATTTTAGGCATTTGGTACAACTACTGGACGACCATTAGATTCATAATAGACATTATGCTTGCGCATAAGCTCAGGATCAATAAGGTTTCTCCAGTCAAATATTACTGGGGATTCCATTCTAATCTTCATTTCACCCACATCAGGGTTAGTAAACTCTTCCCAGTCTGTTGCAATAACTAATGCATCAGCACCTTCTAGCACATCGTACTTACTCTTACTAAACGTTACTCTATCATCCCCTTGGTATGCTTGTTGGGCATTATCCATAGCGGCAGGATCAAACGCTGAAACAATTGCACCTTCTTCGAGTAATTTATTCAAAATCTCTACCGCCGGCGAAACTCGCATATCATCAGTATTTTTCTTAAATGCCAGACCCCATAGTGCAACTTTTTTGCCCCTTATATCTCCACCAAAATATTCTAGTACTCGACTTGGTGCTTCCATCATTTTTATATCATTTGCCTCATCGGCTGCACGCATAGTTTTAAAATCAAAACCAAGTCGCCTAGCTTGCCAAACAAGTGATTGGCTGTCTTTTGGAAAACAACTACCACCCCAACCTGGGCCAACATACATATTCTTATTACCTATACGAGGATCATCCCCCATTGCTCGTCGAACATCTTCAAAATCAGCACCAAGCAAACGAGCAAGTGTAGCGCCCTCATTCATAAATGATGTTTTGTTAGCCAAAAATCCATTAGACATATATTTTGTTAGTTCTGCGGACTCTGGACTCATAACACGTATAGGATAGCCGTTTCTTACATATGGTCTATATAGTTCAAGCATTACTTCACGAGCTTCATCTGAGTCAGTTCCGATAACAATTCTTGAAGGGTGTCTAACATCTTCTAGAGCACTTCCCTCAGCCATAAACTCTGGATTAGAAACAACAGGAATCTCTATATCAGTAACTGACGCTGTTATCCTGCCTACTTCTCGAGCAGTACCTACGGGCACAGTACTTTTAGTTATAAACACAATTGATTCTGTTACAGTTTTTCCTACTTTTTCGGCAACTCCATATACATACTTCATATCCGGCGAACCGTCGGCTGTTTCAGGGGTACCAACAGCACAGAAAACAGCTGCAGCTCCAACTAAACCTTCTCTGTAATCAGTTGTAAAATGCAGGTTACCCGCCTCAACCCTTTGCCTTAATGCCTCTGGCAGACCATATTCATGAATGGTAGGAATTCCCCTATTTAGTTGGTCAATCTTTTTCTCGTCGACGTCTATACAAGTAACATCGTTACCGTGCTCTGCAAAGCTTACCGCTGTTGGTAGCCCAACATAACCAGTACCAACAATCGCAACTTTCATTCAAAGCTCCTTAGAACAAACGCATTTATTATACCTATTTTAATCTATTTTTTTCATACATTCAATTTAGTTATGTAGTAATTTTTAGCAACAGTTTGACGTGAGTGATCTGTAAATTTATACTGTACTGAGCTATATACATACTAATTCGGGAGTTATATGAAAGCACTAATTACTGGTTCTGCAGGTTTGATTGGCTCAGAAGCAGCAAAATTCTTCGCTCAAAAAGGTTTTGACATTGTCGGTATCGATAACGATATGCGCAGTTATTTCTTTGGTGAAGAAGCCAGTACTGAATGGAACAAAAAGAAAGTAACCAAAGAATTAGGCTCATCTTATACGCACTATGCAGCAGATATTCGCGATAATGAAGCAATATCTAAAATATTTAAGAAGCATAAATTCGACATCATTATTCACACCGCTGCACAGCCTTCACATGATTGGGCCGCTAAAGAACCTTTTACTGATTTTAGCGTTAATGCTACCGGTACCTTAGTAATGCTTGAAAATATGCGCCAACATTGCCCTGACGCGGTTTTTATCTTTACTTCAACAAATAAGGTGTATGGCGATACCCCTAACAGTCTCCCCTTGGTCGAACTTGATAAACGCTGGGAGCTTACTGAAGACCACCATTTCTTTACAGGCATTGATGAGAGTATGAGTATTGATAATACAAAGCATTCTATTTTTGGTGCGTCTAAAGTTGCGGCTGATGTTATGGTTCAGGAGTATGGAAAATACTTCGGCTTTAAAACTGCAGTGTTTAGGGGTGGGTGTTTAACTGGTCCCTCTCATTCTGGTGCAGAATTACATGGATTCTTGGCTTATCTCATAAAATGTATCGCTAGTGGCAAAAAATACACTATTTTTGGTTATAAAGGTAAGCAGGTTAGAGATAATATACATTCGCATGACTTAGTTAATGCTTTTTGGCACTTCTACCAGAATCCACGCATGGGTGAAGTATATAATATTGGCGGAGCTCGTAACTCCAACATTTCAATGCTTGAAGCTATAGAAAAGATTGAAATACTTTTGGATCGAAAAGCCAATTATGAACTTAGTGATGAAAACCGCATTGGCGACCACATGTGGTACGTTTCTGATGTCTCTAAATTCAAGGAACATTACCCTGACTGGGAGTTTGAATATGATATTAACGACATACTTAAAGAAATGTGTGGCGCAGTTGAGGTTACTAGCAAGCGAATGCTTCATTTACCCGCTAAACCAACGAATTCTTTAGTCTCTTCAATTGCAAGTGAAACTCGTGCTCGCGCACAAGAGCTCAGGGAGCTTGCAAACCTTCTTGAGCAACAAGCAACAGAAATTGACGAACAAGCACTAAATCCTACTGGCGAAGCATAGTGAATTTTAAAACTATCCTTATAACTGGAGGTGCGGGTTTTGTTGGTTCTAATCTAGCCCTTAAATTAAAGGCCGATTATCCCGACCTACAGATCACCTGTATGGATAATCTAAAACGTCGTGGCTCGGAGCTATCTATACCCCGTTTTAAAGCAGCGGGTATTGAGTTTTTACACGGCGATATACGTAACAAAGAAGATTTTCCACCTGAGTCATTTGATTTAATTATTGAATGCTCTGCCGAACCTTCTGTACTTGCAGGTATTGGATCTTCGCCTGAGTATCTGCTAAACACAAACTTGGTTGCAACTTTGAACTGCCTCGAATTTGCTCGTTCGCTTGATGCAAAGTTTCTATTCCTATCAACTAGTCGAGTCTACCCAATCTCATATATTAACGAGCTCGATTTCACTGAGAGCGAAAACCGTTTTGACATCACCGATCAGCAAACAACTCCTGGAGCTTCGGCCGAAGGAATAAGTGAGCAATTTCCACTAGATAAACCTCGCTCTTTATATGGTGTTACTAAACTTGCATCAGAATTAGTTATCCAAGAATATGCCGACACATACGGCATGAAGACAATTATTGACCGTTGCGGTGTTATTACAGGACCATGGCAAATGGGCAAGATAGACCAGGGCGTATTTGTACTATGGGTTGCAAAGCATTATTTCAAAAAGTCGCTTAGCTACATAGGTTATGGCGGAGAGGGCAAACAAGTACGAGACTTTATTCATATTGAAGACCTTTATCAATCAATTAAGCATCAGCTCCAGAATTTTGATAATTATACAGATCAGGTTTACAACATTGGGGGCGGGTTAAAAAACAGCGTTTCACTAAAGGAACTAACTAAGTTATGTGAAGAAATTACGGGCAACAAAATTGAGATTGCTTCTGTTAAAGAAGACCGTCCGGCCGATCTTAGATTCTTTATAACAGATAGCACTAGGTTTTTAGATAAATCTGGTCTTAGCTGGCAAAAAGATGCTAAAGACACAGTTCAGGAAATATACGAATGGATCCGTGATAACGAAACCCAACTTGAATCAATTCTGTCATAATTTAAGGACCTTATAATGAAATTATCGCTTGTAATACCCGCATATAACGAAGAAGAGTCTATAGAAGAAACAGTCTTAGCATTTCATAAACAGCTTGCGAAAGAAAAAATACCTCACGAGATACTAATAAGCAACGACAGTAGTAAGGATGGCACAGAAGAAATTCTGAAGCGTCTCACTAAGCAGATTAAGGAAGTTCGTTATGTGAATAATGTGCCGCCTCATGGTTTTGGATTCAATGTTCGTAACGGCTTAGAGCATTTTACTGGAGACTGCGTTGCAATTGTAATGGCTGACATGTCTGATAGACCTGTTGATTTGGTCAAATACTACCGCAAAATGCAACAAGGTCATTACGATGCTGTTTTTGGCTCAAGGTTTATCAAAGGTGGGAAAACCATTGATTACCCTAAGAATAAGATATTTTTAAACAGATTCACAAATACGCTAATTAGAATTTTGTTTGGTATTCGCTACAACGACACAACCAATGCATTCAAGTTATACAAAAAAGATACTCTCGAGGGTCTCAAACCATTCCTTAGTCATCACTTTAACCTAACAGTAGAGTTACCCCTAAAAACCATTGTGCGTGGCTATACCTATGCTGTTGTCCCAAACTATTGGACTAACCGAAAGGCAGGCACATCTAATTTGAAGATCAAAGAGATGGGTAGCCGATATTTTTATATTATTTTGTATTGTTTATTAGAAAAATGGTTATCACGTGGTGACTATAGAAAGAAATTAAATGAACTATAGTTATAGATTTTATTATTGTTTTCCTAATTTATTAAAGAATATTGTTGATAATTATATTTCACTTAATTTACTAACAAACTATTTACGTCTGTTACAATAAAAATTAACAATGATACAGCTTCTGTTATTTTTTTTGTTTATACATGTGTCTCTTCTTATACCAGGATTTGTAGTATCAAAAAATAGTAATTTATTTAAGAAGCAAAGGGGCTTGATGCTTATATTTTCCTATGTTTTTAGCATAGGCTTTTTGAGCATACTTTCAATTACTGGTTATGTATTTAATGTAAGTTCCGCGACCTTACAACTAATAGGTTGCACTGCAATCATTTTAGGTGTTGCATTATTTATAAGACAAAGTCTTTTCAAGGAATTATTTTCCTTTAGATTTCCTTTGATTATCTTTTTTTTAATGACTATTTTTACATGTACTTTCGTAGGGTTAAAATTTGATGGTAATTATAGCTCACAAATTCCCGACCCTGTTCCTTTGTCGGGCAGAAATTATGAAGTGTTTAATGTAAAGATTTTAAATCTAGCAAAAACAAATGCAAACGATAATTATGTTCCATATCGTCAGGCTCAGTTTATTGTTAATAGATCAGATCCTGCAAAAGATTCTTTCATTGACGAGTGGGGTGTTCACTTTTTCCAGCGGACACCGTTAATGGGATCGGTTGCGGCAAGTTATTTCACCATAATCGGCGACAATCTTCCAGTAGCCTATTTATGGGACAGTAGCTCAAATGATGAAAACTATACATACATAAAGTTTCAAATTCTTTCGCATATTTTAAATGCACTCTTTATATTGCCTGCATTTTATTTAATTGCTTTAATTTTCAATAAAAAATCGGCAATAATAACTTGTTTGTTACTTATTTCGAGCCAGTTCTTTCTGTATAACTCCTTTTTCAGTTGGCCAAAGTCGCTAGTTGCCTTTTTTGTACTAACTATGTGGATTCTGCTAATAAAAAATCGTCTTCGATACACCATTTTAGCTGGAGTAGTTGGTGGGCTTGCTTATTACACTCATGACCTTGCGATGCTATATATTGCTGCAAGTGTTTTATTCTTACTATTTCGTAAGAGATTTAGGGATACGCTTTTGTTTGGAGGATTAAGTGCATTAATGGCATTACCTTGGTTAATTGCTTCAACTGTAATTTATAAAAAACCGAGTAGTTTTATACTATACCCACTGTCTCTTCGTGGCCTCCCGCAACCAAGTCAGAAAAGCGAAATAATAAATGAGTTTTTACAAACTTCACCAGTTGAGATAATCTCTATTCGTTTTGATACTCTATTTTACTACTTTACTCCTTATGACTTAATCTATAGCGGAGGCCAAGATATTATGAGAAGAATATGGGCTGTTGGACTATTCTCAATTCCAGGTTCGTTGGGATTGGGGTTATTCATTCCAACAATTCTTGGCCTAATCAAAGAAAGAAGAAGGAAAGGAATGATGGTGCTCATTTTTGTACCAATTATTTTAGCTGCTCTTATTGTTGGGTGGCGTGGATCGCGAGCGATTGCATCGTTTCATTTTGCTCAAGCAAGTATTGTGCTCCTCAGTGCGTTTGGAGTTTATTATTTAACTCGTTTAAAACATTTTTTTTGGATTTTTATAGTGATCGTGGCCAATGGCATTCATTTATTAATAGTTGCGTTATATAGCTATAATTTTAAAGAAGAGCTTTGGTTTAATGATTTACAAAGCAGCTTAGGAGTAGTGATTATGGTTACACTATACCTAATATCAAACATATTAATATACCTAACCTATAAAGAACGACTACCGAAATGGCTACACTAATAGTTCAATATCAATGAAGTTATAAATCTTATTTATTTTATTAAGGCCAAATAACTCCTATATTCTATTGTATTAATATTCAATTTAGGTTATGGTTAAAGTACCTATTAACAAAATAAAAATATAAAATTAGTCTATGGCAAAGTCACGATTTAAGAAGAAAAAAATCACTACTAAAAAAATCATCCTTTTTAGTTTGCTTTTACTACTTATAATCGCAGGTGTTCTATTCGCTCTAGAAAAAACAAAAGTTATAAATTTTTATAAAAAAGAACCAACTATTAACGATACGATTGATAAAACAACAAGTACCGCTCCCAGTGCACAAGAAGAATTTAGTAATGGTGACATGCGTGAACCGGGTAATACTTTCAGTGAAAATGAAGGAACAGGCAGTGTCGAAGACCTTGAAGGCGACGCTACTACTCAAGACGATTCTGCAAAATGGACAGCTTCTTCTACGGGAGAAATTGTAGTACACAGCCCTTTCAATGGCCAAAGCCTTAGTAATGGGACTGAAATTAGTGGAACAAGTTCTTTAACGACTGTATCTTATCGCCTAATTGATAACGTCAGTGGGGTAATTACTCAAGGGCAACTTAACGTAGTTTCGGGAAAGTTTGCTGGGAGAGTCAACTACTCAACCTCTGCTACTGAGGGCAGGCTCGATGTTTTTGGTACAATGCCAGATGGTAGTGAATTTAGTAACACTGAAATACAAATAAGGTTTTAGTTATGACTTTTCGTAATAGTATTAACATGGACATGAAAAATAAACTCCTTATACTTACAATATTAGTTTTTGTTTTGACTATATTTACCTCCTTTTTAAGTAATCAGCAAGTCAGTGCTGCTCAAGATGGGGGTCGGATAATTGATAATAGCATTTTTCTAAACTCTAACTCGATGACAAAGGAAGGTATACAGAGTTTTCTATCTGGTAAGGGTGCGGGACTAGCTAATTTGAGTTTCGTTATTGATTGTGACCTAGCCGGCACTCAAGCAAAAGCGATATACCAATCAATTGGAGCTCCATGCGGCAGCTCAATACCTGCGTCGCATATTATTTTTTATGCATCACAAATCTATGGCATTAATCCTCAGGTCATTTTAGCCACAATGCAAAAGGAGCAAAGTCTTACTACTGCTTCTAACCCTACTTCATGGCAGCTCAACCAAGCAATGGGTTATGCGTGTCCTACTAGCGGTGATTGTGAATCTTCATCGAGCTTTTTCTATCAAATTGATAATGGTACATGGGTGCTAAGATTTCATTATGAACGTGCCCGGGGTAATAATAGCTGGTGGTATACCAGCACAAGTTGGACGTGTGGAACTGAAAAAAATTACTACAAGCCTAATTTGTATCCGGGTCAGAACGTAAGATTCTACGACCAGGACAATGTTCTATATAGAACCCATTTTATTGCTAATGCGGCTACGTCGTCTCTGTACTGCTATACACCGCATACATACAATAATCCCAGCGGATTATTTGGATTACCTGCTTATGGAACAACTGGACGATATTATACGGGTAGTTATAACTTTGTGAGATTTTTTGAGCTATGGTTTGGCTCTACAAGAACAGGTATATGTTATGGAGGAAACGAGAGCGTATCCGTTGACGTTCAATTCCGTAAGTACGATTCCAGACAAGACCTTGCTACCTTTATGATTAATTCTGGTTCTGGAAGTGGATGTGTTGAATCACACATATGGAATCCTGGATATGGTTCATGGAAAGCTCATATTGCTTCTAATCAGCCTGGTATATCTGCCGGCTCAAAGATAGAGTTCGGAAACATAGATGGTGGCGAAACTGACGTACCAATACTCTTTGGCTTACAGAATACTTCTACTAACAAAATAGAATCACATATTTGGGCTAGAGATATGCAGAGATATGCATCACAAAGTGCCACAAATGCATCACTCGTTGATAGTACTAAATCGGATATAATTATGGGTGACCTTAACGGAGATCGCAAAGACGAAGCTATCTTGGTTTTGTATGAAGGCACTGGTAGTGGAATGATTGAGCTCCATGGATGGAACCCAAATATGCAGCAGTGGATATATCAAATAGCCACAAACCACCCAGTTATATCTAAAAATGTAATGAGTGTAGCACTTGCAGATTTAGACGGCGACAATGATGATGAGGCAATATTAATCGCAAAGAACAATACTGGAAGTGGTAAAATTGAATTCCATGTTTGGAATCCAGGACAATGGTCTTGGCAGTCCCATATTGCCTCAAACATGCCCCAGGTCAACTCTGAAAATGGTAAGGTTGTGTTTGCTGATGTAGATGGAAATGGTACAGACGAAGGTGTACTTGTTGGTCTTAAAGGCTCAGGAAGTGGTAAAATTGAATTCCATGTTTGGAATCCAGGGTTTGGTTCATGGAGAAGCAATCACGCATCAAACCAACCAACACTATAGCGTTTAGAATGTAGCTTGTAATCTGTTAGAATAATTACAGTGAATATAGATAAAAAACACAAGTCCTGTCTTGTAATTTCCTACGGACCAATACCAACGCCACAATATCAAAAGATTGAGGGCGGTGGTATGAGGGCTTGGGGACTCGCGAAAGGACTTAGTAAAAATGGAATAGGTGTAGATATTGCAATACACAACTCCTTCCCCCAAGAAAAGTCGAAACTGGATGGAATTGGTCTGCTGAATTGGGATCTAGATGAAGATTTTGTGAATCTAATTAACACATATGACACTGTAATTATGAGTTATTGTATGGGTGACCCTTCTGTATTTGTCGTTGATAACATTAAAGATAGTGTCCAACTTGTACTTGATGTATATGTGCCTATATATGTCGAAGTCTCTGCACGCGATACTACTAACATGCTGGGTGAATATGGTAACTATCAACAGGATGTAGCGAGACACAATAAGGTGCTTAAAAGAGGTGATTACTTTATCTGCGCCAATGATGTACAGAAGGTATTTTATACTGGAGTACTAGGAAGTTTAGGCATCATTAATCCCATGTCCTACAGACAAGATCGCATCAAAGTAGTACCTTTTGGTATACATGATGTTTCTGCAACAGCTACTATTAACCCTTATTTAGAACTTGGCATTAAATCTAGTGATAAAATAGTCCTCTGGTTTGGTGGTTTATACCCATGGTTTCGTGTTGATGAGTTATTAGATGCAGTGGAAGTACTCTCTAAGAAGCAACGCGATTTCAAATTTATACTCGTTGGGGGAAAGAACCCGTTTAATGATAATCCCGATCTGTTAAGGCAGTATACGAAAGCACAAGAGTATGCTAAAAAACATAAGATTTTAAATAAATCTTTATTCTTAGTTGATTGGGTGGACTACGACTCTCGAATTAACTGGTATCAGAATGCGGACTTTGTAATTAGCCTGAATCAACCAGGCGATGAAAACATCTTTGCATGGCGCACTAGAGTTATGGACTATATATGGGGCGAGGTAGTAACCCTTACCAACGGCGGAGATCCGCTTGGTGATGAACTTATTCGTGAAGATGCAGCATTTTATCTTAACAATATGGACAGCAAAACTATAGTTCAGTCGATTGAAAATATTTACAAGAAAAATAGTGAGTTAGAAGATAAAAAACGAGCTGTAATTTCACTTAAAAATAAATATTATTGGCATAATGTTACAAAAGAACTTTCAGAAGTTATTTCTTCCCATGCTCTTCCCTATCATAAAGAGAAAGAGTTCAAAATTAATAGTGGATTATCAGGTTTACCAGCCAGTGATGTGGTTAATGATGCCCTTAAGCCAGAAAGTCGAATTGTAGGAGCCGTAAAAAACCCAAGAAAAGTCATCGCTTATGCACGTAAAAAAGGGATAAAAAAATCGGCAAGACTTGCAGGACATATAGTTAAGAATCAGTTAAAAAAACGAGTGGTCACAACTGGTGACTACATATTTTTATCACACCCTATAGATAATACTGGCGCACCACTTGTATTGCTACAGATAATAGATGAGTTTGTTGAAAAATATAATCCTAAGCGCATACGGATTATTACTCCTGATATAGAACCTGAGATATTATCTAAACTTACCGCAAAAGGAGTTCGCGTTGAAAAGGCTGCACTAATGAACTACAGCCTTACTGCTGCTCAATTGGCCTTAAAGAAAAATGATTTCGTATTTATGAATACGGTTGCTATTTATGATAACTACCGCGAAGTTGCAATAAACATGCTTATACATGACAAAATTTCTAAGCTACACTGGTTCATTCATGAAGACGAGGAACAGCTAAAAGTAGTTAAGCCAGAAATAGAATCTAAGAAAGAGATTAAAAAAATTGGTAGTCTTATAAATAAAGAAAAGCTTCTAGTATATGTGCCTTCAGTCCGTGTGAAAAAATTCTACGATCGGCTATTTAATACCGACAGGGTAGTTAGTGTACCATTAAATGTTAATGTACCTGCTAAATACCGTAAATCTAGAGTAGCAAGTGAATACGAGAAACTTAATTTCTACATATCTGGCACACCATCAGATGGCAGGAAAGGTCAATTAATAGCACTAGCTGCATTTAATGAATTCAAACTGAGGTACGAAGCTAAAAATCCCAAGAATTATAGAGACTACGACCTTCACCTTGTCTCAATTAAGGACGATTACGTTTCACAACAAATTAAAAGCATAGGCATTTCAACATTAGGAGATAGATTGCACATTTATCCACCAGTTCCTAGGGACCAAGCTCTAGATATTAGTAGTAAGTGTAATGTTGTAATTTGCTGTTCTTTGAACGAAACCTTTGCATTGTATGTTGCAGAAGGAATGCTAATGGGTCATGTAGTGTTACGCAATGACAGCGCCGGTATGGAAGAACAGCTTGTAGATGGTAAGAATGGATTATTTATTTCTGATGATATTGGTCAGTTTGCAAATGCCCTTGAAAAACTCTTAAACAAGTCTACAAAAAATAGTGATCTGCAAAATATGGGTTTATATTCACAATCCATGATGAATAAGTATACTCAAAATACCTACTTGAAATATTTTAGTAATACCGATTAGTTAGGTGTTAAATTATTTTTTTATGTGTTTTGGTAATTTCTTTGCGTATAAGAGCGCCTTCTTAAATAGGGAAGAATTTACCATTTTATTAAATTCAGCAATTTGCTTTTCTTGTTGTTTATATTTCGTGACGTAATGTTCAATAATATCTGCCTGTTCTTTTGCATGTTTTTTAAAATCTATCTTAGCTTTAACTAAATTCTCAATATATACTTTTGTAAATCGCGGATACGCCGCGATGATATCAATAAGGTTGCTGTTATCTTGACTTTTATCGGCTTCAACCATAGCATCAAATAGGTTAATGATGCCGTTATTTATTGTCTTTTGATTTGTTAGGTTATTTCCATGTAGCCTCATTACCTCATCCCAAAATGCCATATGGCTAGTACCGTGTTTACTCCATAATTTACTAAGGTCATTTTCTGAATCCCACCACATTCCACCAGGATGTTTCCGGTATACAGACATGACACGATCCGTAAAACCAATTCCACCATAATATGCATGGAAAAGATGAAGATACCAGTCCCCGGGCATCATCACTTTTGCAAGTTTCGAATAATCTTGTCTTCTATACATAACTGAATTTGTTTGAATATAATTTCTTGCAAGCAACTCTTCAACCGTAAAATTGATACTTTCTGATATTACTGGGTAAATAAATGACTTCTTTGAATTATCTTGGTAAATTACGTTTACCGGATGGAAGCAAAGACCAAGATCCGGATTTTTGTCTAGCAATTCGGATTGAATTTGTAGTTTATTTTCGTCGGTCCAATAATCGTCTCCTTCACAAAGTGCTATGTAATCGCCCTTTGCTTCTCTAATTGCATCTATAAAGTTCGTCCATGCGCCTATATTTTTTTTTCGTAATATTGGCCTTATTATATGAGGATACTTTTTGTTATACTCTTCAATTACTTCCTGTGTTCCGTCAGTAGACGCATCATCCGCTACTATGACCTCAAAATCATAATCAGTTACTTGCATTACAAAACTATCGAGAGCCTGTCTAATATACTCTGCATGATTATAGGTTATGGTGATAATAGAAACTTTGGGCGTTTTTTTCATTACTACTTCTTCACAATCATAGTGTAGTGTATGGGCATGAGGAATCTATCCTCATCATCAAGTTGATTTAATGAAATAATTTCAAATTCTTTAAAAAGTTCGCGTAGCCCATGCTCCGTAAACCTCCAACAGTCTGGAAGTGGTCCATGAATTCTGAAATTATAGGGCGTAGAAACTGCCGCAACTCCACCCTTTTTTAGTATCCTTTTTATTTCTTCTACCGCCTTAAAAGGTTGTAGGGTATGTTCGAGCACTTCTGTACATATGACTACATCGAAGTTTTCTGCTGGAATCACATCTGAGTTTTCAATACACAGGTCCGCAATATATGTAGCTCCCGAATTCGGATCAATATCCAGGGTCTCAACGGTTGCTAGCTTAAAGTAAGGATTTGCACCTTCGTGGTCTTGTGGTGCTATATCAAGCACCCTAATGTTCACCTTATCAAATGTTTCACCTACTTTACTAAGTAAGCTGGATACATCTTCTCTCAATAGCTCGAAATATTTTTTATCCATTGCTGAGACTTCTTTTTTTATGTCTGACATTACTACTCTCCTTGAATTAGAAATTTTCCATTAAACTCTCTACTGCGTGCGGATCAATAACCGGTATCCCATGCTCTTCAAATACTTTTTTTCGCTCAGCATGTGAGTCATCAATAAATATAGCGTCTTTATTTTCAATATATGTATGCTTCTCTCTTTCATCTTGAATCCATATTATTTCGTCAAAAATATTTCTTATTCTATACTTTTCGAGGGTTTCTTCCAGTACTTGTTTATGTCTTGTTATTAGGTGAACTTGAATATCCTTATTTATACATTGGAATACAAATGCCATAAGTAGAATATTTATCTTACCGTCAACGATAACGGTGTCGTCAAAATCTAAATATACATGCTGATATTTTATGTCGTGCTTGTAGCTGTTATATAATGCTCTGTCGATAACTAAGTTATGGTTGTTTTCAATCGGCTCTACATCGCTACCTTCGGCATCAAAAAGACTTAGAAGCGCAAGATTTACCCCCTTGGCACGCGTGAGCCCCATAGTACCCGCTACACGAGGTGCTATCTCCATTAAAACAAACTCTTTATCGGTATTCTCTTTCACCTGGAAAAACCAAACACCTCTAAACTTTAGTTTTGCTTGTATTTTTTCGGCAAGTATTTTAAACCTACTATCATTAACCCGCGCAGAGTTGACACTAATTCCATTTGAAATTCTTGTTCGTTCACGACCCTCACAAAATGAAAGTTTACCATTTTTATCTGTAAAGCAATCAATTGTATATTCACTACCTGGTAAATATTCCATTATAAGTAGGGAGGGGTCTTTAGATTTGAAAAATTTCACATCCTCAATATTTGTAGCTTTATAAGTACCTTTTGATCCTTGTCCTATATCCGGCTTGAGAAAAAGTGGGAACATATCTTCTGTCAGTTCCTCTATTTGATACAGCTTTGGAACAGGAATAATATCTGCAAAAGTTTCGTATGTTTTCTTTTTAGACCGCGCTACGTCACATGTATCAAAGTGTGAAGTAATTACCTCACACGCAAGTTTACCCTCAGCTTTTGCCTGAGCTAATTTCAGCACCACGCTATCGTGAGCAGGAAAAATATACTTTATATCTCTGTCGGTTACTATCTTGTTAATAGTAGAGATAAAGTCGTCGCTATCAATGAAGGGTAAACCCTCGATATAGTCCACATAAACATAACTCCCATGATCAGCTAACGAAGATGCGCCAACCAGATGGAAATGTGTAGAATATTGCAGTGACTTGTGAAGCTCAAGCCCAATCTCACTACCGCAGGGGAAAACAAGTACGTTATTTTTCATTTTTCTGCTTCCGCAATTAGGTATGAGCCTGAACGTATTTCAAGCTTGTTAAGTTCTTTATTATTACTTTTACTCAGTTTACATCTTATGATCTTTGTGAAACCTGCTTCCTTAAGACGACGATCAAGCTCCTCCCAGTCATAAAGCCACATATGCCCCCACCATCTAAATGACATATTAATCCACTCAGCGCGAGTTTTCACAAAATCAATATTGAACTCCTTAATTATTGGGTCTTTATTTAGTGGAACGTTTTGATAACTATTTACAATTACCTCTAGGTCGGGCATAGCGATCCTAAGAGTACCTCCTGGTTTAAGTATTCTTCGTAGATCGACCATGACTTTGACTCCATCTTCTGGTGTTAGGTGTTCGAAAAAATGCTCATTGAAAATATAATCAATTGAGTCTTGCTCAAAAGGTAGTGGATTACGCATATCCCAGTTAAGATCAAGCTTTTGTATATTATTGTCTGAATTATTATCAATATTAATCCAGCCCTCTTTATAGTCCGTACCACATCCTATATTGAGTTTTATTTTACCAGGATGGTTTTTTATTATATCTTTAATCTTCTTATTTCTGACACGCTGAATCATTTCAAGAGTTCCCTAACAATAATTTTAATATCCTCGTCTTCTAGGTCACTGTATAGAGGTAAGCATAGGATACGGCTTGCTATATTTTCTGAAATTGAACATATTTGTCTATAGTCTTTTAAATACGGTAGCTGGTTAAGGGACGGATAAAAATAGCGTCTAGGGTAAATATTGAGAAGCCCCAATCTATTCAGGCATTCTATAAGCTGTTGTTCATTATCAAGTAGCACAGGATAGTAAGCATAGTTATAGTCAATGTCTTGCTGTTTGCTAGGTAGTTTAAATCTACCGTTTAACAATTTATCGTAGAGCTGTGAGATACGCATTCTTTCAACTATAAGCTTGTCGACTACAGGAAGATTACATATCCCCATTGCTGCATGAAGCTCAGAAACCTTAGCGTTTATGCCAAGCATGATATGGTCATCACCATTATGGCCAAACCTCTTCATTAATTCTACTTTACTATCAACATCCTTAGAATTTACTACCAAACAACCACCTTCTATAGTGTGAAATAACTTAGTCGCATGGAAACTACATGTAGAGATGTCTCCATATGATAATAAGGACCTATCTTTATACTTAACACCAAACGCATGAGCAGCATCATAAATAACTTTAAGTCCGTACTTTTCTGCGAGTAATTGTATTTTTTCAACATCGCATGCATACCCAAATACATGTACTGCTAGTATAGCTTTGGTGTTTGGAGTAATTGAGGCTTCTATTTTATCAGCATCAATGCAGTAGTTCTCGGGCTCAATGTCTACAAATACGGGCGTACATCGCTCCCATAATATAGCTGATGTAGTAGCAACGTAAGAGAATGGTGTTGTGATAATTTCACCCTCAGTTATGCCCAACGATCTAATAGCCAGCTGTAGTGCTACAGTTCCATTTTGAACAAAATGAAAAGAGTCTAGATTTAAATAATTTTTAGCCTCCTTCTCAAATTTACGAAGAAGCGGCCCCTGATTAGTTAGTTGACCGTTTTCCCATATTTTGTCAACAAGTTGCTTATATTCTTCAACTGGAGGTAGATAGCTTTTAGCAACATTAATTATTTTCATAATATTTTTCTCTTGGTCTTAAGGTCATTAATTCATTGTTTTTTTATTATCCATACCTAATTATATGATAAAAACCTTATAATCAGATAATGCTATTAAGAAAAAAGCCTAAAGAAAGAGTTTTGTGCTACGTTTTGGTTTTTGATCAAATAGAAATTATCGAGAAAAGCCTTCGTTTTCTAACAAAATTTTCTGACTGGCTCGAGATTGTTATTATTGAGAATCCAAGCGCAAATACAAATCATATCAAGAACTTAGTTGAAAATTACGGTAAAAAGGGGTACATAAGTAGGTATTATCTATTTAGTGAAAATATTACTGGAAATGCATACGATACGATCGTAAATCTGGAGCTAACCAAAATTAGTAAACGTAAATACGTTATCCTCACTGATGGTGATTTGATATCAAAAGACAATAGTTGGTTAACGGAGGAGCTCTCTATACTCGAGAAGAACTCTGATGTATTTGCGTGCGGAATAAGCCTAGACATGAAAAACCTCCCTATTTTGGCTTTTCCTGAATCTACTAACTGGATACCTCCGGATATGCGTTCTAATAAATATTACTATGAAGCATACACGGGTGGTCATTTACTTATTTTAAGGGGTGGTGAGTTTGCCGACTTTATAAAATGGAAAAACTTAAACAATCTATCCCTTGTTGATAGTGAAATGCACCGTTATTGCTACGATGTTATCGGCAAAAAATGGGCGCGTACCAAAAAATCAAAAGCGCTGCATTTAACTTGGGATTTATATAGCGACCCTAATCACCCTTACACAAAAATGAGAACAGAAAAATCCCACAAAGAAACTTGGTACCATAAAAAATCTGCTGATTTTGAGTTTAAAGATTATTCTTAGTCATTTATTTCAATTTATGCCAAGTATTATCTAGCCAAAGAGCTGCTCCACGAGTATCGTCTTCGGAGCTAACGGTGAAAGTTAGGTTTTTAGTACCTATTGACATAAGGTGTTTATCTTTTTGCCTACATATTATGCAGGTTAATTCGTATACGCCGGCGTTGAACCGAGTCTTATCTATTTTGAACTCAGCAACACCTTTTTGCTTTAGCTTCAAATAGCCTAAAGAGTTCATCTCAGCAACTGAATTTCCATCTTTTAGTATAGAGAGTGCTATATATAAATCCTCGTCTGTTTGAGATTTGAATGTAAATTCAATTATTACCTCTTTGTCTGATTCATGTTTTATTTTTGGAGAAAGTTTATAATTACCCACTCCCTCGGTTGTGATGCGTGAACCGTCAATCGTATTTTCAATATTATCTACTGAATAAATATCTGATACCTCAGCTGGTGTTCCTGCATGAGTAAGAACGCCTTTGCTTACATAGATTGCTTTATTACAAAATCTACGAACAGCTGTCATGTCATGCGACACAAATATAACTGTTTTTTTCTCGCGCTTCAATTGTTCAAAATAATCAAAGCATTTTTGTTGAAAAGCTGCGTCACCAACCGCAAGTACTTCATCAAGCAAAAGAATGTCACCCCTAGCGCGTATCGCAATAGAAAATGCAAGACGCACCTGCATACCAGAAGAATAGTTTTTGAGTTTTTGGTCCATGAATTTTTCTATTTCAGAAAAACTTACAATATCATCATACATTGCGAGCATTTCTTTGCGGTTAAAACCGAGTAGAGCGCCGTTAAGGAATACATTTTCTCTGCCAGTAAGTTCGGGGTTAAAGCCAACTCCCAGTTCAATGAACGGTATAAGTTTTCCGTTAACGTGTATTAAGCCTCTGTCAGGCGTGTAGATACCCGCGAGTAGCTTAAGTAGTGTGCTCTTACCCGAACCATTACGGCCAACGATAGCAATAAAATCACCTCTATTTACTTCAAAATCTATGTTCTTAAGCACCTTTTGGTTTTCGTACCTATCACTACCCTTAAACGCATTCAGAAACAGTCCCTTGATTGAATTGTGTTTTTGATGTGGCAGTTTAAATGATTTATGAACATTCTCAACTTTTACAACTACGTCTGCCATTATAGGTTCTCCGCGAAGTATTTGGCTTCTCGTTTAAAATACAAAATTCCTAGCACTAAAACTATGAGACTGATTGCCACTGGTATCAGCCGGGCGGCTGGAGTTCCCCAAACTTCTGCAATTGTAATAGTCTCGGTGGTAACAACAACATTACGGGCGTCTTGAATTGCTTGAGCGACAGGATTTAATAACAATAACTTCTGCACGGTTAGGTTGGAAATTATACTTAGTGGGTAGATAATTGGTGTCATATAAAATCCTGCTTGTATAACAACTTCCCAAATAAAGCTGAGGTCGCGGTACTTCACATAAGCCGCAGATAAAAACAATGACAGCCCAAGCCCAAATACGTAGATCTCTAACAGGGCAATTGGTAACCACACAACCGATACAGCAACCGGTACTTGATTGATTGCCATAAACACACCAAATACTACAAGGTTTAGTAGTAAGTTAATTACTGCAGAAACACTACTGGTTAAGACTATCATCCAGCGTGGTATACGAATCTTACGAATCAAATCACCCCTGGCAACAATCGATGCTAGGCTTTGGTTGGTCATATCTGAAAAAAACTGCCACAAAATAATACCAAGTAGCAAATACAGTGGGTAGTTTGGAATACTATCGCCGAGCCTAATAAACTTAGTAAATACAATGTACAAAATAACAAACGTAAATAGCGGTCGCAACAGCGACCAGGCATACCCAAGAACAGAACCCTGATAGCGGAGTTTGAAGTCTGTGCGTACGAGCTCTGACAGCAACGCACGATTTTGTTTGGACACAATATGTTTCATCTAGATTAGATTATTATATCTGTTCTGGCCTATAATAACTAGGAACTATGGCTAAAAACACAACCTTTGTAGTTATCCCAAACTGGAACGGAGCAGATATGCTGGCCCCGTGTTTAGAGTCTTTAGAAAATCAAACAGAAAAATGCCAGGTTATAGTGGTGGAGAATGGCTCTACAGATAATTCAGTTAAGTTAGTCAAAACCAAATTTCCTAATGTAACTCTGTTAGAATTCCCAGATAACGCCGGCTTTGCTGGTGGAGTAAACCGCGGCATCAAATATGCACTGGAACAGGGTGCTGAATTTATAGCACTGTTTAATAATGATGCGGTTGCAGATAGAAACTGGCTCAAAGAATTAGTTAAAGAGGCTAGTTCTTATCCTAAAGCTGGCATAATCACCGGCAAGTTGCTGCGCACAGACAAAAAATACATTGATAGTACTGGCGATTTTTATACCATCTGGGGTTTGCCTTTCCCTCGTGGACGCAATCAACAAGATAAAGGACAGTATGATAAAGCCGAGGAAGTATTTGGAGCATCTGGCGGAGCTAGCCTGTACAGAGCAGGGCTATTTAACCAGATTGGTTTATTTGATGAAGACTTTTTTGCCTATTTTGAGGATGTAGATATTAGTTTCCGTACCCAGATGGCTGGCTGGAAAGTTCGCTACACACCAAAAGCCGAGGCTTATCACGGCGTTGGTGGCACAAGTTCAAAAATGGGTGATTTTGCCCGTTATCATTCAGCTAAGAATTTCTTGCTACTTTATGCCCGCAACATGCCGCTCAAACTTTACCTAAAATATATGATCCCCTTCGCTCTACAATTTGGACGCATGGCCCTAACGTCTATTGCACGCCGCAAATTTGGCGTATTTATGCGTGGTAGTCTTGCAGCATTTAGGCTGCACTTTAAAACAGTAAAAGTCAGAAAAGTTAATCAGCAAAACCGCAAAGTATCTGTTGAATATATAGACAGCATTCTAACGCACTCGCGCCCGCCGAGGATTCCGACGTTTGACGACAATAATACTTAATCCAGTCAGGCCCCACCAGGTGTAGGCTACGGCTTCGTTAGTCCAGATGTGTACCAGGAAATTAGTTAGCATCAAGCCAGCTAATGACGCAAGTAGCGCCAGGACTAATGGGCTGGTGTGTGAAACTCTATATAAACGCACCGCCACATAAATAAGTATGGCGATAAATAGTATCAACCCGAGCATTCCAACCTCATATAGTATCTGTAAGTAGTAGTTTTCATTTAGGATAGTGCCTTGTTTTTCGTTTCTGATAGATGCTAGCCCTGCTGTTCCCGGCCCAAAACCGCCTGGTTGTAGTACCGCTGCGGCTACTGATTCTTGCCAAAACCTAATCCTTAGTTCATTTGGATCTTCTAGCACTGTTTGTTCATCACTATGAAAAATAATGTTTTGCACAAGGTATGTATCACGCAGAGCATAGACAGAAGCAAGTCCAATAACCGCCGTAACAAAAGCGGCAATAATATATTTTTTGTTTAACCTTAGTTTATTGTTTTCTTTTAATATCAGCGCCGCTAGGACCGCCAAGGCTACAAACATTCCCAGCCAAGCACTACGAGAAAATGTAAAGTACAGACACAGCGTGCCAAGTAACAACAGCCCGAGCGCAACTTGTTTGACGTTTTTGTTTTTGCTAAGCAGGAAATAACTAAGGGCAATGGAAATAATAATAATTATGTATGAGCCTAGCGAGTTAGGATCACGCACAGTAGACATGACTCGTTCTAGATCTGGTTTGTTATCTATAAAAAAGGCTGGCAACACGCCGTTAGCCCGACTGTAACCAACGCTCGTTAGGGCATTATCTGGAAGTAATGTGTACTGCACGACGCCAAATAGCAACACCACTACCCCTACGGCCAAAACTAGCTTGGTGGCAGTTTTTACAATCTGTTGCGGCTCGAATAACCTAGCGAGTAACCAACCATAAAGAAAGAACAGTAAAAATCTTAGATTATATACAACTCCAAGTAGTTCTGCGTCTTGATCATTTGGTTTTATTATTGCTAGTAGCAGGGTAAGGGCAGCATAGTCACCAATCAACCAAACTAGCTTATCCTTTAGTAATGACTTAAACCAAGGCTGCCTAACACTTGCAACAAACGCTAACAAAAACCCAATAACTAGAACTATGTCTTTAAAAATCTTTGTAAACTCAAGTATGCCAAAACTAGTACCCAACCAGGTAGACAAAAAGATATGGAGAGGCATATAGGCTAAAAGCCCGTAAAAGATATAAAGTGATGTCCGCTTAACAAGGTTCATTGGTATAATTGTATCAATGTCCAAGCATATAGTCATTGATGCGAGAATTCGTCCGTCTTCTACTGGGCGTTATGTTGATAGGTTGCTCGAGCACCTGCAGACTTTAGACACAGAAAATCGCTACACGGTTTTGCTTGATCCTAAGGATAACTGGAAGCCAAGTGCCAAGAATTTTAGCACCCTACCTTGCCCTTATAAAAAGTTTAGCTTTAACCCAGCTGATCATTTTACCTATGCTCGGTTTCTAAGTAAGCTTAGGCCCGACCTAGTACATTTTGCTATGTCGCCACAAGAACCAATGTTTTATAGTGGCAAACGCGTAACTACAACTCACGACTTAACTATGCTGCGCTACACGCGGGCAGGGCGCTTGCCCTTGCCGCTACATTGGCTACGTATGGCCGGCTACCGTTTGACCTTGTGGCATAGTCACCGAGTTGCCAGAGTTATTATTGTCGGCACCGAATACGTAAAACAAGATATTATAAAACTTCATAAATTTACCAAAAACAAAATAGCCGTTACCTACGAAGCCAGCGAACCCCCTTTGCCTATAAAGTCCGAACCGTTAGCTGATGTTAAGCAGCCGTTTATCATGCATGTTGGTAGCCCCTTTCCACACAAGAACATCGAGCGCTTGGTTGAGGCATTTACCTTACTTAAAAAAGATAAGCACCCGGACTTGCAATTAGTTTTGGCAGGGAAGAAAGAATATTATTTTGACCAACTTATTAAAGATCTAGAAAATCATGAATTTAGAAAAGATATTATCATCCCAGGCTTTATAAGCGATGGGGGACTAAAGTGGTTATACGAAAATACAGACTGCTATGTATTACCAAGCTTGTCAGAAGGTTTTGGTTTACCAGGTCTAGAAGCCATGGTGCACAGGGCGCCACTTGCTAGCAGTAATGCGACATGTTTGCCGGAAGTTTACGAAGATGCAGCTGCATACTTTAACCCAAATGATCCAAAGCATATGGCAGCAGTGGTAAGCGACATCATAACCTCACCAGATTATGCGAACAAATTACGAACTAATGGGGAAGCACGAGTTATTTGCTTTTCTTGGGAAAAGATGGCAAAAGAAACACTCGAAGTATATAGCTCTGTTCTATCAGGAAAATAGATAGGTATCTCCCCACTCCCCTGTTGTCTATATAAAGAAGTTCAAAAACCTTTAAACAAAAGTCTCTTCAATAGGAATAGGATGAATATCCGGAAATAACTCATGACTCCGCTCATTAGTCACAATCATAGGATTACCAAGCGACTCCACCATTGCCCTGCCCACCTTGGCGTGCTTACCAGGCGTAAACAAGTTTAGCCACCAGGCGGCGATGCTAACAGGTATAATCGGCATATCTACAAACCAAGCCTTAGTACCCTTCCACTTTGCGAATCGTTTCATCAGTTCTTTGTAGCTCATAGCTTCTGGCCCACCAATTTCTATAATCTCATGCTTACTTATCTGCACATCAATCGCTGCTACAAGATACTTCAGGGCATCTTCTAGCCCAATTGGCTGAGTTAATGTCTTGGACCAAGCCGGAAGCGTCAAAATAGGTAGCTTGTGAACTAAATTGGCAATAATGTCATAAGATATACTGCCCTTGCCTATAACCATAGATGCTCTAAATTCTATAACGTGGTGCACCGTACCGCCACGCAGTAGCTCACCAGTTTTATGTCGACTAGCCAAATGCTTAGATAAGTTATCGGCATCGTTACCGAGACCACCCAAATAAATAACCCTGTCCACGCCTGCAATACTGGCAGCCTCGGCAAAAGAGCTGGCAGCCCTTGATTCTGCCTCGGCAAAATCTATTTTGTGCTGAGCCATCATATGTATTAGATAATAGGCCACTGCGCAACCGTGCAGCGCCTCCCTAAGATAGGAGGTATCAAAAACATCGACATCTACCTTAGAAAGCCGTTCATGTTCTATATCTAGTTTAGAAACGTTTGGGGCAATAGCCACCACAACGGCATCTGTTTCTTTGAGTAATTTATTAATAAGATTATGGCCAATATACCCAGTCGCACCAATTACAGCTATTTTCATAACAATAGTATGACAGAACAAGCTTAAGAACTAAAAACATAGTATTTAACTTGTATAGAGTGCGTCCAGTCGTATTGGAACCTAACTACAACTGAATTAATTCGCTGGAAACGTGAACTGATCAGCAGTTAGACTCAAACTTTTTAGCTATACAATTGAGAATGGGTTCCGACTATATCAAAGATTGCTTCATCACTAATTAGCAAATATAAGGCCCTAAAATCACCAGTTATATCAATACTGCGATATTGCTTGTACTTACCCTTTAATTGATGATCCCTCAACTGCGAATCAAGTGGGTTGTTACTAAATATGGTAATACGCTGGACTAGTTGTTTTCGTAACTTTGGACTAAGTTTTTTTGACTGTTTTATAAAATTTTTGGAGTAGGAGATCTTCATACGAGTTCATCGGCTAAAAATTCTAGTGCCTTGTTGTTGCTTTTGAACTTATGATAATCACCTGCATCAATTTGCTTTTTTGAAGAAGCTAATTCTTTAGCTGTCTTTGTATTTGGTACTTCAGGCACATCAAAAGTAACACTCTGCTCAGTGGCAAAGCGTCGAAGTTCATTATTTAAAACTGCACTCACGCTAATACCCAGCTTATCTGCCGTCTTAGCAGCAAGCTTCTTTAGCTCAGGGTCAGTCTTTAAATTGATTACTGCATATTTGCTCATACCAAAAGTATACACCTTTGACTAAACTTTGTAAAGGCTGCACAAATAGAACTACGGCAGCATTCAGGACTGATTGCGTCGCATGAAGGTCCACTACCTTTGGTTATGATTTTTGCATATTTTGGAGAACTCTTAGGCTATTTTTCTGAGGTTTCTTCTTCTACTTCAGGCTCTTCTATAGATTCGGCGGACTCTGTTGGAGCTTCACCACTGGGTTTCAAAACAATATGCCTGTCCCTGCCCTCGCCAACTGATTCTGTGGCAATTCCTGATTCTGAGGCGGTTTTGTGAACGGTGCGTCGATCTGCTGGGCTCATTGGTTTTAGTGACATTGGTTGATTTGTTTCTTTAACTTGTTTTATCCAATCCTGGGCAACCTCAGCAAGATGATCAGCGCGCTGCTTTTTGTAATCTGCCACATCTACGTTAACCCGGGCGTATTCGTAACCGTTGTTGCGTAGAGCCTGGCTGACCAAAAACTGCAAAGATCTTACGGTGTCGCCACGCTGGCCAATCAAAAAACCGTTTAGGTGAGTTGATGGAATATTAAGCTCGATTACGTCTTCGTCGGCGGTAGCATAGACTTCTGTGTTAAGACCAAAGAATGAGAGTAGGTCTTCTAGATATTTTTTAGCGTATTGAATTGATTCTTCCACAATTACCTCCTTTTCTTTTTGCTTTTAGATTTTTTGGCTTTGGTAGTGGTTTTTGCTTTTTCTTTTACTTCAGCGCCTTCAGTATGGACACTGATAACTCGAGCTGTTGAAGTAACCTTCTTCTTGTCAGATTTTTTGACCGTCTTTTTGTCATCTTTATGGAGGTCTGTTTCTATCTCGACTTCGTCTTTCTTGAGTACTCTTGCCTGCTGAATCATTGCAACCAAACCACTAGTAAGCCAGTAAAGACTAAGGGCTGAGGCGATATTAACAGTAAAGAAAAATATCATTACCGGTATAAAAAACTTGGTGTTACGCATAACGGCTGCGTTGACTTCGCTTGAATCGGCTTGTTGGCCGGTGCCGGCGTCTCGTAAAATCTGGCGGAGCTTACGGGCGTCTTTGTCGTCTGGCATGAGTTGTTTGCTCTGGTAAAACTGAGTGACGGCACTACCGATTACTAGTGCCATGGCTGGCCAATAAATCCCACCATCGCCTAGTGCTGCACGGCTGAGATCGATAAACCCAAACAGAGTCATGTCTAGCATGCCAATGTCGGTTGCTAACTCTTGAATGCTTGGCAGGTTTTGAATAAAAGGATAAGCAAAGTTAACGATGTTGTACGGATCGGCAATTATTTTTTGCAACCCAGCATACAATCCAATAAGGATTGGGAGCTGAACCAACAATAGACCAATTGAGCTAAAAGGATTAACGCCGCGCTCTTTATATAGCTCCATAACTAGAGCCGATTCGCGTTGTCTATCGCCGCCGGATTCTTTTTTGATGCGCTTTAGTTCTGGCTGAAGCTTGCGCATTGCCTTGGCGTTATGTAGCTGCTTTTTAACGAGCGGCCACATTAGCAAACGAATAATTATCGTAAATATAATGATAGCCAAGCCAAAATTGTGGCCGGGCAAAAGCGCGTATATGAGTACTAGCAGGTTAAATATTGGTTGAACGATGAGCGTGGTAAACATAAGAATTGTTGCTCCTTCACTGGTCAGTTATCTGTATATGATACCAGTTTTGATGCTTGTGCGCTAGAGCTCGGCCTTGTTGAATAGTTCGTGGATAAGGTCTTTTAGTTGGTCGGATGGCAAAGTGGCTAACTCGGCGCTATAAACTGTAATAACAATTTCAGTTGGGCGATCTATGCGTGGCAAGTCAGCTCTAACTATCTCGTAGACACGCCTACGAATACGGTTGCGTCTAACCGCTGACTTGTCTACCTTGCGACTAACTACAACCGCCACCTTGGTGCGCTTAACTTTTTCGTTGCGAAGTATGTGCAGAGTTGCCATGCCACTACGAACTGGCTTGCCTAGTCGGTAAGCTCTACGGACACTGCCGTAACCATGAAATCTATTTGTGTATGAAAGCATTCTAATAGTAGTTTATAGATAATAGATAATAGATAAAAGTTGATAGGATAATTGACAATAAAAAATAGATGATAAACCGTAGCCTATCATCTATTTAATATTTTCTATGAAACTAGCGTCTTAGGCTGTTAGTTTTTTGCGGCCCTTAATTCGGCGACGTGCGAGCACGTTTTTGCCGGCGCGGGTTTTCATGCGTGCAAAGAAACCGTGCTCTTTTGCGCGCTTGCGTTTCTTGGGTTGAAATGTTCGTTTTGGCATGTGATTGAATCCTTAGAACTTATTAGATCGACATAACACCAGCTCGAGCATGTTGTCTAGAGGGTATGTCAAATTGACAATGATAACCAAGCAATTGTACCAGCTTATCCCCTTTTTCTCAAGGGATTTCCACAGATTCTTAGGTGTTAGCAAAAACTGTGCATAAGTAAGCCTCTGTTTTTGAAGAAAATGTAGTTTTTTATATTTTTCACCTAGATACTTGTGGAAAACTCCTGTTTTTTTGTATAGTTAGTTGTATCAGCAATTCTTTGGGGGTTAACACAAGTGCAGGACGATAGATTATGGCAGGCAGTCTTAGGCGAAATCGAGCTGTCTGTTTCTCACGGAAATTACGTAACCTGGTTTAAAAGCACTAAGCTACTTAGATTCAAAGACGAAGTCCTGACAATTGGCGTACCGAATGTTTTTGTAAAACAACAACTAGAGCGTAAATACAACGATCTAATAGTTGAAACTTTGGCCAAAAACAATATTAATCCTGAGAGCGTAGAGTATAAAATCCATAGCGATATTTCTGCTAACCGACAACGAAGCTACGACGAACCACTGAGCCTAAATACAGTAACTGCTTCTGACCCAGTAAGACCAAATATGAGCAACTCGTTAAGCCATAGCTACAGGCAGGGTCTGAACGAAAAATACACTTTTGATAGTTTTATAGTTGGTTCTGGTAACGAACTTGCCCACGCTGCTTGCCAAGCAATTGCCGCAAACCCTGGCACCAAATATAATCCGCTATTTTTGTATGGTGGTGTAGGAATTGGCAAAACTCACCTGATTCAAGCGGTTGGAAATGCAGTCGCAGAAAAGAATCCCGGTGCAAGAATTGTCTACGTGTCGACTGAGCAATTTGTTCAGGAATTTATTGACGCAGTTAGGTACAAGAAAAACACCGACTTTGCGGGATACTATAGAAATGCTGATGTGTTAATAATTGATGACATGCAGTTTATTGCTGGTAAAGACAAAACTCAGGAAGAATTTTTTCATACCTTTAACGCCCTACACCAAGCTAACAAACAGATAATTATTAGTTCTGACAAACCACCAAAAGATATCCCAACACTAGAAGAGCGTTTGCGCAGCCGTTTTGCATGGGGCATGAGCATTGATATGCAGAACCCTGACTTTGAAACACGCTGTGCTATTGTTCAATCTAAAGCAGAGGTTCTTGGCATAATTTTGCCAAGTGATGTTGTGGATTATTTAGCTAACCATATTCAAACAAATATTCGTGAACTTGAAGGGGCTCTTAATCAACTAATTGCTTTTTGTGAAATGCGAAACCTAGAGCCTGATGTTGCTATCGTGTCTAGCCTATTAAGTGCAAACAAGACTAGGCCAAAACACTTGAGCGCACGCCAGGTTGTCGAACGAGTCAGTAAGCATTTCCAAATTTCTTTGGAGGACATTTTAGGACCAAAAAGAGATAAAGATATAGTAGTTCCCCGCCAAATCGCAATGTATATATTACGCAGTGAGCTGCATCTTAGTTTTCCTAAGATTGCCCGCGAACTTGGCCGCAAAGATCACACTACGGCTATTCATTCAGTAGAAAAGGTTGAAAAAGAACTTACCTTTGATGCAATAATTCGCCAGCACGTTAGCGAAATTAAGGAGCGTTTGTATGCTTAAAAAATACTTAATTTCTGATAATGTGTTTTGGCTCTGTGGAAAGCCTGGGCATAGACTGCACACAAACGTCTTGAAGACTACTAGGCTTGTACACATGCACCTAACGATGCCACAAAAGGCGGTGCATAAATCATCCAAGAAGACGGTTTTTATCCCACTACTGCAACCATTTTTGTATACAGTTTTTGAACAATCTTATACCACATTCACATCTGTTAAATCGTTGGTTGTACACACTATACACAGGGCTTATATATATGATAACTATTCAAATAAAGGGATAAATTAATGAAATTACAAGTCACCCAGGAAAACCTAAGCAAAGCACTCGGAGCAGTCGCACGAATTGCTAATACTAGGAACACTCTTCCTATACTAAGTAACGTTCTTTTAAAGACAGTAGACAACCGACTAAGTGTTTCTGCTACTAATTTAGACATTGCTATAACTCAGTACATTGGATCAAAGGTTTCATCAGAAGGCTCTATAACTGTTCCTGCTAGGCTTATGCAAGATTTTGTAGCTAGCTTACCAAGTGGCGTTATAAGTCTTGAGCTAGACGAGCACAAACTTCATATAACAGCAGACCAATACAAATCTACAATCAACGGAATTGCAGCAGACGATTTTCCGGTTATGCCAGCGATTTCTAAAGGTACAAGTTTTGAAATTACAGCATCAGTTCTTAAAAAAGGATTGCAACAAACAGTAATGGCAGCTTCTAGCGACGAAGCCCGACCTGTTCTAACTGGTGTTTATCTGCATAGTTTTGATAACATGCTTTATTTGGTAGCAACCGACAGTTATCGACTAGCTGAAAAAGCCTTACTAAAAAACAAAGACAAAGTATCTTTACTTATTCCTGCTGGAGCTATGCAAGATTTACTGCGCATTTTGGGTGACGGCGAAGAAACAGTTAGTATAACTCACGACGAACAACAGGTATTATTCCGTGTTGGTGAAGTAGAGCTAGTTTCTAGATTAATTGACGGAGCATATCCAGATTATAGGAAGCTTATTCCTAGTAAATTTGAAGTTATAGCAACACTCTCTAAAGAAGATTTTACAAACATCACTAAAGTATCATCACTGTTTGCACGCGAAAGTGCCGGAAGTGTAACTATTAAAGTTGATGAAGTGTCTAAGCAAGTTAGTATTAATTCTATCGCCTCACAGCTCGGCGAAAATACCGCCAGTGCTAGTGCAGAAGTTGTTGGTAGCGGCGAGGTTACACTTAACTCAAGGTATCTATTAGACGCATTACATGTGCTTAGCGGAGATAAAGTTACATTGCAGTTCAACGGAAAACTTGACCCATCATTACTATCAGATCCAAAAAACACTGACTATAAACACATAGTCATGCCACTTCGCTCATAGCGACTGAGCTATAATAAGACTAATGATTCAAAGTATCCGTTTGCAAAACTTTCGCTCCTACGTGGATGATTCTTTTGAGTTTGAGGCGGGAGTTAATATTATTGTTGGCCCGAACGGTAGTGGAAAAACTAATTTGTTAGAAGCAATTCTAACGTCGTGTATTGGATCGTCTTATCGAGCTAAAGACGACGAGCTGGTGCAGTTTGAAAAAAACTGGTCAAGAATAGACACGGCAAATGATTCTGATATAAGAACGCTAAAAATTTCATTAGAAAACGGTCGTCTAACCAAAAACTACGTGTTTGAAGAAAAACCATATAAAATTCTAACACTTAAAAATACACTGCCAGTAGTACTTTTTGAACCTAATCATTTACAGCTTTTGCATGGTCAACCAGAACAACGCAGGCTTTATATGGATAACCTACTAGAACAAACCATACCCGAGTTCAAGAACCTGCGAAAGCAATATAGGAGAGTCTTAACTCAACGAAATGCCTTATTAAAAAGTCACAATAATCCACCAAGCGAACAGTTTTTTGTTTGGAACCTTAGGCTTAGTGAGCTGGGTGGTGTTATTGCCAGGCACCGCAACGAGCTTATAAACGAAATTCAACTAGCGCTACCGAGCCTATATAACGAAATTGCTGGCAATAAAAAAACCGACATGAGTATTAAATATGTTAGCAAATTACCAATCGATAACTACGAAACAACACTTATGCAGGCACTAGAAAACTCGCTTGAACAAGACAAAATACGCGGATTTACGTCTTACGGGCCACATAGAGACGATTTTTTGGTTAGTTATAATGGTCATCCTGCTGCCGAGGTTGCCTCGCGCGGAGAAACCCGCACCACCCTTCTAGCTCTTAAGGTTTTTGAACTACAACTACTAGAAAACCAACGCGGCCAAAAACCACTATTGCTACTAGACGATGTGTTTAGTGAACTCGACGGCAAGCGTAGGCACCTACTAACTGATCACCTGCAAAGATATCAAACATTCATAACCACCACCGACGCCGATGTAGTGGTTCAAACATTCCTTAATAACTGCAGAGTTATTCCTCTGGGCTAGCTAAAGCTGTAACAAAGGAGTAATAAGGTTTTGGCCTACCTGGTCTAAATTAACAATCCCAACTCGATTTATGCTATAAACAACATCATCTAGATTGTTTTCACCAAATCCAGAATTTATGGTCGCTATTACTTCATCAATATCTTTCTGTGTGTAACCATCGTAAAAACTAACTACTATCCTATCTTCAGTAAGTTGATACCTAATTGAGTAAAAAGACTTTTCTATCGGTAGGGTAATAATAAAACGATTTCTTTGACCATTCATACTTAAAGAGTCATCAATATTCGTTGAATCCTTTAGATTTGTTATTGATAACGTATATACTCCTCGGCCATAAGGGGTTAAACTTACTTGAATTTTATCCTCCAGACCATAAAAGTAACCAGTAAAGAATGAAGTTTCATTTTGTTTATAATTTTCGTCCTCATCAACAAATGTAAAACCGACCAAAACAGTATTATCTGAAAATTCCTGCCTTGTGCTGCGTGCAAAAAACAACAGGTCTTTTTGGATTGATCTTAGTACATCTTCATTTTCATCAATAACGCTAAAAACCTCAGCATAATCATAAAGTACAGCATAGCTAATACCGTCATCCGGGTTTAGGTTTTTGTCTTTATTGGGATTTACTACACTGCTAGTATTAAAAAATAATGTCCAAATTACTAAGCTGGCAATAATTAAGCCCGAAAACAATATTAAAACGTTTCGTTTTGTTGCTATATTTCGCATATTTTCTCCATTAGTTTCCATCCACTGACCAGTGCCAGGCTTCATATCCTGTTCGAGTTCTGTCTTGGCCTTTACCAAACTCATAAAGACCATATTTACTAGCATTAGCTACTAGCCACTGGAAACATGGATTATTTTGAGCGGATGTGTAGGATTGAGCAATAAGCTGGCCATTACACTCTAAATCAACGGCTAAACCTTGTTGGTGGTTTGAATAGCCTGGCGGGGCACCACCCGGACAAGACTGATAATCTGACCTTTGTGTCTTAGGATAAGGTGGCGGGGTTGGGGTAATGCCTGCTCTACCGCACCAACTGTTATATATATCTATTTGGCCCTGCATATCACGAAATCCACCGTTAATTCCTAGTGCTACTCCTGCTGATGATGCGTCAGACAACATGCGAGCTATAGAACCAGCAAGCTGTGAGTTTATTCTGGTACCGCCCACCTGACACAACCTTATTTGTATAACCTGACCATCTCTATAGCCTTGGGCGTTGCCTGAATCTACGGTACCAGCACCACAAACAATATCGGTTGTGTCTGTATCGGTGAGATCAATTGCTACTCCGCTTGTATTACAACCTGCACCCGTGCTGCTAGAAATTGTCTGACCGGAAAATTCATTAAATATTGCCTCACCAAGCCTTTGTCTAGCTAGAATTGTTGCCTGTCTTTCTGCTGCACCCCCGAGTACAGAGGCTGGTATCTCAAAACGCAATAACACTTCTGCAGATGATTCGGCTAAGCTGACATCGGGTGTCTGTAATACTGTTAATACACCAGTATAACTTTCTGAAAGTTCTTTCCAAAGGAAATCAAGCTGCAAGCCTAAGTCACCAGTTGATCTATTTGTTTGACGCGCAAAGGCAATAAGGTTGTCTTGTCTACCGGCGCTTGTCCACTGGGCGATACCATAACCAAACCTTCCACGAATTGCATCAATCGGTATTTCTGGACCATCCGGTGCTGGTGCGTTATTTTGAGTGTTTTGAGGGTCAATCCCTGACTCAGCTTCTAGGTTGCCCATAAGTCCAGCAGTAGCTTCAGGCGATAAACCTTTTTCTATAAAGTAAGCCCAGGTAGCTTGATAGCGAGTGTTACGATCTAGGCTACCACCCAAGCTACCACCTAAACTACAAGCACACCCAGTTGCTGACACAACACTAGAGCCACCACTTAGTCCTGCGGCAACTGTTTGGGCAAAAGTTGCCGAGCCATTTGTGCTTGGGTGTATGTCGTCACTAACCATCTCAATTCCAGCGGAGTTAGTATTTATAACCGTAAAACCTAAACTTGAAGATAGAGTAACCAAAGTTTGATTAAATGACTCCCTGTTGATGGCGGCGGGTGAAAATATGTTCACCCAAAATATTCTCGCCGAGGGATTAGAAGCTCTAACTGCGTTAAATACTTGCCTAACGCCGTCTTCATTAGCACCGGAAGGATTGGTGCCAAGAGCAATAACTACAGATCCAGAGGCGGCGATATCGGATGCATCACTCAAGAGAACCTGTAATCCAGTCTCGGTTCCCTCACCCGGAGCTGTAATTGAACGACCTACAGCGGCGTTGATTTTCTGCAGAGGTTGATTGTTGGTTTGGAAAGCGGTTTGTAGTGCGGGTGTAGAACGGACAGTAATTGAGTCACCCAGCATATAAACCGACCCACTACTAGACCCACTACCCGTAGTATTACACTCGGCATCAGCTTCTATATTAAATTCACGCACTCCTGAATCTATTAGCCTCTTTTGTTCTGGTGTAAGCGCTAAGGCAACTGTGTTAGTCGAAAAAACAACCAGCACTAAAAGAACAGCTAGTCGCCGGATATTTTTCTTTAACGCTAACCAAAACATATTAATAACCCCTCAAAAAACTAATTAAATCAGTAGGGGCATCGATGTATTTATCTTGAGAAGTATCGATATCTGTTCCTTCGTCCACTATACTCCATGTTCTTAAACCATCATCAAATTTTGCCACCACTATACTACCTTCCGCATCCACACCTTTATCTGAAACAGAAAAAACAAGCCAGCTATTATTACCAAAAAAACGCGCACCACTTACGTTTATTAAATCACTAAAACCATACAGTTCTTTCGCAATTAATTCCGGGCTAATTGGTTTTAGGGTTACTACAACAGTTTCATTTGAAAGAATAGAGGTTGATATTTGTGTTGAATAAGCTTCGTAACCCGGAGAAACAACTTGGATGTCGTGGTTGCCTATGCCGGTTTTACCTCTGTAGGTTGCGCCGTCCTGTCCAGTTGGGTATAGCTTATTGTCATTTAATATAACCTGCGTTTCACCAACTATGTTTCCCGTTTCTACAACAACATTTACTGTAGAACGTGATAGAAAATTAAACCCAACAATACCTAATAACAGCAAAATAACTATTACAATAAAAACCCTTATATTAAATCGATTGCTCATAGTTGTGTTACCGGTGAGTTTCTTGGACCGATGTAACGCACTGCCCATTCATAAGTGCCAAGATTATCTATTCGCAAACCTTTATTAGTAACAATACGGCTCGGATTACTTCTACCGTCTGTCTCAGCGGTTACTAAAGCACCGGTTGCTCTATTGTAGCTAACTACAATACCGATGTGACCATTTCCTCCAGCTCCAGTCGCTACTGTACCCCGACCAACAAAGTCACCGGGTTGAATGTCTTGTACGTTAATGTTTTGGAAGTTCGGGTCACGTCTATATTGAACGGATGCTATGCCCCCTAAATTAACACCAAACGTTCTATATACTGCCATACCCGTAAAAGCGCTACAATCTAAAAACGGCACTGGATCAGGGGTTGTTGGTGCTGCTCTCTGCTCCCTGCTATAAGGCACCCCAAGCAACTCATTAATTGCGGTACAGGCAATTGCTGCGTTGCCACCGTTAGCCGCACAATCAGGAATATATTGTGCTGCATTTCCTGTTGCAGGACTGGCAGTAGTTGTTGCAGCAAGTGATTGGTTAAAACCAAGCTGTGTACATGCTGCTTCGTCTAGACCTTCATAGCAGGCTAATGTCTTGGCAGTTATGCTATCAAGCAAATAAAAACGGTAACGTTTAAACGTTACGTAATCCTGTGTACCTCTTGCAGGTGGTGAACATTCTTCCCTATATTCATCAGTAAAGTAATTTACAGAATCACTAGTTATGAGATTATAGTTCTGGTCTGGATCTATACGGCTGGCAAAACAATCTCCCCAACGCTCATTAAGTGTACGCAAATTACTACCGCCCGGACCTTCAACAATATCGGCATTGTCGTATGGGTTTGCATAGTTTGTATCATCTAATTCGTCGGCACCAAATCCGTATTGAGGCACACCAAAGTCATAACTGGGCGTAAACGTTTGCGCCCCCGCCATAGGCATTAAACGACCAGTACTATTACCTAAGGAGGCGAATAATTTAGACGGTAAAACAGCAATGCTCTTTGCTATTGAAGGTATTGAGGCAATATCGGGGTTCTGCACAATAGTCTTAGAAATTAAGCTACCAGAATCCTCTAAATCTAGCACTCTAGCAAAAAAACTTTTATTTTTTTGCTTTAGGGCATACTCTTGTCTGAATTGTTCATTAAGTATAGATGCTTGTCGATCGCTTAGAGCAACACCGCCACTTGCAATCTCGGTTTCGTTTGCGGCCAGCCTTCCGCCAATTGCTTGATAATTACCTAGCTTTGCACCTTTTGCAAAAGTGTCCACTAGATCGCCCGACAAAAACGCAATCAGTCGCTCCATAAGCTCACCAATACTAAGCCCAAACGGCCCAAGAGCTAAGTTAATTGAACCCTCAACTGCACTATCAAATACATTAACAACATCGCCCACGAGCGGTATAGACCTTACAAAATTCCCAAAACCATCTTGAATGCCACAAGCGGTAGACAACAACGGTATTTGATCTACAATATCGAACAGTTGTGGTTTTTCACCAACCCCCGAAGGCTTAACTTCGCTATCGGGTCCAGTTACTTCTTTTCCTTGAGTGGCTTGTATTGCTGCAGCTCCCCATATAGAGCTTTGGGTTTCTTCATCATAAAAATCATCTGTAAAAGCCCCTAGTTCATCCAGACTAATGTCTTGCCCACTCTGTACCTGGCTACCAATACTTATTGCGTTCATGCTCATGCGCACCATCGGTAAAATGATATTTGCTTGCTGATAGGCCGGTATTTCATTGCCAATACTTCTTGCAACACAAAGACTACCAATTACTGCACTAGCTGCTGCTGCTGGGCCGGATGCTCGGGTTATTGTATTTTTGAATCGATCAGCCAAAGAATTTCGTTCTGCTAGGTCTGAAACTAACTCCGCTTCCTGAATACCGTTATTTGCCTCATTTGCAATATCGTCATTTACTCTTACTGTTTCTCCGTTTTCGCCCTCAGCTTCTGTTCCGGTTAGGTTTCGGCCGTCTGTTGCGTCTATTCCTGTTTTTACATCTTCGGATCTTTCAACTTTTCTTTCTGTACGCCAATCTATTAGGCGTTCGGTTACGGGTCTTCTTCTGTCTCCCAGCACATGAAACCCTACCCCGGCCCGTGCACTTAGTATTCGTTTTTTAATGGCATTTGATGCAGTACCCTTGCTAGGTGTGTCAACTGCAAGTTTTAGAATATCGCGCCTTTCACCTATGTCAAATTGACGAACATTAATGTTCCCGCCATCAACCGTATAGCCCTTATTTCGCAGGTTTTCTATAATTCTACTAGAGTTGGGGTTTGATTCATCCAGGCTAATTGACTGAAGTCTACTGCTCTGTCGTCCACTTGGTGTGTCGTAGTTAAGTTTAATTCCTTGAGCGTCGAGTTGTCGGATGTATTTACTGGATACAATTTCCATAGTGTAACTAACATTGCGCTTACTCGGATCGTTTCGTGTACGATAAAACTCATACATACGTCCTATACGACTTTCGCTGGAATTACGACCAACCTCAAAGTTTACATTAAGTAACTGTGCTAATTGAATAACCTGAGCAGGACCAGATAAAACTGTAAATACTCCAAAACTACCCCCTACCAACAATCCCGCTGCACCCGCCCCCATAGCTGATTTACGGTTGACTATACGGCTACGCAAACTTCTATTACCGGGCTCTTCATCTCCCGTGTATAGACTTGAACCATCTTGATTACTTTTATCTTTCTCTGAACCTTTGTTGTCTTTGCTTAGATCTTTTAAGCCTTTTTGTTCAGTGTTACCAGCGACACCACCGTCATGAACGGCGCTGTCTTCCATCTTTTTTTCTTCTGCCGGATCTATGCCCGTAATTCGGCGTAGCTCATCATCATCAGCTTTTGTGCGAGTATCTTGATCGTCATATATGGTAGACATGGTATTTTTGTTACATTCCCGGGGCTAACCTATTATCTAGGTCTATTGTACCTTGTGGCTGATTAATTTCGCCAGCTTCGATTGAGGCAACTTGTTGAGGGTTGGTTGTTATGAGTCCAGTCTCTGTTTGGCTGGCAATAATTTGTATATGGACATGGTTTTGGCCAGCAAAGAACAAGCCCTGCCCAACCGGGAACTGGCTTAGGCGTTTTTGTTCTTCGCTAGTAAGTTTAAACACCGAACTAAGTACATCAACAGCAGAGGCCGACTGTTTGAGCAGTATCTGCATACTAGCGTTAGCTACAATAGCTCGGCCCATTCTACTGCCCATAAAATCTTCAACATCTTGAGTTATTGTAGTTATTCCCAGGTTGTATTTGCGAGCCCGCTTGGCAAGACTAAACAAAAAGTTAGCCGAATCTTCGTACTTCATGAGTTGCCAAGCTTCATCAACTATCAAGATGCGTCTGCGTTTATCACTCTTGGTTTTGTTCCATATATAATTAAGTACAATATACATAGCAACTGGTCTTAGCTCATCCTCTAGATCGCGAATATTAAAAACTACCATCGGGTTGTTGATATTAATATTACTCTGCTGGCTAAAAATACCAGCAAAGGTACCGCTAGTATACTTACGTAGTCTTTGGGCTAGCTGAGGGCCAGTATTACCCATATGAAGTAACACGTCATAAAGATCAGAAATTGTTGGCGGCGGCGACTGGTGAGTTAATGGATCGTTTGTGATGCCAGCTCTAGCGTAGGTTTCGATAAGGGCTGCATCCAGGTCGGACTCCTCAACAGGAGTAAGTGCCGGCGTTATTGCCCCGCCCTGACTCTGCATTTGCGCCTGAGCGCCACCCATCATTAATCTTAATAGACCATGAAGAGTAATTAAGTTACTTCTAAGTGCATTATCGGCTTCTTCTGCATCGACAACCTGGGGCAAATCAAACGGATTAATACGGGTATTACTGTTCAGGCTTAGTCGTACATAGGCTCCACCAACCGCCTCGGCCATGCGCTGGTATTCGTTTTCTGGATCGATAATAAAAATTTCGGTACCAAACATTAGCGACCTTAGCGCCTCAAGTTTTACAGTAAAGCTTTTACCAGCTCCGGATTTTGCAAACACAACCGAGTTGCCGTTTTCTAGGCTGAACCTATCAAAAATAACTAGTCCAGAGTTATGCATATTGATGCCATACAAAATGCCGTTATCTTGGCTAAGATCAGCACTAGTGAACGGGAATGTTGTACTAAGCGCGCCAGTGTTCATGTTGCGTCTAATTTGTAACTGATCTGTAAATTGAGGAATCGTACTGTTGAGTCCTTGCTCTTGCTGGGCTGTGGCAGGCTTGCTATAAACTAGTTGTTGACCAAGCATCGACTCCACTTTATGACTAACAAACTCAAGCTCCTCGAGACTATTACCGTACAAAGTAAAGTATAATCCGAATCGGAAGAATCTTTCCTCGCCCACCTGCAACTTGTCGCGCATTTCTTCAGCATCTATTATCGCCGCTTGCTTGCCGGGGTCCCTTATTCTACCTTTTTCGGCATCTATCTGTACGCCAGCCTCGAGCTGTGTTACTTTTTTGCGTAAGTTTTCTAATACAACTTGGCTTTCGACAGGGTATATGTACATGCTAAGGTCTATGACTTCGTCAATATTAACCATACTGCTTAGCCAGCCTGTAAAAATTTGTCTTGGGTAACCATAGACGTAATAAGTCCTTGCGTATCTGGTACCAATTCGGAAATGGCTACTCTGGAATTCAATTGATGATGGAGCAATAAAATCACGTAATGCGCCAACACCCTTTTGAAAAGCAGCACTAACCTCTGCTTCTTCGCGCATTCTCTGGGCCTGTGCTTGTGCAACTGGATCTATCTGGAGTTGTTTCTTACCAAAAGCCATCAGACGATCCTTTCAGGAGCAATTAACAATTCACAATTAACAATTTTCAAAGATGGCAGCAAAGCCCTGTTGAAATAAGGGATAGACGAAAACTTGCTCATAGCAGCTCTCTCTCTAAGTTTGGTTGAACTGCTTCGCCCTCACCCTTGGTAATAACGGGAGCGGTTAGGTCGCCAAAATTCTTAAGCTGTTGTCTGGTAGCCGTATCCGGATTATATGCGTCATAATAAAGCTCAATTAACTCCTGGGTATCTAGTGGCAAACCCTGTACGCCGCACTGCATAAGTCCGGCAAGAGCTGCCTGGACACGGTTTCTTAGCTCGGTCTTAGCGGCTTCAAGCTCAGATTCGTTTATAACAACATGTTGTTCTTTTGCCCCTTGGAACGCCCCCATAAGGTTGCCCAAGAAGTTCTTACTGGCTTCTACTGCCTTCTGCGCATCAAGAGAGGTTGGAATAAATGGAATTACCACATAAAATCGCTTGTCCATAATGTTTGTTTGCTGGGTAATATTACTCATAAAATCAATATAATCTTCCATGAGTAGCGCGAGCAGCATATTATCATGTTCGGAGCGGATTTTGTCGAGTTTTTCTAGGTATGGTCGCATATCTACTTTTTGCGAGCGCACTAGTATTTGTATAGGAAAATATAGCGAATTTAAGAATCCTTGATAAGAAAACTCTACACCTTCGCGTTCTTGTGGGCTCATCAGATCAAAGTTAACGCTTTTTAGCATCAGCACAGACCTAAACGAGCCATCGTTCATAATTACGATGCCATCCCTAATTTCCGCAATCTGTAAGGTGTTCTGGGTACTGTTGGGGTTTGTTAGGGGTACCGGAGTAACGCTCATGCCTGGTACACCAGGCTGGCCAGTTGTGCCCATTGTAGGCTGCGAGGATACCCCAGGTTGCATTCCCTGTGTTGCGCCATAAGCCATATTTGGATTATTAGGATCCATTTAGCAGTTCCCCACCCTTTGTTTTAATGCAATGATATTACAACCTCGCCGTCTTCTTCGCTGATGCGCTTTGCTTGTCGGGCGATTGTTGCAATGTTTAAATCATCATTACTAGCAAGCCCCATTATAGCAGGATTAGGGGTTGCAGGTACCTGGGTTTTATCTTGTAGTTCGGAATTATCTATTGCCACCGGAACTGGTGCTACAGGAACTGGATTGTTTGGAACAAAGCCCGCCATAGCTAAATATGGATCTACTTCGTTAAGTTTTGGTTCTGGCTCAGGCTCTTCGGCGTCGATAAGATTACCGTCATGATCATGAATCGGTTGCAAAACACGCATATGGTCCTTGATATGAGATTTTGCCTCTTTCTTATCCGCAGCAATCTTTTTTACTAGTGCTTGTTCTTCGGCGGTGGCTTCTGCAGTTGGTTGCAAATCATCGGTACCGGGCGCCACAACTTGCTGACCCTGGAACACTGAATAATCTGTCGGCATAGGCATTTGCGGGGTTGGCCCAGCCTGGTTCATAAACCAATAATCGTTAGGTGTTGGTTGGGCCTTGGGGTCGGCTGGTTTCATGGCCGATAATGCATGTTGGCGTTGAGCGGCAGTAGATTCTTGAACTAATTGATCTAGGTGTGCAGCTGTAGAATTATTGGCGATATCAAGCATGTCATCTGACTCAGTCACGTCTGTAATTGAAACCTCTTGGGGCAAAGACATTGGCGATATTAATCTGTCCGAAGTAGCGCCATCAACAGCGTAGCCTGGTTGTGCAAAAAGATTAGTGTTAACGTTTTTGACCGCCCACCCACGACTATCAACAGTATTAGCTAGCGCTTGTAGTCTGCTCCTAACTTCTGACTGAGATAAATTGTTTGTGTATATATGTACAATTTTTTTTGGTGCGGTGACTGTTACAAGTTCTTTTACACCGTCTTGGTTCCAGATGCGTTTGCGTGGTCTAAACATAAAACTAATCCTCGCCAGTAGCCAAATTTCATTTGGCTGGTCGCGGCTAATCGGTGCCGCCAAAAAGCCGGTTAAAAGCATTGGGAAAAATAACACAACTATTAGTGGTGCCTTAAGAAATGTTGGCGCTGGGCTGGTAGCAATAAAAAACATCGCTACGCCGATACCAACAAACATCGCTGCAAATATAAACTGCTTGAGCGAGAGTGGGCCTAATAACTTATCATCAGCCTCAATGTCTTGAAGTACCTTGTACGTTGCCATAATTTACTCATTAGTATACTACTCATCTATGTACAGATAAAGACTCTTAAGCTTATTGATGATATTTATTACAATACCCAAAGCTACAATTTTTTGTAGACTTGGGTATTGCGGGTAAGAAAGTTATTTTGAATAAAATCCAAAAAGCTTACCCGACGGGTATTTCCCGGTTTTTGACTAATAAAGTTAGCCCACTGAGGTAGCACTAGGCTCCGAACAACGCACCTAGTAACAGCACGAAGACCAAGAACACAGCTACAACTATTGCAATCATAACCATAACATAGAGTGCAAAGGCTGCAAAAATTGCAGCTGCAAAGACTCCGAAAACTAGTACTACTACAGATAATCCAAGTGTTTTTTCTGCCAAGCTGTTTTCTACTCTTACTTTAAAATATTCGTAGCTTTTCGATGAAATAACCAGGCCGAGTAGTAGTCCACAAAATGCCAACAGTAATCCACCAATCACAGCAAAGACCTGAACTGTATCATTATCAAATGAAGCATGTACAAGATTTGCCAGAACTACTGTTAACACAAAACCTATACCAAACACCAAGGTAAAAACGATTGATGCAAAGCCAAACGCAGCAAAACCCGTAGCACTATCGCTTTCTGTCACTGCCAACTCCTTTGTCGTAGGGAAGAACATACCTAAACACAACAGCATCTAAATACTTTTGTATTATACGCTAATATGCAATATTATAAACTTTCTAACTTTCTTCGGGTGCGCCCTGAGCTTCTCTTTGCTGTCTTTCTGCTTGGCTAAATTCACGTCTGCGATCGAGGAATGTTTGTTGACCATTGGGCCCTGCAGGACGGTTCTTGGCTTCATTCATTATTTCTCTCACAGTGGTATTAACCTTACGATATGCTGGTGGACCTGCAGCTGTGTTCGCAACTCGATTGCCAGATGCATCAATGATTTCAACTCGATTGCCAGATGCATCAATACGTTCACCCGAAGAATCCCATACAGGTACTTGTATGACGCCTTGAGACATGACCCGGTCGGCAAATTCATTTCCTTTTTTAGGAGATACATTACTTAGCATATCGTATACGTTTGCAACATCGGCAAGTGCCTTATCTGTCTCAGCTTGGCTCCCAGATTGTAGTGCGCTATCCAGGTTTCGTTGAGCTTGTATGGAAAATGATTCGAGTGCTCGCTGATGTCCGCCAACAACTTCTCGAGGATCAGCCCCTTTGAAGGCTCCTGCAAGTTGCATATCTGCTGTATATGCTGTTCCGTCTTGTCTTTGGCCGGCTGCAAAAGCTACTGTGTCACCAAAACTATTCGCACTATAGTCTGCTCTACCACGGTTTGCCTTCATCCATCCTGCAGCATCAACAGCCGTGACTAGCCCCTGGCCTTGTAATCTTACGAGGTCTCGCTGGAGAGCTTCTAGACCCTCTGGTCCTGCTTCGTAGGCGGTATTTGTCATAGAGGTACGGAATTTCTGTGCTGCAACGGTCATTGACGAACTTCCAACTCTCGCTCCTACTGCTTGCTCTGTTCTTGCTAATGCTGCTTGAGCCTCTTGAAGTGAATGCCTGCGCACTCTATTTCCACTTGCGTCGGTTGCATAATTGCCATCACGATCTTGCTGGAACTGATATCTTTCAATAAATTCATTCCTGCCATAACCTCTAGCTGCTAGATCTGAAGCGTCATCATCATTAAATCCTCGCTGACCACCTTCTTCAATCATGCCGTCAGCTGTTTTATCTCTGTGAAGCTCATTGTAATCTTGCCACCTAGCCTTACCACCCGCAAACGGGCTCAAGCTTCCTCGTCTACCAAAGCTTGCCGCTCTACGGTATGAATTACCCACCTTACTATCATTTGAGCCGAATCTACCCTTGCTATCCATCAATGATTCATTACCTTTTTTGAGACCTGCATTTCGTAAGTTTCTGTAACGGTCGAAGAGACCCTTTTCTTTGTTATTAACAACACCTGCTAAGTTGCCAAACAATCCTCCAGCGAATTTAAACGTCAAAGGTATGGCTGCGTAGGGTAGTATGTATGCCCCTAGCTTCAGGATAGGATTAAGAAGTGTTCCCTCTAAGCCTCCGCCTCCTGCCTCGTTAATAATTAATGCAAAAATACGACCAACACCAATCAATAACATGATTAAAGGGAACATCAAAAGAAGCTTAGACAGGACGCTCCACCAAGCCTTCCATAAACCGTCGTTACCAGGAAATATCCAAGCCAGAATTGCCAGTGGTGCAACTAATATAAGCGCCAACAGGAATAACTGCCTGGCAAGCAACACAAGAAATCCTGCACCAATCGCAATAATTAGCATTCCTCCATATAAAATCAAGAATACGACCAGTCCAATTATTCCTGCCGCCGCCTGCGGAAGTAAAAGAATTGATTGTAAAATGTCTCCACCACCTACACCGTCGCTATAACCCGGAGCACTAAATAAACAACTTAGTGTTAATGGACCATCTTGACATGCTGCCGGCTGAATAGATCTAAAAGGTGCTGTAATTATCCCAAGAGTACCCGTACCAACGACGTTTGATAGTCCAATCAAAAACGTAACTATGTACCAAGAAAGTGTAATAAATATGACCGCTATTACCATGCGCGGCAAGGCCCTTTTGATTGTATAGGCACTAAAAATTTCAAAACCAAGCGCAGTACCTATAACCATAACCAACATAATGGGTATCAGGATTAGGTAGGCGATATTACGAATATTTGACCAGGCTCGTTTTAGGTTCTCGTCAGTGTAGCGGGATTCATCTATTTCTAAAAGTGCTTGTATCTGGGTATCTATCCAGTTAAACAAGCCATCAAGAGCTGTAATTACAGGGCAAAGTATCCACCCCATTACCCCGCTTTTGCTTTCACAGCTATTATCATCAACGGCCGCTGCATCATCTGGGCCACCTGTCGGTGTGCCCGATCCAGCAGCTAAGGCGCGATTTGCTGGTTGGCCAATGTTGGCGTCGTATCTTCCAAGTTCTTGACAATCGCCAAGAGCATTAGTCCTTCCTATAAATATTGCACTTGTATTTCCAACAACCGTGACCGTACTACGACAATTACCTTCTGTTTCTGCTATGAATAAGCTAGTATTGGTAGCGTCTTGGACATAACTAGAGCCATCTATAGGGCTTTGTATTGTTCCACCATCAACCCAATTAAATCCTATCTTTTGATTTGGGTTTGCGCTAGAAAGTTGAATAGTTTGGGAGGTTCTATCACATCTATCATTAACTACATCTTGCACAGCAATAGTTATAGTTGCGCTGCTAAGAAAGCCATCTTGTGAAAATGGGTTTCTTCCTCCACCACTATCGAAGCCCTCAATAACACTTGTACAGCCTCCCTGAATGCCACTAGCTCTGTAGCTCCAGGTGTCGTCAAAAGGATTGACGTCAATGTATGTAACCCCTCCACTCGTAATATGGCCGGCATCCACCCATGCGCCAGCTCCGGCCTGGGCGTAAGTTTTATTAGGAGCGACTAAAGATAGCAGCGAAAACAATAAACTTAACGTGAACAGACCTAGCCCAAGTTTTTTTATACGGTTCATTTACGCTTAAATATATCACATATAGGTTATATCTACAGCACCTGAACATCACAGCTTTTGACGCTCAATAATTGTTAAGGTAGAATACGGTTACATGTTGTTATCAAAAATACAAAAACTTTCATTACTTAGCATCTCCCTCCTTGTTGGGGCGATTTTTGTTGCAATGCCATTACAAGTTATGGCCCAAACAACGCCACCACCTAGCGATCAGCCACAGCTTGTAAAAAATGACTGTCAAGGAGATAACATAAGAGCCGGTGCCCCAGAAGGTAGTGATGATCACTGCGGCATTCTTGATTACATAGTGTTATTCATTAACGTTTTGAGCGGTATTGTAGGAGTGGTAATAGCTGGATCGTTGATATTTGCAGGCATTCAGTACTCTTCTGCAGGTAGCGATCCGCAAAAAGTCTCTGCTGCCAAGGATCGCATTAGGAATTCAATCATTGCACTTTTGTTCTTTATATTTATGTATGGATTCCTAAATTACTTAGTGCCAGGCGGGGTGCTAACATGATAAAGAGATATCTGGTTGTTATTGCAATAATCACCATCAGTTTAGTTTTTACTAACGTTGTTGTAGTGCCTGCAAAAACTTACGCTCAAGTTGCAGCGGACTGTGACGGCTCAGCATCATTTTTGGGTTTCCCGACTTGGTACAGATATCTCGAAATTGGCCCCAGAGACGGTGACCGTTGTGCAATTATCGGTCCAGCAACCACAGATGGAGAAATTGATTGGCAGGCAGCATCTGGTTTGATAGCCTTAGCACTAATCGAAATCTTATTACGAGTCGCTACAATTGTTGCGCTAGTGTTCGTGCTTATTGGAGGTTTTAAGTTTATAACTTCTCAGGGTGAGCCGGATAATGCCGCATCGGCAAGGCAAACAATACAAAACGCACTTATTGGTTTGGTTATTTCACTACTAGCTACAGGAATAGTTGCCTTTGTTGCAAGTTCAATAACAAGTTAAGATTATAAATAAATCATGATAAATATACATAAATTCATTGCACAAACAGTCTCAATACCACGTGATAGTGTAAATATTCCAAAAGATTCGTTGACCCAACCCGTTTTAACGGATGGGCTTCAGTTATTTTTCGGCGTAGCTGCTGCTGTAGCTGTGCTGGTTATTGCTATTAGCGCATTTAAGCTAACAATATCCCAAGGAGATCCAGCTGGCGTTAAAAAAGCTCGTGATTCAGTAATCTATGCTTGTATAGGCCTTGCAATTACTTTGTCTGGGTTTGCAATAGTAACATTTGTGATTGAGAGAATATAAACATGTTAAAACAAATTCTAGTAGCAATATCGTCACTAAGCTTGTTATTAATTATGGCAATTTCTATACCTGTATCTGCGCAATTAGATCCATTTGAACAGGTTTGCAGTAACGGCGTACAAGACTCCGCTGTATGCCAGCCACAAGAAGATCCAGTAACAGGCTCAAACGGCATAATTCTTAGAGCGGCCCAAATAGTTTCGATATTTGTAGGTGTTGCGGCGGTTATCATGGTAATTATTGGTGGGCTCAAGTACACCACCTCTGCTGGTGACGCCAACAAAGTTAATTCTGCCAAAAACACCATCCTTTATGCTGTTGCCGGACTCTTGTTAGCCGTACTATCACAATCAATAATAATATTCGTCATAGGAAGATTATAGGAGTTCAAAAATGATAAATAGTTTAAAAAGCAATATCTTAATAACATTGGCAATAACGGTCACCTTACTGCTAAGCGTGTTGGTTGGTGGAGTTTCTGCCCAGGTGAGTGACGCTAATAAATCAGCCGCCTGCCAGGGTCTTGGGCTGCAAGCCGATCCCGGGGGTGGCTGTGTGAGTTCGGATGCTACACCCGCCGCAACTATCGAAAGTATTATTGCCGACGTTATAAACATTCTATCTGTTATCGTAGGTGTGGTTGCGGTTATTATGGTGATTTTTGGTGGATTTAGATATGTAACGTCTGCAGGTGATTCCAACAAGGTTAGTAGCGCCAAAAACACCATAGTTTTTGCATTAGTAGGTCTAGTTATAGCGGTTTTTGCACAAGTGATAGTGCAGTTTGTTCTAAAAGAGGCCACCTCTCCACCACCACCTGAAGCAAGCATCATTACAACACTTGCAATCACAAGCTTGTAATTGGTATGCTTTCAATGTATAAATAATGTTAAAGATATAATTAAACAAGGAAATAAAACAGTGTTACAAAAAATCAAACAACTAATTACAGTCGCAGCCTTTGGCCTATTGGTTGCCGTCCCTTCTTTGTCAGCAGTTAGCGTAAGTGCACAAGCAGATATTCAAGGCAATGTTTGTGAAGGTTCAACTTTAGAATTTAGCGCAGACGGAACAGATTGTGCAACTGCAACTGCAGGTGCCGGCGATAACGTTAACAGCCTAATAGCAGATGTTATAAACATCTTCTCAGTTGTTGTTGGTGTTGTAGCGGTAATCATGATTATCGTTGGTGGCTTCCTATACATCACCTCTGCTGGTGACAGCAACAAGGTTGGTACAGCTAAAAACACTATCCTCTATGCGCTTATCGGTCTAGTCATAGTAGCCTTGTCTCAGTTCATCGTTAAGTTTGTACTTTCTAGAGTTACTGCTTAGGTATTCACACTCAGCAAAAATATGATATAATAAGTTCATTATGTCATTTACTAAAATTTTGTCAGCCACTTTATTGACTGGATTAACAGTTATCTTAAGTGTGACATCTGTCTCTGCCCAGTCCACAACCCCACCACAAGAGGCAGACGCCCCACCCTCTACTGCTACTACTGCCGAAATTCAAAACAGTCTCTGCGCTGGTGCTAATCTGGATGTTACAACTACTTGCAACACCGGTCTGTCGGCTGAAGAGGCCACACAAGCTATTAATGATCTTATTGGCGACGTTATCAACCTATTTTCTGTGATAGTTGGTGTTGTAGCGGTAATCATGATCATAATTGGAGGATTCAAATATATTACCTCTGCTGGCGATAGTACTAACGTATCAAGTGCCAAAAACACCATCCTCTATGCAATCATAGGTTTAATTATAGTTGCACTGTCACAAACTATTGTGCGCTTTGTACTTGGCCGCGTAATAGCTGCCTAGTCAGCCCCACCCTAGCCAGCTTCAGCAATTGTGCGACACACTAACTCTACCAAAACAACTAAGAGTTATCAGCTATAGTGTAGTTCTGGATGAAAACAAAAAATCCGGAACTTGAAGTGTATTCTAGATACAGTGAGTTCCGGATTTTTAGATTTTTGCCTGAAATGTGCAAGCAGCAGAAGCCGCTAGAGGATTTCGATCTTCTTGACAGTATCTTGCTTAACCTTAGCAAAAGAAATAGTAAGTACGCCGTCTTTTAGCATAGCTTCGATTTCTTCTTCTTTAACTGGTACTGGTAATGCGATTGATCGGCTGAATTCACCCCAATAACATTCCTGTACAAAGTAGTTTTCTACGTCATCTTCGTTGCCTGCGCTCAAAGTACCGCGCACGCTAAGAGTGTTATCTGAAATGCTTACATCTAAATCGTTCTTGTTTACACCAGCGGTGCGAGCTTTTACGACTAGCTTGTCTTTGGTTTCGTATACATCAACAGCCAACTGACCAGGAACAGGCTCTTCGTCGTCCCAGTCGCTTGCTGCAGGACCTGAAGTACCTTGGTTATCTTGTACTGGCTCTTCTTGCATGGTTGGCATTTCGTCATCGCCCAAGAAAGCAGCAGTCAGTTCGTCTTCCATCAAGAGGTCATCGTCGTGATTCCGTCTTGCCATATAATTTATCTCCCCTTAACTAATTTGTTTACCCTAAAAGATTTGCTTTTTTATCTTAGTACTAGTATAGCTAGATATGCAACACCGTGCAAAGGTTTTGTATACATATTCACAACATAATATACACAACACTTGTTCACCTAAGAAGTTAAAGGAGGTTTATGAGACTAATTGAACAAATATTTCGCACCCTAGCACCGTCTAACTGTTTGAGTTGTAGCCAAGAAGGTTCGCTTATTTGTGCTTGGTGCGTCGAATCCGCCCTGCCGGAAGTTGCATAGCGCTGCTATAAGTGCAATGCTTTATCAAGAAATTCAGCTACTTGTAGCAAGTGTAGGCCCAAGACTGTCGTTCGTCACCTCTGGGTAAGAACAGAATATTCACTTATTTCACGCCAACTTATACACCAAATGAAATTTAAGTATTCAGTAGAGGCTGCAGAGACCATAGCCAAGGAATTACTGAACACTATTCCAAGTATGTCACCCGACGTAGTAATAATTAACGTACCGTCTGCTACTAGCCATACACGTCAGCGCGGTTTTGATCATGCGAGAGTTATTGCAAAAAATTTAGCAATACTTACAAAACTTCAATTTTCGCCTTCCCTAGCCCGTTTGGGTCAAGCTCGTCAGGTTGGTTCAACTAGGAGTCAAAGACAATCTCAGATGGAAGGTGTTTTTAATGTAATCAATCCAGGATCGGTCAACCAAAAACACGTTTTGCTAGTAGATGATGTGATAACTACTGGTGCAACAATAGAATCGGCCGCCAAGGCGCTAAAACAAGCCGGTGCAAAATCTGTCGACGCTGTGATTTTTGCTCAGGCCCCGTATTCCGTATCCGGAAAAGGCATTTCAAGTGACAATATGCGTAGTTCGCGGAGCAATGCTTCGGCCGCATAGAGTCCTTGCATAGCTATAGGATCGTTAATAAAACCTTCTTTAGAGAAGTGTAGTCCTGCAACACGACTCTCAATTTCTTGGTATTCATCAAGTGTTAATCGCCTATTATGGTTCTGCCAGTTCACGGCTTTATAGTTTGGGGAACTTTCTTGTTTCGGACTCATAGTTTAACTATACAACCCCGAAGTCATTTTATCTGCAATAAAAAATGACCCACTAATTGCAGATCATTTTTTATTGGCGGAGGAGGTGGGATTCGCCTTTTGCTAGCGCAAAACCCCACGCTTTGCCTCTGGCAAATCTAGGTGCGTTGGGACCGGGGAGTGTCAGTGGCACTCCCGTTCGAATCACTATCAACAAATAAAAAATCCATCCCTTGGGATGGACTGTCTATTTGGCGGAGGAGGTGGGATTCGAACCCACGAAACCCTCTCGGGCTTGGCTGTTTTCAAGACAACTGGACTCAACCACTATCCGACTCCTCCATATTTTTGCGCCAATTTTCTGGCGGAGAGAGAGGGATTCGAACCCTCGCTGGAACTCTCGCCCCACTAACGATTTAGCAAACCGTCCCCTTCAGCCACTTGGGTACCTCTCCGCGTCGTGATGTAAAGGTTTGATAACCTATTTACTGGCAAAACAAGTTTGTCCAATAAATTTTGTTATCAAACCAAGCTCACTACTTTCAAAATCCCAAACGGCTGACAAGCAGCCTGGTTTGGTATTTTGCTTCTAAAGCCTATATAACAGATGTAGATTATACCAGTCAAAGTAACTCCTGTCATCCCCTTAAACAGATTTTAAATCTAGTGTACAATAGCCATATGCAAGATGGGTCGCAGCAAAATGAACCAGGTCAAGTCATAAGACCCGGAGAAACAACACAAACTATTGCTGAATTACCACAGCCTATTCCTGTTGCCGAATCATATACAGAAGCTCCTGCACAGGCTGTAGCTGCTGTAGAAACACCGATAGAACAACCACAACAAGAACCAATACAACCATTCCAAACACCGGATTCACCAGATTACAATCAAGACTATAACGATCAAGAACCTCAGCCACTAAATAATCAGATAGAATGGACGGCTTCAGAGTACATAGCCAATCCAAAAGGCATGAGCTGGTTTGTGATTCTGGCGGCCGGTTCGATAGTGCTAGCAATTATTGTTTATTTTGTTTCTAGAGATATCGTTCCCACAGTTGTTATTGCAACTCTCGGAATCATTGTTGGTATTTTTGCCGCTAGACAGCCACAGACTTTGCCTTATCGTATAGACAACCAAGGTATTCACATTGGCCAAAAATTCTATCCTTACAGCTCGTTCAAGGCATTCTCTGTTGCCCAAGAACATGCAATCGGCTTTATTCAGCTACTTCCATTAAAACGCTTCATGCCACCACTTGTTATTCATTACGCACCAGAGGACCAAGATAACATCGCTGATGTTCTATCGGCATACTTACCTTACGAGGAATATAAGGCTGATCCAGTAGACAACCTAACCCGCCGACTACGGTTTTAGCTCATTGCTTTTTTGATTATAAAGTGATAAAATTACCTCTGTTTTACGCGTAAATGCGTACCCGTAGCTCAGCTGGATAGAGCGTCAGTTTGCGGTACTGAAGGTCGTAGGTTCGAATCCTGTCGGGTACACCAATAAAAAAGTCCGATTTATACCTTCGGGCTTTTTTATTTGGCGGAGAGAGAGGGATTCGCCTCAAGCCACAAAAGAAACTTACTTTTGTAAACTTGACCCTTGGATATGCCACAGGCATATCACGGGCAAGGTTCGGGGAGTGCCACTGGCACTCCCGTTCGAATCCACACAAACATTACCAATCAAAAACCTCACAATAAGTGAGGACTTTGATTGGCGGAGAGAGAGGGATTCGAACCCTCGGTGCCGTTTAGGGCACAACGGTTTTCGAGACCGTCCAATTCAACCACTCTTGCACCTCTCCATGAGTTGTTTAGTGATCAGTATAACAGAGGTGGCTCTGAATTTATTAGTTTTTCGGCGTTTCTTTGTTTATGGAATTATCAACACCTACACTAGCAGTCTCTGGCTTTGAAGTTTCTTTAGGCTTTTCTACTTCATCAGTCTTTGGTCGTTTGTAAAAATAGGCTACCAACAGACAGCCAGCACCAAACAACACATAAAACGCTACATAAGTTAACAACAAGCCCCCTATATCATTTCGGATTGATTGCAAGATATTGCCAGCCACTTCCTGCCCCAAATTAGATTCTCCAACTAGACTTGTCTTGCCACTAAACCATGCCGCACTGCGATCAAGCGTGAACCAGACAGTACCAACTATTAGTCCACTGACGAGCAAGGCACCACCTACCCTGTTGACTCCTCGTCGCTTGGTTGAGCTGAGGGCTATAATACCGATGCTCGAAAACAACGCACTCAAGCCAAAAATATATGGTAATAATAAACCAAACGAATACCCAGTTTTAATCTGTTGCAATTGCTCGGTTTCATTAAGTGGTAGTTGTTGACCATTTTGGTCTACTTTTAAATCATTACTGTCAAAACTCGTATCTGATAGGAACTGGTCGCTTGATAGCACTTCTTGTTTTAGTTCTGCCCCGACTTGAGCTGGGCTAACCCCAATCGGCAGACAGGTTGCGCTAAAAACATCAACACCTCCAGATGTTGCCAGTTGTCGAGTCTCCTCAGGGCTACAGGGCGGCAAACTACTTGCAAGTTCGGTTGCGTAAGTTTCGAGCTCACTTGCTAGTTTTAGTTTGGCGTCATTTAGATCAATCTTAAACTCGGGTTTAGCAGTTTCTCCGTTGAGCCACCCAAAAACGCTATCCAGCACAATTTCTACGTTTTCTTGTACAAATTCTGGACCAAAGGTTTCGTTGGCAATTTGTCGTACCCTCGGGTCATTTAGTGGTATATTTTGACTATTCGAGGCTGATTTTAGGCTTTCGTCCAGGATGCTATTTACTAAGTTCTCATATAGTCCACTCTGTTCTAGCCAGTTTTTGACAGTGTCTTTGTCCCTAATTGTACTGTTGGCGGCATGGGACCAAACTAGTCCTAACAGGGATAGCGCTAAGATACTCGCTAGTACTGCCACGGCCATTCGTCTTAATATATTCATTACCATCAAGTATAACCCTGATACAATAGTTCTTATGCAAGATTCCGTATATACCAAGATAATTAACGGCGCACTCCTCTGCCACAAAATTTACGAGGACGACCGCGTTATAGCCTTTTTAGATATTCACCCACAGCAACCAGGTCATACGCTGGTTGTTCCAAAAGTTCAAATAGACTTACTCTGGGACCTATCAGATGATGATTATTCAAACCTATGGCTAGTAGCCAAAAAAATTGCAGCCCACATTGGCCCA
>JBGSWE010000005.1:0-31581 GCA_041752595.1 Saccharimonadales bacterium (SeqCode) | reverse complement strand
TAGTTGTTTAACACTAGATACTAATAGGGCTGAGATGGTGTTGTAGTTGAAGCTGGCTACTTCTCCGTTTTCATCATAGGTTACTGCTTGAGGAATAATATTAGCTACGTCTTCTGCAATGAAGCCTATGTCTGCTTGGCCGGTGGTGTTCCAGGTGTAGTTAACTGGTTGCAAAAGTCTTAGTTCATCAAGACCAAGGTTTAGGTTAGATATGTCGTCTTTGTAGCGGGCGGAGGAGGTACAGGTTGCAATTTGGTTAGATGTATTACGGCATAGTTGGGTGGCGGTGTTGGCAACACCTAAAGTAGTGGTAGCAATAAGGCCGTCGACAGTGATACCCCGGGCAGATGCAACGCCGAAGGTATCGACGGTGAGAATTGATGAGCCAAGATAACTATCAATGGTAAAGGCAGTGTCAGAATCAGAACCACCTTTAAACTTAAAGTTACTAACATCTTGACTGGCTGATGCAGAATTAGTATGTTGGCCTGCAAAGTAGAATTGCCCGCCAGCAGTATCTATGCTTGCAGGATTAGCGAATGTACCAAAATAGCTATTGCCTTCTAGGTAGATAGCGTTGGGTTGTGAATCATCAAAAAGCGTGTTTGCCTCTATGGCAAAGCAAGTTGATGTGCATGAGTCATCATAAATTACGTTGTCTACAATTCTAATCTCAAATGATGAAGATAATTTTATTCCATCATTTACAGTTGCTCCGCCGCTATTTTTAATGATATTACCAGACACAGTATCTCGATAAGCTGAATACAATTCAATGCCGGAATAATTACTGTCAATTATGGTATTTGAAGTTATTCTGTTCCTGCCACTACCAGACACGTCAATACCATTTCCCAAATAACTATCTATTATGTAGTTATTATCGATGCTGTTATCAAAAGATGAACTACTCACACTTATACCAGAACGATTACTACTAAGAATGTTGTCTGAGATGATGTTACCCAAAGAGCCGCTCAATTTTATCCCGGACTGTTCCGAAGAGTTTACGACATTATTACTAACTACACTTTCGGTTACATTATTAAGATAAATATTATTAATATCACTTGCTTCAACAGTGTTTCCGGTTATTGTTACGTTACTGGTATTATCTACTAGAATACCAACAAATCTTACATCATAGACAGTATTGTTTAGTACTTTACTGTAAGGCGAGTTAACTATACCTATACCATATCCTGTACTGCTGTAGATATTGCGAACATTTACTTTTTCTACTAAAGCCCCTCTCCTATTTGAAGCTCCATCAGAACCTACGCCATTTATGTATATGCCGTTGTAGACTGCAGCGCCAAAGTTATTCGCCCGATTACCATCAATCTTAAGGTTGCGGATAGTAACGCCAGCTCCTGTAATGGTGTCTGTGTTGGTTATGAAGCTGTAGCTACCGTTCTGGGAGTTAGGTATGGTTATTAAGGTGCCGTCACCAACTCCTTCTAGAGTAGTGTTGTTGGGGATTGAAATGCTTCCTGTAAGGTAATATGTTCCTTCTGCTAGATATACTTTACCGCCACTGGCAGCTGTTAGGGCGGCGTTTATTTCTGTTTGATCGGCTGTGCCATCGGCTATGTAGTCAGCTGAGTCTTTGACTGCTTGGGATGAGTTATTAGCGGCAACTATTTTAGTAGCAGTAGTTCTATCGGCTTGCCATTTGCCATTGCTGTATACGAGTAGTTTGTCTGTGTCTGTATCAAAGTATAGTTTGCCTTCTGCAGCTGTAGGTCTAGATGCGGTATTACCACCAGTTAGAGTGAGGGATTTAGCTGCTGCTACTACTAAGTTGCCGGTGAATGTAGCGTTTTGGGATGAGTCTATAGTAATTGCTGGTGTAGAGTTGGTTTCTAGTACTAGTGATTGGCCATCATTGGTACCTATGGTCATAGTGGTAGCAAAACTATTGCCGCCTTGGAGGATGTCGCCAGCTGCTGCGGATATACAATCTTTCCAGGTACTGTTTTCGAAACATCTGAATTTACCAAGGTTAGAGTTGTAATAGGTACCACCGTTTACGCCTGATGGGTCACCAGCTGAAGTTTTGGTATCTAGGACTAGCAGGGTGCCTGTGCCATTTAAAGCACCGAGATTGATATTGCCAGCACTCTGAAGATTAAGTGATGCAGCAAGAATACCATCGCCTATGTTAATACTTGATGAGGATGAACTTGTACCAATGTTTACTATTCCATACGTACATGTATCATAACAAACACCTGCATCTATATACACACTACCGGTAGTACCAAAATCGGTGTCGCCACCAAGCAAACTTGCACTACCACTATTGTTGTTCTGACTATAACCTCCCAATATAGTTGCAGTCCCGCCATTGCCTGTATTTGAAGAGCCGCCAGCTGCCCTGAAACTACCGCCAGTACCAGTATCAGCACCACCTGCGTTTAGGTTAATTGCTCCACCACTAGTAGTGCCAGAACCACCGTTTATTGCAATGCTACTGCCAGGTCCAGCATTACCAATAACTGATAGATTGGTGGTTTGTTGAAACTGTATGTTGCCAGTGGCCCCTAGGATAAGTCTAGTAGTTCCATTAGTCTCTAGGTTTAGGGCTCCGTTGTTGTTGGTACCTAGTGTAAGTGGGCTAGTACCGCCTAGTGTGTTACCATCGTTTAATACATCGCCAGCACCACCACAACTACCCCAAGTAGGTGCGCTGCCGGTTGTGGCTACTAGACATTGACCAGTTGTGCCGGCTGCGGTTACTTGTAGTGCGCTGGTGCCGTTGCCGTAGAGTATGCCATTAGACGTAAAGGTTGTAGCGCCAGTACCACCATTACCTACAGCTAGGGTGCCGGTTACTTCTGCAGTGGCTAGGTCTATGTCTGTGCCTAGGACAGCTTGTAGTGCATTGCCAACAATGGTTAGGCCGGTACCAGTTAGGTCGGTAAAGACATCACCATTGAAGGTTAGGTTATCACCAACTTCTAGGGTTATGCCACCGTTGGCTGTTAATAGACCAGTTAGGGTTGAGTTACTGGTGACTGCTAGGCTACCACCTAGAGTTGTGGCACCGGCTGCAACTGTTAGACTAGTTAAGTTTAATCCATTGAAGGTAGGACTAGACGTAGTTGCAATGTCTTGGATAGTGTTTACGGTACCTGACGTAACTGTAAAGTTAGTTGAGTTGAACTGGGCTATGCCTTTTGTGCTGGCGGTGGCATCGTCTAAGGTGATGTTACCGGCTGAGCCGGTAGCGTTAGATATGGTAACTATGCCAGTTTGACCATCTAGTGAAGAAACTCCACCCCCACTGCCAGGACATGCAGCAAATGCTGGGGCTCCAATAGTAGATATTAAACATTGTCCAGCTGTTACGGTTGAGACTTGTAGCAGAGTGTTTGTTCCGTTACCGATTAGAACCGCATTGGTAGTTAGTGTATTAGCACCTAGTCCTCCGCTGGATACAGCTAGTGGAGTAGTCAGGCTAAGACTGTTGAATGTAGGGCTGGAGTTAGTATTAAGGTTTTGTGGTAGAGATAATGTAGCTATACCGTTTTGAGTTAGGACACTAACTTGGTTAGGGGTACCATTAACAGCCGTAATGCCGGTAGCGGCAGTAGCACTAATGGTAGTGCCGCTAATTACTATACCGTTACCTGCTAGTAGGGTTAGGTCACCGGACTGACCTTGGAGGCTGGTGACAGCTGAAGTAATTGGGTTGTTATTGGTAGTATTGTCGTTTTGGTTAGTGATTGGCACAAAGCTACTACCATTGTAGAACTTAAGACTGTTAGTAGATTGATCGTAGATAAGTGTACCTGGTTTAGCATCACTAGGTACTACTGATGGTGTTAGGTAGAACTGGCCTTTGACCTCTAGGTCAGTGTTAACAGTTAGTTTTTGTTTGTCGTCTGTACTACTGGCTTCAATTACTTCAGTCGAGAGGTTGGCTTGGCCTGGTACAAAGCTAGTCTCAGGGTTTCTAGAATAAATATAGGTTAAAAAGGCAATAGGAATAGATAGCAGCAAAATGGCTACCAAAGCATACGTAAATAATCGCCGAGAGTTACGCGGCACTCTATAGACCTGTGTTGGGTCGTTCATTTTTTATACTTTTTGGTGTTTAAAAAATATTACTGCTGAGTGCCTCCCAATGTACTGAGGTACTAGCATACTATTTACTATACGCTTGTGGTTATATGGGGGCAAGAAGAAATTTAATAAAAACTACACAAATATTAATAAATTTTGTACTCAAAAATTTATTAATATTATTTTGTTCGTAATTTTTTATTTAAATAATATGATTGTTAATAAACTAAATACGTACAAATAGCGTACTACTGCTGAGCGTAGTATGCTAAATCATTCATTAGAGGCATCTTATCCACACCCACCCACATTTGCTGCATAATGCCGTCATTAGACAAGGCCATCACGGCTGGATATTCCATGATTTCATACAGTTGAGCCATACGTGACCCATCAATACTATCTATATTCTGGGTCTCTATACTTTCACCAGGATGAAAGCGTTGAAAATCTGCAATATACTCCTCAACACGACGAGCATGTTCTGAATTGGGACGATATAATACTATGACACGCATATGTTTAGTTTATTGTTTTTTTGTAAAATAACCAAATATTTCGGGCTTAGCTTGTTATTTAAAAAAGGGCTCTATATAGCCCTTTTTTAAATAGTTAGCTACTTTTTGACTATGAACAGCCAGTTGTACTGCCGCAGCTAGTGCAGACATAGCAGCTGCCTGCTTTCTGCGTTTGATTACCGCAGTTGTAGCACATTGGCGCTGCAGGATCAGCTACAGCTTCCTCTCTCTTTGGTTTTTGAGTAGCTACTGTTGCAGTATTTTGAGCAGGCATATCTTGCTCGACGAATACCTCTGGCGCTTCTGGAGCTATTTGAGCTTCTGCACCAAGCAAACTAGTTTGTGTGGTTGGCATATCTTCAAAATTAGCTAGACCCAGCTCGAGACGATCATCGAACGACAAATAGCTAAGTGCTAGGCGTCGTGCTAGGTAATCTACTAGTGAACTTGCTGTGCGGATTTCTGGATCGTCAGTGATGCCAGACGGCGCGAAACTTGTGCTTGTAAATGATCGAACGTAGCTCTTGAGTGGCACGCCGTATTGAAGGCCATGGCTCATGCTGATCGCAAATGAGTCCATGATACCTCTTAGGGTTGAGCCTTGTTTGGCAATATTTACAAATATCTCACCCGGTGTTCCGTCTTCGTATTCACCAACTGTGACATAGCCGTGAGTACCAGCAACCGTAAAGCTGAAGGTCTTAGAGTTACGAACTTTTGGCAAATCACGATGAACAGCACCGCGCACGATAATCTTGTCATTTAGTGCTTCAATTGGCTGAACCTCAGCTACCTCGTTTTTAGCGTCACCGCCTTTTTTGAGCATACTTAGTGGCTGACCGACTTTACAGTTGTCGCGGTAGATCGCAACCGCTTTGAGGCCTAGCTGCCATGAATCAATATGTAATTGTTCGACTTCTTCTACTGTGACGTCTTCTGGCATGTTGACTGTTTTACTAATAGCACCAGATAAGAATGGCTGAACCGCACCCATCATCTTAACGTGACCAGAATAGTGAATTGGGTTCTCGCCCATGGAGCAAGAAAAAACAGCTTTATGCTCTTCTTTTAGATGAGGAGCGCCGGTAATGGTTTTTTCAACATCTATGTAAGCTATGATGTCGGCTGATTCTTGTTTGCTATAGCCAAGAGTTTTTAAGGCTCTAGGTATAGTTTGGTTAACAATTGTCATTGTACCGCCACCAACAAGCTTCTTGAACTTGACCAGTCCCAAATCTGGTTCGATACCGGTTGTATCGCAGTCCATCATGAAACCAATTGTTCCTGTTGGCGCCAACACGGTTGCCTGAGCATTACGCACGCCGTATAACTCACCTAACTCAACTGCTTCGTCCCATGCGCTTGCAGCAGCACTAAGTAGTTCCTCGGCAACTAGACCTGCGTTAATTCCACTAACAGCTGATCTGTGCATCCTTAGGACATTTAACATACCTTCGCGGTCTTTGTGGAAACCGGCAAATGGACCAACTTGACGTGCTAGCTTAGCTGAAGTTGCATAAGCATGACCTGTCATTAGAGCTGTAATGGCTGCAGCTTGTGCACGACCTTCATCACTATCATATGGTAAGCCTTGAGCCATTAATAGTGCTCCGAGGTTTGCATAACCTAAGCCGAGCTGACGGTAAGCACGAGTGTTCTTGGCAATCTTTTCGGTTGGATATTCAGAATAGCCAACTAAGATTTCTTGAGCCGTAAACACAACTTCTACTGTGTGTTTGAAGCTTTCTATGTCAAACACACCCTCTGGGCTCAAGAACTTAAGCAAATTTATGCTAGCTAGGTTACAAGCTGAGTTATCAATGTGCATGTACTCAGAACAAGGATTCGAACCATTAATGCGCCCTGCTACTGGAGTTGTATGCCAGCGATTAATTGTTGTATCAAACTGCATACCAGGATCAGCACATTCCCAAGCTGCTTCAGAAATTTGACGGAAGATATCTTTTGCACGAACAGTTTTAACAGGCTTGCCGTTTGTGACCGCTCGTAGATCCCATTCGCGGTCGTCTATAACTGCCTGCATAAACTCATCAGTTACACGAACTGAATTGTTGGCGTTTTGGTACTGAACGCTAAAGCTGTCTTTGCCATCGAGGTCCATATCAAAACCAGCCTCTTTTAGAACACGGGCTTTGCGCTCTTCGATTGCTTTACACCATATAAATTCTTCTACATCTGGGTGGTCTACATTAAGAATAACCATCTTAGCCGCACGACGTGTTTTTCCACCACTCTTAATTGCCCCCGCAGAAGCATCTGCTCCACGCATAAAGCTGAGTGGACCACTTGCCGTACCAGCACTCTTACCAAGCTTTTCTTTGCTTGAGCGAATAGCACTTAGGTTAAGACCAGAACCTGATCCACCTTTAAATATCATGCCTTCTTCGCGGTACCAGTTCAAAATAGCTGGCATTGTGTCCTCTACTGCAAGGATAAAGCATGCACTTGCTTGTTGAGCTCGCTCTGCAGCACCGATGTTAAACCAAACAGGGCTGTTAAAAGCTGCTCTCTGGGTTACTAAAATAGCCTTTAGTTCTTCTCTGAAATCTTCGGCTTCGGCGTCATTCTCAAAATAGCCTTCTTGGCTACCCTGACGTGTAATTGTGTCAGCTACTCTGTTTACTAGGTGTTTTAGTGACGTCTCGCGGTCGTCTGTACCTGGCGTTCCAGCAAAATACTTTTGAGCGACAATATTAATAGCGTTCAGCGACCAGCTTTCTGGGAACTCAACACCTAACTGCTCAAAGACCGGTATATTGGTCATTGGATTACTAATAACTGAATCGCGCTTAACCCATTTTACAGAGTCGTAGCCCTTACTTTTTGGTTTTGTAAATAACCTTTTTACTCCTAAACCTGTTGTTTGTGCCATGATTTTACCCTCACTCTTCCCTTCTTCCTTGGCGGCACGCCTATCAGGAAGAAGCCCTTATTGTTTTTGATATTGTTTGTTCCAGAGTCCCCCGCTTCTCTTGCTTGGTCTCGCAAATAGCCTTTTAGTCTCTCATCTAAACGACTATCTAAGAAGTTAGCGGAACAGCTCTCCTTGGTGTTCTTATAATAAAAACAACTAGGACAGCCGTCAAGTTATTGTTTGACGGACTCTGTGCGCAAATTTTTAATCTGCGATAACTCTTTCTCAAATCCTGCGATATCTTTGAAGCGTCTATACACGCTAGCAAATCTGACATATGCAACTTCGTTAACAGCTGCAAGTTCATCCATCACAAGGTTACCAATGTTACTCGAAGCAACTTCTGTGTCGCCACATTCGTATAGCTTGTCTTCTATCCTATCTACTACCTGCTCTAGTTCAAGACTACTGACGGGAGTCTTTTCACAGGCTCTGTAAAGACCAGAAAGCAACTTATCACGGCTAAACAGCTCCTGGGCTCCATTGTTTTTTATAACAATGAGCTGTGGCCGTTCTAGACGCTCATAAGTAGTAAACCGATGCTGACAAGCGGTACATTCGCGGCGGCGACGAATTGCTTTGCCTTCTGCAACATCTCTGGATTCGATAACTTTCGTATCGGCCAGTGAGCATTGGCTGCATTTCATTGCTGGTACCTCTCTTTTTAGACATTACTGTTTTTGTAATGCAATTATTGATTTGTAATGTGCCAATCGCCTTAGTACTTAAGCATCTTAGGTACTACATGTAGCGTATTTACTACAAAGAATAACCCCATAGGTAGCGTTTTGCAAGCAAATTAGCGGTGTATTATTTACACCCAAAATGGTCAAGCTTACTTGTCTTTTTTATCTGTTGAGTCGGGCTTTTCAGGAGTCTTTTTGCGTTTTAGTCGTCTTAAGAAAGATGGTTTTTCTAGGTCTTCATGGTCCTCTTTGTTGATTGTGCCAAAAAAGCCTTCAGCTGTGTCTTCTTTTTTTTCTTTGTCATTGTCGTCATTGTTATTAAAATCTTTGTGCCAAAAAGGCTTAGATGATTCATCTTTTTGGAATTCTTCAGCTACTTCATCCTCATCTTTGCTAGCAAGATCCATGTTCATGTCACTCATATTGGATTCGGTTGTGCTGGCAACAGTTTGTTGTACTTCTGATTGCATACCCTTATTTTCAGCAGCTCGATTAGCAAAATACGCTGCATCAAACCCGGTTGCAACAACTGTAATAATCACTTCTCCTTGAAGATCAGGATCGATAGTTGCACCAAATATGATATTAGCATCAGGATCTGCGGCGTTAGTAATAGTCTCAGCCGCTGCATTTATCTCATGCATGGTCATATCGTCACCGCCGATGATATTAAAGAGTATGCCCCGGGCGCCATCTATAGATATCTCAAGAAGTGGAGATTCAATTGCTTGCTGGGCTGCTTCTACGGCACGATTCTCGCCACTGGCTCGGCCTATACCCATAAGGGCTGAACCAGCTGAACTCATAACTGTTTTTACGTCTGCAAAGTCGAGGTTAATGAGGCCGTTAACTGTTATTAAATCAGATATTCCCTGTACACCTTGACGCAAAACGTCATCAGCAACCCTGAATGCCTCGAGTAGTGGGGTGTGTCTGTCTATTGTCTGAAGTAAGCGGTCATTAGGAATAGTAATAAGAGTATCGACAGAATTTCTGAGGCCATCAATGGCTATCTCTGAATTTCGACGACGTTTGACTCTTTCAAAAGCAAAAGGTTTTGTTGCAAAACCAACCACTAACGCGCCGCTTTCTTTTGCCAGTTCGGCAACTATTGGACCAGCACCACTTCCGGTACCACCGCCAGCGCCAAGTGTAACAAAAATCATATCAGCACCTTCAAGAGCTTTGGCAATTTCTGCCTTGGATTCTTCGGCAGCTTTACGACCAACTTCTGGATCAGCACCAGCCCCGAGGCCGCGAGTTTCGTCTTTGCCTATATGTATCTTATTTGGAGCTAAAGAGTGATGTAAGGCCTGTGCGTCTGTATTAACAACAATAAAATCGACTCCATGAACACCAGACTCAATCATACGATTAACGGCTGCGCCTCCTGCGCCTCCAACACCTATAACAATTATCTTGGCGAATGTTTCAATAGTGGGGGTAACTTGCGGCATTGTTCTTTAAACTCCTCTTTCCTTGAGGGTAGTATATCGAACACTGAGCCATCATACAATCATTCGTACAAAAAATGTAGCCAGGGCTTATTCGGCTACTTGCCAAAACGCTTGAATACATTTTGTGCGGTAGATTTTAAGCTACCGACCACGTTGACCCCTGAACTACCTGAGTCAGGTTGTTGTCCAAGGAGCATATCTAGCCACATAAGTCCTATGGCTGTTGCATAAGGCTCATCGGCTACCTTATCAGATAACCCACCAACCGGTAATAACGACCCAACACGAGCTGGAAGCTGCAATGTCTCTCTGGCAAACTCGGCAATACCAGGTAATTTAGAGGTGCCGCCCACCAGTACAACTCCGCCGGGCAATTTACCAGATTTATGAATCTTCTTAAGTTCTTTGTCTACTAATTCAAATAACTCTTCTATGCGTGCCTCTAGTACCATGTGAATATCTGCATTGCTAAAGAAGTGATCTTTGCCCTCAAAATGAACTTTTGCGTTTAATAGTCGCTTGTTATCGTCCTTGAGGCTGCCATTTTGTAGTTTGGTTGCTTCAGCAATATCTAAATCTGTTTTAAGGCCAATCGCTAGATCATTTGTCAGATGTATGCCACCTATTGGGATTACAGCCACATGCTGAACTTCTCCGTCTTCAAAAACTACAAGATTTGTAGTGCCAGCACCAATATCAACCAGTACCGTACCGGATTCTTTTTGTTGACGCGTTAGTACAGATTCGGCAGCAGCTAAACCAGAAGAAGTGTGATGGGCAGGAATAATCCCAGCCTTTTCTAGGGCCGCATCTAAACTCTTAATTGAAGGCGTAGAGACAGTAACGATATGAGTATCCACTTCTAATCTAACGCCGTTCATTCCAACCGGGTCTTTTATGCTTTCGTGGCCGTCAAGCCGATAGTTTTTGGCAAAAACCTGTACAATAACGCGGTTTGCGGGCATCTGAATAATCGTTGCAGCCTCTTCGACACGGTTCTTGTCTTCTGCACTAATCTCTCTGTTTGCAGTACTAATTGCAACAACTCCCTTAGAATCTATTCCCATAACATGAGCACCGTTAATGTTTACAGTAGCGGTGCTAATACGCATACCGGAAAGCCTTTCGGCTTCTGACACTGCCTGGGCAATGCCTTCTGAGACATCATCTATGTGTGCGACTACGCCTTTTCTCATACCAGAGTTTAGAGCAGAGCCGTAACCTACAATAGAGGGTACGTTTGCTTCTTCATCATCAAAGACGCCAACGACACATCGTATGGTCTGTGTACCTACGTCTATGCCTACAAAGTGCGGGAAAGCCGAGTTTGTCATGATTTGCAGTATACCGCTAGAGGTTAGCTATCGCAAATTATGTGTTTATTTACTGACAGTTAAAATTTCGTAGCCACGGCCTGTAATGAGTACTGTGTTTTCAAAATGGGCCGACATTGAACCATCGGCAGTTCGGATAGTCCATTTGTCGTCGTCAACTGTTACGGCGTGAGTTCCCAGAGTAGCCATAGGCTCAATTGCAATAGTCATGCCTGAATTTAAAACAGGACCACTACCAGAAAATCCCACATTTGGAATGTCTGGTTCTTCGTGTAGCTGGTGTCCAACACCGTGACCCACTAAATCACGCACTATTCCATATTGTTTCTTAACAAGCACCTTCTGGATGGCGCTAGCAATATCACCAACTCGCACTCCATTACGAAGCGTTTCAATTCCAGCGTACATTGACTCTTCGGTATCTTTTACTAGTTGCTTGACTTGAGGTTTTGCCTCACCACCGAGCACAAAACTTCGTGCGGCGTCCGTAACCATTCCATCATACGTAACTCCAAAATCTAAGCTAACAATATCCCCTAGTTTCATGGCTTTATTTAAGCTAGGTATGCCGTGAACAACCTCATCATTAATTGATATGCAGATTACATCAGGGAACGGTGTTGCACCTTCATAACCCAAAAAAGTAGGTTTGCCACCAAGTTTTTTAAGTTCTTGCGCAGCTATTATAGCTAGCTCTCCGGTACTCATACCAGATTGAGCAGACTTTTCTAATAACTCCAGAATTTGAGCCAGCATTCTTCCCGAAACTCTCATTGCCTCAATTTCTTGAGGTGTTTTAACTTTTGTGAACATTTGTTACTTTCTCAAGTTTTAAAACAATTTCTTCGTGAATTTCTTCTGGTCTTCTCTCTGCATCGATATCAATAATTGGAATTTTTGCTACTAAAAATTGCCCTATAATTGGCTTAATTGATGCTTCGTATTCTTCAAAACGCTCTTTAATTGCGGCTTCATTATCATCTTGGCGTCCACGGCCCAATAGCCGGTCTAACACTACTTCTTCACTCGCCTTAAGGTGTACAACAGCTGTAATATCTAGCTGACCGTGTTTTACTTGAGCGAGCAACCAGTCGGCTTGTGGTGAAGTGCGAGGAAATCCATCAAGTATAAACTCATCTGTTGATCCTACGACGTTGAATATCTTTTGAACTAACCCGATAATCTCATTATCGCTAAGTAGTTTACCCTGTAACATATCTTTTCGACGTTTACCCGCAATCATCATCCGCAGAAATTCACCTGTAGATAGCCACGGTAACGCCAAGCGGTCTGCAAGTAACTTTCCTTGCATGCTTTTTCCAGAGCCCGCTACACCCATAAATATAATCATCAACTAAGTCTTTCTTTTACCAGCCTGGCTACGATGGATCCATCTGCAGCAGCTCCACATTTGGCCTTAACAGCACCGATTACTTGGCCCATATCTTTCATACTAGATGAATTTGTTTCGGTAATGATTTTATCAATCACAACTACTAGTTCGTCCTCGGATAGTTGAGCCGGCAAATACTTCTCAATTACTTTTTTCTCAGTTAGTTCGGCTGATTGTTTTTCTGAATTGCCACCCTGGGCATACAAATCTGCACTCTCTTGGCGCTTTTTAGATTCTTTTTGTAAGATAGCTATAACTGCGTCATCGGTTAGCCCCTCTGACCTTTTGCCTTCAGCTACTTCTACATTTAAGATAGCGCTTTTAAGACCACGAAGCGTAGTAACTAATGCCTTATCGCCCGATAGCATAGCGGTTTTGATGTCTTGTTCGATTGTTATTTTTAAACTCATAATTCAGCAATAGTGTAACAGAGTAAGCCATAAAATAAAAAAGCCCCTTTCGGGGCGTTTAATTTATTTTTGGCCTAGTTTAAGTTTCTTTACTTTAACTGCCTTACGTTCTGCACGTGAGATAGCCTTGATGCGACGATCTCTTTTACTTAGTGGCTTTTCAAAATACTGGCCAGTTTTTGCTACTGCAATTACGCCAGCAGACTGTACTTTGCGATTAAATCGACGAAGCACGTTCTCTAGTGGCTCTTTTGCGTCTTTACGTGTTATTGAAATCATAAGTTCTATTCTACATTAACAGATGTAAATTAGCAAGTATTTATATGGTTAAGATTTAGTGGTAGGTATAGTAGACAACTAAATTTGATTTTTCTTTTGTGAAGTACGTTGTGATTTCAACACTATACTTTGGAGCTCTTTGAATATAGGAAATTGCTTATTTGTGTAATAAATTTTGGTGTTTCCTTGACGCTCACTGAGCAAGAAACCAACTTTTTCAAGACGCTTAAGTTCACGTTGAATATTTCCTGCATCTTCTTTAATTAGCTTAGCTAGACCACGTACATGGGTCTTAAAGTCAGGATACTTTGCATAGATAACAATGATCTTGCGTCTAACCCGAGATGTAATAAAAACGTCTAACACTCCAACTCCCTATTGTTATTCAGACAACGCTTAGTATAGCTTGGTATAAACTAATTGGCAATATCTTTGGTGTCAAATTAATAGATTCTTTTTGAATCAGTATAATAAGGTTACTATGTTCTACTATTTTGTACATGTTGCTGAAACGAGCTATCAAGGCAAAGAGCCTCTGGTCTATTCAAATGACGAACCCCTATTGCCTGGTACAATTGTGAAAGTCCCGTATGGTAAAAAACTAGTCCTTGGTTTTGTATTATCAGATACGAATAAGCCTAGTTTTGTCACAAAACAGATGTCAGAAATCGTAGTAGACCTGCCCCTACCTGATGCCTTAATACGCTTACATGAATGGATGAAAGAATATTATCCTGGTTCTAATGGAGCCACTACTCAACTGTTTGTTCCATCAGGCATAGCCACTAATCCTCGCAAAAAATTACCCGGTAGTGCCGTCAAGATATCCAAGCTCCCACCTCTTACTACCGAGCAAAAAAGCCTAATTGATGAAGTAAATAAATCTAATAAAAAATCTTTCTTGATACATGGAGAGACGGGTAGCGGTAAAACGCGCGTCTATTTAGAGAAAACGCAAGAAACTATAGATCAAGGTAAATCAGTCCTAATTCTAACTCCTGAGATCTCTCTTGTACCCCAACTTGAAAACGTAGTTAGGGGAAGTTTTGATGTGCCGGTACTTACTTTGCACTCTGGCCTGAGTAAATCGGTAAGAACCAGAAATTGGTTAAAAATCCTAAGCAACGACGGTCCTGTTATTGTTATTGGAACTAGATCGGCTATATTTGCTCCGCTTAAAAATTTGGGATTGATTGTAATTGACGAGATGCATGAACCCGCATATAAGCAGGAGTCTGCCCCTTATTACTATGGACTTAGAGTAGCCGCCCGTCTGGCAAGAATACATGAAAGTATTATTTTGTACGGCAGTGCTACTCCGCCAGTTTTAGAATATTATGTTGCCGAACAAACAGATACGCCTATTCTTAGGATGCTTCAGACTGCAATTCCATCTGAAAAAGTTAAAAGAACTATACTGGACTTAAAAGATACCAAACTTTTTTCACGTCACCGCTCACTGTCCGACCCCCTACTTGACGCAGTGGCTGCCAGACTTTTAAAAAAAGAGCAGGTACTGCTATTTCTCAATCGTCGTGGCACGGCTAGGCAAATTATATGCCAAACATGCGGCTGGCAGGCACTATGCCCACGCTGTGATATCCCGCTAACATATCACGGCGACGATCATACAATGCGTTGTCATATCTGTGCATATAGAGGCGCCCCGCCTTATCAGTGCCCTGATTGTAAAAGTGATGATATTATCTATCGATCTCTTGGCACTAAAGCTTTAGTTGAAGCCCTGCATAGTTTATTTCCAGAAGCCATAATTAGACGATTTGATACAGATAACCTAACCTCTGAACAACTAGATAAGCATTATGAAGATGTTCATTTAGGCAAAATAGATATCCTGGTTGGCACACAAATGCTTGGCAAAGGTCTCGACCTGCCAAAGCTTAGCCTAGTAGGCATTGTGAACGCCGATACCTCAATGAATGTCCCTGATTATTCGTCATCTGAAAGGAGTTACCAATTATTACACCAGGCGATTGGACGCGTTGGACGCGGACATCTAAACGGTGAGGTAATTGTGCAGACCTTTAACCCAAATAACCCTTTGTTAATTGCGTCGGTAAATCAAGATTGGCAAAGCTTATATGATAATGAAATCTTAGAAAGACAGCAATTTGGCTTCCCACCATTTTACTTTTTGCTAAAGATATCAGTAAGTCGTAAGTCTAGTCTTAGCGCAGAAAACTACACTGGGCGGTTATACAAAGAAGCGCTAAAATCTGGTTTAAAAATTAGTATTAATGAACCGACCCCTAGTTATTACGAAAAAACCTATACCCAATATAATTGGCAACTAATTATAAAGGCCAAGCAAAGAGGGCAGCTAATAGAACTGATAAAAATATTGCCTAAAGGTGATTGGTCTTACGACATAGACCCAATCAATCTGTTATAGTTAAGTTTCATCTGTTATAATTTTTATAAATAATGGCAACTAAAGACAAAATCATAACCCTTCCGCAGGCAAACCTACGCAAACGTTCAAAACGCGTTGGAATTATTGACGATTCGATAAAACAGCTAGTAACTGATATGAAATCGGCCACCCTGGACTGGGAAGACAGTAGAAATCATGAAGTTGGAGTGGCTCTGGCTGCTGTTCAAATTAACACAATGCAGCGTGTTGTTGTGATTAGGAATAATTTTGACGATAAAAATGATCGGGATTTTATAACTCTAATTAATCCAGAAATTACAAAGCTTGAGGGAGAAATAGAAATAGACTACGAGGGCTGTTTGAGTATTTTAGATACATACGGCAAGGTACCCAGGCACTCAAAGGTGAAAATTAAGGCGCTAGACATTAACGGTATACCTATTAGAATCAGCGCTGAAGGTTTTCTTGCTAGGGTGCTGCAGCATGAGATAGATCATACGAATGGGATTGTGTTTGTTGACCATATAAAAGACGCTACAGACGCTTTTTACAAGTTAAACGAAGCTGGAAAACTCGAGATATTAGATTACGATACTGAGATCAAAATGAACAAAACTCTTTGGGGTTAAATTATGGATAAGCCTAGCATAGTTTTTTTTGGAAATGAAAGATTAGCTACTGGCGTAACTACAAATACGCCCACCCTAAGAGCCCTTATTGCTGCAGGTTATGAAATTAAGGCAGTCGTTGCTAATTTTGTTGTTGGTACTTCTCGCTCAGCTAGACAGCTAGAAATACAAACACTAGCCGCGGAACATAATATACCGGTACTTTTACCTTCTAAGACAATAGATATAATTAATGAGCTTAGGGAATTCAATGCAGAAGTTGCAGTTTTGGCTGCGTACGGTAAGATTGTGCCGCAAGACATAATAGATGTTTTTCCCGGGGGAATTATAAATATTCACCCTTCTCTATTACCGCTTCATCGTGGGTCAACACCTATCGAAAGTGTTATTTTAAGCGGCGAGGCAAAAACCGGCGTATCTATTATGAAACTCGTAAAAGCCATGGATGCCGGACCTGTATTTGGACAATCGGAAGTTTTACTTAAGGGTAATGAGTCAAAACAATATCTTGCCGATGAACTAGCTGAAATTGGTAGCGCAATGCTAGTAGAACTACTGCCAGGCATTATTAGAGGTGAGATTGTCGCAGCCCCTCAAGACGATAGCTCAGCTACGTACGATACCCTTATTAGTAAAGATGATTGTATCATTGACTATAGCAAGCCAGCACTACAGATTGAAAAAGAAATCCGAGCATACGCTGGATGGCCAAAAAGTAGTACTAAATTGGCGGGTATTGATGTAATAATAACATCTGCATCTGTCACTGATGACAGTGGTGACCCAGGTACATATTCTATTAATGGAAAGGATTTAATAATCTATTGCGCAGTCGGCGCGCTAAATATTTTAGAACTCAAACCAATTGGAAAAAATTCAATGAGTGCAGAGTCGTTCATTGCTGGATATAAGGATAGGCTGATTTAATAATTAACTGGTGGTTGTTCTTGTGGTAATGAATTTGCTGGCGGGAAGTTAGGTTGCTGGGTATACGGTTGTGGTGGGGTGTTGGGGGTTTGGTAATCGGGTTGCATAGGGGAATTAGGCTGAATTTGCGGACCAGGTTGGGGCTGCTGAGGGGCCTGAGAAGGATAAGCACCGCTTGATTGTGGGGCAACTGGCTGCTGCATATTATTTTCAGGTTGCGTCTGGGCATCTAACTGCTGGCTTTGAGCCGCTGCTAATATATGAGGGGCTGCTTCTGATACTTCTTTCTTTAGTTTTTCGAGTTCTTCGGCCACTACTTCTTTATAGTTTGGAAAATTAGTTTCTAGCCAACGTAGCGCACCAGCTTCATCGTTGCGATCAATAAAACTCTCAAACTCATCCAGCTGAGCATCTGTCATCTTCTCGGCTAGCTTCATTCCAACATTCATCTCTAGCCGTTCATAAATGTGCTGAAGAAGTTTGTTTTTTTCTTCAACTGGTAAAGCACCCAAACCTAGACTGGTTAAAAAATTGTTATCAAGTTTAAACATAATACCTCCATATTATCATAAGACTAGAAAGACAACTTACTAAAGTGTTCGCGCTTTGAGTTCACGAGTAAAGAATTCTATCCGGTCGCCTTCTTGGATATCAACCCTTGCCTTACTCGTAAAACTAAGTCCACACATCTCGCCTTCTAATATTTCTTTGCTATCCTGAGGGCCACGCTTTAGGTTAGTTACCTCTACTTCAGCGAGCACTTCGTCTTCTCTTGTGACTCTTGCCAAAGACGGTACCCTTAACCTACCTTTTGTAACTTCGCCGCCACAGATTACCTCAGTTTTAGTAGTTTTAAATACTCCTCGAACGACTAGTCGACCGACTTCATTTTCAATAACTTCTGGGGCTAACATACCTGTTAACTCAACTTTTACATCGTCAATTAGTTCATAAATTACCTGGAATAGTCTTATAGACACCTTGTCTCTAGCAGCGAGTTGTTTGATGCTGGCCGGGAAAAGAATGTGAAAACCATAAATAATGGCCTTACTTGTAGCTGCCATATGAACATCGTTCTCCGTTATTGCACCCACGCCACTTCCTACAATACGCACCGCAACCTCTTCGTTGTCTAGTGTTTTTAGACTATCGATTACGGACGTAAGAGAACCTTGCACGTCAGCTTTTACAATAATATTAAGCTCTTGTAGCTGATTACTGCGGTTAATAAGTCTAATTAGTTCATTGCTACTAATATTGAGGTGTCCAGCCCCTGCTGCTCTTCCCTGAGCCTGATTTGAAGCAAGTAGGCGGGCTTCCTTTTCATTGGCAGCGACTTCAAAAGAGTCGCCAAATTCTGGCAGCTGCTTAAGTCCTGTGATAATCACCGGCATACTAGGTGTCGCAACTTTTAAGGGTTTTCCATCTGTGCCTTCTAGGTTTCGAATTTTACCATATGTCCCACCAGCCACTACTAAATCACCGGCCTTAAGTGTACCTTCTGTTACCAGTGCGCGAGCAACCGAGCCACGCCCCTGTTCCATATGAGATTCAATTATCAATCCTGACGCTGCTTTGTTTGCTACTGCTTTAAGTTCTTCTACGTCGGCAACAAGTAGAACCATATCTAATAGTTCTTTTATACCTGTGCCTGCTTTAGCACTGACTGGCATAATTACCGTATCACCACCCCATTCTTCGGGTAATAGCTCTTGTTCAGCGAGTTGTTGCTTGATTCGATCAACATTGGATTCTGGTTTATCCATCTTGGTGATTGCAACAACTATTTTTACTCCTGCTTTGCGGGCAAAACGAATTGCTTCAAGTGTCTGGGGCTTAATGCCATCGTCTGCAGCTACAACAACAATAACAACGTCTGTCAGTTGCGCACCGTGTTCGCGTAAAGCAGCGAAAGCCTCATGACCTGGCGTATCCAAGAATGTAATAGCTCTGTCATTATGAGTAATATAATAGGCAGATATATGTTGGGTTATACCACCGGCTTCGCCCTTAACCACATCTGAACTACGTATAGCATCTAGTAGACTGGTTTTGCCATGATCAACGTGACCCATTACCGCAACTACTGGGGGGCGTGTAGTTGCATCTGGATCTGTAACTGAACTTTTACGATTAATGGCAACTGGCGCGGCAGCCTTTTTGACGAGCTCTACATCTAAATCTAGTTCACTAGTTATGATTTGCGCTGTATCAAAATCAATTCTCTCGTTTACGGTGGCCATTATGCCATTTTTCATCATTTCAGTAATGATTTTTGCCACAGGCAGAGCCAGCTTATCGGCTAACGCACCGACGGTGATCATATCTTCGACTTCAATTGTCGTGCTCACTTAGCTGACTCCTTATGTGGGGTTACTTGAATTATTTTTCTTTAAGACTTAAGGCAATCTTACGGTTCTCTGTATCTATCTCAAGAATCTTGAACTGTTTTGTCTCATTTAGTTTAAATATCTCTGTAGGGTCTTTAGCATCTGTAGTTTCTTCGCTTCCTGTGATTTCAGAAACGTGTACTAACGCTTCAACACTTGGGCTAAGCTGAACAAATGCACCAAATGGTGTAATTCGAGTTATCTTACCCTCTACGGAGTCGCCTTTTTTGAAGGTTTTTACTTCGTCGAGCCAAGGATCGTCACTCATTTGTTTTAAGCTTAACGATAGACGATCTTTGTCGATTGCAATAATCTTAGCTTCTACTTCTTGACCGGTCTTAACATAATCACGAGGGTCTTCGACTCTTTCCCAGCTTATTTCACTAATGTGAATCAAGCCTTCAATTCCCTTAACGTTAACAAATGCACCGAAGTCGATAACACCTGTTACTACGCCTTGTACAATATCACCAGCTTTTAGCTCGGTAAGTCTAGATTGCATGTCGTCTCTAACTGCTTCTTTTTCAGAAAATATAAGCTTGTTTTCTTTGCGGTTAGCGTCAAGAATACGTGCCCTTATAGGGATATTTACTAATGAATTTAGCTTCTGTAGAATCTCGTCTTTGTCAGCCCCAGAAACGCGTGGGTAATGATCTGCAGCGAGTTGAGAAACTGGCAAGAATCCACGAATTCCTTCCATTTCAACCAACAATCCACCCCTGTTAGCGTCATAGGCCATAATTTCTATAATTTCTTGAGCATCAAATAGGCGCTGTAGCTCATCCCAGCCACGGTCTTTTGCAGCTCGCTTCATACTAAGCAGCGCGTGACCTTCGTCTAGCTCTGGGTCAACCACACTTACGGTTACAGTTTCGCCTTCTTCTATCTTTTGTCCATGGGCGATTTCGCGGCGCATTACTACACCTACGCCATTGGCTCCTAAATCTATCCAAATCTCGTGCTTTCGTACACTATTAATAGTGCCTTCCACAACATCGCCTGTCTTAAGCTGACGTATATCAGCGGACGCAAGCAATTCGTTCATAGTAATTGTTTTTGACATGATTAAAACATGCCTCCTTAGTGCTGTGGCAACTCGTAAGTTGTGACTCCAATCAGACTTCGTTTAATTATATCTGTTCTACCTCTATAAGTCAAAGCTTAGGAACATGCAATAACACTTGCTAGTTACACCCTAATCCATAATACTTAAACGCATGTATCTAGCAATTGACATCGGCGGAACAAAAACGCTTATTTCAAGAATAAATTACGATGGTTCAATCCAAGAATCCATTAAATTCCCCACCCCACAGGACTATTCAGAGTTCAAAATTTTACTGGCAGATAATATTGCTAAAATTACAACACACAGTCTTAAACTAGTTTGTGTTGCTGCCCCTGGAAAAATCGATCATGAAAACGGTACTGTCGTAGTTTTTGGTAACTTACCATGGAAAAATGTGCCAATTAAAAGTGATGTACGGGCAATCACCCGCACAACCGTATTGATAGAAAACGACGCAAAGTTAGCAGCATTATCAGAAGCAAGATTACTCAAACCACATCACCATAAAGTTATATATTTGACTGTGAGTACTGGCATAGGCGGCGGGACTGTAATTGATAACGTGCTAGACCCAGACCTTCTCGATGCAGAAGTTGGGCACATGAAGTTTGAACGTGAAGGCAAACTAGTAAACTGGGAGTCATTTGCTAGCGGTAAAGCCATAGTTAAACGCTTTGGAAAGCTCGCTAGCGAAATAGATGATCCGGCTATCTGGAGAGTTATTTCAAAAGATCTGGCGATGGGAATCATAGACATCGCCGCTATAGTACAGCCAGATGTAATTATAATTGGTGGTGGAGTTGGTAGTCATTTTAAAAAGTACGGTCATTTGCTTAAGGCTGAGCTAAACAAATTCCAAGACCCATTGGTCAAAATACCAGAGGTAGTACAGGCAAAAAACCCCGAAGAAGCCGTTATTCATGGTTGTTACCAGTTAATAAAAGATTACGAAAAAGCTAATTAACATCTGTTTAGTACTTAAAAATGCAAGAACTGCTTGAACAACTTAAAGAGGATTACCCAAACATTCAATTTATAGAAGGTTCGGCTTTTTATTGGTCACCAAAAGACAATAGCGTTACTTATGGCGGAGCAAGCACTCAACCAAAAGTTGCTTGCTGGTCGCTATTACATGAAGTTTCTCATGGAATCTTGGGTCACACCACTTATAGCAGTGATTTTGAGCTTATGGAGTTAGAGGTTAGTGCCTGGCAGAAAGCCAGTAAAATTGCCAAAAAATATGACCTAAGGATAAATCCAGAACATGTCCAAGACTGTTTAGACACTTACCGCGATTGGCTACATAGACGAAGTACCTGCCCTACCTGTGGCACCGTCAGTGTTCAAAAAGACTCTAAAACTTATGAATGTTTTAACTGTAAAACATCTTGGCACGTGAGCAGTTCACGTTTTTGCCGCCCATATAGACGCAAAGCTGTTTGAGCAGAGTGAAGTAAATTTAGTGGTACAATTTAGTAATAATGCACGCTTTAACAATTTTTGCAGGACCAATATGCTTTACATTGACTCAGAGAGATGAAGGTTTTATATGGCTATTTTCAATTCTAATACTCTGGCCATCGGCTGTAAGTGTAATTTATGTAGTCTATAGACTTGTCTTACATTTTATAAAAAAGAACAAACAGCCTAAAAGTAAACTAAAATCTACATTAGAAAAGCTCACTCTATCAACATATGGCCTAACAGTATTGCTAGTTGTTGCTAGTATTTTAAATGCATCAAAAAAAATTATTGACGGTGGCTATAATAGCTGTGGAATAGTAGTTACTAATGAATTATCAAACGTTTTAATAAAACTGGCGCTGGTTGTTTTTTTGTTTCATGTACTTCTATTAATTGCATGCCTACTTGAGCCATTTTTTAATAAGAATAAAAAGTATAAATAAAACTATTCCTAAGGTGATTCGTGGCATGTTAATGCCTCCGGCTTTTGCCAACCCTGTAGACGCGTTGCAAACTAAGATTTCTTAAATTTCTAGTACTTTTACAGTGTCTTGTGGCGCATCAACTTTACCCGATTGGTCTTGAGGCGTTTGTACGCTAGGAACGCGCTTAATAGATTTAACTGTGGTAGTTTCTGTTTCGTATGTAATGAGCGCGCCAGATAATATAACACCAGCAACAAAGCCAATGGCTAATATTACAATGACGTCTACTATTCTATGCCATGCAGGATCTTTAGAAATAACGTAAGTATTCATATCCATAATAATTCCACCTTCCTTAATGAAGTAACCGCTAAAACCTATGCATCTAGGTGCATAGTGCGATTTATTCACCCCAGTTTAACTGAGGTGTAAAATCGCGCTATTAAACGCTCTTTTTTGTTCTGCGAGAAATACGGCCACCTTTTGCGCCAGCACTACGAGCAAGCTCGCGGTTAGCAGCAAATCCACCGGTTGTGCCCTTTTTACCACCCATAGCACCGATGCGAGCATAGAAGTCTGCACCATACTTAGATTTGTTTGTTGATGCAGCAGCTTTGCCGCCAGTTTTAGTTCCAGCCATTTTTTTAGCTCCCATTCCCGTATATTTACGAGAAAATTATTAGTTACTTATTGATAACACCTCTCTAGAAAACAAAGAGCCCCTCATCTGTTACCAGACGAGTAGGCCCTCTAATTCCCTATCGAATACGCTTATGATAACACAAGCTTAAGCTTAAGTCAATAAGATTATGTTATAAATTTATGTCTATTGCTCTTGGTTTTGTCTAGAATTTATCACCAAACCAATACCTGCGACAGAAATTAGTGCACCAACCGCAAGTCTAGCTAGTGGGGAATTACTTCCTTCATCGCTAATAATCGAATCAAAACCAGATTCAGAAACAATCCCAACACCTAATGCAATCAGCGTTACGCCACCGACAATTTTTGCACCAAATCTTGCTAAACGCCTATTTGGAGCTTGCTCTACCTCTAAAGTCATAAAATCAGTATGACACCAATATATTCAGTGGCAAGCATAAGTAAAATATATTGTTTGAAATCAATTTAGTTTTCAACATATACTACTGTAATGAACACTCATAGTGGCAAAAATGAAGTAGACGGCTACATTTCCTTGCAGCCAGAATATTCAAGACAAATTCTCAACAGTATACGAGAAATTATTTATGGAGTCGCACCTGAAGCTAACGAGCTCATCAGTTATGGTATTCCTACTTTTAACATAAACAACAAACACCTGATTCATTATGCCGGCTACAAAAACCACATCGGTATCTATCCTGGCCCAACTACTATTGAGTTTTTCAGAGATAAGTTAACAAAATACGAAACCTCTAAAGGAACTATAAAATTTCCTTTAGACAAACCAATTCCTTATGAACTAATAAAATCAATCACGGAATACAACTTGAATAAATTAAAATAGTTTGTTCGTTTTTTGTATATTATATGTTGAGTAATCCAAGTACGTTATATAGAACATATGCTGGCCAAACAGCGGCCTGCAAAAATGCTAAAACGTCACCCCAAAAACCAACATTACGTTCAATAAAAAATATTAACGCACCAAAATACGCTATAAAAAGCACAAACCCGACAGAACTATCCACTTTAACATTATCTTTCTTAGCCATAAAAACCCCCTTATATTCTTATTATACTCTTATAAAACAAGCATATGGGGTGCTTTTATATGCCTCAAGGATTGATTTGGTATTATATGGACATGAATGAAGCCCCCGAATTCTACGCACCAGATAGAGCATCCTGGAGAGCATGGCTACAAAAGAATCATTTAACAGAGAAGAGTGTATGGCTGGTGTTCGATAAGGGCAAAAATCGAACCCTTCCTTGGGCAGAAATTGTCGACGAGGCACTCTGTTTTGGTTGGGTAGACGGGAGAGCAAACAAGGTATCTGATACAAGATCAAAAATATATGTTAGCCGGCGCAAGCCTAAAAGCACTTGGTCTAAGATAAACAAAACCAAGGTTGAGGAATTGATACAATCAAGCAAAATGCAGCCTGCAGGCCTAGCAGCTATAGAGATAGCCAAAGCAAATGGCGCATGGGATCAGCTAAACTTATCTGACGATTTAGTGCTTCCAACAGAGTTAATAAAGTTATTAAATGCAAATCAATCAGCGAAGATTAATTTTGATACCTTCCCTAACTCTACTAAAAGAGTGATTTTGGAGTGGATATACACCGCTAAAACAAATGAGACAAAGCTTAGTAGAATCCAAAAAACTGTTGAATTAGCAGCCCAAAACATCCGCGCCCGCTAATTATTTACACCTGTAGCCTCTCTAGAAGCCCTAGGAGAGGCATTTGACACTTTTGCCTCACTTACACACCCAAAATATAACCCGTTAAAGGTAATGATTGTAGTTATGTATTAATTCTTAGTGATTTTTTACAGCCTGTGCTTTCGGTTTACTATTTCGGTGGCCTAAATAAGCAAATGGCATGCCTATAATCGTTACAATAAGGCTAATGACAGAAATCCAAAAGGCGTATATAGCCCCTATTACAGTTCCAAGACCACACAAATTTGTATTTTTAGGAGGACAATTTTCAAAACTATTTAATACCAAAACGCCAATTATGCAAAAAATCAGTATAAACACAAAAAATAGAGATGATAACCACCACCTATTATCTAACTTACGTCCCAAGAAATAAAATACCCTGCAACTAAATAATAAAGCTAATATAGCCAGTATCGCGCGAAGTATGTCACCACTATCCATGATTTACAATATACATGAACATACTGCACTATAATAGTTAATAAGACGGCTTCCCCTTCTAATAAACTAAATACTGGCTAATTATTTATAAGTACTTCTCTGCGAGCCCAACTATACCCCTACCCAACCAGGTGCGAGGCCTCCCCACCATCTGCTTCTTTTGACCCTCTGCAACACCGTAGTCACCCCGCCTCGTTATCATTAGGCTCTCTTGAACCGCTTCACCCAACTCCTTTTGAGCTTGCGCATCATCTACTTCACGCCAGTGCTCCAACTGTTCGTCTCTATCTCCAGCTCTTGGCGGCATAACATTCTCCCTTTTAATAAATCATACGCCAACCCCTAAAAACAGCAAGCATAAGCACCCAGAACACCACCACTAGCCTCTCTTGAAGCCCCGTAATGCCCCTCAACCCCCAAAAGTGGGTGGCGCGTTTGGTTCTTTCGCCAGAAAAAGAACAAAAGAAAAAGCCTCCGGTAAGGAGGCTCAATTCTATAATTCGGCACCGTGCTATTTTCCCAGGCTTTGATTGGCCAAGTATAGTAACCGCTGCAAGGCTTAACTGCTGTGTTCGGGATGGGAACAGGTGTTTCCCTTGCGCCATGGGCACCGAAAGAAGGCCACAAGAGAGGCTTTGCCCTGATATAAACGATCAGGCGGTGGTCTCTTGCTACCTTTTTTCGGCAACCATGATGTTTTGGTGCCGTTTTAGATAAATTAATCTTGTGAGATTTAAAAGTTCAAACAAAGTGTATGTTGGCGTTACCAACAATAACTAGTCAAAAATGCTAATTTTACTCTTCTCTATCTGTAACGGCCCCTGTTTCCGAAGAAAAAGGGATCTAAACAGAGAAGAGTGCATAAAAAGTCGATGGACCTATTAGTACGCTTCGGCTGCATGCGTTACCGCACTTCCACCTTGCGCCTATCAACCAGATAGTCTTTCTGGGGTCTCATAGGGAAATCTCATCTTGAAGTCAGTTTCGCGCTTAATATGCTTTCAGCGCTTATCTATACCACACATAGCTACCCAACGATGCTCTTGGTAGAACAATTGGTACACCAGCGGTGTGTTCAACCCGGTCCTCTCGTCACTTATTCCCTTATTTCTAAGAGCGTAGACTATATCTTTACCCGTTCTTCACGACTGAAGACGAGGGTAGTGGCATGTTGCCTGGAAAGCCTGTCAATCTTTATAGATTGATTCACGCATAAACCAAGCCTGTGCACCGGTGGTGGAACCGATGACACGAAGTCGTTACGGGGTCAAATCAAATATCTTTAACAATTCCTCCTGACTCTTCTTGCGATGAGCCGTGTAGTTCTCTGATTGGATTATAATTATCTGATCTAAAACTAGCTGGAGTTGTTGTTTTGAAAGCTTATGTATACCACCCTCTAAGATACGGCACGCTGTTATCATTGCTTTAGCTTGAAGCTTTTTAAAGCGAATGAACGGCTTAAGATCTTCTAGAATATCTGCCACGGTCTTAAAACCGTTAACGCGAAGTTCTGTCATCTTATCGTTTCTTTGGGTAATATAGCCTGCATGCAGAATGCCTTGCATCCAATACAGGTCTTTATCGTGGCGAGAATCTTGATATAGGCAGATTGTGGCCATTAATCTATAGCCACGAGTGGTGTCACTTCGTTGTTTCACTTGTAACATCAGACTACCATCACCATCAAGAAATCCCGCAATATAAGCTTTTTCAATATCTGATCGACTTCCCACGGTATTACCTTTCAGAGGTTTTCGGTCCTCAAGCAAATTATATCATTCTAGACCGATGAATAATATAACTCTAAAACCAAAAACATATGAAGGCTTCACCGTTATAAGCCACGTTGTCAATGCGCATTTCTACGCAAAGTAGCAATTGCTTACTAGGGTCAAATCTTCTCAAATTTCCTTGCGTCCACAGCGGATATAAACCGAACTGTCTCACGCGTGTCATTTAAAGGCCTGTTCGTTCCTTTAAACTACTCCACCATTACTGATGGCACGGACTATATCTTCATCCTCTGTATATTGGTTTTAACAGAGGAGCTGACGTTTTATGAAGGCCATATTTTCAACCTCCATCCCTTGTTAGTAGCAAACTAACAAGAAGTCTCTACGGGGAAAAGCTGCCTGTCTTTCAAGAATTGAATTACCACTTCTGATGTATTGGTTCGCTTTTTTGAATAATTAAATTCTGCGGTCTTATCGACCAACTTAGCTAACTTTATGAGCTTAGTGGCTGTCATCTTTTTAGGATACAGCGCAATCAGCTTCATAACATCTTCGGCAAGTCTTTTCTTTAGACGAAGGTTAGGAAGAAGTAGGTTTAAAACCTGTGCTACTTCTTCTAGCCCGACAATGGTGTATTCCGTCATGCCGTCGTTACGGTCGCGTATATACCCAAATACGAGCTGCTCTTTTAGCCAAAAGAGGATTTCATTATGGGATTGCTTTTGGTAAAACACAATGCTTACCCTGATCTGATAGCCTAATCGGTAATCTTTGCGATATACCAATTGTGCCATGATCGAGCCATCTCCATCTAGAAAACCGGCAGTATATGCCGCTACTTCGTCAAACATTTTGCTAATCTTCCCTCGGTATTGCCCTTGGAACCGTTCGATAGTGTTCCAGTCGGGTTTCACCGATTTCAGTCAGATTTAATACTATTAGTGCGATGTACACTAGTATTTTATCACTTTACAGTGATAGAACGCAATGTAATTTACGTTCTGAACCCAGCTCACGTACCTCTTTAACCGGCGAACAGCCGGACCCTTGGGACCTGCTCCAGCCCCAGGATGAGATGAGCCGACATCGAGGTGCCAAACCGCCCCGTCTATGTGAACTATTGGGGGCGATAAGCCTGTTATCCCTAGCGTAACTTTTATCCGTTTGCGCTGCCGATACCACTCTCATGTACAAAAATGTACGGACAGCGGGTCACTTACTCCCACTTTCGTGCCTGATTGGGTCGTCGCCCTCACAGTCAAGCTGGCTTATGCGTATGCACTATCGATTCGATTTCCATCCGAACCTAGCCAACCTTTGAACGCCTCCGCTACTCTTTAGGAGGCAACCGCCCCAGTTAAACTACCCACCAGACACGGTCCGCATGCCAGAAATTACGTCCAAATCAAAAGATTTAGGCGCACTTTGTGGCACACGTGAGAACAAAATTGTAACAAGGGTGGTATTTCATATTTCGGCTCCACTAACGCTAGCGCGTCGGCTTCAAAGCCTCCCACCTATTCTACACATGTCACAACCCGGTTCAATGTCAAGCTGTAGTAAAGCTGCATAGGGTCTTTTCGTCCTGCTGCGGACAGACGGCATCTTTACCGTCAATGCACTTTCACCGAGCTCTTCGCTGAGACAGTACCCATATCATTACTCCATTCGTGCGGGTCAGAACTTACCTGACAAGGAATTTCGCTCATAGCTAGCGGTATTTTATACCACTTACATTTTGTTATTACTGGTGTAGTAGCATTTCTACACCCTCTATGTCGCCATAGAGATCGGACTATATCATTCCTTCTATACCTAATTAAGATAATAGAAAGATTTGGCGTGTAGTCTCTGAGGGTTCTAGATCCTTATTTTTTAAGGATTTAGCCTTCCCTGCTGATTGTCTGCACAAGACTGATTGTCACTTGATTCAATGTATTCCAAATCTTAGAAATAATTGCACCATAGTACAGCTTGATACACAGATGTTCCAGCATATAGCCAAATTTTCTCCCGAAACCTACGGAGTGTAGGAACAAAGGAGGAGGTCTTACACCTCACTAAGGCAGTGTTATTCACCTTAGGACGGTTATAGTTACCGCCGCCGTTCACTGGGGCTTCAGTTCAGCGCGTAAACGCATCCCCTTAACCTTCCAGCACCGGGCAGGAGTCAGCCCCTATACTTCCACTTTCGTGTTTGCAGAGACCTGTGTTTTTGGTAAACAGTTGCATGGGTTCCTTAGCTGCGGCCCCGTCACACTATCTACCACTGGTGGATGTGTGCTTAGAGGTCAGCTTTCTTTTAAATCTCAGTAAAATATCTCGTTTATACAGGGCAAATTAAGAAGTTAAAAACTTAATTTGCTTCTGTTGTTTTCGTTAAAAGAAAACTGGCAATGCCACAAGTGATAAACACTGTGACGGGGCAGACCTTATTCCGAAGTTACGGTCGCTGTATTGCCGAGTTCCTTAGCGAAGAATCACTCGTACACCTTGGTCTTCTCGACCTGAGCACCTGTGTCGGTTTGCGGTACGGATAGCGTGAGCCACGCGTACGCAGACTTTTCTGGTCAGCACTTTGACAGGAATTATTTCTTAACGAAACTTTCATTCACTCCCAGTTAGGAAGCTTAGACGGATATAACCATGAATCCGCTCCTGCTATCATACCGCGCATCTGCGCACAAACTCACACTAGTACGGGAATATTAACCCGTTGTCCATCGCCTACGCTATATTGCCTCGGCTTAGGACCGACTAACCCTGGGGCGATTACCGTGGCCCAGGAAACCTTGCTCTTTCGGTGGGCAGGATTCTCACCTGCCTTATGGTTACTCATTCCAACATTCTCACTTCCTCACGCTCCACCAAACCTCACGGTTCAACTTCAATGCAGAGAGGAACGCTCCTCTACCACGCCCGCATAAATGCGGACATCCATATCTTCGGTCGTACACTTGAGCCCCGTTACATTTTCCGCGCAAGATCTCTTGATGAGTGAGCTGTTACGCACTCTTTAAATGAATGGCTGCTTCTAAGCCAACATCCTCATTGTTTAAGAAATCTCACCTCGTTTCCCACTGAGTGTACAGTTAGGGACCTTAGATGATGGTCTGGGCTGTTTCCCTTTCGAGCGTCGAGCTTAGCCCCGACGTTCTGACTGCCGTAGTTCCACAGATGGTATTCGTAGTTTGACAAGGGTGGGTAATCTTGCGACCCCCAGTCCGAATCAGAGCTCTACCCCCATCTGCTACCGTACGACGCTAGCCCTAAAGCTATTTCGAGGAGAACCAGCTATCTCCGGGTTCGATTGGCATTTCACCGCTAACCACAAGTCATCCAAGCGTTTCGCAGGTCGCCCTGGTTCGGTCCTCCACGACGTTTTACCGTCGCTTCAACCTGCTCATGGTTAGGTCACCCGGTTTCGGGTCTAATCATAACGACTATGTCGGCCTATTCAGCCTCGCTTTCACTATGCCTCCGTCAAATGACTTAGGCTTGCCGTTACAATTAACTCGTTGGATCGTTCTACAAAAAGCACGCTGTCACGGGACAAGCCCGCTCCAACTCCTTGTACGCATACAATTTCAGGATCTATTTCACTCCCCTTCCGGGGTTCTTTTCGCCTTTCCCTCACGGTACTTGTTCACTATCGATCGCACAGTATATTTAGCCTTGGAAGGTGGTCCTCCCGGATTCAGTCAGGGTTTCACGTGTCCCGACCTACTCGACAATATAAATGATAAGGGTGCGTTCCTTGGTATACCCGGCTGTCACGGTCTCTGGCAGGGCTTTCCATCCCTTTCTACTCGGTTCGCACTTTGTAACCTTATGCTAGTCGTTAACAGCGCTAGCTAGTCCAAGCTTAGTCTTCAAGGTAAACCTCAAATCCTAAACTTGGTTAATTTATATGTCACAACCCCCTTTAGATATTCGTCTGTCAACTTATTTGTTCGGTAATAAATTACCAAACAAAAACCTAAAAGGTTTGGGCTGATCCCCGTTCGCTCGCCACTACTAGGAGAATCGTTGTTTACTTTCTATTCCTCGTGGTACTAAGATGTTTCAGTTCCCACGGTACCCGCTCATTAGCCTATGTATTCAGCTAAAGGCAACACGACATGACTCGTGCTGAGTTTCCTCATTCGGACATCTACGGTTCAAAGCTTAGTAGGCAGCTCCCCGTAGCTTTTCGCAGCCACTCACGTCCTTCATCGGTACTGTACGTCAAGGCATTCATTGTATGCGCTTATTTAACTTTTTATGCATCGGCATTATCTTAATTTTCATTGCTGAAAACTAAGTTGACTAGTTATTGCTGGTTTCGACCACAGTTTAATGGTCGACAATAACTACTGCCTTTGTCTAAACTTATATATATTTTCTCAAAATCAACTTATCTAAAAACTATTTTATTGTTAAGTTACGAACACAAGCGAACCTTAATGACTACTTACTTATAAAGTAATCTGTTCATATCTTGAGTTTAAGTGCAAAACTGCTTGCTCTATGTAGAGCCCCGTTTGGCGGTTTTTCATCTAAACTCAAACGCCTAAGGATTGTATCAGCTGGGAGTAATTTTGTAAAGCCTATTTAGTAGCAAAAATTACTACGGTTTAACAGATAC
>JBGSWE010000004.1:0-235382 GCA_041752595.1 Saccharimonadales bacterium (SeqCode) | reverse complement strand
TGCACTTCGCAAAGTTGCTCGTGTTCGTTTGAACAACGGCTACGAAGTTTGGGCTTACATTGGCGGCGAAGGCCACAACCTACAAGAGCACGCAGTGGTTATGATCCGTGGTGGCCGTGTGCCTGACCTTCCTGGTGTGCGTTATCACATTGTTCGTGGTGCATTAGACCTTCAGGGTGTTGCAAACCGCAAACGCGGCCGCAGCAAGTACGGTACAAAGAAGGAGACAAAATAATGCCACGAAAAGTAACAAAAGCCCTCGTACGCGAGGCTGCACCAGATCGAATTTATAGTAACCAACAGGTTACTCGTGTCATCAACCGCGTTATGCGTGATGGCAAAAAGCAAACAGCAGAACGTCTTGTCTATAATGGTATGACTAAAGCTGCTGCAAAAGTTAAGTCTGATAGCCCACTCGAAGTTTTCGAAAAAGCTATGGCTAACATCAAACCACACATGGAGACTCGTTCTCGCCGCGTTGGTGGTGCAAACTACCAGATTCCTTTTGAAGTAAAAGGTCAACGCCAAAATCACTTACTTACTATGTGGTTTGTTTCTGCTGCTCGTAGCCGTAAAGGCATGAGCATGGAAGACCGCTTAGCGCTTGAACTAGTTGACGCCTTCAATAACACCGGTACGGCTGTTAAGAAGCGCGAAGATGTACATAAGATGGCTGATTCTAACCGAGCCTTCGCTCACTTCGCAAGATAGTATGCCGAAACAGTTTGAATCCAAGGTAGGAATATCACAAGAAGATCTCGAAAAAGAGCTTCGTGAAATGGCATTTCTTAAAGTTGTAGGCGACATAAGACTTATCCACGTAAACAGCTTCGAACTTCCTCTAGATGAGATCGCTCCTCTGGGTGGAATTAGCGACGAATCAAAATCATAACTAAAGCAGAGGAAACACATTCACTATGGCTGAGAAGAAAACTGAAATGAAGAACATCCGTAACCTGGGCATTATTGCTCATATTGATGCGGGTAAAACAACTACAACCGAAGGTATTTTGTACCGCACGGGCTTAAACCACAAAATTGGTGCTGTACACGAAGGCGAAACAACAACTGACTGGATGGCTCAAGAGCGCGAACGCGGTATCACTATTGTTGCCGCTTCTGTTACATGTTTTTGGAAGGGTAATCAGATTAACATCATTGATACCCCGGGTCATATCGACTTTACTGTTGAAGTAGAACGATCACTCCGCGTACTAGACGGTGCCTGCGTAGTATTTGACGGCAAAATGGGTGTTGAATCTCAGTCTGAGACCGTATGGCGCCAAGCCGACAAATACGGCGTGCCTCGTATCTGTTTTATTAACAAAATCAACCAAACTGGTGGTGATTTTTATAAATCACTTGATTCTATTCATAACCGCCTTAGCAAACGCGCTTTCCCAGTGCATCTGCCAATTGGTTTTGAGCAAGCCATTAACGGTGTTGTCGACCTCGTAGAAATGAAGGCTTACACCTACAAAGAGTTCCACGATAAGGAACTTATTGAAGGTGAAATCCCGGCTGACATGATGGATCAGGTCAAAAAATATCGTAGTTTACTTATCGAAAACGCTGTCGCAGAAGACGAAGCAATGCTAGAAAAATACTTCGAAGTTGGCGAAGAGGGCCTCAGTGTTGACGAAGTAAAGCAAGCCATCCGAACTGCTGTACTTACTGGTAAATTCTTTGCAGTAACCGGCGGCGATGGCCGTGGTGTGATTGTAGAAAAAGTTCTAGATATGGTAAATGACTATCTTCCAAGTCCACTAGACACAAGATCCACTTGGGGCACACACCCAAAGACTGGCGACGAAATAGAGCGCAAACCATCAGAAGCCGAACCTTTTGCAGCACTTGCATTTAAAATCACTACTGACCCATTTGTAGGAAAGCTAGCTTATTTCCGTGTTTATTCTGGTAAAGTTACCGCCGGTTCTTATATTTTAAACAGTTCAAACGGTGAAAAAGAGCGTGTTGGACGTATTGTGCGTTTGCAGGCCGACAAGCGAACTGATGTAACAGAAGTTGGCGCTGGTGATATCGCAGCTATCGTAGGACTCAAGGCCACAACAACTGGACACACGCTTTGTGATCCAAATAACCCTATCATATTAGAGAGTATTACATTCCCAGAACCACCAGTATCAATTGCAATTGAGCCAAAAACCAAGGCTGACCAAGAGAAGATGTCTATCGCTATGCAGCGCCTAGCAGAAGAAGACCCGACCTTTCGTATCCGTGTAGATGACGAAACAGGACAGACTGTTATTAGTGGTATGGGTGAACTTCACCTTGAAATCATTGTAGATAGAATGAAGCGCGAATTTGCCGTTGAAGCTAACATTGGTGCTCCGCAAGTTGCATACCGCGAAACAATACGTAAAGACGGTGTTGAAGCCCAAGGCAAGTTTATCCGACAGTCTGGTGGACGTGGTCAGTACGGAGACGCCTGGGTAAGAATTAGTCAGAACGAACAAGGCAAAGGCTTTGAATTTATTAACTCAATTAAGGGTGGTGTTATTCCTGGAGAATACATCAAGCCGGTTGAGGCTGGAATTGTAGAGTCTATGACCACTGGAGTTGTAGCTGGCTATCCAGTAGTTGATGTAAGGGTTGAACTGTACGACGGAAGCTACCACGATGTAGATAGTAACGAAATGGCATTTAAGATTGCTGGATCGATGGCATTTTCTGCAGCCATGAAAGCTGCTAACCCAGCACTACTAGAGCCAATCATGAAAGTTGTAGTTGTAACTCCAGAAGAATTCATGGGTGACGTTATTGGAGATCTTAACTCTAAGCGCGGTCGCATTGAATCTATGGAAGACCTAAGTGCTGGTATTAAAGAAATTACATCTTTTGTACCACTTGGTGAAATGTTTGGCTATACAACCAACCTACGATCATCTACTAAGGGTCGTGCTAGTAGTTCTATGGAACTAGACCACTACGAAGACGTTCCTAGCCACGTAGCCGAAGCAATTGCTTCAAAACGCGCCAAATAATTTCTGTTAGTTCATCTAAGCAAAAGCAAATTGTACTGATATGGGTATTAGTGTTAATATTAGTGTAATATGAGCAATAAAATTGCTAAAATACCCCAATTATCATATTTGATTGTTTTATATGTTCTACTTTTTACCTTAGTATTATTAGTGATAAAAGTTAATGCACAGTCAAATCGGGCAGCTATATTCTTTGAAGCAGAAAGTGGTGTTTTGGGTGGTAATATCAATATTGAAAGTGATCAATCTGCTGCAGGACGTAGTTCAATCGTTTTCAGTAGCCAAACTTCTGCATGTCCTACCGGGCAAACTGGAACTCCGCCCAATTGTGTCACTCTTCCGGCTGGTAGCTGTGTAGGGGCAATTCATACACCAGGCGGTTCCGATGGTATGGGTGGCTGCTGGCCAGGTCCAAATAACACTGGAGTACCAGCTAATGTTACGCTAACAAACTACAGCGATAATTGTGTCATTACAGTAGCTAATACCGTTATTGATTCAAAGCTAATAAATTGTGTTATTCAAATACAGGCACCAAACGTTACTATTAAGAATAGTAAAATAAATGGTAGGGTAGTTAACTCTAGTACAAGTAATTCTTTTACAATTATTGACTCTGAAATAATTGGTCCGAAGGGTGCTAATCCTAACGATGACTACACAGTGCTCGGAGAATATAACTTCACAGTTCTAAGAGTAGAAGTAACTGGAGGTAATAGAAGTATCTACTGCCATAACACTTGTAACGTAAGGGATTCATATACTCATGGTCAGAATATTGTTCAAGATGTACGAGTGCACGCTAGCGGATTTAGGCAATCACAGAATGGTACTGTCATTCATAACGCTTTAACATGTGACGTAGCCGATACACCTAGTGGCGGCGGTTGCTCAGCAAGTTTAACTGGTTATGGAGATTTCGAACCTGTTAAAAATAATTTGCTAGAAAAAAATCTATTTGTTGCTACGACTGGTGGTACTTGTGCATACGGCGGATCAAGCGGTGATGATGGTAGCAAGCCTTTTGGAAGACAAGCTGAAAATATCAGATTTATTGATAATATATTCCAGCGTGGTCCTGGTGGAAAATGCGGTTATTGGTTCCCAATCAGTGATTTTGATTCAACTCGTCCAGGTAATGTGTGGTCCAACAACAAGTTTGATAATGGTGTGATTGTTCCGCCCGCCAACTAGATTTGCAAAAAAAAAACCACGTTCTGAGGGGTAAGTATTATACAAATACATCTAAATTGTCATATACTAAAAGTGAAATGCCACACACAATTAATGCAGAATCTGATGAATCAGACCGACTAAAAAAAGCTTTCATACCTAGTAAGCAAGAAATAACTGCACTTTTAACCGGATCGTTTTTTGTTTTATTGATACTTAATAGCTTTCCAGCTATAAAACAGATTAACAACGCCAGCTATGTCCTAATTACAGAATTTATTAGGGAAGCTATAGAGAAAATTGTTGCCCCTACTAACAATCAGCAGGGTTCAAAAATTCTGACAGTAGTCTTTTGGATGGTTGTTGGCATGTTTGTTTATGTGATTATTTATGTCATAGCAAACATAATTTCAAATTATAGAAACGATGTAGTTAATACGGGTGGAATGATTCTGCCAGCTAACTCAAAAAAAGAAAAAGTTTGGCACGAAACAATCCTCAGAATTATAGTGCGGGTACTGGCTACAGTAATGTTTTTCTATTGGTTGTATCTGTTGCTAGCAGGAATTTTGCCGAATGCTTCAACAATGTTTTTGAATGCATTCACAGAATTAACAGTTATTTCAGTATTGCAGGCTACAAGCGCTGTAGTGATTTTGGCGTTATCGGTGTTTGTGGCGATGCTTTTTGCACGTTGTATAGTACTGCGTGAAAGAGTTTTTGGTTCGTAATAATTGCATGAATTTATGCGATAATGCGTGTTTGCGCTCTACACTTGTCAGAAGTTAGTTCATCATCTATAATTAATCGGTAACTCGCGTGAGGGCATTGTTTGTTTTTGGCAAACAATATGGACCGCGAAAGTTAATAATTAAATTTATATAAGGAGTCATATTAAATGGCAGGAACATTTGATAGAAGCAAGCCTCACGTCAACGTAGGAACCATGGGTCACGTTGACCACGGTAAAACTACGCTCACAGCTGCTATCACAGCAGTATTAGCAAAAAAGTTGCCATCTGACGTCAACAAGCCAATCGCTTACGACCAGATCGACAACGCACCAGAAGAGCGCGCACGTGGTATAACCATTGCGACCTCACACCAAGAATACGAAAGCGAAAATCGTCACTACGCTCACGTTGACATGCCAGGTCACGCCGATTATGTCAAAAACATGATCACCGGTGCTGCGCAAATCGATGGAGCTATTCTTGTCGTTGCCGCTAACGATGGTCCACTACCACAGACACGCGAGCACGTATTGCTTGCACGTCAGGTTGGTGTACCAACTATTCTAGTTTTCATGAACAAAATGGATCTTGCAGATCCAGAACTAGTTGAACTAGTTGAAATGGATATTCGTGAACTACTAGCCAAGAATGGTTTCGACGAAAACGCACCTATCATCAAAGGTTCAGCTACCAAAGCCCTAGAAGGCGATGCAGCTAGCGAGGACGCTATTATGGAACTTGTTGCAGCTCTTGATAGCTTCGTTCCAGAACCAGCCCGCGAACTAGACAAGCCTTTCCTAATGCCTGTAGAAGACGTCTTTTCTATTAAGGGACGTGGCACAGTTGCGACTGGACGTATTGAACAAGGTATTGTTAACGTTAACGACGAGGTTGAAATTGTCGGTGTACGTAAAACTACTAAATCAATTGTTACAGGCGTAGAAATGTTCAAGAAAAGTCTTGATCGTGGACAAGCTGGTGATAACGTTGGTATTTTGCTTCGCGGTTTAGAGCGAGATGATATCGAACGCGGCCAAGTACTTTGCAAGCCAGGATCAATCACACCACACACAGAATTTGATGCAGAAGTCTATATTCTTACTAAAGAAGAAGGTGGACGCCACACTCCATTCTTTAAAGGCTACAAGCCACAATTTTACTTCCGCACAACTGATGTAACAGGTGAAGTTGAGCTACCAGCTGACAAAGAAATGGTTATGCCTGGTGATACAATCACCTTCAAGGTAAAACTACTTGCTCCTATTGCTATGGAACAAGGTCTACGCTTCGCTATTCGCGAAGGTGGACGCACTGTTGGTGCTGGTGTTGTTACTGCAATCACTAAGTAACAAACCAAAATCTTAATCAAAAACTCCTCTAAATTCTTAGGGGAGTTTTTAATATAAGTATGCTAAAATATTTGTAAAATGAATACTATAAAAAAATTAAAAAAAATATCTAAAAAAAATCTATTATTCTACATTTACTTCACAATACTCGCGTTGATAGCAGTCATTCCTGTATTCAAAAGTTTTACAGAATATGCAGCTGATACAAATGATCCATATTCAGGACTTGGTATCTATGCATTAATATTTATATTACTAATATGTAGTCTTTTTGCTGCATTTTTAATTTCAATTGTTTTCATAGCTACCAAACTTCTAAAGAAAAAGATCACCGATGAATCTTATTTGTACATATTTGTAGTGATATTTTCCTTACCTTACATATATTTAATGTTTGTCATATTTTATGATACTTTTGTTTCAGAATTTTTTAGATCCTTTTTACTTAATTAGTTGGATCATTACATATAAAATAGTTACTTATCCCCAATTACGTAGCTTTAAATTATCTTTTTCATTAGATATATTGGTGATAACATAATAGGACTATGAGTTTGACACAATCTGACTTACAACAGATAGAGGCTATCTTCGATAAGAAGCTAGCACCTGTTTTTGGCAAACTAGAAGAGTTGGAAAATGATGTTAAAGAAATTTACAACATGATTAAAGAATTGCAGCATTCTGCGATTACTGATAATAACTTTCGTAAGTTACCAGCCAAAGAAAGAATTCTCATACTTCATGCAGAAGTTGTCGCTGCCGCTAAAGAACTTGGCGTAAGCTTGCCTAGGTCATAAGTTTGTTATAAAATACACTTACTAATTAATCGTTTTGAGAACTCGCGGCGGTCACTTATCACTCCGCCCGAGGTTACAGAACACGTTAATAGTTTAAGAATTGACAGGTAATAGGTCAGAAAGACTCATCTATTACATACAATCTTAATCTATTGAAACCCCTGAAAGGAGTTTCACGCATGGCAGAATCAGCTAAGAAACCAGCTGCACCAGCAGTACCTGGCAAGCAACGGATTCGTATCCGACTAAAGGCTTATGATCATAAAGTAATTGATCAATCAGCAAAACAGATTGTTGATACAGCATTACGTACTGGTGCAACAATTGCAGGACCAATCCCTCTACCGACACGTAAAACTACATTTACAGTAGTTAAAAGCCCGCATGTTTACAAAAAGGGCCGCGAACAGTTTGAGATGCGTGTACACAAGCGTTTAATTGACGTGTTTGAGCCTACAACTAAGACTATCGATAGTCTTATGAACCTTTCACTTCCTGCTGGTTGTGACGCCGAAATCAAAATGTAATCCAAATAATTGTATTATTTTAAAGACCGCTCTATAAAGGGCGGTTTTTAAATTTATGTTATATAATAACCTAACTAGGCATCGGTTTAGTGAACTTTAACAGTGTCGGAGCTACAATTTTGGAGGTAAAGTGTTTGCTAATGCCATCGAAAGCAACCCTGCACCAAGCATTGTCATATTTGGCTCTGCTTTTTTCATCGCAATACTTGTATTTTGCATTGCGATGATAATTACAATGGAGCTCGATTTGCTTGGTAAATGGGCGCCATCAATAGTTAGCTTAGTAATTAGCGTAGTTGGCTGGATTATTGTGTTCAATATCAGAATCGAAGAAAATTATCCGATATCAGTACTTTACTGGTCAGTAGTTTTTTATGCTTTGGCATAATACTAATGACAATGTTGATACTTATGTCGGAAGTTTAACTGATAACTAATAATAAGGAATAAGACCAAAGAGGCATACGACTACGTATGAACCTTATTCCTTTAAACAACAACCCAATAAATTTACTCCGACACTCTACCATATATTTATTCGTGAAAAGTGCGTGAAATATATCTATTGTTAATAGATATATAGATGATTACAATTAATATAGTTATGGCATTTTATTATTTTTTAATTTTTATAGCAGTTTGGTTGAAAATAAGCCTGAGAAAAATGCTCTAAATGAATTAGTAAGAATTGGTTGGCAAAACCCTGGGTTTAGGAGCGAAGTTGATGATTTGTTAACAGAACTTCGTCTGCGAGGAAGTTTCACAGAAGAAGACGAAGCAAAAATCGCTTCATGGAAGGCCGATTTTACTCGCAAAGTTAAATATAAGGACAAACAAAACTTTAGCTGGAGCGATCACAGCAAAATTCCTCCACAATAATATTGTTATAGTATTATTTACTACGTATTGACAGGGGTTAATGTTTTATGCTAATCTGTATTGGTATATAAATAATTTGATGCTCAATTAGCTTGGCATTTAGATAGGTCTACAGAGGTAGAAACCGTCAGAGCCAAGTATTTTAACTCAGTGTCTCTAAACGAAAAGGTGTCATATTTTACTATGAAAGCTCTGATCACACGAAAGGTTGGCATGACAAGCCTCGTCAATGACGAAGGTATTGTTACTGCTGTAACCTTGCTTTCCGCTAGTGTTAACGTTATTACACAAGTGAAAACTGCTGAAACCGATGGTTATCAGGCAGTTCAGCTCGGCACAGAAATTGCCAAGCACCCGGCCAAGCCTCAGGTTGGTCACAATACAAAAGCAAAAGCAGCTCCTTCTAAGATTGTCCGCGAAATTCGTATTGATGAACTTACAGAAGATTTAAGCGTCGGCACCGAACTCAAGGCCGACGTTTTTAGTGTAGGAGACGAAGTTCAGGTTACTGGCACCTCAAAAGGTAAAGGTTTTGCAGGAACTATCAAGCGCCACAACTTTGCCCTAGGTCGCAAAACACACGGTGGACGTAACTATCGTCGCCCTGGTTCTATCGGCTCAATGTACCCACAACGTATTTTTAAAGGTAAGCGAATGGCAGGACAGATGGGTGTCGACCAAGTTACCGTTAAGGGTCTTAAAATCGCACTTGTCGATGCAGAAAACAATCTCATTGCTGTAACTGGCGCTGTGCCAGGTCCACGCAAAGGAATTGTTGTTTTGAAAGGAGCTAAATAATGAGCGTACCTACATTTACTAAGTCTGGAAACAAAGCTACTGTTGCAGCAAAACTACCCAAAGATGTGTTTGCGGTAGAAACAGTCAGCCATGATTTAATCAAACAAGCATATAACGCCTACCTAGCTAATGGCCGTACCAACAACGCACGTACACTAAAACGAGGTGAAGTTCGCGGTGGTGGTAGAAAACCTTGGAAGCAAAAGGGTACAGGACGTGCACGTTTCGGTTCTATCCGTGTACCAATTTGGCGCGGTGGTGGTATAACTTTTGGTCCAACTGGTAACGAAAACTACTCACACAAACTTCCAACAGAAGTAAAGCGAGCAGCCGTACGTCAAGCTTTGACAATCAAAACTAGCAACATCATTGTTATTGAAGATTTTGAAGCAAAAACAGGTAAAGTTTCTGAAACTGTAAAACTACTTAACAAGGTTAATGCTAGCCGCAGTATCTTACTTGTTCTTTCAGAAAAGAACGAAATGACTGATCGAGCTACCAGAAACGTTCCTAACCTTAAGGTTGCTCAAGCTCGTTACTTAAATGTTTTTGATGTTATGAATGCCGACACAATTATCCTAACTACTAAAGCTATCGACATAGTAAACGACTGGCTTGGAGGCAAAAAATAATGGCTGCTAAAACTACAAAATCTAAGGTTGAAATAGTAACTCCTGTTGTCAGGGACATAACAAGACAAGTTACCCTAAAACCTCGAATGAGCGAAAAAGCTTACGCAATGAGCCAAGTTGCAGGTGTTAAAACTTATGTTTTTCAGGTTCCACTATCTGCAAACAAGCACACTGTTGCTAGAGCTATTTCAGTACAGTACGAAGTTACAGTTACTGGTGTTCGTACAACCACTCTCAAGGGCAAACCTAAGCAATCTTACCGCAAGGGCGGCCGACCACAACTAGGTGGACGTTCTGATATTAAAAAAGCATATGTAACCTTAAAGGCTGGCGATACCCTACCATTGTTTGTAGAAGAAGCTGCCGAAGAAGCAAAAGTAGCCAAAACTGAAGAAAAAGCTGCTAAAAAAGCTAAGAAGGAGTCTAAGTAATGGCCATTAAAGCTTATAAGCCAACAACTCCCGGCCGTCGTGGTATGACTAGCCAGGATTTTGATGGTATTACTACAAACAAACCACTTAAAAGCCTAACTGTATTCCGTAAGCAGAATTCTGGTCGTAACAACCAGGGTCGTATTACTACCCGACATCGTGGTGGTGGTGCTCGACGTTTCTACCGTATCGTAAATTTTGCACTTCCTGCTGGTACAGAAGCCGTAGTAGAACAAATCGAATACGATCCAAACCGTTCTGCACGTATTGCTAGAATTAAAGACCAAGATGGTGTTTATCACTATATCTTAGCTACAACTGTTATGGCTCCTGGCCGTATCATCAAATCCGGCGAAGATGCTCCTGTTGAAGCTGGTAACCGACTTCCAATTGCAAATATTCCAGTAGGTAGCACAATTGCTGCTATCGAACTACAACCAGGCCGTGGTGCTCAAATAGTCCGTTCTGCTGGTTCAAGCGCACAGCTTATGGCCAAAGAAGGCGATTATGCTCAGGTAAAACTACCTAGTGGTGAAATCCGTAAAATTCTTGTAACTTGTATGGCTACTCTCGGTGTTATAGGCAACTTACAGCACCAAAACGTCAAAATCGGTACAGCCGGACGTAATCGTCGTAAGGGTTGGCGCCCGAGCGTTCGTGGTGTTGTTATGAACGCAGTTGATCACCCACACGGTGGTGGTGATGGTGGACGTCACGGTATTGGTGGTGGTAAGAACCATGGTTCTGCACCGCGTACTCCATGGGGTGTTAAAACTCTTGGATACAAAACTCGTCGTCGTAAATCTACAAGTAAATTTATTGTTAAAAACCGTCACCAGGCGAAGAGGAAATAACGAATATGTCTAGATCACTTAAAAAAGGTCCTTTTATTGATCCTAAGCTCGCTAAAAAAGTAGCAGCTCTTGGTAATGACGACCGTACAATCATCAAAACTTGGGCACGTGCTAGCACTATTCCACCAGAATTTGTTGGTCGCACAATAGCTGTTCACAATGGTCGTGTTCACGTACCTGTTTTTGTTACAGAAAACATGGTCGGACACAAGCTTGGTGAATTTAGCCCAACCCGTAAGTTCCGCTCTCATGGCGGTAAGTTAGCGAAAGGTAAATAATCATGGCAGTTCAAGCAATCGCTAAAGGCGTAAGAATCAGTCCAAGAAAAGTTAGTGTTGTAGCTAGCTTAGTTCGTGGCCGTTCTGTTGAGGATGCCTTAGTTATTTTGTCACACACTCCAAGACGTGCTGCTTTACAGGTATCTAAAACCATTAAAAGTGCACAAGCTAACGCTGACCACAACCACAACTATCGTCCTGAATCACTACAGATTATTGAAATCAGTGTAACCCCTGGTGTTCGCTACAAGCGTTTCCGACCAGTATCAAGAGGTATGGCACATCCTTATCAAAAGCGTACAAGCCACATCAAAGTAGTAGTTGATGGTGAGTTACGCGCTGCTAAGAAACAACCAGCCAAGGTTGCTACGAAAGAGGAGAAGAAGTAATGGGACAAAAAGTAAACCCAATTAGCTATCGTTTACAGCTCAATAAGGACTGGCGTAGCAAATGGTTCGCACCAAAGAAAGATTATGTAAACTATCTAACACAAGATCTTGACGTTAGACGCATGGTTGCTAAAAAACTTGGTTCTCGTGCAGCTATCAACAAGATTGATATTGAGCGATCACCAAACCTAGTAACAGTTACTATTGTTACAGCCAAAGCCGGTGTTGTTATCGGTCGCGGTGGTTCAGGTGCTCAAGAACTCAAAACAGCAATAGAGAAAATCTACAAAGTTCCAGTTCGTGTAAACATTGAAGAAATCAAGAAACCAGAACTTTATGCAAAACTAGTAGCCGAAAATATTGCACATCAACTAGAGCGCCGTATTGCATTCCGCCGAGCAATCAAATCATCATCTGCCGCTACTATGCGTGCTGGTGCAAAAGGTATTCGTATTGAACTAGCAGGACGATTAAACGGTGCAGAAATGTCACGCCGCGAAAAATCAGTTGAAGGTTCAGTTCCACTTCACACTTTGCGCGCTGACATTGATTACGGTGCAGTAGGCGCCAAGACTCCAACCGGTGTTATTGGTATTAAGGTTTGGATTTACAAGGGCGAGGTTATCTAAGATGTTAATGCCAAAACGAACTAAGTTCCGAAAGGTACGAAAGGGCAAAATCCGTGGAGCCGCAACTCGCGGTAACACAATTGCCTTTGGTACATACGCGTTACAGTCATTAGACAACGAGCGTATTACCGCAAGACAAATAGAAGCTGCTCGACAAGCAATGACTCGTTACATTAAGCGTGGTGGTCAGATTTGGATCAGAATATTTCCTCACACTCCAGTAACCAAAAAACCACAGGACGTAAAAATGGGTAGCGGTAAAGGAAGTCCAGAATACTTCGCAGCAAAAGTACACATGGGAACAATTATGTTTGAAATGGAAGGCGTATCAGAAGAAATCGCACGTGAAGCTATGAGACTTGCTGGCCATAAGTTGCCTGTTCGCACTAAATTCCTCGTCAAGGAGGTTAAATAATCATGAAAATTATCGACATTCGTAAACAAAATACCGGCGAACTCACAGAGAGCGCTACTAATTTGCGTGAAGAAATCGCAGAGCTTAGACGACGTATGCACATGGGCGAAGTTCAGAACGTTCGGATCTTACGCGAAAAGCGTAAAGACCTTGCACGTATCTTAACCGTCCTAAGTGATCAGCTTGCAAAGGAGGCAAACTAATATGGCCCGTACAATTACTGGTGTAGTGAGCTCGGATAAAGCTGACAAGACAATTGTTATAACTGTCCAAACTCGCAAAACTCACCCGATCTATAAGAAACAATACACAGTTACAAGTAAATTCATGGCACACGACGAAAACAACGAGGCTAAACTAGGAGATAAAGTTATTATTTCTGAAACTAGACCAATTAGTCGCCGCAAGCGTTTTAGCCTTCAATCAGTTATTGAGACTGCACGAATTATGCACATCGAACCAGAAACTGCAGCCAAAAAGACTGCTAAAAAAGTAGTCGACGAGGAGACAAAGTAATGATTCAGCAAGAAAGCCGACTACACGTAGCTGACAACAGCGGTGCTAAAGAAATCTTATGCATCCGTGTGTTAGGTGGTACCCGTCGTCGTTATGCTCATGTTGGTGACGTTATTGTTGCAACTGTAAAGCAAGCTAACCCAAGTGGTACAGTTAAGAAAAAGACCATTGTAAGAGCGGTTGTTGTACGTACCAAAAATACAATTCGTCGTCCAGACGGCAGCACTATTTGTTTTGATGACAATGCGGCTGTAATTATTGGTGACGATAAAAACCCTAAAGGCACACGTATTTTTGGCCCAGTACCAAGAGAATTAAGAGATCTTGGCTACGCAAAGATTATCAGCCTTGCACCGGAGGTACTTTAATATGACTGTTACTAAAATCAAGCTCAAAATAGGTGATATCGTAGTCGTTCGTACAGGTAAATACAAGGGCAAAACTGGCAAAGTTACTGCTACACACCCAACCCTTAACAAGGTTACTGTAGAAGGCATTAATATCGTTAAAAAGCATGTTAAACCTAATCGTCAACACCCACAAGGTGATATTGTCGAGCTAACAAAACCAATTGATGTTAGTAAAGTTGCTATTTATGATGCTACAACCAAGAAACCTAGCAAAATAAGCATTAAAGTCGATGCCAAAGGTGTTAAAACAAGACATTATAAGAATTCAGGAAAGGAGATCAAGTAATGACAGCTGAAACAAAAGCCAAGACTCAAAAGTCCAAGCCAGCAACTACGCAGGCTCGTCTTAAGACCCTCTACTTGACCAATTACGTTCCTGAACTTATGAAAGAATTAGACATTAAGAACGTTAATGATGTTCCTAAAATCGAAAAAATCACACTCAATATCGGTCTTGGACGCGCAAAAGACGACAAGAAACTACTTGAAGTCGCCGCCAATACACTTACGAAAATAACTGGACAGAAACCAGTTGAAACAGTTGCAAAACTCTCAATCGCTAGCTTTAAACTACGTGAAGGCAACAAAATTGGCCTCAAAGTTACATTACGCGGTGATAGAATGTACGAATTCCTCGATAGACTAGTAAATATTGTTTTACCACGTCTGCGTGACTTCCACGGTGTCAAGTCAACTGCTTTCGACAAGCAAGGTAACTACTCTCTAGGCCTAACCGAGCAATCAGTATTCCCAGAACTTTCATTTGAAGAAACTACTACAGCCCACGGTTTGCAGATAGTTATGACAGTTAAAGCTAAAGAACAAGCCCATTCACGAGCACTACTAACGAAGTTTGGTATGCCATTCGAAAAGGAAAGGAAGTAATATGGCCAGAAAATCAAATATTGCCCGAGATAAAAAGCGTACAGCAATGCATGCTAAATATGCTGTAAAGCGCGCCGAACTTAAAGAGCTTGGTGATTACGAAGGACTTGCTAAGTTACCACGTAACAGCAGCCCAACTCGTCTTAAAAACCGCTGTTCTGAAACAGGACGACCACGTAGCTACATGCGTCAATTTGGTTTAAGCCGTTTAAGCTTCCGCGAACACGCTGTTAAAGGCGAAATTCCTGGTGTAACGAAAGCGAGCTGGTAATAATATGAGCAATACATCTACAGATCCAATCGCTGACATGCTAACTAGAATTCGTAATGCAATTGCAGTACGTAAATACGAAGTAACCATGCCTCACAGTAATCAAAAAGAAGCCGTTGCCAAAATTCTAAAAGACACTAATTTTATAGATGGTCTTTCAGTAGAGGGCGACAAGCCAGGTTTTAGAAGTCTTCGTTTAGTTATTAACACCGAAGGAACAAACGCACGAATAACAGAGATCTCTCGTATGAGTACTCCTGGTAGACGTATGTACAGTTCTGCTAATGAAATACCAACCGTCAAACATGGCCGCGGTATTGTAATTATCAGCACTTCAAAAGGTGTTATGAGTGGCAAAGACGCGTCAGCACAAATGCTTGGCGGCGAATTAATTTGTAAAGTTTATTAGAAAGAATTAAAGGAATAATAAGATGAGTCGAATAGGAAAACTACCTATCCAAATCCCGTCCGGTGTGACAATCACTGTCGACCCTGAGCTTATTACGGTTGCGGGTGCCAAAGGCACACTTAGCCAGGCCCAGCTAGAAGGTGTAATAGTCAAAATCGAAGACGGTGTATGTACAGTAAGCCGAATAAATGATGAACCAAAAAATCGTGCCAAGCACGGTTTGATGCGTAGTCTTATCAATAACATGGCTGTTGGTGTTTCAACTGGCTTTAGCAAACAGCTAGAAATTAACGGTGTTGGTTACCGCGTAGCCTTAGCTGGCAATACTCTCAAGATGGCCTTAGGCTTTTCTCATGAGGTTATATTTACGCTTCCTGTTGGTGTTCAAGCAGCTGTTGATCAGAACGTGATCACAATTTCTGGTCATGATAAACAACAAGTTGGCCAAGTAGCTGCAGATATTCGTAAACTTAAAAAACCAGAACCCTACAAGGGCAAAGGTATCAAGTATGTTGGTGAAAGAATACTACGTAAGAGTGGTAAGTCAGGAAAAGAGAAATAACCTATGAATAATCTTAAAAACAAGCAACAAAGATTAGTGCTTCGCAAGAAGCGCGTTCGCTCAACCGTAACAGGAACTACCGAACGACCTAGATTAAGTGTTTCAATAACCAATCTACACGTTAGCGCGCAGATAATCGACGATAGCACCCACAAAACTTTAGTTGCAGTTTCTACAGTTGGTAAGAAAGCTGGTGAAACAATGACCGCTAAAGCCGAATGGGTAGGTACCGAGATAGCTAAAAAAGCTAAACTTAAGAAAATTACTAAAATTGTATTTGATCGTAATGGCAAACAATATCACGGTCGTGTTAAAGCATTGGCAGAAGCTGCCCGTGCAGGAGGATTGGAATTCTAATTATGACAAATACTCAACAATCATCTCGCGATAATAAAGGTGGACGTAGGGACAGACGCGATCAGCCTCAAGAAGAAAAGCAATTTGATGAGCGCGTAATAAACGTCAACCGTGTTGCACGTGTTGTTAAAGGCGGACGACGTTTCCGTTTCCAAGCTCTAGTAGTTGTTGGAGACCGCAAGAACAAAGTTGGAATTGGTGTTAGTAAAGGTGCTGATGTTACAGCAGCTGTCACCAAAGCAACTGAAGTAGCCAAAAAGAACATGATCACAGTTAATCTATACAAAGGCACTCTTCCACACGAAGCAGAAGCCAAGGTTGGTGGCGCACACATTCTAGTTAAACCAGCTTCTGCTGGTACTGGTTTGATTGCTGGTGGTGTAGTCCGAACCGTACTTGAAGTTGCTGGCGTTAAGAACGTACTTAGTAAATCACTTGGTTCAACTAACAAAATTAACACTGCATATGCAACTGTCAAAGTACTAGAAGCAATGGTTCCTCAAAAACTTTGGGTTACTTACCGTGAAAAGCCCGTGAAAAAGAAAGTTGAAAAGGAAGTAAAATAATGAAAATTAACGAATTAACTACTTCAAAGAACAAATCAAAAAACCGAGTCGGTCGCGGTATTTCTGCTGGTCAAGGTAAAACAGCTGGTCGCGGTACAAAGGGTTACGGCTCTCGTGCAGGTTCTAAGCGCAAGCCAGGTTTTGAAGGTGGTCAGAGACAATTTATGCAACGCGTACCTAAACTTCGTGGTTTCCGCAGCTTTAAGGTGCCAACTGAAACTGCATTTACAGGTGATCTAGATAACGTTAAGGGTGTAATTGATAACTTCAGCCTTTATAACGCTGGGCTACTAAAAACTCCTTATTCTAGAGTCAAATTGATTGTTCGCGGCGATGTAACTAACAAAGCTACTATTAAACTTCAAGCTGCCAGCGCCAACGCAATTCTAGCTATTCAAAAAGCTGGTGGAAGCTTCGAAGTAGTAGACCAAGTCAAGCGAACTCCAAAAGTTCCTGCCGAAAAATAGTTCATAAGTTGGACTTGCGCACCAAAATGCGCTTTAATGTTGGTTAAGAAGTGAGGGTAAAAACAAAGTGAATTGGAAAACAATCGGTTTATCATTAAAGAGCGCTGATATGCGTTCGCGTATTTTAGCAGTCCTTGGAATGCTGTTAGTTTTTCGAATTTTAGCGCATATTCCTATTCCACTTAGTGACCCAGCAACACTTAAAGACGTTCTAGAGAACGCATTCAATGCTTCACAATCTTCTCAATTAGTTAGTTTCATCAATGTTATTTCTGGTGGAGCGCTTGCTAACTTTTCTATCATGCTAGTTGGTATGGGGCCATACATTAATGCATCGATTATTATGCAACTCCTTACAAAGGCAATACCCAAATTAGAAGCCTTGAACAAAGAGGGTGAATACGGCCGTAAGAAGATAAATCAGTACACTCGCATGCTTACTTTCCCGCTAGCAATAATTCAGTCTATCGGAATGATATTTTTGGTTAGACAAGTAGCCAGTAGTTTCTCTGGACTTGGCGATATTACAGCCGGGAGCACCTGGATACAGTGGGTGTTGATGGTTTCGGCTCTTACGGGCGGTGCAATGATACTTATGTGGCTTGGTGAGTTGATTACAGAAAAAGGTGTTGGTAACGGTATTAGTCTTATTATTACAATAGGTATCGTTAGCTCATTGCCTTCAACTACTGCCGATATATTTAGAAGTGTTTACGATTCTGAAAACCCTTGGAATTTACTTGGCTTCAATCTTCCTTTTAACCGAACAGCTGTGTTTTATGCCGCCGGAATTGTGGGCATTGTGCTGCTTACTACGTGGTGTGTGGTTAAGATTAACGAAGCTACTAGGAACATCACAATTAATTACGCCAAACGAGTCCAGGGCTCTCGAGCCTATGGTGGCGTAACTACACGCCTGCCTATCAAACTAATAACAGCAGGTGTTATTCCAATTATCTTTGCGGTGGCATTCCTTAGCATACCAGCCTATGCCGGGCAGGTTATGGTGGCAAATGATAGTGCTCGCGTCCAGGAATGGGGTGCAAACTTAGGCGTATGGTTTGCCAACCCTAGCGCTCAAACGTTTGCTGCTGGTGGCTATGCGCCGTTCATATACCCGTTAACTTACTTCATCTTAGTTGTTATCTTTACCTACTTCTACACAGGTGTAACATTTAACAGCAAAGAAATAGCCGAAAACCTTCAACAGCAAGGTGGATTCATAACTGGCGTAAGGGCCGGCAAACAAACGGAGCTGTATCTAGGAAGGGTTGTTAATCGATTAACGCTATTTGGTTCATTAGCACTTGGTATATTAGCCCTGAGCCCAATATTGGCTCAAGCCTTCCTAAAGACTAATATTGCAATTGGTGGAACTAGTGTACTTATCTTGGTTTCTGTAGCCCTAGAAACGCTCAGAACAGTTGAATCAAGAGCTCTGATGGTTACCTATGATCAATATTCAGAACCTACATTCTTTGGTGACGATGAAGAAAAGCCAGAAAAGAAAAAGCGATTTAGTCGTTTAAGTAGAAAATCCAAAAAATCCAAAAAAACTAGCTCAAAAACCAAACTTCAAACAGCATAATCTCTAAGAAGATAATAATTCATAAAACCCTTTACAAGTCGTTGTGTATTCTGCTATAATTATCCACTGGTATTTATGGTAAAAAACAAGGAAGTCATCGAATTAACTGGGACTATCACGGAAACCCTTCCTGGTACTCAGTTCAAGGTGGAACTTGAAAACGGCCATCAAATAATCGCCCACGTTGCTGGCAAGATGCGAAAGCACTTTATCAGAATCGTACCCGGCGATAGCGTAACGGTAGAATTAACACCTTACGATCTTACCAAAGGTCGTATAACCTACCGCAAAACGTAACCTAACGCAGGCCCTAAAAAGGCCTTTACAAAATGATACATAGAATCTGCCTAATAACAGAGTAATGTAATATTTTGCAAAGTGCCTTAAAGAGGCGAAGTTATATAACAATTTATCAAATTAAGCAGTGAGTCACTCTCAAGAGTAAAGGAGACTGATCCGTATGAAAGTACGTGCGAGCGTTAAGAAAATAAGTCCCGACGACAAAATTGTACGTCGTAAGGGACGTTTGTATGTTATTAACAAATTTAAGCCTAAACACAAGCAGAGGCAGGGTTAAATATGGCAAGAATTGCAGGTGTTACAATCCCTAGCGAAAAACAAATTGGTGTTTCGCTAACTTATGTTTATGGGATTGGTCCAAAATACGCTAGTGAAATTCTAGCAAGCGCTAAAGTGGATACTACTGTTCGTGTAAAGAATCTAACAGATGATGAGATTACACGTATTAGTGACATTATTTCCGCTAATTACCTAGTTGAAGGTGAGTTACAGCGCGTTGTAACCGCTAACATCAAGCGACTTAAAGATATCAAAGCTTATCGTGGCCTTCGTCACAACGCCAACTTACCATCACGTGGCCAACGTACTCGTACAAACGGCCGTACCCGTCGTGGTAAAAAAGTAACTGTCGGTGGCACGGCTAAGAAAGTTGCGAGTAAAACCTAATGGCTGACAACAAATCTACTATCGAACCAACTACCGAAGCTACTACAGTTCCTACAGATGCAACTGCAGCAGTTGCTGCACCAGCACCAAAGCGCAAGAAACTAAAGCGAAGTGTGCCACATGGTCAGATTCACATTATGGCAACATTCAACAACACGATCATTACTGTTACAGATACTAATGGTGGGGCTCTAACATTCTCTAGCGCAGGCGCTTGTGGATTTAGAGGTTCCAAAAAAGGTACAGCATATGCAGCCCAAGTTGCAGCCGAAAAAGCTATTGGCGAAGCCAAGCAAGCTCATGGCCTTACTAAAGCAGATGTTTATGTTAAAGGAATTGGAATGGGCCGAGACGCAGCAATCAGAGCCATGGCTGTTACAGGTATAACACTTGAAACAATCTATGACGTAACTGGAGTCCCACATGGTGGCGTACGACCCAAGAAAGCACGTAGGATCTAAATTATGAGCAAAGTTTCTATAGTTAAACAATCACGCCGCGAAGGTTATGCGCTTCATCCAAAAGCCCATAAAGCCCTAGTTAAGCGTCAGACTCTACCAGGTAAACAACCTGGTTTCAACAGTCGCAACAAGCCTAGTCAGTATTCACTTCAACTTCGTGAGAAGCAAAAGGTTAAGAGACTTTATGGCCTCTTAGAACGACAATTCTCTAATCTAATGGCAGAAGCTAACAGATCAGAAGGTCAATCAGGTCAAAACCTACTCAGATTCCTAGAACAAAGACTAGACAACGCAGTTTACCGTGCAGGATTTGCAAATTCTCGCCCTGCAGCGCGTCAATTAGTTACTCATGGCCACTTTTTACTAAATGGTCGTCGTGTCGATATTCCATCTATCCGCTTGAAAGCTGGTGATGTAATAACTCTTCGACCACATTCAGCAGATAATAGCTACTTCAAATCACTTGATGAACTAAGTCCAGCAGGAGAAACAAGCTATTCATGGATTACAATCGACCGTAAGAAGCGGAGCATCACTGTAACAGGTGTGCCAACACGAGAAGAATCAGAACCAGATCTAAATGAACAACTAATAGTAGAATATTACTCGCGGTAGGGAGGCGAAATTAAATATTATGTCAAAGCAAATTCACACACCAACTCTAAGCACCGTAGAAGATCATTCTTCTAACAGCAGCACATTCGTCATTGAGCCATTACATACTGGTTACGGTATGACACTTGGCAACTCAATCCGCAGAGTATTACTTTCAAGTATTTCTGGCGCAGCAATCTCAGCCTTTAAGATAGAGGGCGTAACACACGAGTTCACTACCGTTCCTGGCGTTAAAGAAGACGTTGTAGACGTTATGCTAAACCTAAAAGGAATTAGATTCCGCGTTTACAGCCAAGAGCCTCAAACTCTTCGCATCGTCAAAAAAGGCAAAGGCGCAGTTACAGCCAAAGATATAGAAGTTAATGCAGACGTTGAAGTTATCAACCCAAGCCACGTAATCGCAAATATCGATGATGACAAAGCTAACTTTGTTATGGATATTATAGTAGAAACTGGTCGTGGTTATAGAACTATCGACGAAAGCGCAACCAAGAAGCCTAGCGACATGATTGCACTAGATGCAATTTTTAGCCCAGTTACCAGGGTACGTTACAAGGTAGAAAACACCCGTGTCGGCCAAATGACAGACCTAGACAAACTAGTTCTAAGCGTTGAAACAGATGGCACAATTACCCCACGTGACGCTTTTGAAGAAGCTAATGCAATTTTGGTTAACCAATACACCGCACTTGCTGGTCAGACACGCGTTGAAGCCCCAGCCCCACTCATCAGTTCCGCAACTAGCGAAGCAGATAACGGCGAAGAAGCTCCAGCCCTAATGACACCTATCGAAGACCTCAACCTCAGTGCCCGCACAACTAATGCTCTTATCAATAACGAAATCCACACTCTTAAGGACTTGTTTAGTCTTTCTGATGCAGAACTTCGTGACTTGAAAGGCTTTGGTTCTAAAGCACTTGATGAAGTTAAAGAAAAAATGGCGGAATTGGAACTCTAAACATGCACCGTCACGGATATAAAGGCCGCAAATTCGGCCGCGAGCGAGATCAGCGAGAAGCCCTTATTAAGGGTTTGGCTACCTCACTCGTTAAATACGAAACTATCGAAACAACTTTGCCAAAAGCAAAAGCTGTTGTTCCTTACGTAGAAAAACTAATTACCAAAGCTAAAAAAGGTGATTTACATAACCGTCGTCAAGTACTTGCAAGTCTCGATACAGTCGAGATGGCACACAAGCTTGTTGACGATATTGCACCTAAACTAACTGGTCGTACATCTGGACACCTTCGCATACAGCGCACTGTAATGCGCCGTGGTGACAATGCACAGCTTGCCCGCGTTAGCTTTGTAGATGACCTTAAAGTTGCTCCAGTAGCAAAATCTGCAGCTAAGCCTAAAGTTGCAGCTACTAAACCAGCAGCAAAGAAACCAGTTGCTAAGAAGCCAGTAGCTAAGAAAGAGGCAAGATAATGAATACTTACTCAGCTAAACCAACCGACGTTACCCGCAAATGGTATGTTTTGGACGCTTCAGAGGCTCCACTAGGAAGAGTTGCTACAAAAGCAGCAACACTTCTAACTGGCAAAGAAAAGCCGATGTTTACTAAGCATATAGATACTGGTGATTTTGTTATCATCATCAATGCCGATCAAACTATCGTTACTGGTAAAAAAGAAACAGACAAGATCTATTACCGACACAGTAATTACCCTGGTGGTTTAACAGAACTTAGCTTTAACGAAGTTATGGCCAAAGACCCGACCAAACCACTTACTCGTGCTATTCGCGGTATGCTACCCGTTAACAAGCTACGTGATGATAGATTAAAAAGACTCAAGATATATGCAGGCGCAGAGCACAATCATGCTGCCCAAAAACCTGAATCTATTTCAATCAAGAAAGCGAGCAAATAATGGCTAAAGAAACATATTTTTACTCACTCGGTCGTCGCAAAAGCGCAACCGCTCGTGTTCGTTTGCAAGGTGGCAAAGGCAATATTGTCATTAACGGCAAGCCAGCTATCGAGTACCTTAGTGGAAGCGAATACCTTCTTACAGAGCTCAAGAAGCCTTTTGCAGTTATCGAAAAGGATGCATTTGATGTATCTGTAGTAGTTACTGGTGGTGGTATTAGTGGCCAAGTTGACGCAATTCGTCTTGGTATTGCTAAATCACTGGTTAGCTTAAACGCAGACCTCAAGGATACGCTTAAGAAAGCAGAATTACTATCTCGTGATCCTCGTGAAAAAGAACGCAAGAAGTTTGGTCTTAAGAAGGCCCGCAAACAGCGTCAGTTCACAAAGCGTTAATAATTACATTAATTATTTTAATCAAGGGGCGGGAAACCGTTCCTTTTTTAATAGGAGAATAATATGCCAAGTAACTTAGATATCGTAACGGGTGCATTCGAAACATTCTTAGATGCAACAACAGATACAGATTATGAAGTTCAATTTGATACTATGACAGAAATGGTAGGTGATCCTGAGTTATTAAATGTGCTCCTTGCTAGTGCGCAAACAATTGTAGGAAACAGACCAAGATTATTTGAGCAAACTGTTGCTTCAGCAGAATTAAGAGCGCTTTGGATGGGTCTTGTGGTAGGTGCTTGTGTGGGTAGAAGGTCGGTTACTAAATCTGAATAATACGGTTTTTGATGATTAAGACCGTTGCGGTTACTTGTACATTTTATCAATATGCTTAAGATTAATCGTTTTCGTCCTGAGGATTATTGGCTAGTTGCTAACTAGGGTTTGTTATGTGGTTATGGTTAACAAATTTAAGCTATGATATAATGTATTTATGACAGCTAAGCTTACATATGCAAAAAAAAGCGACAAAAAACTTGTTAAGAAGCTTGCGGAAAATATGAAGCCAGCTCTTATTTCTCTTGCCGATAAATAATGCATATTTACTTGCCGATTTACGAACACATCATAGATATTCATGATGCTGTCATTGATGTATCTGGTGGTAGGCCAGGTATTTTAGACAAAAAAGTTATTGAAGCAGCCGTGGACAGGCCTAAAACTTTTTTATCTTATAATCCTAATTCAGACATACATACAGTTTGTGCAGTTTTATTGGATTCACTTGCACGTAATCATGCCTTTGTTGAAGGTAACAAACGATCAGCACTACTTACGGTTATTCTTACCTACTCATTAAACAATGTAACGTTAAGATTTGATAAATCAATGAACAGAGATTTCGAAGAACTAGTGCTTTGGGTAGTGCTTAAAAAGCCTGAGATATTAGATATCACAGAAAAGTTACGTTCTCTGAGCCTAGTATATGGTGAGTCTGGTGCTAATGAACTAATAAGAAGATTAAAGGCATTTTTAACACCGTTTAACAACTAGCTGATATACTTATGGTTAAGATGATTAAAATCAATAGATTTAGACCTGAGGATTATTGGCTGATTGCTGTTAGTATTGTTGCTATTATTTTCCTTAGTGTTTTCTTTTATGCAGGTACAATGCAGCTAAGAATAATAGGACTCGCTCTCGGATTACCCGGAATCCTATTCACTACTTATATTATTAGACGAAGTTACTCAGTTAGAAGATCTAGGTTTCATCTGATTGTTTGTATATTTGCCAGTGCTGGACTTGCCCTAGGCATTCATTTGCTTACAAATTAATTTGCCTGCAAATAATGTATACTATCTGTAATGAGTAAAGAAGTAGTTTTAACGGGTATTAGGGCCAATAATGACCTGACATTAGGTAATTATTTTGGTGCAATTTTGCCCATGAATGATATGGCCAATAGCAAATCTGATGATTATCAGGTTAATTTATTTGTGCCAGATCTTCATAGCTTTACCACACCAATTCATCACACCCAGTTACAGTCACAAATTATGCATAATCTACGGCTGTTCGTAGCAGCAGGTTTACCACTCGAAAAACCAAATATTTATATTTACCGCCAGAGCTATATACCCGCTCATAGCGAACTAACTTGGATACTAGATTGCTTTACAGGCATGGGTGAAATGACCCGTATGACACAGTTCAAGGATAAATCCGGCAAGATTGCAGAAGATAGAATCAGTGTAGGCTTATTTAACTACCCAGTGCTAATGGCGGCCGATATTTTGCTATATGGAGCAACCTACGTACCAGTTGGTGATGATCAGTCGCAACATCTTGAATTTGCCAGAGACATCGGCGAACGCATGAATAATCAGTTTGGCGAGCTATTTTTAATACCGAAGGCAGTTAAGGCTCAGCATGAGTTTTTTGGCAAAGACCAGGGCCTACGTATTAAAGATTTGGCAGACCCAACTAAAAAGATGAGCAAGAGCGATGATACTGGCAAGGGTGTAATATTCCTATCTGATAACCCTAGCGCTAGCGCCAAAAAGATTATGGGAGCCGCTACAGATAGCGTAGGTGTAATTAATTATGATTGGGATAATCAACCAGGTATTAGTAATCTGTTACAAATACTAGCCTTACTTACAAACACCACAGTTACAGATGTGGCAGATGAATGGAGGGGTAAAACAAGCTACGGCGATCTCAAAAAAGCCGCCGCAGAAGCCTTACAGAGCTTCCTAGAGGGCTTGCAAACTAGATTGGCTCAGGTAGACGACCAAGCAATTCTAGCCAAACTGGACTTATCAGAGAAAGCAATGGCAGAAATTGCTAACAAAACTCTATTAAATGTTCAAAAAGCGGTGGGATTAAGGGGTTAGATGCCAGTTTTTGTAGTTAAAGTAAATGAAGACTTGGTAGGTAGACGTACAGATAAGCTACTTGCCGATAGTTTGCCGCAGTTTCCGCGTGCCGCACTAGCCAAACTATTCGACATGGATCTAGTCTGGTTAAATGACAAAATTACCAAACCAGGTATTAAAACCAGGCTAAACGATAGAGTTAAAGTAGACTTGAGCCCACTTGATATCAATATTCCAGATATAGACCTACCCATTATTTATCAGGACGACGATGTGCTTGTTATAGATAAGCCATCCGGAGTGATTAGTCACGCTAGAGGCAGGTATTTTGATGAAGCATCGGTTGCATCATTCGTGCGCCAAATAACCCACGAAACAGGTGATCGTGCCGGTATTGTTCACCGACTAGACCGTGCCACCAGTGGTGTTATGATCTGTGCCAAGAATTTTGAAACCCTTAGTTGGTTACAAAAGCAGTTTTCTATGCGCAAAGTTAATAAAACCTATATTGCAGTAATTAATCATAGTTTGCCGACCGACGAAGGTAAAATAGATATGCCTATAGCTCGTAACCCAAGCAAACCTCAGCAGTTTCAGGTAAGTCAAGGTGGTAAACCAGCTCTAACCCGCTATAAGGCTACTAATACGACAGAAAAATACAGCACACTAGAACTTAGCCCAGAAACAGGCCGTACTCATCAAATAAGAGTTCACTTAAAAGAACTTAACCATCCAATTGTTGGTGACCTGTTGTACGGTGGTGAACCGGCAGATAGATTAATGTTGCACGCAGCCAAGTTAGAAATCACTCTACCAAACAATGAGACAAAAATATTCAGCGCCGAATTGCCAGAAGTATTCAACAAGTACCAGTAATGAACCATAATTTACTTCTGCATCCAAAAACGGATAACCAGGTTAAACAAATTTTGCAGCGCAAACCTGCAAGCATCCTACTAGTTGGTGTCGAGGGCAGCGGCAAAGAAAGCCTTGCCTCGTTAGTTGCTGCAGAATTACTAGCAATATCTACCGATAAACTAGCCGGCCATGGCTATTTCCTGCGCATAAATCCAGACGGGGAGAGTATAAGTATTGACGAAATACGTGCCTTGCAACAGTTTTTGAAATTAAAAGTGCCCTCACATAACAAATCAATAGAAAGAGTAGTACTAATTGACGGTGTCCAACGAATGCGTGCAGAAGCCCAAAATGCACTGCTTAAAACACTTGAGGAGCCACCACTGGACACTTGCATCATTTTAACTGTTACAAGTAGTGACCTGATATTACCAACTATAACTTCACGAACCGAAGAACTAAATATTCTGCCCGTTTCAGAAGACCAAGCTATGGATTATTTTGCTCAATTAGGCAAAAGTAGTCTAGAAATATCCAAATACTATAGCTTGTCGCAGGGGCAGGCGGGTTTGCTGTATTCATTATTATTTAGTCAAGAACACCCGCTAATAGAAAAGGTCCAACTAGCTAAAACCATTTTGTCCGAACCAGTTGGTAAACGGTTGTTAAGAGTAGATGAACTTTCAAAAGACAAACAACAGGTTAAAATGCTTATTAATGCCTTTATTAGGATTTCGCATGCAGCAATGGTGGTATCAATTAGGCAGGGCAAAGAATCTGCAATATTACAGTGGCGGGATAGGCAAGAATACTTGATAAAAAGTAGCAAAATGCTATCACAAAACGCCAACATAAAGCTTTTTCTCGATAACGTGTTTATTAATTTATAAAATTTCTCAGCCAATTTGCTGTGGTATAATTATGCTTACATATGTTTTCCTTAGTATTTGTGTTTGGATTTGGGATTCTTGCGTACCGCAGTACTCGTATTAGAGACACAGAACTTTCACCTGCAGCTGAACGTCTCAGCGATAGAATGAGTAAATTATGGGATATTGCTCACCAAGGTATGCGCGAAAACCGTTTCTTAAGAGCCGAAAAGGCCCTTTTGACCATACTTAAGATCGATCAAAAGAACGCAGCAGCCTATAACCGCCTAGGTATACTCTATGCTAAGCAAAAGGAATACAAGGACGCGATTGATTGTTTTGAAATTGCTAGCTCTATTGACCCAAGCGCTTCGTCACTACACAACCTAGGCTTAATTTATTACGAAACAGAAAACTACGTTAAAGCCGGACTGGCATTTGAACAAGCACTAAAACTAGAGGACTCTCTGGCTGCAAGACACATTGCCTACGCAAAAGTACAAGAAAAACTAGGTAACGACAAGCTAATGCTACAAGAACTAGAAAAGGCCACAGAACTAGAACCAAACCCAGAAACCTTCCAGCTTCTAATTAGGGCCTATGAATCAAAGGAAATGTTCACAGAGGCCGATATACTCAAAGTAAAGCTAGATAAGCTCATAATGCCTGCCGGCAAGCCTCGTAGAGTCCTACGCCCCCGCAAAGTTGTTATTTAGACAAAACACCTTGAAAGTGTTGTTTTATAGGGGTAAATTTGGTAAGATGTTTCGGTATTGCGCCACCTTAGCTCAGCTGGTTAGAGCATCAGTTTTGTAAACTGAGGGTCGTCGGTTCGAATCCGACAGGTGGCTCCAGACTATTTACAGATTAAAGCAATCTTACATGTATATATGCAGAGTTAGTGAAGCGGTCAAACACAAGAGACTGTAAATCTCTCGGCATTCGCCTTCGAAGGTTCGAATCCTTCACTCTGCACCATACTTAAATACGTGCTCATAGAAATTGATCACACAATGACGAGCCGCGATAGCTCAGGGGTAGAGCACGAACATGGTAAGTTCGGGGTCCTGGGTTCAAATCCCAGTCGTGGCTCCAATATATTATGCATGAAAATAATCCACCATTTTTAGATCGTGAAACCATTGCGCTACATAATCGCGTCAGAACCGTAGGTTTAGTACTGTTTGGTTTTGGAACCTACGCCCCTGAGGTACTAAACTTAACCGTACTACAAAGTGGTTTAAGCCGTATTGTCGGAATGATAGGCGTTGCAGCAGTAGTAAGCCCACTTATTCGTGAATATCAAGATACGCGTAAGTTTATTGACACTTTAGGTGATGATGATACAGATGATGACGATGAATGGCCAGACAAATGGCCTGATGATCCAGAAGACCCCGACATAGACCCAAGAGGCCCATCTGGAATAGATACTGACTGGACTGTAGAAGTCGAAGAATACGCAAACAGTAGAATAACTGAACTAGTTAGTTGATTATCTAATACACATCTGTTATAATCTTACTTAACTATGGCAAAAAAAGGCGATAAGCGCAAAATTGTAGGTTTGGTTAGCGAGGCTTCTGGTCATCGTACTTATTACACAACCAAAAATACTATGAACACGCCAGAAAAACTACGCTTAAGAAAATATGACCCAGTTATTCGTGCGCATGCATGGTACGAAGAAACCAAGAAGAATCTTGGACGTAACACAGTAAACCCAAAGAAATAGCCCCACAAAAGGGCTATTTTTACATACGCTTAAAGATTAGCCAGGTCTAATGCTGTATTTATATACTCTGCATGGCTCCAAACAAGTGGTGATACCCCTAATTGGTTGCCTGTTTCTGGTTCTATTTGCTCGCTAAAGATACCACTTGCTGTTGCTTTGGTTGCAGCCCAAGCCATAATCTCGTGAGCTTTATCAGATTGACCTTGTTCGTGGTAATACTGAGCCAACCATAAAGACGTAATAATCCAAGGGTTTCCTAAGAACTTTTCTTTTTTACGCATATACCAATCGTTTTCATAACGCGGTGCACCACCAGAAGGTGATTGGTTCATAAGGATTATCTCGATTAAATGTACAGTATCAGCTAGTTTTGGCTTAGCACCGTCAGGTCCAAACATCATCATTCCATACATACTGGATACGTCTAGGGTATTGTCATAGGTGAGACTACCGTCATCTTTAAGTAGCACTCCTTTACGGTAAGCTTTTCGTTCTGAGTCGAATAGCGTATCAAAACCTTGTACCAGTGAATTAGCAGATTCGCTCCAAGCAACAGAGTCGTCAGGATAGTTAAACGTTTCCGCAAGGTGTGCTGCCACTTTAAGTGATGCGTAAGTTACGGCCGTAGTATATGTACTTGTTAGAAACTTTTCTTCCCAAAGATCGTAGCTGGCGTGGGGAAGTTTGGTGGATTCATCTACAAAAGATTGCATAAACTGGGCTGCGGGTCGCACTAAAGTGCTATATAAAAGTTCAACATACTCTTTGTCACCAGTTATTTTTAAGTATTCTCCTAGCATTATTAATACAATGCCAGTTTCGTCTTCTTGAATAGCCAGCTCGCGCTTGTTGTTGTGAACCAAAGGGTGCCAAGTACTGCCAATTGCTCTATCTGGTTGATATTTATGCATCATATAACCGTCTTTATGTATGATATCTCGGCTAAATTCGAAGAAGTTTTTAGCTTCTTCTTTGTATCCCATCCTTAGAAGTGGCCATATCGCATACGCCCCATCCCTGGGCCAACAATAGCAATAATAATCGCGTCCATAATTAAATATACTCGAATCACCAGATGCTAATATGCCACCCCTTACATCTGTATGGGCTTTTATAACTAATAAAGATTTTTTGGTTAACGGACGATATTCAGATTCAATTTTAGATATTTTGTCTTTAGATGTTGACATCCAGTTTTCCCACCAGCGCCTAACATCACCCATGCGGGATACTAAACCTTGTTCTTTTAATTTATCGTGTATTACTTCTGCATCTGACTGAGAATTTGCACCAATAACCCAATAGTCAACAACTCTAGCTTGAAGTGCGCCTAGCGGTATTTTGAGTCGCAACACCGAGTCAACTCCACCGTGCTCTACTGAGTTCCCAGAAAGTTCGCCGTCTTCGGCGTCCTTGAATGTGCCTTCCTTACCCTCAATACCGTAATTACCAACTGCATATTGGTCAAATGGTGAGCCATCGCTGTTTTCAGCATAAATAAGCAAGCTACAGCGGCCCTTATAGTCTAGAATGTAGTTTCCATCTGGTTCATACAGGGCAGTATCGGCTCTGCCGGCATGGGAAATCTGAAAAACCTGATGCATAAACAAACGAACATCTCTTTGGTAATCAAACTTATTAATAACTTTAATATGTCTACAAAAAGCATTTGAAGATGTGTCTACAAAATCCTGAAAATGTAATTCTATTCCGAGATCCATATGTTTCATTACGATATTGCTTATTAGTGCATCTTCTTCAAAATCTACACTAATTAACCAGCTACTATCGTTAGTCCAGCTAAAGTTATCATCTACCCAAACACCAATCCTATGACTGACTGAACGAGCAGTGGTTAAGTTTTCTAGCCCCACATAAGGATAGTAAAAATCATGAACCTGGCCATCTTGGTTAAGTCCTACAAATAAAGAGCCATTACTAAGTACGACAGGTCGCCCCATTTAGCTATCCAGACCTTTTTGGGCTAAGCGGTATCTTAAATCATGCCAAGCGTTCATAAAGTTAATAAATGCTTCGTAAGGGGTATCATAAGGACTAAAATAAGCATGAACATCGCCGTCGCTAAACCATTTAGTACACATATAGTAAAAATGATCAGAAGTAGTAAGCTTTCGCCAATCAGAAACGATTACAGGGTCATTGCTTTCAAAAACTAATTTTTCTAAACCATAGATTGCGTTTGAGGCCTCATGTTGCATTTTGTTACCTAGCCATGCAGTCAAATCACGTTCTGTATCAGCCCAAGTAACTGTGTATGGCATATCGACATAATCAACTGGTTCGTTTGCATCAATAACTTCGCTAACTGTCATGAATGTATGATCGTCATTTTGAAGCCATTGTTCTGGCAAATGACGTAAGAAATCAAAAATGCCAGTATCAGCCCATTGATGCTCGCCAAAAGTTTCGTAGTCCATGAACAAGTTAAAATTAGTTGCTTCACCAGCCTCAGATAACCAGTGTGAGTATTTACCAGCGTCTAATGGCCATTCTTCCCAAGACTGGTTACTAAATCTAAAGGCAACATCATCACTTAGTTTGTAGTTTTTCATCAGTAACCTAATATTTTCTGTATACGAAGGTCTATAAACATAGTTAGGGGAGCGCCAACTTAGTATTGGATCCCAACCTTCAGCTAATATGCCTTTATAACCAGCTTTATCGGCCCAGACAGCAAGATCGTTATTGTATGCAAGTTCAGTATTTCTAAATACTTTTGGAGTCTGGTCGAATATTTCCTGAACTTTATGCTTGTGTAGCTCAACCTGTCGCTCGAACTCATCACGGGAATAAAAGAAGGCTAGTGAGTGGTGATATGTTTCGGCCACTATCTCTACTCGCCCAGTAGACGTTAAGGCTTTGAATGATTCAAGAACTTCTGGAGCCCAATCTTCTAGCTGTTCGATAATCGTCCCTGTTATAGAGAGACTAAGCTTAAATTGGGGATGATTATTTAATAACTCAAGTAAAACCTGGTTTGTAGGGATATATGATTTTTCAGCAACTTTACGAATAACTTTTTCGTTTGATTCTGGTGAATCGTAAGGAGCATCAAAGTAGTCATGGTGATTACCGGCATCAAATATTGTGTAATGCCTAACGCGGTAAGGCTGATGAACATGCATATAAAGTACGATGGACTTCATGATGCAACCGCCTCTAATTGATCGCTGGTGTGGTGATTGTACCAGTCAATTAACTTATCGGCTGCTGGGTGCCAAGATAAATTGTTGTATTCGCTTTGAGCATTAATGTGCAACTCGTCTCTAAGGGCATCGTTCTTAACTACAGATGCGATCTGATTAGCAATTTCGTTAATATCCCAAAAATCAACCTTGAGGCAGTTTGTAAATACTTCTGCAACACCTGATTGCTTTGATATTAGTGATGGCGTGCCATATCCTGCTGCCTCTAAAGGAGTTAAACCAAAAGGTTCTGAAACAGAAGGCATTACGAATAAATCACCTACCGCAAAACTGTCACGCCATCTAGCGCCGCGTTGAAAACCACTAAATATTACATTCTGGCTAATGCCTAACTCTGCCGCCAGCTCAATAAGTTCTGTATATTGTTCGCCGGATCCAACGATCAGAAATATGGTTTTAGGGTGATTATCTACTACCGCTTTAGCTGCATACAACAGATTGGTTAAACCTTTTTGGATAGTTAATCTGCCAATACTGACAACCACTCGGTATCCTCGAGCTCTCATAGCATGTAAATAACTATGTGTGCTTTCTATTGCCAATGGTTCTACCATTTCAAGATCTAGACTATTATGAACAACATCAATTTTGTCTGACGGGATGTCATATTCACGGATAATTGCGTCTTTTGTGAACTGACTAACTGCAATTATACGATCTGCCATTAAAAAGCTAAGCCCTTCAATTTCACGAACCAATGGATTGCCGCCCCCAGCTTTTGCCGAACGATCAGACTCAATAGAGTGAACGTGCAAAATAAGCGGTTTTCCACTGATGTGACGAGCTCGCAAACCAGCCCTAAAAGTTAACCAATCATGAGCGTGTATTACGTCAAAATTCATAAGTGGTACCAAATCACCAACAGCTTTTTCGTAGGCGGCTTGCTGATCGTGCATGTTAAACCATTCTTCGTGACCATCTTCGTAAACGTATTTGTAGCTATCGTATGCGATACCGCTTTTAAGAATCGCCGTAATTCCCTGAGGGTGAGCAGGGTGAACGTTCATAAAATCTATAGAACTATGGTCAGCGGTATAGGGTATAACAAATTCAATACCAACTCCCTTAGAAGATAGTGCTTTGCAGAGTTGGTAGCATGCTACTCCCAGTCCACCGCTGTTGTGAGGTGGTAGTTCCCACCCTAGCATTAATACCTTCATCGCCCTCAATCAACTTTTAGTTTGCTTTAACTAATAGTATAAAGAGCTTATGCATAATATCAAAGACTTTTTACAGGTTATTTTACTATTTCTGTGTTTATATTTTTTTTAGACCTGAACTACCTTTTTTGTATATCTGTAAATCAGTTGATGTTTTTGACCATTCACTTAATATTGGATCAATAATTTTCCACGATGCAAGGACTTCATCAGAGGTTGCGAACAATGATTGGTCTTGTCTGACTGCATCAAGTAAAACCCTTTCGTACGCTTCTGGCGAATCAATGCCCTTAAAAGTTCGTTTATAGCTAAAATCCATTTGCATTCGTTTGATCTCACGTTCATGACCAGGTTTTTTGACTTGAAGGTCAAGAAATATTCCTTCATCTGGCTGCAACTGTAGGCTTAATAAATTATTTTTATTATTTGGACCAAACTGTATATCAATACGAGTTGATTTTTTGTCCATTGCTTTACCGGTTCTAAGTTTAAATTTAGTACCTTTCCATCTTTGATTGTCTATCGACAGATCAACTGAAGCGTAGGTTTCTATTTCACTTTTTTGGTTATTAACATCATTTTTGTATGAATCATATTGGCCTCTTTTAGCAATTTTTGAAACTTCGTTGGGTTTTGGTATGTTTATTGCCTTTAACACCTTCAAACGTTCTAAATGAACATCTTTACTGTCTTGTATTGAGTCTGGTCGTTCGGTTGCAATAAGAGTCATTAATTGTAATAAATGGCTTTGAATTAAATCCCGTAACGCACCCGTTTGTTCATAAAAATTGGCTCGATTTTCGATTGTTATATCTTCGTAGGCCGTGATAGTTACTGAACTTATATATTTACTACCCCAAACAGATGCAAAAAGTGGGTTTAAAAACCTAAAACTAAGTATATTCTGGGCCATTTCTTTAGCTAGATAGTGGTCTATTCTGTAAACTTGAGATTCTTTGAAATAATTCATAGTTACATTTATTAACTGCTTAGCGGAATCGAGGTCATACCCAAAAGGTTTTTCAATAAGCAAAGACGGAAGTAAATTATCTTTTCCACAAGGGTTCTGTAGCCCACTTTTGCCCATCATATTTACGACATTATCAAAAATTGATGGTGGAATAGACAGATAATATAGGCGTTGAAAGTTTAGTCCATGTTCTTTATCTAGTGAATCTAGGTAGTTTTTGAGCTCTAAATAATCATTTTCTTTGGACATATCCATTTGAAACAGGCTAAACTTTTGCTTGAAGTGATTTACAGCTCGTAGGTTAGCCTTAAGCTTTGAGGCTGAATGACTGAAGACAGGCTTTAATACATCGTTTTTGGATATGCTCTGACGTGTTACGCCAATAATGTGGCTATCTTTAGGCAATAAATCGGCTTTTATGAGATTAATAAGCGCCGGCAACAGCTTGCGCTGGGCCAAATCGCCCGTAATCCCAAAAATAACCAATGCAACCGGTTTTGCTAAGTTATTTTCCATATACTGTCATTATACTCTTATAGGTCGCGGACACTGCCGAAAGCGATGCGATCTAGTATTTCGCCGTTCATATCCATCATTGTGCCAGGTGTTATAACAAACTCACCATAGCGGTTATTGATAGTATCTATGGCGTCAGATATGTGGCGCTCTGCTGTAAAACTACGCTCACTGTACGGGCTTGAGCCTTGTATGGTTTCAAATAAGCTAAGTTGTTCAGGATCGGCTGGGGCTAGATCAAAAACCGTAATACTCATACCACGCACTTTGCTATGAATACTAGCTATGGCCAGTAGCGATTTGGCGGCGCGATAGACACTTTCGCCGCTGTATAGCCGATAACCAACCTTTTGGCCTTTGTGCCAAGAGCGGCCAGAGCTAAGATTATCACCACCTATAAACCCGCTATCAACGGGAGCAGATTCTTGATAATTCATAAAGCTAAGATACAGATGAATACCACCAGCCGTGAGGCCGTCTTTACGTAGTCTACGACCGACCTTTTCGCATAATTTCATGAGCAGCCTTGCCAGCTCATCCCGATCCCATGTTTTATGGGGCAGGGCATACTGGTGGCCAATTGTCCTACGCTTACTCTCAAACTTATCAATTTCATGACCACGCAGACGTAAGTACCAGTAATAGCCAACAATGCTTTTAAACACTACTTTCTCTAAAACTCGGCGCTCGGCATGCAGAAAATCTAGTGGCGTCATAATGCCGTACATCTGCAAACGCGCACGATAGCGCGTATTAATACCAGGCAGATCAACCAGATCCATACCGTCATAAGTTTGCTCCAGGTTTGTGTAATCGATACGTCTCATGCCATTTGGCTTGTCAAATCCGGCTGCAAATTTGGCCAGAAAACGGTTTGGGCCAATGCCTATGTTTACCGTTACCCATTCACCTAGATGTTCTGCTATTTTTTCCTTTATCTCTAAACCAATCTGTTCCATAGATTTACCAGATCGTAGAATTGGTGAATTATTGAAATGCAGTACAAATTCATCAATACTTTTGGGAGTAACATCGCTAGTATACTCAAGCATTAATTCCTTGAAGCGTTTGTGGGCCTCTCGGTATTTTGGTGGGTCGGGCGTGGTAATTATAATGCCAGGGCACAGTAAACGGGCTTCCTGGACATTTACGCCCAATTTTACGCCCATGCGCTTAGCCTCGTAGCTAGATGCCACCACAAAACCCCTCGGCGTATCATAAGCCGCTACGCCCACTGGCCGACCACGTAATAAACGGTTGGCCTGCTGCTCGATAATTGCGAAGCAAGAATTGAGGTCAATATGCATTACCTTAGGCTCAATATTATTAACAGGTAAGTCGTTAGTGAACATATTATCTCACTAAAGACTGTGTGGATTGTTTCATGAGCTCATGAAGGCGCAGAGTTGCATTTGGGCGCTCGCTCTTCTCTTGAGCCAAACGTTGGGCGGCTAGCTCTAAGCGCATGGTTTGCAATATTTTGCGTACTTCCTCGCGTTGAGCCCGTTTTTTACGATTTTTCATCCCGTTAGTCCTTTCTTGGTATTGTGCGAGATTTTACTGATTGGTATGTTTATGCAGCCGCAAGTTGGATCTATGCTCGGTAGTGGACTTACGGGATTCATGCCGTGCTCCTTCCATAAGTTATTGCGGCATCATGAGCGCTCATATATTCCTCAAGCACCCAATTAAGTGTGTCAGTGTTGAGGGCGAGCTTAAAATAGGCGCCTCCGTCTTTGTCGCTGATAGAAAAATGATGGATCTGATGTTTGCCGCTCCAGGTCTTGTGCCAGAAATCCACTTTGCCTAAATGATAATCTTGATTATTCCAGGTCAGCATATATGGCTGTTGCGAGCGTAGCTTGGCGTTGTAGTACCACACCACACTGATTGGCTCATCTAGTGACGGCCTCATGCTGTCGCTCCTACAAACTTGCTTACAAGATTTGTACCGGTTGAACTAGATTCGGTGACTTTGTCTAGGCTCCATATGAGGTTTTCTGTCTCGAGTGATAGCTCAAAGGTATATTCGCCGTATTCATCGCTAATTCGGTAATGATGAACTAAGACCGAACCCTTGTGTTCGGCATACCAAAACTGGACTCCGCCCAAGAAATAATCTTCACCCTCCCAGGTAAGACGAACAGGGCGAGCATACTGGTCGCGCCCACTAAATGAGAATAAAACGTCAATAATGTTTTTGTTTTGATTAAAAGAGAGGCTATTACGCATATCAATACTCCACTTAAATTAATTAAGATATTGAGTGCAGCTTAGCGTTCACGCTGCCGACGATTGATATGATAGGCGGAAGTTATCCGGCTATAGTTTTAGCGTAATAGCCTGTATGGAGGAGACCAAAATGGAAGCCCACACATGACTATAGCCAGTATAGCACCCATCAAACTACTCGCGTCAATACTTTTTAGTGGGTTACAATAACCTAATAATGAAGTTACGTTACTTAAGTAAAAAAGACGAAGGCCAAGAAATATGGTCGTATTATTTTGAGCCAGTCGAAGCAGCTAGCTGGCTTGCAGGCCAGTCAATTAGGCTAGAATTACCTAGAAATTCCTGGGGAGTGGATGAAAGGCGCTTTACGATCGCATCGGCCCCTCACGAAAAACATATTCAGATAACAACCTGGATCGGAACAAGTGAGTTTAAACAAAATCTCGCACAGTTAAAAATCGGGAGTGTTATAAATGGCTATAACATAGAGGGTGATTTTGTGTGGACAGATGATGATAAGCCTAAAATCTTTCTGGCGGGTGGAGTAGGTATAACGCCGTTTAGATCAATATTGTCACAAGCTCTAAACGATAATAAAGAGATAAATGTAAAGTTAATATACAGTTCGAGTAATAATAGCTTTTTATTTAAAGATGAATTTGAATTATGGCAAAGCAAACAAGAAAAATTAGAAATAATATTTCAAAGTAAACGTATTAACATAGAATCGATTGAATTTATTAGCAAAAAGATGATCTATATATCAGGGCCAGATCAAATGGTTGATAATTTAAGCGCGGATTTACTTGAAAACGGATTACCTTTAGAAAGTCTAAGACGAGATTGGTTTACGGGCGACGTAAAAAGTTAATGTTTAATAATTAATAAACTGTAGTATTATAAAAATCATAAGCACTATCGTTTTCAAGTACTCATAAAAACAGTTATTGAAAAGGGTAATAATAATAATAATGAGGAGGTATAAAGTGTCGAAAGCAAAAATTATAATGGAATATAAGGAAACAATTTAATTATGGACGATTTAACTACTACCTGGTTGTGGCTAGGATTCGCTGGTATGACTCTGGGTACCATTGGTATCTTGACGTTCTGGAATAAGTTCAAGGCAGAACATAAATATCACGTAATTTTAGCATTGATGGTAACAACCATTGCTGCAGCTGCTTATTACTCTATGGCTAGCGGCCAGGGTGTGATAATGATAGATGATAAAACCATATTCTTTGGTCGTTACATTGATTGGCTACTAACCACACCACTACTCTTACTGACACTAATAGTAGTTGCTATGCCTGACGCTAGCGATGCCAAGCACTCTAGACAGCGTCTAGGCTTGATCGGTGCGATACTATTTGCCGATGTTGCCATGATTGCAACCGGTGCAATTGCAAACTTTAGCACAGACACACAAGACATAGCTGTATGGTATATAGCAAGTTGTTTGTGGTTCTTAGTACTAATATGGTTAATGTTTACAGAACTTCGTAAACATGCCAAAGCACACGGAGCTAAAACAGATGACTTGTACATGACTCTACTCGTGTTTCTGAGTGCAGTATGGATATGGTACCCAGTTGTTTGGTTACTAGGAGAATCTGGATATGGTTATGTATCAATCGATACAGAAACAGCTCTATATGCGTTCCTAGACGTAACAGCAAAGGCAGTATTTGGAATCGTATCACTTGGAATGATACTCAAAATGAGAGGTTCTGACTCAAAATAAGCTCGGTTTTTTTAAACTAGGCTACACCCGAAAGTAGCCTAGTTTTTTATTTTATAAAACAATTATTATTAACAGATAGTTATTACAAAATGCTTTTGGTAAATATTGACATATATTTCACAATTTGCTAAGCTTAAATTTGTGTCTTTTTTACTCGTGAGGTGGAGAAGCACAAATTTAACCCTGAAATTCCTGCCGTTTATGGCAAAAAAATAGTATAAGAGGGTATTTCAGCAGTAGCTTAAGTAGCGCTTATTAAACGCAACTTAAATTCTGCAGTGACAAGGGTATAAGGGAGTATAGAAAATCATGCGCATACCAGCGTTATCAGCAAGTTTATTTACAGCAGCATTAGTGTCGCTAGTAGGTGGTCAAACCGTATCATCAACAACTCTAAACCAAACACCAACCAAACAAACATTTGCACTTGGTGAGGTTGCTATTGTTACTGATACATTAACTGCTTCATATCAAACGGAAGAACAAATAGTACTAGAAACAACTGAAGTTGCTCAGGAAATTGAAACACCTACAGTAGTTGCTCCTGAAGTATATATAGTTAGTGCAGGAGATAGTTTATCCAAGATTGCCAAAGAAAAAGCTGTCACCGTACAGAGATTATTTGATGCAAATGTGTTTATAGAAAATCCAAATATTATTAATCCTGGTGAGAAAATAGTAATACCTATAGCAAACGAAGTTATTGCATCCCGCGTAATGCCAATAGCACCAAAACCTATTGCAAAAGAAGTCCCTAAATCAACCAATAAAAAGATTGTTTCGAACGCACCTGCAGTAATAGATGGTAGCGTTTGGGACGCGTTAGCAGCATGTGAGTCTGGCGGAAACTGGGCAATAAATACTGGCAATGGTTACTCTGGTGGACTACAGTTCCTGCCTAGCACCTGGAGAGCTGTTGGTGGTACTGGTTTACCGCATCAGAATAGCCGCGAAGAACAGATTTTGCGTGGACAGATTTTGCAAGCCAGAAGCGGCTGGGGTCAATGGCCTGCATGTACCAAAAAACTCGGTCTACGCTAATTGCTTCATTAAATAAAATACGACTGGTAATAATAGTTAGTTAAAAGTATTATTTGTTGTATGACTCAAAGTGAAAAAGTTTTATATAGAAGCATAATATTCCTAGCGATACTTTCAATAGCATTTGGTACAGTATTTTTCCACTTTCAAGAAGATTTGAGCTGGTTAGATGCTTACTATTTTTCCGTAGTCAGTTTAGCTACCGTAGGATACGGTGATATCACGCCCAAAACCGATCTTGGAAAGTTTGTAACAACTTTTTATTTACTAATAGGAATTGGGTTACTAACAACCTTTTTAAGTTTACGCATGAAAAAACGTACAACAGTAATTGAAGAAAGAAGGGCTAAAAAGACAAAAGATTCATAAACTTATCTATTCTTCCGTTTCTTCTGTTGAAAAGAATATTTACTATATATTTTATAATTGTTAAGCTTGTTTATAATGAAGCATATTATAAATATCAGGATAGATAATATTTTTTTAATGCTAATAAATAAAAAGAATTTAAAAATTTCTATTGCTGTAGTATCAATTATTTGTTTGATTTATCTACCAAGTTTAATCGCAGCAAACCTGCCATCTATTGTTTATGAAGCAGAGAACAGTACTCTTAGTGCTAATGTTTCAAAAAACAGCGACACACTTGCGTCAAATGGTTCCTCGATTGTTTTTAGTACACCTGTTACACCTCCGCCAAGCGGTGGAACATATCCAATCAAGGTTAGTGCTAATGGGAGATCATTTATAACTGCAGATAACAAGTTTTTTTATTATTACGCTGATACGGGTTGGTTGCACTCAACAAGGATGAATCAGTCAGATATAGTTTCTCATTTAGACGATAGAAAAGCGAAAGGATTCAATACTGTACAAATGCATATATTAGCCATGCCAGATAAGGGCACTAATATATCGAATATTTACGGAGATGCTCCTTTTACTGATAAATATAATATATCTACTCCTAAAGAAGTTGGTGCAAGAACATCGAATGCATCTAGTCCCGACTATGATTACTGGGATCACATTGATTATATTATTGACCAAGCTGCTTCTCGAAACATACAAATAAACTTCGCTCCAGCTTGGTATGGGTATGGGGGTGAAGACTGGCGTCCGTATATAAACAATACGAACGCAACAACCTATGGAACATTCGTCGCTAAGCGTTTTGGAGACAAGAAAAATCTAATGTGGATTATGGGTGGGGATAATGATCCTGACGTTACAGTCGAATCAATTTCTAAAGTACCAACTAATTTAGATAAAAGTGACAAAGTACAAGCAACAAAAAACATGGCAAATGCTATCAGAAATAATGAGTCTGTTAGACATTTAATGGGATACCACGCTAGCCGAAACGACTCAGTTACGCAATATTTTAATAATGAAGCATGGCTTACAGTGTCATACTCATATCCTGACGAAAGAACGTACATTGAAGCTATAAAGGATTATAACAATTCACCTATAAGACCAGTGATAACAATCGAAGCATGGTACGACGCAAGAAATACACTTCCAAGACTTAATAATTTCCCAGAACAGATACCAGATAACCGTAGATTAAGATCACAGGGTTATTGGACATTTACTAGTGGCGGTGTTGGCTATGGTTATGGACATGAGGATATTTGGGATGTAGACACAAGATGGCGAAATGCAATGCAGGATACTTCAGGTCAAGATGTTGCACGTCTAATTGCTTTTATGAACAAGTATAAGGTAGAATTAGTGCCGGATCACAAAGCTGGAAACAGTGTAAAGATGCTTTCAAACGGATACGGAACAGTAAATACTAACACCTATGCAACATCAGCCAGATCTGTTGATAATCGCATTGGTATTGCCTATATACCAACAAATAGATCAAATGTTGTAATTAATCTAGCGTCATTCGGTAGTGGTTCCATTAAGTTATTATGGTTTAATCCTACGAATGCTGCAACGGTTACTATGGGTACATTTCAAGCTAGTGGCACATTGCCTCTTACTTATCCATCTGGTTATTCAGATGCAGTACTTTTGGCAGAAAAACAATGATAAATTAGTTTGGCAGGGGTACGTGGAATCGAACCACGATCTAAGGTTTTGGAGACCTTTATGCTAACTTTGTACTTCTAGCACATTATTATACTTAATCATCAAACAAATTGCGTCGAGCTGTTGATGAAGTAAGAATTCTAATCATATGAATTAAATCAAACTCCGGGAACATTTCTATTAATTCGTTTGTTCTACGGACACTACGTTCTTCAAGTTCTTCAATTGTTTTAATTCCGTATTTCTGTAGAAATATCTCTCTGTTGTCTTTACTGGCAATAGCATGTATAACTGCCGGCATCAATTTATCTACTAGCCTTACAAATCGAGCTTCAGGTTCTTCTTGTTTCTCATATCTACTTAGTAAATCAGCAATATGTGGTGGTAATTCTGATAGCAACCTCTCTGTTGCAATAGCTTCGGCTTTTTCTTTACTTCTACGCTCTTCATCAGACAAATCATAAGAAGGTACATCTCCTGCATATATTTCAGGCAAATCATGAACTAAGCAGAATTGTGAAACTAAGCCTGTATCTAGTTCTGGATAATACGATGCGGCTAGTTCCGTAGCTGATAACGCAAGATGAAAACTATGCTCTGAATCATTTTCAAAATTTCCTTTAGAATAAACTGTCAATCTTTCTACTTGTGCAAAAGAAACAGCAATATTTCCTAGAATAATTAACCTATCATGGGCTTCAATTGCTAATTCGTTGAGTTCTTCGTTACTATTGCTCATAAAAAAATTGTATATATCTAGGTATTAAACTCAAAGCATAAGAAGTGTAATTGTAAACGACATTTAGAATAAAAGTTATTATACTTGGCAGGGGTACGTGGAATCGAACCACGATCTAAGGTTTTGGAGACCTTTATACTAACCGTTGTACTATACCCCTAAAATATATGGTCAATTTATACATTATAAATCAGGGTCAATGATACCTCATATCTGTTAATTTGTCATCTATTTACTGTTTGGTATTTCTTATTTTATGGTAGGTGATATAAAATGTATGTAATATGGTAAAAATACAGTCAAACCAGCCGGTTCTGATACTTCTATATGGCTTTCCTGGAGCCGGTAAAACTTATTTTGCGCGTCAGTTTAATGAAGTATTTGCAGCTGCACACTTAGAACAAGACAGAATACGCCATGAACTTTTTGAACAACCCAAATTTACCAAACAAGAAAACTTTGCCCTAAATAGAATTATGGAATATATGACCGGTGAATTCTTGAATGCTGGAATAAGTGTTATTTACGATATGAATGCTCTACGCACCAGCCAAAGGCGCGCATTAAGAGAACTAGCACGCAAGCACAAGGCGGCAACAATTGTTGTTTGGTTCCAGGTAGATGCAGATACTGCATACGTACGAAATAACAAGCGAGACCGTCGCAAGCATGATGATAGATACGCAGTTGGATACGATGTAGAAGCCTTTAAACAACTTGCTAGCTATATGCAACACCCAGAACCTACGGAAGATTTTGTAGTAGTTAGCGGCAAACACACTTTTACTGGACAATTGAGCTCTACGCTCAAGAAACTTGCAGATATGGATGTTGTTAAAACTTCAGCTGTTTCTTCAAAAATGATTAAGCCCGAACTTGTAAACCTTGTTCCTCCAGTACAACCAAAAGACGAACGCAATCATCGTCGCAATATTGTACTTCGTTAAGCTAAATTATGAGCCAAAAAAGTGTCGATATACCTGGAGTAGGTGAGGTGCTGCTATATAAAAGACGGGGTAATAGCAATATAAGAATGAGTTTTGCCCGTGACGGTAGCCTTAGGGTAACCATGCCTTATTGGGTACCTTATCAGGCAGGTGTAGAATTTGTTAAAACTAGACAAAACTGGGTTACAGAGCATCAGCCAGTGCGTCAAATAATACTTAAAGAAAACGATAGAATTGGTAGGTCGCATCGACTACACTTTATAGCAAAAAATAATATTCAAAAGACAACCGTCAGAACAACCGATACACAAATTAACGTAACTTATTCGTCGATTGATTCATTTTCAAACCCCGGCGTTCAAGCCGTTGCACAAAGAGGAGCATTAAAAGCTTTAAAAAAGCAATCTGATAGACTCCTTCCAGATAGGCTAGAATTCTTAGCTAAAAAGCATGATTTTACTTATGCATCATTGAATACTAAAAGATTAAGTTCTAGATGGGGCAGCTGCAGTTCTACAAAATTAATCACACTAAACCTTTTTCTAATGCAACTACCGTGGCATTTGATTGATTACGTTATTTTGCACGAATTAGTACATACACAGCATCTGGATCATTCAGAAAAATTCTGGAATCGATTTGAAGAAGTATTACCTAATGCTAAAAAAATACGCAAAGAATTAAAATTGCATCAAACAGTTATCGCCCCACAAGAATAATAATATTTATTAGCACAAGCATTATTAAGGTATAATTATCTTATATGGATGAACAAAGTATACCTGTCTTGAGTGATCAAGAGGTTATTAATTTGGAACACGGTCAACTCCGTGCTCTTATAAACAGTATGGCCGACGGTGTAATTGCCACGGATCGTTTTGGCAAAATTATGCTATATAATGGTGCGGCACTTAATTTATTGGATAGCAACAACGGTATTGAAGGTCAATATATCGGCAACATACTAAAGATTCTGGACGGCAGCGAACAGCCAATCGATAGTACGCGGTTGGTTTCAACCTGCAGTACTCAAATTATTTCAAGAGACTATCGTATTCGCTACACTGATGATAGTTTAATTAATATTTATCTAAGTATTGCACCCGTAAAACCCAGTTATGGCTCTGATGACAAGGATGGCTTTGTTATTTTGGTTAGGGATATTACTCATGAAAAAAGTCTAGAAGAAGAGCGTGACGAATTTGTTAGTGTTGTAAGTCATGAACTTAGAACTCCCGTAACGATTGCTGAAGGGAATGTTAGTAATGCATTGCTTGCAATCGATAAAGGCGCACAGATAGAAACTGTTAAAAACACTGTTAATCAAGCAAGAGATCAAATTCTGTTTCTTGCAAGTTTAATAAACGATTTATCAACATTATCACGTGCCGAGAACGGCACACTCGATGTTAATTTTGTGTCGATAAATGTAGCCCAGCTAATGAATACCATTGGTGACAACTATCGCCCGAGTGCCGAAAAGAAAAATCTACAACTTATTATAGAGTGTGATCCCAAGCTTGAGTTACTCTATTCGAGCACGTTATACGTTCGTGAAATATTGCAGAATTTTATAACAAACGCAATCAAGTACACAGAACGTGGGTCCATAACAATTAATGCAAGTCCTGAAAAGGGTGGAGTAATGTTTAAGGTTATTGATACAGGAATAGGAATGAGCAAAAGCGACCAAGAACAGATATTTCATAAATTTTTCAGATCCGAAGACTATAGAACCCGCAAAAGCTCTGGTACTGGACTGGGACTTTATGTAACGCGCAAACTGGCTAAACTTATTGGGGCAACTATTAGTTTAGAAAGCACAATTGATGTTGGTTCAACATTTAATATATTTATACCTAGCCGAGAACCATCAAAAGTACAGCCTGTAGCTGAAGCAGTAAAATAATTCTATATTTTAGGAAGACGAGGAATTACTTGCATTACTGGAATGCAGATATTGCGCTGCTTCCATTCAACAACACCAAACTCGTACTTCCACATAGACAAGTGTAATAACCATATTTCAACTAAAACAGAAATTGGAAATGCTACAAAAGAATAAAAACTGTTTCCAACTAGCCATACTTTTAAGATTCTATAATGTACAAAATATAAAACTATACAGTTTATAAGTGCTAGTGACCAAAGAATATAATGCCCAAATAAAAGACCGTAAGCAAGTGAAAACAGGGGAACAAATAGAACCGCAATTTCTGAAAGACTTAAAACAAGTACCGATTCTGGTCTTTTTCTTAGTTGAGGATAACGAAGCCTAATGAATGTGTCTTTCTGATCAGAGTACGTTTTAGCAGTAATTACTTCTAGCTCGGAATTTGATCTGATGAAACTATACTGATTAGTCTTTGACAGCTCTTTTGCTAAATAACTTTCGGGCACTACAGTATTATTTACAGCCTTAAAACCACCGATTTTTAATAATACATCTCGCTTAATCATCCATGCCGTACTAAGGGCTGGTGGCCGGTTGAATGACCTTCTTGGAAGAGCTAGTTCCCACCAATAGCGAATTGGTTGCAGTAAGCTATGAGTTGTATTTTCTATTTTAGTCCTAGGTAAAATTGAAATCATTGATTTGTTTCTGTAAAGCATCGTATTAACAAGTGTCGTAACACTATACTTATCCATCCGCACATCGACGCCGCAATAAAACAAAAAATCACTGCTAGCGGCTTCTGCAAGCGTTTGATAGGCTTGATTTTTAGCAAGCCAGCCTTTCATTATTGGGCCACCTTTAATAAATCTAACTCCTTTCTTGGCAAAACCTTTGATAATGTCAGAAGTCTGTTTATGGGAGCAATCATCTAAAACAATGATTTCTAGCTTCGGGTAATCAATTGCCAGTATCGATTCCAAACAAGATGTTAAATCAAGCGTTTCGTTTCTTGCTGGTATACAAATACTTACTGTCGGTAGATGATGATTAGCGCTAGCTTCGCTATGTTTAATACTTGTTTTATATAGGTTTCTTTTAAGGGAAATTAAAATAACAATATTTACAAAAAAAACTATAAAAACAAGCGTAAACAATAATGAGTCTATAGCGATATTATTAACTACGCTTAAGTACAAAAACCCAATACTAACGAGTTGCATTGGTATAAGCATTAAGCTCGTACGCCTAGTAACATGATAACTTCTGTTTTTTTCCATCCGGTCAAAAATAATTCTGGAAAAGTTAAAAACTCTGAAACAGGCAATGTAAAATAAGAAAATAGAAAATATATTAAAATATTCAATTAGAAGTACTGTAGCGCTAAAAGAAGTGAGCAATAGAGAGATTAAATAAAGTATTTTTCTGTATAGTCCTTTTTTAAACAAAAGTCCTAACAGTTCAAATATCACTCCCAATAATCCAGCATAAATAGCTGTAATAACTGGAGTGTCAAGCATAAACACATAATAACACTTAACTTTTCATAATATAATAATTAATATATTAATTAGGAAATATTGACTATATATTCAAAAACAAGTATATTGACTTTGTACGGCTTACTCTAGTAGTAAGCTTTTTTAATTTGAGCTTTTTGATTTAGAAATATCAAGAGGAAGGAAAATAGCCAGGTGGCAGATAAAAAACCAAGAATTAGGAAAACCGAAACAGTACGTCAACGTACTGAAAAATCTACTGCGAAGGCTGAAGCAAAAGCCAGCAAACAACCAAAACGACCAGTTCGTAGAGTTGTTAAGAAAGTTACAAGTCCATTCAAAAAGCCTGCAAGATTTATAACTGCTCCTTTTCGTACCAGACCCTTTAGAGCGGTTGGCAGATACCTAAAAAACATCTTCTGGTTTAAGTATTTCCGAAATTCATACAGAGAAGTCAAGCAAGTAACTTGGCCAACAAGAAAAGAAACAATTAAGTTAACTTTTGCAGTGTTAATTTTTGCAGCAGTCTTCGGTCTTGTTGCTGCAGGGGTAGACCAAGTACTAGATTCAATAATTAGACGCATAATATTTAGAGCCTAAGGAGCAATGATGAGTAAACGATACGATACAACTAAGCAGTGGTACGCAATCCACACATACTCTGGCTACGAAGAAAAGGTAGCCGAATCTATTCGTCAAAGAGCAGATGCGCTTGATATGAAAGATAAGATCTATCAAGTACTAGTACCAAAAGAAAAAATGATAGAAATTAAAAATGGCAAACGTAAAGTTGTCGAAAAGCGTATTTTCCAGGGTTATGTACTCGTACAAATGAAATTATCCGAAGATGCTTGGTATATCGTTCGTAATACTCCATCTGTTACTGGTTTTGTAGGAACTGGAACTGAACCAACACAAGTCGAAACCGAAGAAATCGAAAAAATAATGAAACGCATGGGCCGCGATGAACCTAAACACAAAATTGATTACGACATCGGTGACGTTGTTAATATAACAGATGGTCCCTTCAAGGGCTTCGATGGCGCTATTAATGAAATAGACCTGCAAAAGGGCAAACTTAAAGTCCTAGTTAATATGTTTGGCCGCGAAACACCTATCGAACTCGATAGCTTACAAGTTAAAAAAGTTTAGTTAGTTAATCTAAAGAAATAAAAATAAATGTTTTATTTTTTACTTTGACTAAACGCAAAATTCTAAATAAACTTGTACAAAACGAGGGTAATTTAGTGTCAAAAAATAATATTGAAGCGTTAGAAACAGATGGAGACGTACTACCAGGATCTCCTGCCGAAAATGTAGTTCATGCAGTTAATCCAGTACTAAGTGCAATGAATGAGTTTATTCTTGATCATTTAGCGGAAGTCATGTCATGCGTAGATGATTCTGAATTTGACTGTGTTAAAGAGCAGTCACTAGCCGCGCTAAAAGCATTCAGGACCGCAGCCCTTGTAGTGGATAAGGCTATAATGCAAAACTTAATATATTTTAGCGACCTGCCTCACCACATTGCTAGCTCAGGTCCAGAAACTAGGCAGGCATAAAGGCCTGGACTATATCCTTACATTATGTTAAAATCAATCAGTTACGCACAACGTTAGCAGCTTCTAATAGCTAACAATTATCAAGGAAATATTATGGCAAATGCTAAAAAAATTCGTGCAAATTTGAAAATGAAGATTAAGGGCGGACAAGCCTCAGCCGCGCCACCCGTAGGAAGTACACTTGGACAGTACGGTGTAAACATGATGGATTTTATCCAACCATTCAACGACGCCACCAAGGATAAAATGGGGCAGGACTTAACTGTTCACATCACAATATTTGACGACAAAACAATGGTATGGCGTTTTGTTGGTACTCCAACTGACGATTTAATTAGAAAAGCTCTGGGTATACAAAAAGGTTCTGGCGTTCCTAACAAAGAGAAAATTAGCAAAAAATTATCTGACTCTCAACTAACAGAAATTGCTCAGGCAAAAATGGAAGATATGAATGCAGAAGATATTGATGCTGTAAAAAAGATGGTTGCAGGTACTGCAAGGTCAATGGGCGTAGAAATCGAAGCTTAATTATTCTTTAATTAATATAAAGCCCTTTCACTATATGAGAGGGCTTTTTTTAATCTGTTATCCAAGCTTATTGCTTTACAACTAGAACCAGGGGCAGTACATTACTATCCAATATGTCAGAACATAAACCATTCAACCCAAATACCGAGGGCACAGATTTTAAAATTTCAGATCACAATGATCAGGCTACTGAAGCTTTAGTATGGGCAGAAGGTATAAGAGCTTCAAATGAAACGCATGTCGATCTTCCAAAGGGTGTTAAAGCGCAATTACCCAAGCATATTTATGATTCAACTATCAGTACTGCAAACAGACTTCGTGCTGACGGGGACTTTCTTGGAGCAGATATAGTACTCGCTCATCTAAAATTAAATATCGACAATATAGACGACGGAAAATAATCATGAGCAAAAGTAATACCGGTTTCGGAGAGAATTACGCAGGACAGTCTAGAGACATTACACTGCCTGGTGAAATGACAAGTGAATTAAGCTCTGCTTGGAAAAAAGCGCACATGGAAGGCAAACTTCCTGAGGAAATTGAAGCTAGTTTGATAGAAAGAGCTCACCGCGGAAGCACGCTAGCAGCCAACATGCTTCATCTATCAAACGTAGAATGGGACTATACTGTCGGTGGCGAAACTTATAGTTACGGATCAGCAACCTTCCACGGCGATCTTTATACTAAAGATGTTCGTGTCCAGTATGCGGGCAGTAAAGATTGCGACGAATCTTAAGTACTATAGATTTTATAACGTACATCTGTTATAATTAAGTTTATAACAATATTAATTTGTGGGAGTTTACATCATAGTAAACGTTAGCACCACGAAAGGATAACACTATGGCAGAAGCCAAGAAAAAATCAACTACTTCAAAAACTAAAAAAATTGATGAAGTTACTGTTCCAGCTGAAGAAACAGTTGTTTCAATTGAAACCGTAACTGCTGATACCAAAACAATAGCAAAAGCTGGAAAACGTAGTGCTAAAGCGATAAACGAAACTGAAGAAAAAATTGCTAAAGAAGAACGCAAAGTTTCAAAAAAAGAAGCTGAAGCAATTGATGTTAAAACTGTCACCAAAGCTCCTACACGTTCAAGATTAGAACGTTCAGGAAAGAAGATGCGCGAAGCCTCAAAATTAGTTGATAAAGACACAGCTTATAGTTTGTCTGATGCCCTAGTACTTGCTACCAAAACAAGCACTACGAAATTTGACTCAACTGTAGAAGTTCACATTAACCTCAATGTTGACCCACGACAAGCAGACCAAAACGTACGCGATAACCTAGTGCTGCCAAATGGTACGGGTAAAAGTGTTCGTGTAGCAGTACTTGCAGAAGCTGACGACGCAGCAGCCGCTAAAAAGGCTGGTGCAGACATAGCAGGAAACGAAGAACTATTGAAAGAAATAGAAAAAGGAATAATTAACTTTGATGTTCTTGTTGCTACTCCAGCACTTATGGCGAAACTTGGTAAATATGCTAGAGTTTTAGGACCAAAAGGTCTTATGCCTAACCCTAAGAGCGGAACAGTTACAACTGATGTCGTTAAAGCCGTTACAGCATCTAAAGCTGGTAAGGTTGAGTATAGAGTTGACTCTACTGGAATTGTACACCTTGGAATAGGTAAGGTATCTTTCGGGGCTGACAAACTATTAGAAAACGCCCAAGCAGTGTTCGTTTCTGTAAAAGGAAACAAACCCAGCACAATTAAAGGTGTTTACGTTAAGAACATCACTATCAGCACCTCAATGGGCCCTGGTATCAAAGTTGCTATAAGCGAACTTTAAATAATCTTTTAAAGTTTTACGGACTAAATAAAAATACTCTGCCAGATAATATCTAGGCAGAGTATTTTTTTAAATTTTATATCTAACCTTATATAAAAAGTACAACATGTATGTGCTTGTATGGCAAAACAATGGACCGTATACTAAATGAAACAAAGGGGACATTTTGGGAGTATTTAGTAATACGCAGATTAGGGCAGCTATAAAGGATGGTCATATCCTGTGTTTACCTTTCGATGACAAGCATGTGAGTCAGGCTTCGCTAGATGTTACTTTGGGTTATCATTTTTACAGAGTAGAACGCACAAACGAGAGAAATATATATAATCCATTTGACAGAGAAGATGTAGAAAGATATTTTGATGGCCCCTATAAAGCTATGCCTCACAAGGTATGGTGCAAACTAAACGGCGTGAATCTACAGAATCACATACCCGAAGACCACCCGGTCATAGCCATTAAGCCTGGTGAGCGTATCTTAGCTCATACTCATGAGTTTTTTGGAATCAAACCACCAGGTGCTGCAGAAGTTAAAAGCCGTTCAAGCTGGGGTAGGAATGGTGTAGCTGTTTGTTTCGATGCTGGCTGGATAGATCCGGGCTATATTAACCGTTTAACTTTAGAAATTTATAATCTTAATCAAAGAGAAACAATTTTGCTGCCCGTTGGTGAACGAATAGCTCAAATAATTTTCCACGAAACAGGTGAAGTTGATGGTGACTATGGAAAAGGTAGAGACAACGGATTTAGCGGCAAATATCAATTAGGTACAGAGTTTAAAACTATAATTTCAACCTGGGACCCTTCACAGATGCTTCCAAAAGCATACAAGGATAATCGTAAACTTCCAGAAACCATACAAGGGCTAAGCTATGAATAGTGGCCGCTATATTGTACTGGAAGGTCCTCAAGGCTCCGGCAAAACTACGCAGCTCGAATTACTTGCTGAACGCCTACGCGAGCAAGGATACCCAGTTAGACTATTCAGGGAGCCAGACAGCCAAAGCGACATTACCGCTCGTACGCTTCGTATGCTGACTCAGGACCCTCAATATCCTATGAACACTCGTACAGAAGCATTACTGTACAACGCAGCTCGTAGCCAGTCACTTGAGGTTATTAGAAAGGCTCGTGAACAAGGAGTCATATGTTTATGTGACAGAAACTACCTTAGCACTCTAGCTATTCAGTATTATGGTCGTGGTGATGTCCCAGATTACGAAACAATCACAAAAATAATTGATTTTGCAGTAGGTGATATGGAACCAGATATGACTATAATCCTTGACGCACCTGTTGCTACGCTGCGAGACCGAGCGGAAAAACGAGGGGCAGGTGAACGATTTGATAATTTAGATGAAGCATTTTTAGAAAGAGTCCGAGCTGGCTATCTTTGGGAGGCAAAACAAAGAGATTATCAAGTAATTAACGCATCTAATGAAATTGATGAGATTTCAGTAAGTATCTGGAATGCACTACATGGAAACATCAGTAAAGCTAAAACGGTATCAGAAACAGCACCACCACTGAGCGTACATACAAAACCAGCTACACCTATTCAAGAAGTTATTAAACAAAAACAAGAAGAAATAGTTGCTCCAAATAAACTAGATAATGATCCGTTGTTTGTGAAGAAAAATAAAAATGGCAACTTTATAATCACTACAGAAGGTCGGGAGTTACTTGAATCAGCAGTCACAAATGTCGATGGCGATGTTTATGCATTTACAGATAAGCTATCCGCAACTACAGTTGCAGCAGCAATGGCCCGACTAAGTCGTCGCGGTGATGATATGCGCATTACAATTCTAGATGAATTTGCAGGAGCAAAGGGCAAAGATGAGAAACTTTTACACCGCGTAATAACAGCTTACGGTGACGATTCTGTTCAACAACTAGTTGGACAACATTTAGTTGTAGAAAATGCCAGTAATCTATTAACCAAAAAATTGGAGTGGGGTCGACTTGCATCTTACCTAGAGCAATCAACTCGCTATATATATTTTGATCAAAAAGATAATAATGGAATGTACCGTTATTTTGTGCCCGAACAATTATCAGAAGAAGTAAAATCAAAATATATTGAAACTATGGATGCTATTTTTGATAAATATTCAGAAATGGTACATGTCCTAACTTCTTATGTGCGTGAACACAGTAATGTACCAGAAAGTGAAAGGGATGTAGCATTCCAGGGAGCATCAAGAGCTCAAGCATGTGATGCGGTTAGGGCCGTTTTACCGGTTGCCACAAAATCAACTGTTGGAATATTTGCCTCAGGACAAGCATTAGAAAGTTTAATTATGCATTTGCTTTCCGACGACCTGCCTGAAGCCAAAACTACCGGAGAAGCTATGCTAATAGAAGCACGTAAAACGATGCCCACATTCCTAGAAAGAGCTGATAAGCCAGATAGGGGAGGGGCAAACATTGCCTATAAGGCAAGTACGCATAGTGCTATGCGAAATATTAACGATAAACTCCTTCCAAACAATTCAGGATCATTAGATGAAGACGTTCAGCTAGTTGATTATTGGCCCAGGAACGAACTGGATCTACTACCTCACATGCTTTACGAACACAGTAATATGAGTTTAAAAGACCTACATAAAGAAGTTGCAAACTGGAGCTATGAACAAAAACTGGAAACTTTTGATACATATATTGGAGAAAGGCTAAACAGAAGACATAAACCGGGCAGAGCATTAGAAATAGCCCACTATTCTTACGATCTTATTTGTGATTATGGAATATTTAGAGACCTACAAAGACACAGAATGGTTGATAGTTTAGAATGGCAACAACTTACTCCAAGATATGGATTTGATATGCCTAGTCTAATAGAGCAGGCTGGTCTAGCTGATGATTATGAATCATGTTTTGATATGGCCGCAGAATTATTTAGCCTACTACAAAGTAAGAACTATGAATTAGAAGCGCAGTATGCAACTCTCCTAGGTCATCGTATGCGCTGGAAGATAACATATAACGCACGCGAAGCTTTCCATTTGCACGAACTTAGAACATCACCACAAGGTCATCCTGGCTATAGAAAACTTGTTAAGGAAATGCACGATAAGCTATCGGAAGTACACCCACTACTTGCAACCGCTATGAAGTTTGTTAATAAAGGCGAAGACCAAGAACTGTCTAGACTGGCAGCTGAGCGCTACACTCAATTCAAATTGAATCAAATTAGTTAATTGTCTCCGTCATCTAAACCTACCCATATTCCAATCTTGGATGGTTCACCAGGTACAGTACTAAAAATCAGTTGATGCTCTTTACTTAATTTTTCCCTTAGATTAAATAGTAAACCAGATAATGCCACACCTTCAGCAGAATGCTTTTGATAGGTATTTATAATTTCTGGATCAATTTTTACAATTAAAACATTGCCCGCAAGAAGAGTAATAGTTCCTAAGTCGCTTACAACTTCACTATTTATCTCTATTCCGGCAGGCAATTCTATCCTGGGCTCGACCTGTTCTGCTTCTAGGACTGTCATATTACTCCTTTTGACCTTAAAAAAAACCGACTCCATTGTGCTGGAGTCGGTTGCGCGGTTCAAATATTATTTATATTTACGAAACTTTTCCAGCACTAATTTGGGCAATATTAAAATAGCAAAACGTACGCTTTGCTGGCATTGCTTGATGTAGTGAACTGGTATGTGTCATAACGGTGTGGAGTGTACTCTCAACTATTTACGTTGTCAACAATTTATTTTGAGTTCATAGAATTTGTGTGTATTATTGAGTTAATGGCACACATATTCGCAAACAACATGACCACACTGTCACTAGTGATTAACAACCTAGGTCTTGTTGCGCGCGGTGAAGCCAAATGAATTAGCTAACAAGACCATTAACCAACCATCAAGGCTTCACCAGGAAGCTTTTTTTATTTTTTAATCACTTAAGCGAGAACAATATGGAAAAACAATACAGACCACAACATCTTACTGAGCAACACTATGAACACAGGCTTTACATGAGGCCACTCTTACAGCAACAGCAGCAGCAAAAAGTTTCTATACCAACCGGAGAAATAACTACCAAAGAGCATGTATCAATAACCGAACAAGGTGAAGAGCCAGAAATACCATTCGGGGATTAATATGGAAAAATTTGCTATAGAAAATAAAGTACGCACTGAATTATGTCCATTGAATGATGAGGAATCAGAAAGAATAAGAGCTGAGATTTTAGGAGTTGATTCGTATGATGGCAGAACAACTGATCAAAGAGAAGCGGAGAAAATTGGCATACTTTCTGGAACATTATTAGTTAGAGGTGCAACTGAAATCTTAGACTGCTAATGTTTATCATTTATATATAGCTGTAGGTTTCTTAAATTATTTACAACAACTACAATATAAAGTATAATAATATCTGATTACCAAAGATAGTAGCGATTCATCCTAAACAAATGAATTTAAGAATGCTACCGAGGTGAAAAACATTAATTGTTATTCATATAACGTCTTTGTAGTAATACGAAGACGTTTTTCGTCTGTAATCAAAGTTAACTAAATTAGGTCGAACAAGTTAACTAAATAAAAGTTAGTATAAAAGGATTTTATTCATGGCTTTAACAAAAGACAAGAAAAATGAAGTAGTTTCTGAGATCTCTCAATTACTTGTTGACTCAAAATTAACAGTAGTGGCTGGATACCAAGGGACTACCGTCAAGGCAATTCAAGCCTTACGCAAGGAAGCTAAGAGTAATGGCACAAAGGTTAGTGTTATAAAAAACCGCCTAGTCATAAAAGCTTTAGAAAACAACGAAACCTTAAAAAATGTAGATATGTCAGCCCTTACCGGCCAATTATTGTACGCATTCAATGACAAGGACGAAGTTGCTCCTGCGCAAGTACTTGATAAATTTGCTAAAACTAACCCAAATATTAAATTTGTTGGTGCTATTACATCAGATGGTAACTTTATGAGTGCCGAAGACGTAAAAGCCCTAGCAGGCCTACCAAGTAAGAATGAGTTGATTGCACAGGTTGTTGCAACCCTACTTTCACCAGTTCATGACGTTACAAATGCCCTATCAGGCAATTTGCACGCACTACTTGATGGCATAGAAGCAAAAGCAACTGCATAAATTAACGAAAGGTAGAAAATTATGGCTGACGTAAAGAAATTAGCTGAAGAACTTACAAAACTAACAGTATTAGAAGTAAACGAGCTCAAAACAATACTTAAGGACGAATACGGCATCGAGCCAGCTGCTGCTGCAGTTGCTGTTGCTGGTCCTGCTGCTGGAGACGCAGCACCTGCTGAAGACGCTAAAAGCGAATATGATGTAGTGCTTAAAGATGCTGGTGCCCAAAAAGTAGCAGTTATCAAAGCTGTTAAGGATATTACAGGTCTTGGACTTGGCGAAGCAAAAGCAATTGTTGATGGTGTTCCCAAAAACGTTCTAGATGCTGCCAAAAAAGAAGATGCTGAAAACGCCAAAAAAGTGCTTGAAGAAGCAGGCGCTACAGTAGAACTAGTCTAAATTTTTTAGATTAGCAAGAAATTATAAACCCGTGAAGGTGACAAATATGCCTTCACGGGTTTTTTAGGTAAAGTTATGTTGACTCAAATTAAATTGGTTACTTTATCCACAGAATTAACCATATACCTTTGACTGACTTGACTTACTGTGCTACGGTGTTGGTAAGTGAGAGACAGAAACAGAAGTTATGGGGAAATAAAGAGAAAACAATGGCAGATTTACCAGAAAAGCAAGTAAAACGGCTTAAATCATTAATACAAGAAGCAGAGACTAACTTAGCGGCAGCCAAAGAGTTGCTTATTAGTTTAGTAGGCGATGAAGCTGTTATAGCTTCACATTCAGCCGATGAACAGGTTGGTAAAATAGTTGAAGGTGTTTTCGATGGTCAAAATATGGTTGGTAGCGATGCCAAGATGTACCCAGTACCGGCCAATTACGCTAGTAAGTCTAAATTAGTTCAAGGTGACATACTAAAACTAACAATAGCCGAAGATGGTGCATTTTTATACAAGCAAATAGGTCCTATTCCTAGGAAACAAGTTGTTGGTACACTTACTCAAAAAGACGGTCACTACATCGTTGCATTTGAAGGCAAAGATTATAGAGTGCTTTTAGCATCTGTTACCTACTTTAAAGCAAAGCCCGGAGACCAAGTTAGCGTAAACGTACCAGAAGATGGTGTTGCCGAGTGGGCCGCACTAGAAGCAGCGCTTTAATTTTATAATTATAAACATCTTATACCCTTGTTATGAACAACAGGGGTGGTTATAGTTTATGAAACAATCTATAATAATCCCTGACAAGGAGTTAAGTTTTGGGACAAGCGCTGTACCGGAAATACCGGTCTAAAAAGTTATCTGAAATCGTAGGGCAAGATCACATAACCCACACACTCGAAAATGCCATAAAAACTGGCAAGGTTAGTCACGCATACTTATTTACTGGGCCTAAAGGAGTTGGCAAAACATCAGTTGCCAGGATACTTGCCCATAAAATCAACAACTTACCGTACGAAGATGAATCTCTAAATATAGATATCATCGAAATTGACGCTGCAAGTAATAGGCGTATAGATGAAATTCGTGATCTAAGGGATAAGGTACTCATTGCACCAACTAGCTCAAAATATAAAATATATATAATTGATGAAGTTCATATGTTAACAAAAGAAGCATTTAATGCGCTTCTAAAAACTCTTGAGGAACCACCTGAACATGTAATATTTATTTTAGCTACTACCGAAATAAACAAACTTCCAGAAACAATTATTAGCCGTACACAGAGGTTTACATTTAAGCCCATCGACAACGATCAAGCTATTTTACACTTACGTGATATAGCAGAAAAAGAAGGCATGACAATTGACGGCGAAGCGCTTAATCTAATCGTAGCTCATAGTTTAGGTAGTTTTCGAGACAGCATAAATCTACTGGATCAAGTAGGGAATAGTAAGAAAAATATAAACGTAAGTGATGCAGAAAATTTATTAGGAATTGCATCAAATGATCAAATATTAAATATTCTCGAAGAAATTAATAACGGCACAGCTTCTGGACTCATGAAACAGTTAAACAATGTTATTGTTGACGGTATTAGTCCGGCTCAAATAGCCAAACAGTTAGCTTTATTACTAAGAACAGCTTTAATGAATGATCAAGATAAAAGCACATATATTGAATTACTTGAAAACTTATTAAGTGTTCAATCCAGCCCGGAACCAAGTGGTCAGCTTGAAATAACACTATTAAAAGCCCAGGCCAACAGTAATTTAGTTAATACGACTAAAATTAATAATGAAATAGTTCCTACAGAAGTAAAAGATAAAACAGTGAAAATTGAAGTACAAAAACCTATAACTACAGTTTCTAAACCCAATTATCAAAATAATTCCTTAGAATGGTGGGGTGAACTACTGCTCAGGATAAAAGAATTTAATAACACACTTTATGGTGTACTAAGAATGGCCAATCCAGAAATTAATGATATGGAATTAGTTCTAAGGTTTAAGTTTGGATTCCATAAAAAGAAAATAGATGACGCAACAACTAAAACGAAAATACGTGACGCAATTAAAGAAATTACAGGAGTTTCTTATAGTATAAAAACTGAAGTGGATAAAAACATTGTAATTACTGAAAAAGAAGCAATTATTGAAGAAGATCCGGTTGCTACTAATAATACTGAACTCTCAAATATTACAAATATATTTGGCGGTGGAGAGGTCTTAGAAAACTAATGGACAACAATTCAAAACAAGTGTTTGTCCCCCCCAACAATGTAGAAGCTGAAGCGAGTTTGCTAGGTGCGATACTAATAGATTCTGATGCAATTGTAAAAGTTGCAGATATAGTTAGACCACTTGATTTCTACGATGAAAGACATGCACGAGTATACGAAGCCACTCTACAGCTTTATGAAAAGCATAGTCCAATTGATGTATTAACACTTTCAGACCAACTAAAAAGCACTGGAATGCTTGAAATGGTTGGTGGTGCCGGCTTCTTGACTGAACTTACTAATTTCGTACCAACCGCAGCACATGCTGATAGATACGCAGAGATAGTTTCTCAAAAAGCAATGCGACGCAGATTAATAAAAGCTAGCCAATCAATTGCCGACTTAGGATTTGACGAAGCTCAAAGTTTACAGGAACTAATCGAAAATGCAGAAACAAAATTATTTGAAGTTTCACAGCAACATATTAAACAAGATATATCTAGTATTGAACTAATCTTGAGTTCGAGCTTTGACCGTCTAGACGAGCTCCATAAAGACAAGGGTAAATTAAGAGGCGTCCCAACGGGCTATAAAGATCTAGACAATGTCCTAGCCGGACTACAAAAATCTGACCTTATAGTTCTGGCCGCAAGACCATCGATGGGTAAAACAGCCTTCGCATTGAATTTAGCCCATAACGTTGCCGCACAAGCTAATATGCCAGTTTTGATATTTAGCCTAGAAATGAGCAAAGAACAGTTAGTTGATAGAATGCTTGCAGCAGAAGCTGGAGTAAACTCTTGGAACCTAAGAACCGGCAATCTAAGCGATGACGACTTTGAAAAAATAGGACATGCTATGGGAACTTTATCAGAAACCCAAATACTTATAGACGATAGCCCTGGAATAACTATTAGTGATATGCGTACAAAAGCCCGCAGAGAGGCCCACAGACAGCCTCTCGGTCTAATTGTTATTGACTACTTACAGCTTATGAGTGGTGGTTCCAGATTTGGTGGTGATGGAAACAGGGTGCAAGAAATATCAGAAATATCACGCGGACTCAAAGGTATCGCCCGTGAATTAAATGTTCCAGTACTGGCGCTTAGTCAATTAAGTCGATCGGTTGAAAGTAGAAATCCTCAAATTCCTCAGCTTGCAGATCTACGTGAATCGGGCTCGATAGAGCAAGATGCTGATGTTGTTGCCTTTATTTATAGAGAAGACTACTACAATCCTGAAACCGAAAATAAGAATATAGCAAGAATATTAATCAAAAAACATCGTAATGGTCCAACAGACGATGTAGACCTATACTTTGACCGAGAAAAACAGCGGTTCAGGAGCCTTGATAATAAACGCAGCCAACCATTCAACACGTAAGTATTAGTGTTATAATTGAATTTGAAAATGAGAAAAGCCTGGAATACTTTATTGGCCATGGGGAGCCCATTACTAGTTGCTGTTATTGGTATATTACTAATTTTGTCCCTCTTTTTGTATAGAATAAACTCATTAGTTCCAGGTGTTTCTCAACCAGAATTAGATACCCACTCAAGTACTCGCTCTCTAACCCAAGTTTTCGAAACTGGCACAAATCTTCCATACAATACATCGGTTTTTGTATTAACAAAAATAGCAAACAACACTGTAGGTCTTAGGTTAACCGGTGTAATAATGGGCATATTAACTGTATTAATATTTTACTTATTGGTCAGAAATTTATACAGCACTAAAACTGTTTATATAACAAGCGCAATGTTTGTTACATCAACATTACTACTTAGTGTTAGTAGGTTAGCCACTCCAAACGTTATGCTACTATCTCTACTTATGGTTGTAGCTGCAGGTTATATCCTTAGATTTAATAAGAATCAAGAAATTGCCTGGATTCTAGCAGTCACCATAATTGGGTTAAGTCTATATGTTCCTGGAATTTTATTTTTTATAATTATAGCCAGCATATGGCAACTTAGCCGCATTCAAAAATCTTTTGAAAACTTGAAACCAGCCATAATTATTACATGTTCAGTTATTTTAAGTATACTAATCGCACCTTTTGTGATTAATTTGTTTCTAAATCCTGAATTGTGGCGACAATATCTAGGCATACCAGCTCAGCTGGCTAGTATCCAAGAAATGATAAGTCAAACTATTAGGGCTACAGCTAGTATTTTCCTAATAACTCCTGCCTCACCAGTTTATTGGCTTGGCAGACTACCAATTCTTAATGCATTTGAATCTGCTTTATTTTTGTTTGGGCTGTTCTCAATATCAAAGCAGAACAAATTAGATAGATTTTGGGCACTAATCGGAATATTTATATTGGTAATTATTTTTGCTGGATTTACAGGTAACGTTCTTTTTATAGTAGCCCTTCTTCCATTCTTATACATTGTGATAGGTTTTGGAATAGATGAAACACTTAATCGTTGGTATGAAAAGTTTCCTAAAAACCCTATCGCACGAACCGTAGGTTTAAGCTTACTGTCAATTGCAGTAATACTTTCATTTAACTACCAACTTCAACGCTATTTTATTGCATGGCCAAACAGTGTAGAAACAATTAATGAATTTAATTTACAAATTCCAAACTAATCTGTTAGTTAGTAGTATTATTTGTTATTATATAAGTCTAGAAATGAGGAGAAGAATTAATGAGTAAATTTGATCAAGCAAAAATGTTAATGAAGGTAAAAAAACTTCAAAAAGAGCTACAGAAAGAAATAATTACAGTAGAATCAGGAGACGGCTCAGTTAGGGTAGAGATTAACGGTGAGCAGAAAATTAGAAAGATTCATATCGATCCAGAGCTAGTAGATCTTGATGATATTGCAGTATTAGAAAGAAATGTAGAAGATGCAGTAAAAGAAGCTATTAAAGCCAGCCAAAAACTAGCAGCCGACAAGATGCAACCAATGATGGGTATGCTTGGTGATCTTGGTTTGTAACAAAAATGGCCACATTGCCCAAAGCCCTTCAAGATGTAATTGATGCACTAGCGGTTTTACCAGGAGTAGGTACCAGAACTGCTGAACGCTACGCCTATTACCTCTACAGAGCTGATCCAAATAAATCACATAAATTATCGACTGCATTAGACCAAATGCATTCTGGAATATCTTTATGCAGAAAAACCTTTGCATTAATTGATTCAGGTCAAGAATATTCGCCACTATACACAAATCCTGATCGTAATAAAAAACTAGTAGCTGTTATAGCTGAACCATTTGATATTCTAGCGCTTGAAAAAACAGGACAGTTTAAGGGTACTTACCATGTTTTAGGCGGCTTAGTATCTCCAATTGATGGAGTTGGCCCAGAACAGCTAACAGTAAAGGCCTTGCTGGCTCGTATAGATGTTGACGAAGTTGAGGAAATAATACTTGCAACAAACGCTAGCGTAGAAGGCGAAAGTACTGCACTTTATATTCAGCAACAAATTGGAGACAGAAATATCGCAATCAGTAGACTTGCTAGAGGTTTACCGATTGGAGTTGACCTTGAATACGCAGATCAAATCACACTTGCTAGAGCCCTAGAAGGAAGAACATCATTAAAGATTTAAAGACCACTAGACCTTTGCTACCTATTAACTAGAATAAATAAACTATATAATAAAGTTAAATATGGATAATAAAATACAAGATACTAAGAAAATTGTAGAAGAATCTAATGTAATTCTAATTATTCAAGCCGATAATCCAGATGCAGATAGCCTAGCTAGCGCTTTAGCGCTTGAGCAGATAATTGGAGACTTAGGAAAAGAACCTATAATGTACTGCGGTATAGATATGCCAGCCTATCTTAAATACTTGGCTGGCTGGGATAGGGTAGATAAATTAATACCAACTAACTTTGACGCTTCAATAATTGTTGATACTTCTGCCTACTCTTTGTTAGAACAAATCCAAAAATCCGCTTCTCAGAGCTGGATCTTTTCTAAGCCTATTATAATACTTGATCATCATTCGGAATCAACAGAAGACATACCCGGTGATAACATAACAATAAATGATCCATCAAAAGTATCGACGGGTGATTTAATTTATCAAATTGCAAAAACACTAGACTGGCCAATAAGCACATTTACATCTGAATTAATTATGACATCCATACTTGCAGATAGTATGGGACTTGCGACTGAAAATACTGGGCCTGAAACTTATCGCACTATGGCTGAACTTGTAGAAAGAGGGGTGAGTAGGCCAAAACTTGAAGAAGAGAGACGTGCGTACAATAAAATGCCAGAAGTAATAATGCGCTATAAAGGTCAATTGCTTGAACGAACTGAAATAATTGACCAATCGGTTGCAATAGTTGTTATTCCTCAAGACGAAATTAACGAATATAGCCCCTTATATAACCCAGCGCCGCTAATTCAACAAGATCATTTGCAAACAGAGGGTGTACGAATTAGTATAGTACTTAAATCATACGATTCCGGAAGAATAACTGGGGCTATTAGATGTAATAATAATTCTCCTATCGCCTCAAAGCTAGCGAAACAACTTGGCGGAGGTGGTCATGCTTATGCAGCAGGCTTTAAAGTTGAAAGTGGCATAATTAATGATGTTCGCGCTGAAGTAATTCAAAGTAGCCTCGCATTACTTAAAGAGTATTAATAATATGGATTTACATAACACACTAACAAACCAGATTAGCCGTATAATCCCATTAAAAGATAATATTATAAGTATTTATTCTTGTGGCCCTACAGTATACGACAGCGCGCACATAGGTAATTTGTCATCTTATATATATGCAGACACACTACACCGAACATTAGAAGCATCAGGACTTAATGTTACTCATATTATGAATATTACCGATGTTGACGATAAAACAATCAAAAAAAGCAGGGAACTAAACCATAAACAAGAACCAATGGAGGCTTTAAGTAGCCTGACAAAAGAATACGCTGGAACTTTTTTTGAAGACATGAAGGATATCGGGATAGATATTAATTCCTACGATTTCGTTAAAGCAACTGACCATATTGAGCATATGCAGATAATAATAAATAATTTATTAACCGCCGGCTTTGCATACATTACAGAAGATGGAGTTTACTTTTCAATACAAAAATACATAGATTCTGGTAAAAAATATGGACAATTACTCAACCTAACTAATATTAATAATGGTAAGGCCCGTATTGATAACGATGAATACGACAAAGATAGTGCAATTGACTTTGCATTATGGAAAAAACGTAAAGGTGATGAACCGTTTTGGAAATTTGAAATTAAAGGAGAAAAACTAGACGGTAGGCCTGGATGGCATATTGAATGTTCGGCTATGAGTGCTTCAGCACTAGGCATTCCTTTCGACATTCACACTGGAGGAATTGATTTAATATTTCCTCATCACGAAAACGAGATTGCACAGAGTACGGCTAACTCAAAAAATCAAATAATGGCAACAACATTCTTTCATAACGAACATCTGCTTGTAGGCGGTAAAAAAATGAGTAAATCGTTAGACAATTTTTTTACACTATTGGATATAAAAAACAAAAATATAGATGTATTATCGTTTCGTGTATTTGTACTACAATCGCATTATCGATCTCAAAGTAATTTTAGTTGGGAAAATTTGTTGAGTGCCCAAATAATCTTACAAGATATTAGGAATTGGGCAGATTTACGTTTTCAAAATCTTGAGTCCAAAGAATTAAAAAAGGATTACGAGCAAGCTTTACCTAAAATATTTAAATCAGTTAGTAATGACCTTAATACACCGGAGGCGCTGTCTATTTTAATTAGTCTTATCAAGAAAACCGGTGAAATTGGTGCAGATTCCCAAGCAATTTCTGATTCATTGGTCGTTATAGAAAAACTTTTTGGTTTAAATTTACTAAACAGACAAGACATTACACAGTTTCAAAAAGAAACAATTAAACAAAGAGCTTTGGCTAGGAATAACCAGGATTGGGAATTATCAGATACTATTAGAGAAGAGCTTTATAATAGTGGTATTAAAATTAGAGACACCGAGCAAGGCCAAATTTGGTCCCGAACAAATACTTAAGCTTTTTTAAGTTTAAGTGTTTTTGCTTCAACTGGTGTTATGATATTTTTTCTTTGTAAATAATCAACAACAAGAACTCTTAAGCACCCCGCTACAGGTATAGCAACTAAACCACCGATTATGCCTGCGAAATTGATACCAATAACAACAGAGCTAAATACCAGTAGTGGAGACATTTCTGTAGCGTTAGCTTGAATCCGGGGCTGTACAGCATAGTTTTCTATTTGTTGATAGAGAATATAATAGCCCAAAATAATAAGTGCAGCCCAAGGAGAAGTAAACAAAGCAACAAAGCTAACTATTACAGCACCAATGCTGTGACCAACGATTGGTATTAAACCACAAACAAATACAATTACCATTAATGCTATTGGGTAGCTAATCCCTAAAACAAATAGTGGTGGAGCTATTAATAGTGCCGCAATAAAAGCTAGTAGTACCTGTCCATTAACGTAGCCCTTAATGACTTTATACATATCTCTAACCAGTTTTTCAGCGTGATCTTCTTTGGCTTTAGGAACTAGCCTCCTGAAGAATCTTAACCACATAGGGCCCTCTATAAGCATCATAAAAGTTAAAACTAGAACTGTTAATATAGATACTACACTACTTCCAAATCTGCCAGCAGACTGAACAGCACTGCCTGCAATGTCGCCAGACCAACCAGAAACCTGTTCAGACAACCTATCGGCTTGATCCTGTAGATTATATCTACTAACAAACTCACCAAGCGGAGAACTGTCATTCTTTAAATCTTTAACTAAACCAGGTGCGGCATCAATAAATGAATTAGTCTGTTTAACCAAAGGTGGAACCAGGCTCACAATAAACGCCAATAATAAACCTGTAACAATCAGAAACGAAACGCCAGTAGCTAAAGTACGGCTACCTTTTTTTCTACCGGGTAATCTTAAAGAAACCCAGTGTACAGGAGCATTCAATGCGAGACTTAAAAAGAATGCTATAAAAATTAGAGTTAGTGCATGAGTAATTTTGTTAATTGCAAGTAGTATCAAGATAGTTCCGAGTGTTAATAAAACAATCCTAATAATTGTTCGGTTAGACACCGTAACTTCCATAGAATCTTTGCTGCGAGAAAATAGTTGCATATATTTATTATCTACTAGCCACGCCTACTATTCAATGCCTGTAGGTAGATATCTATCAACTTTTTACCAACTATACTAATATCGTATTGTTCGACAGTCTCTTGTTGCCAAATATACATTTTTTCTCTCATCACATCATCATTAATGAACATACCAAGCTGAGAAACAAAATTTTCTTGATCGTTCGGGTTGAATAGTAAGTAGGGCTGAGCACCCAATATGCTACTATATCCCGGATTATTTCCGCCAATTACTACCTTTGATCCGGAAGCCATTGCTTCTATCAAAACGATTCCAAAACTTTCACCTCCTAAAGAAGGAAAAACTGCAATATCAGCAGAAGCAAGATAATTAGGTTTATCCTTTTCACTAACAAAGCCTGTAAATATAACATCTCTATCAGTTCCAACTAAAGATTTAGCTTTGTTTTTTAAAGGACCTTTACCGCATATAATTAATCTACACTTATCTGCCTTTTCACTAGGCAAAGCATTAAAGGCCTTTACTAACTCAATGATGCCTTTTCGTTTAACTAATCTTCCCAAAAATACGATATTTAGCTTCTTAGAGCTAAACTCACCTAGTCTTTTGCCGGTTCTAAAAGAAGAAACATCAATTGGATTAGGTAAATAGGTAGCACTAATTCCATAAGCCTTTCTTGCAAAATGAACAGCCGGTTCACTCACGGCGACAATACTATCGAAGCGTTTTAAGCTTTTACCCAACATTACGCGTAAAATTTTGTTTGAATATCCATGCAACCTAGAAGCTGGCAAAATATGAAAGGTTCCAATTACTGCAGTTGTATTAGAAGCGTTTTTTATTGCTTGCTTAGCTAAAAATGGACTATAGGGAAGTTGAACATGTAAAACATCGAAATTTTCTTCTTTTAATAATTTTTTTATAACTCTTTTATTTGCTGGCAATGGAGTTCTAACGTTATTTTTATTGTATTTAGTGTTTACGAATCTGCCCAAGCTATGAACGTTGTTTATATCTGTTCGAGTAGTGTTTGCAACCAAGTAATGAACCTCATGACCCTGCTTGGATAGCCAAGAACCGACAGTTAAAACATGCTGTTGAACACCATCGGTTTTATCTAGGGTATCGTCTAATACAAAGCCAATTTTCATGATTTTAATTTAGCACGTTTATTTACTGCCTTTATATAAACTGCTTCATACTTATCAATTACAGAAATACTATCAAAATTCTCAACATACTCTTTTGCCCATTCAAGCCATAGATTTTTAACTTTTTCATTTCGCAGGAACACTTCAAGTCTCCTTGCAAAATCAGTAGTATCTTTTGGATTAACTAGCGATAATAAACCAGTATCAACCATTACACACTGATATCCTGCATTGTCTCCAGCTACTGTCGGGGTGTTTGCAGCCATTGCTTCGAGTAATACTACCCCAAAGCTTTCGCCGTAAATTGCAGGTGAACAAAACACTGAAGCGCTTTTTAGTAAGCTAACTTTTTTAGACTCAGAAATAGCTCCCATAAATTTAACTCTAGGTACTTTATGATTTTTTACCCAGTCTTCTAATTTTTCCCTCTCACGACCATCACCAGCTATTACTAAACGGACTTTTTTATCTCTCTCTGCAAGTTCAGCAAAAGCTTCAAGTAAATACTTTACACCTTTACGTTTTTCGAGCCTGCCCAGATAAAGAATAGTATTAGGATCACGTTTAGTGTTTTTTACCTTCCTGTACATTTCGAGGTCAATATAATTTGGTACTAAGGAAACTTCTTGGCCAGACCATTCACGAACAAACTTTGCAGCACTTTCAGATACAGCAGTCATTGCAGCAAGATTTCTAAATATTGATCTTGAATAAGGAATTCTAAATAATTCTACAGTGCGTGCCATTATTGTTTCGGGAAGAGTCGCATGAAAGGTAGCAATAATTGGGCAATTGGCCCTAGACGCTATTTGTGCGCCCAATACTGGTATTTCAGGTTCATGAACATGTATAACATCGAAGTTTTCAGCTTCTAGCATTTCTTCAAGTCCATTTGGCTCAAAACTCATACCAACCTCAAGGGTTGTCTTAAGGGGAGTATTCCATTTTGCAGAACGACCTACAAAGATAGTTCTAGCTGGTACTTCTCCGTCATAATTCCTAGGCCTAGGGGTGATAATTCGAACATCATGACCCCTTGATGTAAGTTCTTCGTCTAGTAATATAACCAATTTCTGTACAGCACCGTGCCTAAAGAAATCATACGGGCAAACTAGTCCAATTTTCATCTATGTTTTTCCTTTACAAGAAAACTTGCTCGATATCATTACATATACTCGTTTACTTTAACGAGAATTATTGAACTAATAGTACCACAAACTTTTATTATTTAAGACGCCAGTAGTTTTCTGATTTTGGCAGGGAAAATTTTAGCAGACTCTTTTTTACCTGCAATAACATTTGGCATATGTTTTTTTACAGGAGCTGCGACATATTGAAAATCATTAAATATCACTCTCATGTGTTGCTCTACAACGTCGTTATCAAAATAATTATCCATTTCTACGCCAATATGCCAAACGGGCAAGTCAATTCTTGATTCACAGTTATTAAATGTCAAGAAACTATAACTAGTGGCCATGTAGGTTCTGACGTCATTTATGCGCCAAAGATGTACTTCAAATTCAGTTAGTATCTTAGCTTCTTCGGGCTCAAGATCGGCAAACTTATGTTTGGCATTATGTGTTTTGCTATATAAATTACGAAGAACTGTAGGGTGGAGGGCAATATTTCTAAATAAACTAGCCGTAATAGGATAAGAAAAGAATTTAGCTCCATATTTATAAAACCTAAAACGATTTGGGCTAAACACAAAATCTTCGTGGTGAGCAAATCCAACTACGCTAATTAGTAAATCTACTTTCTTTGCTATTTCAGGATATCTTTGTAACATCCTGGTTACAATAATGAAGCCGTAGGATATTCCAGCTATAGACAATCTTTTACCCCTATATTGCATCTTAATAATCGATGCCAAATAATCTGCCATGGTGTTAATGTCGGGTTTTTCTCCGATTTTATAAAAACTATCCATACCACCAAAACCTGGCAGATCCGGCATAGTAACACCCGCGTAATCATTAATAACCTCTGCGATACTGTACATTCTCTCTAAACTGGCGTGATGTCCATAGATCAGTAATACTTCGCGCTTTTTACCTTTTGGTGCAGGCATACGCAACATGCGACCCCTTAATCCATTCATATTAAGGGGCACTATGTACTCAGCCGGTATTTTCGGAAATTTATCTTGCATTTATTGTATTCTAGTAATTATTTAAATAATTTACCAATTTAGTTTATATTTGATCCTATTTATATAATTATAGCACACTTTTTAATAATTGTCAATTAGAGTAGTCTAAACCTAGCAAGAAATCAAAGGTCGCGATATAATATAATCAATTATATTTATGAAACCAACCTCATCACAAAAAGATCAATTAACAACTGGTAATACCTTCATTCATAAGAAAGAAGAAACTATTGAACATGTAAATAAAATAATTGATGATTATTATTCACTCAGTTCCTCAAAAGCGGGTTTGATTCACCCAAGATTCAAAACGCTAATAGATGTAATTCATAATCTGTCTAGGGCTGGTGGTAAAAGAATGCGTCCATACATTGCAGTTATAACCTACGAAGCTTATGGAGGTCTTGAATATCTCGATATATGTAAGGCTGGTGCCTCACTTGAAATGATACATACCGCAATGTTAATTCACGACGATATTATCGATAGAGATTTTGTTCGTTATGGGGTACCTAATGTTGCTGGTCAATATAAAAAAATTTATCAAGATATAGCCGGTGAAGACATTGATCATTTTTCTACCTCTGCGGCAATTCTAGCAGGCGATATAAACATCTCCGCTTCTTATCAACTCATTAATGAAACTAATTTTTCACCTCAGCAGAAAATATTGGCTCAAAATCTTCTTACAGAAGCAATCTTTACAGTTTCTGGCGGTGAATTAATTGATACAGAAGCGATCCTTTATCCTGAAGAAGAAACCGATCCAATAACTGTCAGTCGAACTAAAACTGCGCATTATTCGTTTGTTACGCCATTACTATTTGGCGCTGTTCTTTCAGAACAATCAAATGAAGAGCTTGATAAATTAAAATATTTAGGCATGCAACTTGGTGTTGCATTTCAATTAAGTGATGATTTACTTGGAGTATTCGGTGACGAAAACATTACCGGCAAAAGCACTATTGGCGATATTCGCGAAGGCCGAAGAACCTGGATGGCTCAAAACGCTCGGAAACTTATGGATGATCAACAGCAAGCCTTTGTAGCCAGTAATTATGGAAATAAATTAGTCACAGCCGAACAAGCCGATGAAATTCGTAAAATATTTATTGAATGCGGCGCCAAAGCGGCTGCCGAACAAAAAATTAGCGAATTAGCTAATAAAGCAAACGAGTTAATAGCGTCATTAAGTATTAGCGAAGAATCAAAAGCCTTATATCATGATCTAGTAAAAGCAATGACTGTAAGAAATAAATAATATGGATACTTACACTAGCGTAGCAGCTGAACTATCAAGACTATTAACTATTCGATACTCTACTTCGTTTGGCTCAGCATCGAGGTTATATGATTCTAGTATTAGGCCTCACATTTTCAATATATATGGTTGGGTTAGGGTTGCAGATGAAATAGTAGACACCTATAAAGGAGATGATGCAAGAGAAGTCTTAGATAACTTCAAAAAAGACACCTACCGAGCTCTAGAAACAGGTTTTAGTACAAATCCAATTATTCACAGCTTTGTAGCAACTGCAAAACAGTACAAATTCGGCAGTGAACTTATAGATCCATTTCTTAGTAGCATGGAGATGGATATTACGCCGCCAGTCAAATACACTAGAGCACTTTATGATAAATACATTTATGGCTCCGCCCAGGTTGTCGGACTGATGTGCTTAAGAGTTTTTACCGATGGCAATGAATCTACCTATGCACACCTTAAGCCTGGGGCAGAAGCATTAGGGGCAGCATTTCAAAAAGTGAATTTTTTGCGTGACTTTGCTGAGGATACTCGCACACTAGGTCGTTCGTATTTTCCAGAAGTCAAAAATAATATTCTAGATGACGCTACAAAAGATAAGATAGTTTTAGATATTAAGCATGATTTTTCACACTCAATCCCCGCACTACACCAACTACCAAAAAACTCTAAAACAGCAGTCACTGTTGCAACACGTTATTATTTTGCCCTGTTAATAAAATTAGACGAAACACCAGCTAGTATCATCTCTACTTCTCGTGTGCGTATAACTGATTTAAAAAAAGCACAGATATTAGCATCTGTACGTGCAAAGAATTCACTAAATAGAGTTGTATCCTAAAATGTCTGATAATTCTAAAACTGTAACAATTATCGGTGGAGGTATTGGTGGTATAGCAACAGCCATATTACTTGCAAAACAAGGCCACGAAGTCAGCCTCTATGAAAAACTAGATAATCTAGGGGGTAGGGCAAGACAGTTCAAAATAGATGGCTTTACTTTTGATATGGGTCCATCGTGGTATTTGATGCCAAAAGTGTTTGAGCATTTTTATGAGCTAATTGGTGAAGACATTAATAAGCATTTGAAGCTTCAAAAACTTAGTCCTGCATATAAAGTATTTTTTGAGGATAATGAACCAATTACTGTAGCCGGTAATTTAAAACTAGACTCTAAAACTTTTGAATCTATTGAGCAAGGAAGTGGGGAATCGCTAGAAAAATATGTTTCTAGAGCCAAGGGTACCTACTTAACTGCAATTGATTCCTTTTTATACACTAATTTTAACGGTGTAAAAGGTTTTACTAAACCAAGCATATTAAAAAGCGGTCCGTTCATGGCTTCTGTTGCTACTCAATCTATCGATAATTATGTAAGTAAATATTTTGAAGATCAAAGACTGAAACAAATACTAGAATACCCAATGGTTTTCTTAGGTGCCTCACCATATAATGCACCGGCACTTTATCATTTAATGAGTTATATGGATTTCGAAGAAGGAGTTTTCTATCCTAAGGGTGGTATATACAACGTAATAGACTCGCTAATTGGCATAGCTAAAAAACTCGGCGTGAATATGATTACTAGCGCTCCAGTCAAAAAGATTATTGTTAAAGACAAACGTGCAACAGCCATTGAACTTATGAGTGGTGAGGTTATTAAATCGGATATTGTGATTAGTAATGCCGATCTACATTTCACAGAAACAAAATTGCTAGACGCGAGTCACCAATCTTATCCTGCAAAATATTGGGGGAAACGCACTGCCGGACCCTCTGCGCTGCTTTACTACATTGGAGTCAAAGGATCATTGCCTCAATTAGAGCATCATAATCTATACTTTACTAAGGATTGGAAGAAAAACTTTAAAGAAATATTTGAAACAAAAGATTGGCCCACTCCGGCATCAATTTATGTCTGTAAACCCAGTGCTACAGATAATTCCGTAGCACCAAAAGGGCATGAAAACATATTCATTCTTGTACCTTTACCAGCTAGAGATATGTCTAAGTCTGAGCGAACTAAGCTCGTTAAACAATATTACGAACAGTTCAAACATGTTATTGGCGAACCAGATCTAGATAGTCGTATAGTTTATAAGCAGACCTATACTCCAACTGATTTTACAAACGATTACAACTCTTGGCAGGGTAGCGCCTTAGGACTTAGCCATACACTTCGACAAAGTGCCCTGTTTAGGCCAAGAAACAAGAGTAAAAAAGTTAATAATCTATACTACGTAGGCGGCAACACAATTCCTGGTGTTGGTTTGCCAATGTGCTTAATAAGCGCAGAATTAATTGTTAAACATTTATCAAATGATCGGTCTTCATCGCCGTTAACAAAACTACCAAAAATTTAATGATCAAATTCTTATATTTATTTCTGTTAATTATTTCTATAGCAGGGCTATCATTAGCAGACTATAGGTACAAACTTGCATTCTTTGTTGATAGAAAAAGAACTCTAATAACACTTATCGTTTCAATTGGTTTTTTCTTAATTTGGGATATTTTGGGGGTAGTTTTAAATATATTTTATGTTGGATCAGCTAGATACCTTACGGGAATTAGAGTAATGTATGAAGTGCCAATCGAGGAGTTATTCTTTTTATTACTACTTTGCTACACCATATTACTAGTGTGGCGAAAATCATTAGGAAAAGTAGAATGAGATACTTGATACTAAATTCAATAATTGTCTTAATCGTTTTTCTAATTACATGGTTTTATAATAAAGATCTGTTTAATAAAAAATGGTTCTTGGCTACATTAGTACTTCTTGTTATGACAGCAATTTTTGACTCACTAATTGTTGGTAACGAAATAGTTGCCTATAATGATGATAGTTACCTTAATCTTTTTATAGGAATGGCCCCAATTGAAGATTTTGCGTATACAATAGCAGGTATGATGATAATACCTACTGTATGGAAATATTTGGGGAGTAAAGAATAATGATCCACACAATTAAACGATTAATTATGTCTTCTAGACCCATTTCTTGGGTGAATACAGCATTTCCTTTTGGAGCAGCCTATTTAGTAACTGGCGGTGAAGTAGATAAGTTATTCATTATTGGTACTCTGTATTTTCTTATTCCTTATAATTTATTAATGTATGGGGTTAATGACGTTTTTGATTATGAATCTGACAAACGTAATCCCAGGAAATCAGGCTTAGAAGGTGTAGTCCTTGAGAAGTCACTACATAAAACAACTCTTATATCAGCAATATTACTAAATATACCTTTTATATTCTGGATGATTTCTCAGGGAAGTGTAGGTGCAAATACAGTTTTATTGCTGGTGATTTTTATGGTCTTAGCCTACAGTTTGCCATATCTAAGGTTTAAAGAAAGGCCAGTTCTAGATTCGGCTACATCTGCAGCACATTTTGCAGGACCATTGTTATACGCAATTGCTTTAACTGGCTGGGACCAATACTATCTACCATTCGTAGTAAGCTTTTTCTTGTGGGGTATGGCTAGTCATGCATTTGGAGCAGTTCAGGACATTGTTCCCGATAGAAAAGCTAATATATCGTCTATAGCGACTTTTTTAGGTGCTAAGTGGACCGTAAGACTAAGTATAGTGCTTTATTTAGTAGCTTGTGAACTTTTACTGCTTAAGGGCACAGGTCCGATGATTGTAGGTATAGTGGGATTTAGTTACGTATTTAATATACTGCCTTACTGGGATATATCTGATGCTAAATCATCACTTTCAAATAGAGGCTGGAAAAGATTCATGAAATTAAACTACTTTGTTGGTTTTGTTATTACGATATTACTCATTAACACACACTTGGTTTAGTCAATCAGTACTACTTTGCTTAATAATCTTGAGAAGTATGACCTTGCTCCTTCTCCTCTGTATGTTTTGTCGATGACCCAAATACCATAACCAAAGAAAATCATTAACTCTCCTAATAATGCTAACTGAAACCAGTTTAAGTTACTGTTTGATCCAAGAGTTAAATAACCACCAATAACTATCAAAATAAAAGAAACCAACCTAAGCATTCTCCAAAGCTGTAAACGCTTATTTTTACGAGTTTTTGTTAACAATGTGTCGATAACAACTGTCAGCGCCATACTAACAGCAGCTAAAGCCACGCCAAAAACATGCAGGCGATATGGCCATGGTTCCCATGCAATCGGCATAAGAGCGGCAATATAAAGACCAGCAACAGTAAAGCCAACCAAAGTAGTAACTGGCCTAGCGTGCCTTAATGTGCGTCTTAGGTAGTTGCGCCAACGCCACAAACCGTATGCACCGAAAAATAATGATACGGCTAAATACGGCGCCGTCCTTACATCACGACCAAACTCGCTGTACGCAGTTGACAGTAAAAACATGTCTGGACGCACTAGTAAGCAAACTATTAGTCCAAGCAACATGATACCGAGACCTGCCACTCCCCAAAATCGACCATGCAGATTACGCATAAGTCGAAAAATTATCACCTTATTGGCAATAAGATTGATGGTTTTTTTACCGTAGCTAATTGAAAATTTGCGACCTTTATTTTTCTTAATACTTATTTTTCTAGTTTTTTTCATAATTGCTTGTGCTAATTATAGCAAAAAATAGTTGCTACAGATTAAAATGCGGTGTATCGTACAATAAAATAGGAAAAATATATGAAACCAATATTTAATTGGGTTAATAGATATAAATCAGTTGTGGTTTTAGCACTTGCAGGTGTTCTGCTTCTGCTTGCACAGAGTTCTTTTTGGATTAATCACACTATATTTGATCAAAAAACTTTTACTACTATACTTGGTACCACACTTCAAACAGAATCAAACAAACAAGCTATTGCAAAGGTTATTGTAAACAAGGCACTCCAAGACAGACCACTACTTAACCGAACTGTTGGCGAGAAAACTACAACCCTGGTTGCCGGTCTATTAGGGACAGATTTTGCGTCTCAAACCTTTGATACTCTTATCAACAGAAGTTATGCGTACTTAACATCTGAAGACCCTGAACCAATTGCCATAGACCTGTTATCAATTAAAACTCCAATAGCTGGCCTGGTATCATTTGCAGAACTTTTAGGACGCGATGTATCGTTTGATCCAAACTCCATTCCAGATTCAATATTAATTTTTAGTTCAGAGGATTTACCCGATATATATAAATTCAGCATATCTATGCTTTGGCTAGGCCCGATATTTTGGTTAAGCGGCCTAGGTTTGCTAATTGCATATGTTTATAGAGGCAGGAAGTCGTTAAATAAACGTGTATACATAGCAGGCGGAGTCATAATTGCAAGCTCAGTTATAGGAATTGCATTCGGGCCATTATTACCACCACCACTCGTTGCTCTAGTACCAACCATAGAGCTTAGACCCGTAGTAAACTCTGTGATAGCTGCTCTTTTGCAACCCTTTATTATGCAGATGATTAATACAATTGTGTTAGTAATAATTGGTTTAGTTATATTCAGCCAAAGATTGAATATACTTAATATTTTTCAGAGGCTGATTCAGAAAATATATAAAAACACCACAAAGAATATAACGTCGAAAAAGAAGAAATAGTGTAAAAACTATTTAGTTTCAATTGTTTTGTTGTCTATATTGTTCGAATACTTAATGTAGACATCAATTGTAGTAATTATAATAATCATTATAACTGGGCCAATAAATATTCCTAGGAAACCAAATAACCCTAAACCTGCAAAAACAGCCAATATTAAAAGGGCAGGTTGCAGTCTTACTTCTTTAGGAACTAATATTGGCTTAAGGACGTTATCGATGTTAGTAACAACTAGCAGATGTCCTAATATAATAACCATTCCTTGCCACACATTACCGAGTAGTATCTGAGCTATACCAATTGGAATAGTAATAATACCTGCACCAAGAGGAATTAACGACATAAAACTGAGTATCAGGGCAAAGAATGCAAAATACGGCAAACCAGCAATAGTCAGTATTATAGCACTCGTGACTCCTTGAATAGTAGCTATTATAAATTGACCACGAATCATTCCTTTAGTCATACCTTCGGCCCGGTCCAGGTATAAATCAGAAACGCTATCTCCAAGAGGATTTAAGGTTTTAAACAGTGCCGCCAGCTTGTTTTGATGAATTAAAGTAGCAGAAAGAACATATATAAAAATTATTAAATTTGTAATTAAACTTCCCAAACTACCTACCCATGAAGTTATAGAGTCGATAACAAAATTAATAATTAATGAAGCATAATCAGCAAGCCTATCCAAAACTTGTTCCTGGGTTATTGCAATATTCCTACCCGTAAGTTCTGTTAAAAAATCGTTAACTGAAATAAGTAACCTACTTGGTACTTGAGAATACTGTTGCTGAGTCACGAAGTTGCTTAAATCTGCCAGAATAATAGACGCTTGATTAACAGTTACAAACATTATCAATACAAGAGGCACAATAATGACAAACGATATAACTAGCAGAGTAAGTGCAGCAGCTGTTGATTCTTTTTTAAATTTCTTAACAAATTTTGCATAAACAGGCTCAAAAAGAAAAGCAATAATCATAGCCGCAATAATGAGCGAAACAAAATTTTGAAGGAAAAGAAAACCAACTACAAGTGCTGCTATAACCGCATAAGTTAAAGCTCGTTGATTCTTGGGTGCGGCTATTGCCACTGATTTCATATACTAAACAATAGCAAATTTAATATCGTTGTACTAGTGTTAATCATTAATTCTAAATGATCTAGTGTTGTTAGTTAAGTACTGCGTCAATATCTGAAGTGTCTAATTCGGCATCGATATCCTGAGAATTTAATTCTTCGGCCGTACTGTCTAAATCTTGGGCATTTTGTATAGTAGGATTATCTGAAACATTACTAGTAGTCTCTTGAACCTTATCATCGGAAGATTGAGAGGTGTCATAGACTTTATATCCAACTAATCCAACAACTGCTATTACGACTACAACTATGAGTACTCCAACAGCCCCAAATCCTGAATTATTGAATTTATTCATTTGTTGATCCTCCTTCTGTAGTGGTCGTAGAGTTAAGACCTGGCTTAATGCTGTTAATTAAATCTACAATTTTAGCCCTGTATTCCTTCAAACTCTCCTTGGTTGCAGAAGTAGCTTCTCTGTAAGTTGCTAGATCACTGGCAACAGTTTCGCTTTCACAATCCACCTCGAACTCGTAACCTTCCATAGTTGATATGGCAGTATCAGCGTTTGCTTTTGCAACCTCAATAGCCTGAACAAGTGTTTCATAGTCTGTTAGGGCTAGGTTTTTTGACTGGTAAAATTCAACAACTTTTTCATAACGCTGATCCAAGCGTGTCTTTATATTTAAAGCCCTTGTGTTTAGTCTTGGCTGTAAACTCTTAAGTCTGCTCTGTCTGTTTTCACAAACGTCTTTTTTGATCTCAACTTTTTTTGCTTCTACATTCTTTTTGATTTCTTGACGGCGGGCCTCAGCAGTCTTTTTTAGCTCTTCTGAGCGCTTTTTGGCTCGTTCATTTACTTCTTTTTTTACTTCTTCTTGCTTGTTTTCTACTTCGTTCTCAACTTCTGACGACGTAGGATTGTCCTCTCCAGTTTCTTGTGCATAGACCACGGACAATGGTGCAAAAACACTAATTGCTAGTGCTCCAATAATCAATAAAGCAAATTTTTTATTAAGCATGTTTAAATCCTGTATTAATTACTAATACATTTTACCATAGCTTATGCTTTAAATAATAAGCTACAAAGTGCTAATTACTAGTGTTTGTTCGTTTGAATAGTTGGTGCAGCCATTATCTATCTTGGATGCCGTATATTTACAGACCCTAACGTAGTAAGTTCCATCTGCTAAGCCTTCTATGGTTTTAGGCGATTTGTCAGTGTAATAGGTTTTGATATTATCACCACCGTAAACAGGGCTAGGACTTGTACTAACTACAACCTTCCAACCCTGAGGTGCTGTTCCTGTATCTGTCCAATTTGCGACTACACCACCACTAAATGGGGCAAGGCTAACCGTTCCTTGAATTGGCTGTGCTGGTAGTATCGCCTGTGACTCTAATTTAACTGTATTACTATAAGGACTACAAGTTTTGTCGGCAGGTTTGTAGGCGCAAATACGGTAGTTAAACAAACCGCCTTCTTCTGCACCCCAGGTAAAGCTTCGAGCCTTAGCGTCGGCAAACTTGGTATCGTCCTTACCATATGTCGGGGTAGAGGTTTTCTTACTTCTTACAATCTTGTAACCATCAGGAGCGCTTATACCAGAGATAGACCACTTTAGTACAACACCTTTATCTGAGTTTGTGGCGGTGAGCTTAATCTGCGGGGAAGTGACTTCTGGAGCTGGAGCAGCAGGAATTGTTTCTTTCATTTTTTGTAAATATCCTAGGTTGGCTTTGAAAGACTCGTTTTTCTCGTCTTGCTCTAGATTCCATACCATAAATGAATTACCCTTTAACTCTTCAACAGGAACATCGCTAAGAGCATTCGTAAGTGTTGCTTGGGAATGAGCTTTAAAATACTGTTTTCCTTCAGTGACTGGAGCTTCAACACCCTTGACAGAAACAGAGCTGTGCAACACCTGCACGCCTTTATTTGTTTCTGTATTTATAGTGTTATAGGCTGTTCCGAGTGCTGTGTAGTCAGTATCTTCGATTGCTACGGTATACTTGCGATCTGATGCGACAACCCTACTGTAAACTTGGCCAGCTTTGTTATTGATTCGTATATCATTTGCAGCCAAACTTTCCAGAGTAACAGAAGTTGATTCACTCAACCTAACCGCGCTACCATCATCTAGCCCTAGAACTACGCGTGCCCCAGGATTTGTAATAATTGTTGCACCTTCGCTTAATTCCGTTTCAGTTGTAAGTGTCGCCCATTCATTATCGTCAATTTTGTACTGAGCAGCACCATCAACTACAACTACTGCGACGCCAAGTTTTTGTGGTTCTGGTGTTTGTTGGGTTAAAGGAGTATCGGCAGTTTCTTCTTTTGTTAAAGTAGTAAATCCTATAAATCCACCAACTATAAGTAGTGCGCCAAAAGCTAAACCTACAGATGCTTTTATAAACATTGACTTCTTACTTTTAGAAGCATTTGCTGTGTTAAAAGTAGGCGACATGACTAACGGTTCTTTATTTTCAGTATCAGTCTCTTTAGAGACTGTCTCTAATGAAGGACTTTCTTCTTTTTCTTGTTTAGCAGTTACGTTAACTTCGATTTTTTCGCTATTTGAATCATTATTTACGATTGGATCTTTGGTTGTCATTGTTTATTCCTATTAATATATGAAAAAATTATAACATAAGCACTGGATAGCTTGACGCTATAGTTGGTGGTATTAGCTGTATCTGTACGTTCCAGTGGTGTATGCGTTATTAGGTATCTATATGATAGGGTGGGGGTATGAATTTAAAAAAATTTAATGATTTTGAAATAAACGGCGAACAGGTTGTGCAGAGTTTTTTGAGTGCTGCCACTAACCTCACTACAGCAAGCTCAGCGCGCCTCTATGCATCAGATGCAGAAAATGATACACGTAAAATGTTGGAGCAATTACAAGCTGGAAATGGACTGTATTTGACCGCAAATGATATTCCAGAAGATAAAAAGCAACAATTAATAACTAGCAGCCTGGATTCTCATATTAAAAAAATTCAATCTGAGCAGATAGAAGACAGCGCAATTAAACAAACCCAGCAAGATCAGACTAATCTAGAAAAAATACTAAAGGGCAAACGATTAACAATTAACTCTATAGGGAACACAAAACCCTTTCAGGCTGTATGGCAAGATCCTAAAACTGGAAACCTTAATCCAACCCCAATTAATTCAAAACAAATCAAGGGTACTATTGAGGAGTTGTCCCTTGAATATAATTATATTGTTGTAAAAACCAGCAACACCAGTAGATTATTAACCCCCCGGAGACATTTTTTTATAACTCAAGTAATTGACCCTCAAACTCTCAGCCCAATGGTTAATATATTTTTTTAAATATTATACCTAGCGGCAACAGAGATAATCTGTTACAATCTAGCTGTTTTGACTCTGTAAAATTAGTTTAACATTAAGTTAGCATATTGGGGATTGGCCAAGCGGTAAGGCACCAGTTTTTGGTACTGGCATTCGGGGGTTCGAATCCCTCATCCCCAGCCAATATAATTATTCAGCTAATACAACCAAACCTCTTATCTGGAAGTTGAAAAGTTCGAATCCCTTATCTCCTAGCAAAAGGTTCGAATTCCCACCTCCAACCATAGTACGCCCAAACAGAAACATACGAATTAAACTTATGCTTATCCCTCTCAGAACGCTTAAAATGTAATTGAAATCGCAAGAAAATACTTGATATTTAAGAATACGTATATATAATAATAGTTACTATGAGTAAATACATTGCAACAGTAATAAAAACAGGTAATTCATATGCTCTACGTGTGCCTAAAAAATACGTAGAAGATGCACGCCTCAAGTTAGGTCAAAAGGCAGATATAGAGCTTCCAACACCACATCAGAAACAAGATCGTAATCGGATCCAGGAATTACTGAAAGAGCTGCAAAATTCCGGAGCATATAAAGACATAGCTGATCCTATCGCTTGGCAGCGTAAAATACGTCAAGATCGGTTTTTACCGGGAAGAGAATAACTTCTATGATTATTCTTGATACTAATGTCTTTATTTATCTAACAAACAATACAATACCTCATAGCATCATTTCTAATACCGATATATCACACGCTAGTATTACTAAAATTGAGGCCCTGGGATTTTCCAGCATCCCCGCAAATGAATTATTGTTGCTCGAAGAACTGTTTAATGAGTCATATTGTCTGGAACTTACGGGTTCTATTACCGAGCGAGCCATAAGATTGCGACAGGCAAAGAGTATGAGTTTAGGTGATTCAATTATAGCCGCTACAGCACTTGAACATGACCTGAAACTTTGGACAGCTAATGTTCAAGATTTCTCTCACATTCATGGTCTAAGTATTTTTAACCCCCTAAAAAGCTGAGTTGTACCTCTTATGACCTGGAACTATAGAATTATTAAACATGATGCTGAAAAACCCAGCTATTTTGCTGTACATGAAGTTTTCTATAATGACAAAGGTAAAATTACTAGCTGGACTGAAAACCCAATTGACATAATAGGTCAAAGTAACAATGACATAAAAAGTATTCTAAAACGAATTATTTTGGATATAAAAAGACCGACATTAAAAGAATCCGAACTCGTTGAAAGCCTAAAGGTAAACCCATCAAAAAATACTCGTAACTTATAAATCTATAAGCTTTTTCCTAGTTCGAATCCCCTATCTCCTAGCAAAAGGTTCGAATTCCAAACTCCCAACCAAAAAACATATTGACACAAAGTTAATCTTTAGATAAACTTAGTGCATGACTACAAATACAACTGTTAGCCTTAAAGAACTACGTGAACAGTTCCCTAAGTATATTGAAGCTATTTCTAAGGGACAAAGCTTTACGGTAGTTAAACGATCAAAACCTATTTTTCAGTTAAACCCAATCAGCGACGAAGGCAATTGGCAAACTATTGCTGATTTTACTACCATTGAAGATAATGGCATTAAAGCTGAAGACGTACTAGCAGCACTAGAGGCATAATTTATTATGGCTGATAAGATAAAAAAACTTTTAGCCAAACTTAACTCTCAAGAGCGTGAATTAGTTAAGTTGTTGATATTGCGAGTCAAACTAGACGATACCCTAGGGCTAGATATTAAGCTACTAAAGGGTCATTCTGATCTTTTTAGAGTACGAAAGGGATGGTTAAGAATTGTATATAGAAAAGATGAAAACAGCTTTTTAATTATAAGAATAGACCGCCGGAACGAAAAAACTTACAAAGATCTTTAAAACAAGTTCAGTCAGGATTTCTATATTATATAATCTACAAAAGTTTTAATTCCTCAACCCCAGCCAAGCATAAGCACTATGAACACTTTATTACATGACCGTATTTTGTTTGGTATAATAATTCTATGGAAGATGATCAATTCACTAAATTATTCAAATATATCGAAGAATTCCGTAGCGAAGTAAATACTAAACTTGATCAAAAAGCATCTCAAAATAGTATGGAAAGACTTTTGAATACACTTGATGGTTTTTTGAAACGTCTAGATAATATTGAAACCGAACAGTCTGCTCGTGATCTACAATTCGACCGACTGCTTGAGTGGGCCCGTGAAGTTTCTAAAAAGACAGGAATTCCTCTAAGGGATTTGTAGAAGGAAAGTTGCGAAGTACGTTTACTAAGGGCAGCTAAATAGATATTCGAGCTTAAGTAAAGCATGTAGTCACGCCAGCAAAACATCACCAGACCCATATGCTCAGTCATGAAAGCAATGTTTGACATGTGGCACACTTTTGATACACTTTTTCTATGAGTACAGCAAAATCACGCATAAACATAAGCCTCCCTGACGATGTAAAAAAAGTCCTCGTCAGTATTTCAAAGCGAGACCAAATGCCAGCAGCTACTAAAGCGGTTCGATTGATTGAAATTGGCATGGAAGTTGAAGAAGATGATATGTGGGATAAAATAGCTGCTGGTCGAGACCAAAAAGACAGTACTTTCCATTCTCATACCCAAGCCTTCGGTAAATAAATGTACAAAATTCTTTACGTTGATAAAGTAGTCGACGAAGATATTCCTAATATTATAGAACCTTGGAAGAGTGAGATTAAAAAAGCTATTGAAATGAAACTAATGACTCGACCCGAAGTATACAGTAGACCACTTCGTAGATCACTAAAAGGGTACCGCAAGCTAAAAGTTGGCGACTATCGTATAGTATTTAGAATAGAAGTCAACAAGGTTAAGATTTTTGTAATTCAACATAGATCAACCGTATATGACACAGCACCAAAGCGACTATGATTCTGAATTCAAATCCTTCATCCCCAGACATATATAAATAGCTACTTTTTTGGGATTATCGCAGCGGCAATAATGTAGGCAATTAATCCAGGTATTACGCCGCTAATTAGCGTTATAACCACCCAGGCTAATCGGATAACAGTTGAGTCTACCTCAATATACTCGGCAATACCACCACATACACCAGAAATTTTTTTGTCCTCTACCGATAAATACAACTTTTTGATTTTGTCTGAATTGTAAGATTTAGCTACCACTTTAAGCCTACTTTCATTTTATTAATTATATATATTTATTAGGTTATTTGAACACAAACAATAATCACTATATATAGTATCCCCTAATATATACGTTAATCCTATTTATATACTAATAAACATAGTGGTTTGTAAAATATGTTACTAGGACTAACTATATTAACAACTATACTAGTTTTGGACCATAACAAAGGAGAAAAATCATGGATGACAAAACAATGTTTATATACGTAGCAGCATACTCAGACGAAACAGCTGCAAGCGAAGATTTTGAGCTATTACAAGCGCTTAACAAAGAAGGCTGGGTTGGAACATACGATGTTGGTATTGTTACTAAAGACGCCGAAGGCAAGCTAAATGTTAAGCGACACACAGACTCAACAGGCAAAGGACTACGTCGAGGTTTGGCAGTTGGTGCAGTACTTGGAATAATATTCCCACCAAGTATTATAGCCAGTGGAGTCATTGGTGCTACAGCTGGCGCGACTATAGGGCATAGCCTAAATGATGTATCAAAAGATGATCTAAAAGACATTGGTGAGCTACTAGAAAATAACGAGTCAGCGATTGTTGTTATAGCGGAATCAAAAGTAGAAGATAAAGTAAGGGAACTTACAAAACACGCTATCAAAGAATATCAGAAGGAATTTAATTCTGACGTAGCAGAATACAATAAATCACTCGATGAAGCGGTAAAGCAAGTATAAATAACCTGCGGTTATTCTGAGCTTAGTAACGTGTATCTAATTATGGTTAGTGTGTTTTTACAAACGTCCACCAATATATAAACACATAAACACCGCTCACAATTAGAACACCGCTAAACATCCATCTCTTATAGACTTTCTTGTCTAATCCTAAAATATATACAGCAGATGTAGAGATCAGTACTCCCGGAAATATTGGGCATAATAAAGCAAAAATTTTTAGACCGTGTTTATTGATTAAAGATTGGGCTTTTTGGACTTTCTTGTTATCGTCACCTTCAATAAACACATTGGCAATCTTCTTACCTCCTCGTCTTTTTTTTAATTTATTCATAAACTTCTTGTTTGTTATCCTATCGCCAATAAATATAACGATAAAAGCTGATAATAATGAACCAATGGTATTACCAATCCACACAATTAATGGGGAGCTAGTAATTGTAAAACTAATTGGAATAGATGCACTGCCTATGGTTATACAAAGAAAAGCAATCTTAAGTATATCGCCTAACATTATTTTGAATCCATGGTAACAGTATATTACTTTTAGTAAATCGTTAATACTCACATAACTTTGTGTTTTTAAAGTGCCTTTACAGGAATTAACTAATATATCTATAAATGAAATAAAAGTTAGTATGCCTAAGGCAACAGTAGCCATTAACCCTAAATTATTAACCTGCATTAAGTTTATAAAATATCTCAAGGCAACAAATCTTTGAATGTTTCAATATTATTGTTTACAGAACTGTCAATAAGTAGTATTGTTAGCTTAATATTAATAGGAGTCAGAGATGATATTGTTGTCCATAGGTTTAATTATAATAGGAATAGTTACAGCGACTGCAGGTCTTGGCCTGTTCCGTTTGCTACTTCCAATCATAGGTTTTGTTAGCGGTCTTATGGTGGGATTCGGTGGAACACAAGCTGTATTTGGTAATGGTGCTGTCAGCACAACCATTGCAATCGTTATGGCTGTAATTACGGGTGCATTAATGGCTGTATTGTCATTTTTGTTTTTCGAAATTGCCATAGTAGTACTATCAGTAATAGTTGGTATGTCAGCAATGTCATATTTAACAGTAGCAATTGGTCTTGGTGAAAACGGATTTATCTTATTCATGATGACACTTGCAGGTGCTATCCTAGGTTTTGTAATATCTGCCGGGCAATCACTTTCAAGCAATTTGGTAATAATTGTTACTTCGTTTGTAGGAGTATCATTTGTGCTAGCTGGAGTGATGCTACTAGTTGGTTCTGTAACACTAGAACAACTTAATGATGGTATCGTAAGAACCGTTGTTGGGGTAGTGGACCAAGAACTATTCTGGTTAATCGCTTGGCTCGGTGGTAGCATTGTTGCTATCAACGTCCAAAAGAGCACCCCTGATATGATGATTACTGACAATTATTCATACAAACCATCAACTAAGTAAGTAAATAAATAAATAAAGGAGATTAAATTAAAATGGCACAAAAAGCTAATAAAAGAGTAGTTGGAGTTAAAGCATCATCATGGGCTAACTTTGTGGGCGTATTTTGGTCTATCATCGGTCTTGGTGTAGCAATCCTACACAGCCTTCGATCAACAGTTGAGTTTAGCCAAGATACAGAAAGCCTACTTGCTGGACTAGCATTTGGTACTGCAATTGGTATCATAAGCATCATTGTTCTACCAATTGTATACTTTGCATTTGGTTGGGTTATCGGATATATTCAAGCATTTGTCTTTAATGTAGTAGCCGAAAACTCTGAAGGTATTGTTTTCCGCCTAGAAGACGAAAAGTAAATTTCAGTAATAATTTACTTAAAAAGACCTGGTTTATCCAGGTCTTTTTAATTTATACCGATTACTATGAGCGTCTTGTCGTCAACTTTTCGTTGATACTCGTCTCTTTGAAGGGGTGGATTAATTAATGAATCTGCGATACTTTTAATATTGTGTTTGTAGGTAAATGCATACTCTATATCCGCTTCATCAATACCATTAGATAGCCCTATACTTCCCGTAATACCGTCGGTAGCAATTATCAACCACCGTTTTTTATCCCTACTAATCAATTTAAGCTCTCCAGCCTGATCAGATGTTCCTCGTTTTACTCGAGAATTTTCTGTACCAATAAAGTTTGTTGGGGTACCGCGTGTATCATCTTGTTCTCCGGCGAACCATAATGCGTCCTCATACCTACGGTCATCAAATACTGGATCTGGATATAGGGCTGCAGCACAGTCTCCAGCGGAACCAAAAAGCACTCTTAGATTCTTGTTTGTGGATTCAGATAAGTGAACAAACAGTCCTGTTGTAATACCTGCTCCTTCGGTAACAGATACTACCTTGCGGGCATGTGTTAGTGCTTCTTGCATAAATTGTTTACTTTTTTCTATATCTAAATTGTTGATAAAATATTCTGCAACCGCTTTAGCAGCTGTTTGACTAGCTATGTCAGCTCTTCCTACGTCAGAAGCTACGCCTGCACCATCAAATACCCCAAACAAACCGTGTTCAGGCAGGAACATTAACGTATCTTCACCGACGCCGATTATTCCCTCGTCTACGTACTTAACATCTCCATGATAAGCTTCGCCCGTTAAACAATACTCTAAGTTAAGTGATGGTGTTTCGCCGGTTTGCATAAACTGAGACCTAGGAGCCTCTATGCGTTCTTTCATGATGCTTGGTCTCTTGGTATTTCAATAATTTCTCCGTCCCAATCTTGCCAGACGAACAGGTTTTCGTTCTGTGGATTATTGAGCATACTGGCTAGCCTTATTCTTTTACCACCATTAATAGAACGTTCCGAATTGGTATTCTTATGTAGGAAGCTTTTCCTTGAATCTGACAAATAATGGGCATGCCCAGTAACAACTATTTTATCGGTTGATTCAATAGGTGTTATATCTACTGCAAGAGGCAGACTAAACCATTGCGGTGGCGTATCGAAGTATATTCCATGTGCCATATCTCTTGCTGTATCAATTAAAGTATCTCTTTGTTCTTGCCAATCAACATGTGGCATTACTCCTGCGTGAAGTGCAACAAATGTATCGGTTTCAAAGTAGGGCGTAGCACTAATTAGTACATCTAGATGGCCATGTTCTTCAAGTGCTGAACGGAACAATTCAGGGGTTTCTTCACTTCTTTCAGTAATGTCGTATGCAGATACTGTATTGCGCTCCATTCTTAAGTAGTCTGCGTTTCCAAGCCATAGTTCAGTTGCCGCCTGTTTAGCAGCTTTGTGTTTAGAAAACATCGCAGCTAGAGCATAGATTTCGTGGTTAGCGATTGTAAGGACCGCGCGGTTTCCCAAAGAACGGATTAACTCTAGCGTTCTGCGAACTCCTTGATCATGATCTTGTTCGAGGCCTTTTTTATCTAACACATCGCCCAAAAATACAAAACCTATATCTTCTTGGTCTATATACCTATCAACTGCTTGTTCTGCAATAACGTGCTCGCCGTGTAAATCCGGAATTACAACATGTCTATCAGCAGTTTGACTAACAACGTTAAACACCATCAACTCCCCATGCGTGTTTTTGTTCGGCTAAAAATATTGCATGCTCTATAATCGCACCCGCGACATTAACTCCTGTAACTTGTTCAATTCCTAATCCTGGATTAACATTAACTTCTGTTGCAAGCATACCTCTATACGAATGCATTCCATCAAAACCAACGACACGGGCACCAATAATTTCTGCAGAGCGCAGTGCGATTTCTCTCTCGCGAAGAGTAGGATCATATGCATGTGCTTCACCGCCTAAATCTAGGTTTGACCTAAACTCATCATCATTTGATGCAGTCCTTTCCATTGCAGCTACAACTTCTCCATTAATCACGATAATGCGTACATCGGAAGCGCGTTTATCGGTTGAGGGTGGCTCTATGTATTCTTGCAAAAGATAGTCAACACCATTACTTGCCAGACCTTCTACTTGTGATTTAACCGAACGACGAGACTCGGAGATAAACACTCCACGACCTTTCGAGCCGCGGAGTGATTTTACTATCATTGGCTTTGTTCTATCGGGTTGTATTAGTTCGATCATTTTTGATGAATTATTTGGAGTTTTTCCAGTTGGTGCAACAGTAAAGGGAACTGGAATTCCTCCTCTATCTAGTTGAACTAGTGAAGCAAATTTGTCTTTAGCCATTATTACTGCACTTGATGGGGCAGTAGTGGGAATACCGTTAGAAGTCAGTACATCAATGGCACGAACTCCTGGCTCAACATCATTACCAATTCTTGGGATTATTACATCTACTTCTACTGGCTCAAGCGAACCATCCTTAGTGACTTGCAATAATTGTCTACCATACCCAGTAATCGCAGCAACAGTTCTTTTGTAGTTTATTATTGTTGCTTCGGCACCAGCCTTATGAGCTTCCTCAATGAGGCGAGCATTACTTTCGAAATGTTCGCCTTTTGGAGATGCAGACAGTATGCCTATTCTCATATAACTAACCTTTTTTAGTTCGTTTACTAGCTTTGACTGCTGTTTGGCCAAACAAGAAAGCGCGCCTGGTTGCGTCGTTAAGTTGAGTTGGTCTTCCTTCCAAATCATACATATTAGGATTGTCCATTACTGCTTCGTATTCCACTAGCTGACTGGCTCTTCGTTCAATGTCGTTTAGAGCTTTTTGGATAGCACTTTTTGGCCAGGCGTCATTTGAATACTGCGCGTGTTTCGTAGGATCAAAGCCTGGGTCGTCTCGGTAGCCTTCTGCTTCTAAACTTTCCGGAGTGAAGTATCCATATTTTACAGGTCTATTATCAAGATTTTGTGTATGAACAAATCTAACTTCTGGCGGTTCGCCGCCTCCTAGGAATATAACTGTTCCCGCAAGCTTTGCATCATAACCACGTCTATCTTCGAATTCAGACCTTTCTGCCCAAGCCCCACCGATCACTACAAGTTTCTTGCCGATTACACCAGCCTGTTCGTTATGCCAGTGAGCGCCTAAGTAAACATCAGCCTGTTCTTCATTTCCAAGCCCCTGAATTCGTTGATAAGGATGGTAGAGGGGAAGTCCGCCTGAATTACCCTTCATGCCGCGCTCTATGTGATAGTGTGCTGTCTTAAGAGTGTAAGCACCAAGATGTGTTGTACCCATCCAAGTAGGTACTGGAGTTCCACCAGGAGTGTGGAAAATTGCATTATGGCGAACTCTAGATTGCTCACCATCTCGATCAAATATCCTCTTAGATGTGTTGATTAGATAGTCAATATTTGAGTCATTGTTGTTTGGTACATTCTTTCTTTGAATTTCGTCGTGGTTACCTTGTTGAACCAACACATCAATTACTGCATCTAGAAGCTCGCGTGGCACATTAGCATGCCCAAATGCTTTCATCATATATTCTTCAATAACAAGTTTTTGCGAAGAAATTCGTATTAGCCCTACAGCTTGTGATTCATCTGAAAAGTTAGAGTATATATGTCCATGAATGATGTCACCCGCCCACTGCAAAGCAACCGGCATTCTCTCTGCAGTCTCTAAAATGTAGGATAAGTACTGTACGAAATAATCTGAGCGAGCAGTGGGTGAGCCCTTTTGAATATCGCATAACTCAAAAATAGCTGTGCGCGGCAAACTGTCTGCCTTATCAAGAAACTCTTTGTTTATGTATCTATGAACAACATCACCATTATCTTCAATTGAAAATTGGTCTATTAGAGGAGTCCAAGGCCTTTTACGTAGGGCATTGGCACGCAGGGAAGGATCACCAGGAATCATTCTGTAGTATTGGCTTGAATTAAGTGACTCGGTAGGATCGGTAAGACCGGGTAGGGTAACAACAGGTACTCCACTTGCAGTTACATATATTGCTTCTTGGCCACGGCCTGTAATTGAGGCGTCGGGCAAATCAAATCCATTTGCACCCAAATTACCAAGCATTTTCATAACAACGTCAGAATGATTTGAAGTTAGTGTTTCAGGCGAAAAAGACTCAGTATGTCGATAGCGGTAAAGTCGTTCTTGACCTTCTGTTTCAATTACAATATCCGCGTCGTCAACGACTACAATATCTTTGTACCATTCACCCAAGCCTTTTAAGGCTTCTTCGTCTACGCCAACCCCTGGGTGCAAAGGCTCTCTCATTACGATATGGTCATAAAGCATCAAATATTCACTTCGGGATATTTCACCGTCAGTGGCATCAGACATTTCATCTGCTGTTCTGAGTCTCCTTCCAAGCGTATAGCAAAGCGGCAACATATATTGAATCTGGAACTTTTTGTGATGCTGGAAAGTTTCTGATTGAAGTAGTTTGTTTTGGTTGTAATAAGTTATTAGATTGTCGCCGCCTGTTGCAAATTTTCTAAGTTCAGCAACAACGTCGAGCGTATAGTCGTGTGCCATCCGATGATCATCTGCACCAAGTGATAAAATCACTGGTATTCCAGTCTCTTTTAGTTTATCAAGGATGATTTTTGCTGTCTTGAACTGATTTGTCATAGTTTCAAGACCGGTGACAAGTGATGCCCGTTTCTTTGATTGAGAATGAGCAAAATCGCCTTGAACTAAGTTAGCTACCAATATCGCACTAGGCTTATCGGCTTCTGGTGCTGTTTTGAGCCCTTCAGCCCATGATTCTACTAATTTTATACCAGGTAAACCATCTTGGTGCCCAACGCGCATTTCGTTAATAGGTAGAATACTCGCAGAAGGTTTGTCGGTTTTTATTCTGATCTGCTGAATACGACGCTCTGTGTTGTGTTCTTCGTATAGTTTTTTTACATCATCTAGCGTTTCAACTTCTGTTGTCTCTTGAGAGAATATGCGTCTCACATATCTGGCTGTGTCGAGCTCGCCCATTTCTAGGCTGCGTACTGCTTGTTTAGAAGCGCCAATTGAAAGGGTTGTAGTCTCGTCTTTATTACCTTTTAATTTTACTAACTTTCCATCCGCAAACCTTTTAACCACTTCATCACGTACTATCGCAGGAAGATCAGCGAGGTTCGGAGATACTGTTGGCTCTCCTAGAGTTTCAACGTCTATAGAACCTTTTCTAAGGGCTTTAGAAATTTCTCTACCAAAAGTTCTATAGCTTGTCGCTCCTAATAATTCGGGTAAAACCTCCTGTCGTACTTTTGTCTGAATATCATCATAATCTCGTTCATCCTCTTTGCTGACAAAACCAAAAAGAGTTAATACTTCGACTGCTTTTTCAACTTGTGAAAGTTCTTCTGATTCAAGAATATCTACAACGTCCAACTCAAACTCGGCAGGGGATATAGTAACCAATATATCAACTTCTACTTGGCTGTTTGTTTGTTCGATTAGTTCTGGGTTATAAGACATTTATACCTCATTCTAAACTTGTTAATTTTTGAATATGCTTTCCCGTTCATGGAATATTATTAACTTAGCTCGACATTGATTGCAGTCGTTAAATATTGACTCTAGTCTCGTTGACACAAAATTAAATGAGTCATGATATATAGAGTCAAACAACAATGAGTCAGTTTAATTTGACTTATATATACAGCATTTTCTAAGAGTGATAGAATATAGTTAATTATATGAAGGTGAACACCCTGAACCACGAGTTATGGCTGCCGAATTATGCAAGATAATTCGAACATGCATTTTATACAAAGACGCATTATTACAAGCCTAGCTAAGAATGCCCCATTAAGATTCTCTCAACTTTTGCCACCAGGAATGCCAAACAATACCTTTTCTTATCACCTCAAAAAATTATTAGAGAAGGAATATGTTCGTCTAGAGTCAGACGGATATCACGCCACTAGAAAAGCATTAAAAACAATACACTTCGAACAGGCACAAGGCGCTAGGAAAGTTGGTCCTCGTACTATATCAATGATTTATATTACAAATAAGAATGATCAGGTATTGCTTGTTAAACGTCATAATCAGCCTTTCAAAAATCTTTACGGATTACCTTCTGGACTGATTCACCAAAACGAAACCCTGCAAGAAGCTGCTCAAAGGGAATTGTTCGAAAAAACAACAATCGAAACAATTGACCATCTTCAGTTAACATCAGTACTAGATTTTCGCTATCTTGAGGCAGAATCTAAAGACACCTTTGTGCATGCGATAGCCTTTATTTATAGAATGAAGTATGAAGGACCAAAGTCAAGACTAGAGGGACTAGAAACAAGATACGGAAAGCTACACTGGTGCAGGCTTGATCACACAAACATCTTGCCTGAAGTATTTAAAATTGCTCCACTTGCAATGAGTAATGAATTCTCGGTGGCTTCAATGGAATTCGAAGAACCAGTTTCTACCGAAAAGCCTATAAAAATGTATCCCAAAGCAAAGGCCAAGACAAAGTAAGTATTAGGCTGTTAATGGATTACTTCTAAATGAAGCAGCCGTAGTGAGAGCGTCTTGCATAACAACCGAAAGATGATTAACTAACGCCACGGGCTCTCTAAAAGGACCATCAATAGGGTTAGTAATATGCATATTTGGTCTAAAATTGTTTCCATTGTAATAAAGCCCAATTGGAATAATAGCTAAATCAGCATCATCAGAAGCGCCACAAGCAATTTCTCCGATACCTCTTCTTAATGTACCAAGTTCGGTATCTCTTTCTCCCCTTGTTCCTTCTGGAAACATATATAAATGCCGCCCTTTGGAAAGTTTATTTATACTTGCATCTATAAGTAACTTACCTGAATCTCTAAGAGCATCTGATTCTTCGTCATTAAACGGTACGTCTCTGTAGTCTGCGCGAATATCTTTGGCACGAAATACTGGCATAGAACCCATTATTTCAACAGAACGTCTTAATAAAGGCATTCCGAACAAACCAGCTTTCGCAGGAATGCTTGTGTTACCACGCAAACGACGGAGTTGTGTTTCGCGGTGGGCAATTGCCGCTACATTACACTGATCATGTGCATTACGATGGTTAGAAACCAAGATAAACTGCTTGCCCTCGTCAAGCATTTTACCAATTTGATCTTCCGCACCATCGGTATAAGAAACTACTGGCCTATACGCAGCTGCCATCAATGCGTGGCCTAACTTTGATGATAGAGGGTGTGGATCATACTGACGGTAAAAGTCATACACTTCCCGACGGTTTTCTATACTTACTTTTGGTCTTCTCATTGAGAGAAATAATAAACTAAAATAGTACTTTCTACAAGTTTCGGGTGTTTGAGCGAGCACTAACAGGGGTTGATTTACTTTTTTGCACTGTTGTAGTTTCTTTAATTAAGGTCAACTCTTCTTCTCGCTTAAGTTCTGCTAGCTCTTTTTCTTGCTTACGACGCGTAATATCTATTTTATTCTGAACGTATTGTATGAGAGCAGAGAAGCCCCACATAATAAATAGATATACAATGATTGCAAAAAGAGCAGATACATCTAAATAGCCAGTTTCTCCAACTGGTTTTGAAGGGAATATACCCCTAAAAGGATTCAAATAATCTGCGGAAACTTTAAATACAAATTCAACAAATGGCGTTGTTGTATTAGCGGAAAACAATAATAAAAATACTCTAAGTGTAAGACTAACTACCCCTATAATTACCCATGCGTACAATAAATAAGCAACGACTTTTCCGATTTTTAAATATCCTGGTATTTTTACCTTTTCAATTTGTTCTGATTTTTCCATAATTACTCCTAGATTATTAGTTTGTATTATACGTTATAATTTTCTATCCTGTTGTTTTTCTTTTGAATAACCACAGCGATACAGGGACGGCAAAAGCTAGAATAATAAGACTCCACATAACCGAGAGCCAACCATAGTTTCCGATTGGTGTACCGAGAAACAGTGCACGAATAGCTTCAATAACTTGTGTGATTGGCTGATTTTCTGCAAAAGCCCTAAGATAAGTATTCATACCTTCGGCGGGCACGAATGCCGTGCTTGCAAATGTAAGAGGAAATATAATTATGAACGTTAACCACTGTACAGCTTCAACACTTTTTGCGAGCACTCCTAATATAGCCATGAGCCAAGAGAATGAAAAAGTGAAAAGCAACAATATCCCAATAATCGTTAACCATTCAACAAAATTTGCTTGAGAACGAAAGCCAATAATGAACCCAACAACCAACATTACAGTTGTTGAGATGGTATTTCGAAACAAATCAGAAACTACATGACCGTTTAAGACTGCAGAATTACTCATGGGTAGTGATCTAAACCTATCAACAATTCCTTTTTTTAAGTCGTTACAGATCGCAATAGCTGTAGTTGTTGAACCAAAGGCAACCGTTTGTACGATAATTCCGGCCATCAAGTAATCTAGGTAATCTACTCCCGGCGGCAATGCAAGGGCAATAGCACCACCAAAAACTGCTGAAAATAGCACCAAAAACATAATTGGCTGAAAGAAAGCGCCGAGCAGTTGATCAATATTCCTGATAATATGTCGACTACTACGTCCTATCATGATCAGAGAATCTTGAAATGTCAGCATGATTCGTGATTTTTGTTCAAACTCTAGTTTTGTAGCCATCGTTTACGCCTCCTTTTCATCTAAATTATCTTTTTGTTTTCCAGTAATGTTCATAAATACATCGTCAAGCGTAGGTTTATGAACAGAAATTGAGTTAATTGGCACCTTTGCTTTCGAAAGCTGTTCTAGCGTCCTCTTAACATCTACATTGCTGTCATTAATGAGAACTGTTATCGAACGCTCGACAGGGTTAGTGTCTAGTAATTTATCATTTAGGACTTTTTTACCATCTTCAAAAAGTTTGATAGTTGCAAAAGTTATTTCAAGTTTGTCTTTTCCAATTTTACTTTTTAGTTCCTGGGGTGTTCCTTCAGCAATCACCTTACCGCCGTCTATTACTACAACCTGGTCAGCTAACTGATCTGCTTCTTCAAGATACTGAGTTGTCAATAATATAGTTGTGCCACTTTTAGCTAAATCCTCAATAATTGACCACATACTCTGCCTAGACCTAGGGTCAAGTCCAGTAGTTGGTTCGTCGAGAAAAATAACTGGAGGTACGGCGATGAGACTAACTGCAAGATCAAGCCGTCTACGCATACCGCCTGAATAGGTTTTTGCGGTTCTATCTGCAGCTTTTACTAGGTCGAACTCTTTGAGCAGTTCAGCTGCACGTAATTTTGCACTATCTTTTGTAAGTCTATAAAGACGGCCCATCATAATTAAGTTTTCTCGACCAGTCAAAAGCTCATCTACGGCAGCTGCTTGTCCGGTGAGGCCAATCACAGTCCTCACTTTATCAGCTTGTTTAACTACGTCGTAGCCTTCAATAGTAGCATTACCACTATCAGCATTGAGTAAAGTACTTAAAATCCGAACAGTGGTGGTTTTACCGGCACCATTTGGCCCTAATAAGGCTAAAATTTTGCCTTTTTCAACACTAAAACTAACGCCTTCAAGCACTTTTAATGTTTTATAACTTTTGTGTAAATTATTAACAACTATCGAATTTTTTGCCATATTTATCCCTAGATTAGAATTTTAGTATAGTTGATTTATGCCAATGTGAACAGATTGGTAGAGGCAATTGCTAAGGTTCAACATAAAAATTGCCAAATATACTACGGTCTATACTATCGTAAAAAACAAAGTATCCTGTTTCATTAAGAGTAATTGTTTCTGGACGACCATCATCTAGAAGTACCTTGTCTTCTCCACCATAACTTACACTTTCTTTTTCATTTCCAAAAACAATTTCACGGTTATCCTTGTCTTTGTTGATAAACGTTATGGTGTCGCATTGTTTAGCGCGAGTAGATGCTGGGACTATTTTACCGTCGACAATGGTTACAATATAGTTATCCTTATTCCCATTACAAGCACCTGTTGGCACGCCACCAACCTGTGAAATAGCTTCTTTTTGAGCCAACTTCAGTGTTACTTCATTTGGTAACATATTGCGGTAGAGGTTATCCATAATAAATACCGATGCTCCAACAGTTAAAACAATTATGGCAACTGTTGAGAAGAAAAATACCACATTGTATAGAGGTTTTGGGCCACGACCAAGATGCAAAAAGAAGAATATCTGAATAAACATCTGCAAGACAGCAATCACTAGAATTGTATTACGCAGGGCAGCTCCAGTTAAAAGTTCGTTTACAACAAGTAAGTAGGGGATGATCGTTAGATTAAGCGACAAAATAAGGCCATTGACATATGATGCCATTGATCCGTGTTCATTTTTATTTGATTTAGTATTATGTAATTCTTTACTCATACAAATGCCATTAAATACACTACGCTAAAAATAAATATCCAGACTATATCTAAGAAATGCCAGAACAAGCTAAGCATGGTCAACTTACGTAATATAGGCTTTGTAAGTCCTCGTTTTACTGTATAAATCATGGTTGTGCCGAGCCAAATTAATCCGCATACAATATGTAAGGCATGAGTACCAACAAGAATAAAGAAAGCAGATAAAAAGGCGCTTGTTCTCCAGGTATAACCTTCGTGAATAAATTCATAAAACTCAAAGGTTGTAACAGCTGTAAAGGCTAATCCTAGCAAGAAAGTTATGCCTAACCACTTAAGAGCTTTATTCTTTAAACCGTCGCGGGCCGCAATCATACCAACACCTACCGTAAAACTACTAACAAGTAGTAAAATTGTGCTTACTAATACAAGGGTAGGGTTAAATAAATCACGTCCAGAAGGACCTCCTGCTGTATTATTTCGAAGTACGGCATAAACTGCGAATAACACTGCAAACATCAATAGATCGGTCATAAGGTAAACCCAAAAACCAAACAAAGAACGGTCGTTAGCCGCTTCTTCGTGTTCTTGTTCGGCTGCTAATTCGTGGTGACTCATTTTTTAAATCTCACTAGACTAAGAGCCCAAGAAAGTACCGTTTTTACAAACTCAACAAGACCCATGTCTTCTTTACTATCATCTGGAGTTTTTACAAAATTCTTGATTTTTTCTTCTTGGACCTCTGCCATTTTTTCAACTACTTCTGCGGGTATTGTGTACTCAGAATCATCATTGAAGGTCTTAGTAATCATAAAAATTACAATTGCGATAACCGATACTACAACTAGCCAAACAATGTCCCAGACAAAACCAAAACCTATAAGAAATGCGAAAATAGATAGATAAATGCCATAAGGAGTATTCTTGGGCATATGTATGTCTTGATAATGAATTTTTGCGATGCCCTGGCTCTTCATTTCATAAAATGCATCAATAGTTGAAACTTTAGGAATAACAGCAAAGTTATATATAGGTGCTGGTGAAGGAACCGACCACTCTAACGTACGGCCATCCCAAGGGTCTCCAGTTACGTCTATAAGACGACGCTTTTGCATATAACTCGCGATAATTTGTATTATTTGCAATCCAACTGCTACAGCTATTATTAAGCCACCAATCAGCGCCACAATAAAGAAAGGCTGCCAACCAGTATCGGCGTCATAACGGTCCATCCTCCTGGTTGCCCCCATCAGCCCTAAAATATATAGAGGAACAAAGGCTACAAAGAATCCAATTATCCACGTCACAACAGCATAACGACCAATCCGTTCATTGAGCCTAAAGCCGGCAATTTTTGGGAACCAATAATTGAGTCCTGCAAAAATACCAAACAAAACTCCACCAATAACCGTAGAGTGGAAGTGTGCAACCAAGAACAAACTATTGTGCAATTGGAAGTCTACCGGAGGAATTGCCAGTAATACACCAGATATACCACCTAATGTAAAAATAGCTATAAATCCTAGGAACCACAGCATTGGGGTTTTATATTGAATTTTACCCCTATACATCGTAGCTATCCAGGTAAACAATAATACGGTTGTAGGTATCGCAATAATCATTGTTGCTACACCAAAAGCTGAATTAACCTCTGCGCTCGCACCCATTGTAAAAAAATGGTGTAACCATACAAGTAGGGCAACTGCCGAAACGCCAATCATACCAGCCACATTTGACTTATAAAATGCCAGCGGCTTACGGCTATAGGTAGAGACAATTTCTGAAAATACGCCAAATGAAGGTAGCATAAGAATATACACCTCAGGGTGTCCCCACATCCATATCAAATTGGTATACATCATCGGGTTACCACCTAGTGTTGTAGTGAAGAAGTTTGTGCCAAAATATCTATCGAAGAATAACAAGAAAAGTGTAGCTGTAAGCAGTGGAAATACAGTTACAGCCATAACCATGCTACATAAAGATCCCCATGTGAAGAGTGGCATTTTAAGTAGGCTCATTCCAGGTGCTCGCATTTTAAGAATAGTCATAATGAAGTTAATTGCACCAAGCGTTGTACCAATTCCAGAAATTTGTAAACTCCATATCCAGTAGTCAACGCCAACTCCAGGACTAAACTCTAAACCACTCAAAGGAGCGACCGCCAACCAGCCAGTTGCCGCGTATTCACCTCCAAGTATGAAGAACATATTTACCATAACGACTCCAGCTACGTATAGCCAGAAACCAAGGGTGTTTAAAAAGGGAGAAGCTAGATCTCGAGCACCGATCTGCAGAGGTACAATGTAATTAATAAGACCAAATATTAAAGCCATGGCCACAAAGAACACCATTATATTGCCGTGAGCTGTGAATATTTCTTGGTAATGCTGAGCTGATAAGTAACCATCATTTCCTGATGCTAATGCTTGCTGGAGCCACATCATAATCACATCTATTCCGCCACGAACCAACATAAATCCAGCAACAAAAAAGTACATAATTCCGATCTTTTTAGGATCAACCGAGGTAAGCCAGTCATTCCAAAGCCACTTCCAACGTTTTGTGTAGGTTAGGAACGCAACTATAGCAATCAAGCCTACTATAAAACTTAAGGTACCAAGAATAGTGTGGTACTCATGCGGTAAGGCATCGGAGTTAATTTTACCAATTAAAAATTCTCTCATTAGTGTTCCATTTTCTCCATGTGCTTATTATCAGAACCGTGGTCTTTTGATTCCCCATGAGATCCACTGTGCGAACCTGAATATTTACTCAAAATATTAGAAAATAGCATTGGATCAGGCCTTGAATAAAATGAAGCAGGATGGTCTTCGCTTGGCTTTAAGAGACTTTCATAAGCGAATTGTGTTAGATCATCAGAATTTTGTCTTGTCATTTCTACCCATTTGTTAAAGTCAGCCTCACTGCTTACTCTAGTCGTGAATCTCATACCCGAAAAACCAGAGCCATTAATTTCTGCTGCACTACCCTCAAAGTCACCAACTGTATCACCCATCAAATTCAACCTATTAACGTGTTCTGTCATTGCATATAACATACCCCCGAGTGATGGTATCCAAAATGAGCTCATAGGTGTTTCATCTGCAGTTAATTCAAACTGAACTGGAGTGTCTTTGGGTATTTGAACAAAATTAACTGTAGCAATATCATGTTCGGGGTAAATAAATAGCCATTTCCAACGTAATGCAACTACCTGAATAGTCATTGTTTCCTTATCAGATTCAATAAGTTTTCGTGGCTCAAGTTTGTGTGTAGCTGGAATCATAATTGAGGATAAAATTATAGCAATTAAAGTTGGAGCACCCCATATTGCAAAGGTAAAAAACTTGCTATGTTTATTGTTGGAGCTATATTTGGCATTTTGATTAGACTCTCGATATTTCCAGGCAAAGTAGTATAAGAAAAACAAAATTGGAATAGCAAAAGCTACCATTATGGCAGTAGACGTAAGCATTAGCTTGTATTGCTCTTCGGCTATAAAACCTTGTGGATTTAGCAGTACAACGTTATTGCCCCGTAACAGTAGCGCAAATAATCCAACAACAAGAATAAGACCTACAAAGGCTAAAGGTAGTAACTTACCTCGATTATTTTTGCTTTTTGTCATAATTCCTAATTATTTAGTAATCATAAACAGTATAGCATGGAGACTTTGGACATTTGAAGTCCTAATGTAAGATTAAAGTAATGATAAAAAAGTACTATCAGCTAACCAAGCCAGGTATTATCCGGGCCAATGTTATTACAGCGGCTGCAGGGTTTTTACTTGCTTCGCAAGGTACTATTGATATAGCAAAATTTATTGCTACTCTAATTGGTACAACATTGGTTGTTGCAAGTGGCTGTGTTTTCAATAATTTTCTAGATAGAAAACTAGACAAACACATGAAACGCACCAAAAACCGGGCGCTCGTTACAGGGGTAATCAAGCCAGAACAAGCAATAAAATTTGGCTGGGCACTGTTGGTATCGGGTAGTTTAGTATTGGCAATTTTTACAAATCTATTAACAGCACTAATAGGTATCGCTGCGGTGCTCTTATATGTATACGCATACGGCTATGCCAAACGAAATACTCGCTACGCCACTGAAGTTGGAACACTACCTGGTGCTGCTTCTATTCTTGCAGGCTACACAGCAGTTACTGGTAGTTTAACAATTACTGGCTGGCTATTATTTCTTGTTCTAGTTTGCTGGCAATTACCACATTTTTTGGCAATTTCTATCTTTAGGGCAGACGAGTATGCGGCAGCAAAAGTTTCTGTACTTCCGCACCGTATCGGAATAGAAGCTACCCAAAGACGAATAATGCTAGGTATTCTTGCATTTAGTATTAGTACAATGATGCTTGCTCTGTTTGAGTCATTAAGTATCTGGTACTACGTGTTAATGTTTGGCGCCGGCATGTATTGGTTATATAGCTCGCTAAATGGCTATAAAGTTATAGAAACTACCAAGTGGGCACGTAAAGCCTTTAGTTTTTCACTGGTTATTTTATTGTTATTTTGCGTACTCATTTCGATTGACTCTTGGATATCATAAGCGCTATACTTATTTTATGATAACTTTATTACACGTAATTTTGGCAGTAGCGAGTTTAGTTCTTAGCACTATTAATGTAATTAGTCCTTCTCGAAAATTACAAACTATAAGCTACAGCTTAGCTGGTGGCACGCTAGCCAGTGGCGTTACGCTCATATTTGTAAATAGCGCAAGTGTTCTAAGAACCTGTATCACGGGTCTAGTGTTTTTTGCAGTCATCACAGTCATGAACGAACTAGCCCGCAAAAAACTAGCCAAAGTAGAAATTTAGTTTTTTAATTATTTGACTAGAAAGTTTGTAATAATATAACTGTTTAGCTGATATAACAAAATGACTATTCAATTCATATGTCGTGGAAATGCATTCAGAAGCATTATTGCAGAAGCCTATACTAACTCACTTAAGATTGAGGGTTTAATAGTATTTTCTAGCGGAACAGTTGCAAGCAATTATAAAGAGAGGAATAGTCTAGTTTTTCAAAAAACACTGGCTCTACTTAAAAAACATGGCATAAGCCAATATGCTAAGAGCCATTATGCCGACAATATAAGTCAGGACTCTTTAGATAAAACCGATTTAGCCATATGTCTTAACCGTATAGTTTTCGATGAAGCAATTAGTTCTTTTAGTCTTCCACAGGAGATTATTACTTGGGACGTTACAGATATAGGCGAGAATGGGAGAATAGCTAATACAGAAGCGGATCTTGATTCTTATGCAGAAGATGTATACTGCGAAATCACAAAAAACGTTGACGACTTGTTGAGTTCAAAATTGTTGCGCATAAGCAAAAAATAGATTTATCTTTATTCCTTTTCTATCATCTTATCAATCTCCATAAGTAGAGACCTATTAGATAGACTAGTTTCGTAAATTGATATACCTATACTAATAATCATACCTGCTAAGGCAAAACCAAATGCAATACTACCCCCATCTTTGTACTCAATAAAAATCAAAAACATTGATAAACATGCGAATATAAGCGCACCAGCAGCTGTCATAATCATATAGCGCGAAAGTTCAATTCTTTTCCTCAGAACATTTAATTGCATTAGGATATCTTTTCTTACCAAACCTGAATCATGATCTCTTTTATAGTTCCTGATTACACTTGCAGTACTTACATATCTGTTAATATAACCAAGCATCAAAATTGCTATTGCCGGGAAAAGTAATGCTGGGGTGGTTATTGGGAGTTCCATAATTTAAACCAATTCTACCTTAGAAATGATCGCGCACATGGGAGAATGAATACTCCCAGGTAGCATCAGACTTTTTATGTGGATTAAATATATTATCAGGATCGTATAGTTTTTTAACATTTTTAAATAAACCAAGAACTCTTTTGCCATACATCTCTTCGAGCCATGGACCGCGAACCAAGCCATCGTTATGTTCACCACTCAATGAACCACCGAACTTTAGTATTAGTTCATTTACTTCACGCATACAGGGCTCTAACTTTGCTCGTTCGGTTTGATCTTCTAATTTCATGAGTGGGATTATATGAAAATTCCCATCACCCATATGGCCAGCAATGGTAGCGAGTAATTTGTATTTTTTTAGTATTTTTCTAAGTTTTGGCAAGAATTCCGGCAAATGCTCCGGGTTTACAACTAAATCGTCTATAAATGGCGCGGTGTGTTTATCCTTAACTTTTTCTCTTAGTAATTTAAAACTTGCTCTACGCATAATCCAAAATTTCCGCGCTTTTGCTTCGTTTTCATCCTCTTCGAACAAAGAGTTTTGATTAAACTCACTCAAATCTTCACGCATTGCGTGCACTTTTTTGGCTACTTCTTCCGTGGTTTCGCCGTTAAATTCAACCAATAAAACCATTTTAGGAACGCCGCGCATGAGCATTAAGGCATTTGGTATAAGTTTAATAGCAAGTTTAATAGTTTCGGGCCAGCTTATAAGCTTATGGAAAGAAAAGAACAATTTAATGCTAAGCATTAATGTGTAGTTATCAAAACTTTCAAAGGTAGCGGGTTTATGAGTAAGTACCTTATTAATCATTGAACCAAGTTTATTAAGGTCACGCAAGAAAATTACCAGCGTACCTGAAAACTTCGGTGCTGGCTCTAAACGGAATTTCATTTCTGTAGTTAGGCCTAATGTACCTTGGCCGCCAACAAACAATTTAGTTAGGTCAAAAATTTCAGTTTCCCGGTTCCATATGTTCCACAAGTGATAACCAGTTGAATCTTTAGAAACTTTGGGGCGTGCACCTTGAAGTACTTCGTAATTATCTTCACATAGCTTAAATGTATCTTTATATAGCTTACCTTCAAAAGTCTTCAGTTTCATTTTTGCATCAAGTTCTTTTCGGTTAAGAGGCTTAACAATATATTCATTGCCGTCAGATAAAATTACATTTAGTTCTGTGACGAAATTATCTACTTTACCGTACTGTAAGGATTTTTCACCTCCAGAGTTGTTATTAACCATCCCACCTATTGTGCACAGATCTCGAGAAGCTGGAAAGGGTGGTAGTAGGGCGTCATATTTCAAGCTTTCTTTTTCAAAATCTCGGTAATAAACTCCAGGTTGTGATACGGCAGCGTTTTTAGTCATAGAGATGACTTTGTCAAAATACTTTGTAAAATCTGCAATTATAGAATCGTTTATAGAGCCACCAGACATGCACGTTCCAGCACTTCTAGCTGTAACACTTAATTTAGGATTTTCACCGCGACCTTTATTGATTGCTTTAATTAGCTTTTGCACATCATTACTGTCTTTAGGAAATACCACTAGTTCCGGCTTAACCTCAAATAATGAGGCGTCGTGGCTATAGAATTCTTTAGATTCTGCCGACATGTCGACTTCACCTTTAAAACCAGCGGCCTTGAGTTGGTCTATGAATGTTTGCATATTATTACAATAATCTTAACCGTTTACGCTTACTTGTGCAATATACTTATGTTTAATGTATAATTTATTCATAAGTAATACATATTTAAACAAGAATAATTGATGAAAAAACAGAATGTACTAGTCGTGGGTGGTGGATTTGGTGGAGTAAAATCAGCATTAGAACTTGCTGGACATCCTGATTTCAACGTAACCCTAGTTTCCAATAAACCCTTTTTCGAATATTATCCTATGATGTATCGAACCGCTACAGGTGGTAGCAAGTTTACGTCATCGATTCCACTAGGCGACATCTTTAAAGACAAAAGAATATCAATTATTATCGATAGTGCATCTAAGCTAAATAGGAAAGCAAAGCAACTTACACTAAAAAGTGGAGAAAAGTTAGATTACGACATAATAATTCTAGCACTAGGTAACGTTACTGATTATTTCAATATTCCAGGCCTCAAAGAATTTTCCTTTGGCATAAAATCACTCCATGATGCGGAAAAATTAAAAGCTCATTTTCACGAACAGTTAACTAGTGCTAAAAAACCAGATCAGCACTACATAATTATTGGCGGTGGACCTACTGGCGTTGAGTTGGCCGGCGCAATGCCAGGCTATCTAAGGTATTTAATGAAACTACATGGAATCAAAGGAAAACCAAAACTGCATATTGACTTAGTAGAAGCTGCCCCAAGACTAATGCCGCGCATGCCTAAAAGCGTCAATCGAACACTTACAAAGCGATTAAGAAAACTAGGTGTAAAAATATACTTCCAAAAACCAGTACAAGGAGAAACGGCAGATAGTTTACTGATTGACGGTAAACCAATCACATCCCATACAGTTATATGGACGGCAGGGGTTGCAAATAATCCTTTTTATAAGACTAATAATTTTCAGATGAGCCATAACGGCCGAGTACAAGTAGATCAGCTTATGCAGGCATGGCCAGGAGTTTTTGTAATTGGAGATAATGCCGACACACCGTATACAGGGATGGCCCAAACTGCACTTACTGATGCAGTTTACGTAACCGAAAATCTGAAACGATATGCTGAAGGCAAACCACCCTATGCCTACAAACCACGCAAACCAGTCTACGTAACTCCCATTGGACCAAAATGGGCTGTGGTTGTATGGGGCAATATTCATCTCTACGGAAGACTGGGGTGGATAATTCGTAGGGTTGCTGACCTGATTGGCTATAGAGACGTTGAACCATGGTGGAAGGCTACCGATCGCTTCCTAAAGGAAGATGACAGAGAAGATAATTGTCTTGTTTGTGCAACAAAGATAAATATGACAGAATAGTTCTATTAACGGATGTTACATTGACTTTTTATAAGGTTTTGCTATAATTAAACCATAGGGTAGGAATGGCTACTCTAGTTATAAAAAAGCCCCGGCTTAAACCAGGGCTTTTTTATTACACTAAAATCATCACATCACCAAAACTATAAAATCTGTATTTATTACTAATTGCGTGTTTATATATTCTTATTAATTCTTTGGCAGCATCAGCCTCAGTCAAATTCTGTTTATCAGCTATAAGTGCAGCCACCAACATTAGTAAACTTGTACTAGGAAGATGAAAATTTGTAATGAGTGAATCAACGGCATTGAACTTAAAACCAGGTCTTATAAAAATGTCTGTTTCGTAAGATCCCTGTTCGAACATTTCGGTATTCCGCCTGACTGATTCTAGGGTTCTAAGCGTAGTAGTGCCAACCGAAACTATATTACTTGATTTATTCAAACTAGTAGCAGCCTCTTGGTTTATTATGTATTTTTCAGAATGAAGTTTATTAGTTAATAGATTTTCGTCTGTTAATTTAGCAAATGTTCCTAGTCCAACGTGTAGAGTGATTTCTGTAAAACTATGTTTTGTTTTTAGTTTCGTAATTAATTCCGGAGTAAAATGTAGACCCGCAGTAGGAGCAGCCAATGATCCGAGTGGTTTTGCATAAACAGTTTGATACTCGTTAGAAAGTTTGTCGTTCTGAGCAATATAGGGTGGCAGTGGAATGTGTTCGTATGGTTTAAGTCTTACATCGTCATGAGAAACATTTAGCTTGAGCGTACGAATACCTTCTTTATCGATTTGCATTACTTTTATCTCTAAAAAGTCGGTTAACTGCACGATGCTACCAGTTTTAAATCTTTTTCCTGGACGCACCATCGCACGAACAGTATTGGAATCTAGTTTTTCAATTACAAACACTTCAATATTATTATCAAACAACCATCGGCAATTTTCTACCTTACTATTATTCACAACTATTGTGCTATTAGGGGGCAAAACTTTGTCGATATTATAAAAATAGCTATCTGTTATTGACTTATCTTTTAATGAATATACCAGCATACGGGCATGGTCACGCGGACTAGCGGGAGATTGAGCAATTAGTTCTTCTGGTAGTTTAAAATTATACATCCTAACAATATTAACAGATTAAATTAGTGTAATAGCATCATAAAATGCTAAAATTGGCTTAATTATGGAGTTTACCCCTAACGAAGAGCCAGGGCCAGAGCGTGGTAATTCGACCGAAATTGCCACTCAAGAAGATTTGGAACGATTAACTTCTTTGGCAGAATTATTACTTGAACATGGTAGTACTAATTATGCCAGTGAATCTGTTAGGAGAAATGTAAATGGCAGCTTAATACTTCAAACTGCTGTCGTCGAATCGGGAGATAACAACTATCAAAGCTCAACTATTATTGTCACTGATGAAAATGATCAACTAGCGGAGTTTTATTTTATTGAGAGCACGGATTTTCCGGTCATTAGTATTTATATGGATAAAATAGAACGCGCCAGGGAAGTTCTGATATCGTTAATAATGGAAGGAAAATTAGATAAAACTGAAACAGCGATAGCATTATTCTGCATTCGTCATTTTGCTGCAGAAATAGAAGGATACGCGCATAAAGAAGAAGATAGAATTAATTATTTAGACCTTATTAGCGACCAGGTAAATGTTAGAAACAAAGATTTCGTAGGAATCAGAAGCTACAATAATGAAAATGATATAGATGAGTACGAAATTTCAATCGCTACGATTAGTCAGAGCAATCCTAGACGCAATAGCACAGAACCCAAAATGCAAATTATACTAGATGATCAAACTACAGATTATCAAATTAGTTTAATTCAAAAACCTGACGGTACTTTCGTTGTAGTAGAAAACGATTTATATGAGCTAGGTATAGATGAAGAATTGGTTCCTGAAACTTATCATATAAAGAAGCTTAAAGCCGCAATCGTTAAAGAGCTTAGCCAGAGAGGTGTTTCATGTAATACACCTGCGCTAAAAGTAGAAGACATACCTTACTTAGATTTAGTTCAAGTAGCAATAAAAGCTTATACAAAACACCAAACAGCTCAAGATGAAGAAAAACAAAATTTTGCGAATATATATGATAGAGCAATGGAGTTACTTCGAAGAGATTTTGAATCTCGATATCATTTGATAGGCCCGGGTGAAAACGAACCATCATCTTCTCAAGTAAACGTACCAAACTTACCAAGATTAATTCTTGGTGAAATTTTTACTAATAGAAACATGCTAATTGTAAAAACACCGGTATTATTCATTAACGAAGAGTCTGGAACCTATAGTCAAATAGATGTCGACGATACGAAATCGGTTACAGTAGAATACAGTCATTTAGAAGAATTTCGTATGACGTACGAAATAGAAGGAGAAAGTTCAATATTTGACATATTTTTAGTATCTAAACCAAATAGATTTACGAATGGTAAATCGATTATTATACCTTTATCACAAATGACAGTAGTTCAGTTTGCACCTCTAAATAATTAATTGTTTTACAGCTGTATCCAAGGGTACAATAGATGTAACAATGGGTTTTAAAAGTAATTACACAAAGCTAAATCAAGAACAAAAAAATGCTGTCGATACAATTGATGGTCCACTACTAGTTTTAGCCGGGCCAGGAACAGGTAAAACAGAAATTTTAGCTGCCAGAGTTGCAAACATCCTAAACAAAACAGACACCTTACCTCAAAACATTTTATGCCTTACTTTTACTGACTCAGCATCAATAAATATGCGTGAACGACTAGGTGACATGATAGGGGAGGCTTCTTATGATGTAAATATCGACACTTACCACAGCTTTAGTAGTGAGATAATTCGCACCTATCCTGAATATTTCGAATCTATAAATGTAACAACAAACCAAGATACTAGTCTAGAGACTCCAATTAATGAACTTGGGCAAATACAAATAATTTCACAGATTATAAATAGCCTGCCTTTTACAGATCCTATGCGTACTGCCAAACATTATCTAAAAAGCGTGCTTGGCACTATTTCGGACTTTAAAAAAGCCAAGCTTTATCCAAAAGATATAGAAAATTTGTCTAAACAAAATATAGCCTGCAGTAAAAATTTGTCGCCTAAGATAAATGACGCGATGTCCAGTTTTACCAGAATGCCACGTAAACCATTTGATGCACAGAACATATTTGGGTCATTATTAGAAATAATTAGCCATGATTCTAGCGATATCGCCAAAAACGCATCAGATATGTTGGCTGTTGCTTTGCTTGATTCAGAAACAGAAAACTCTACAAAACCAATAACTAAGTGGAAAAATGCATGGCTACAAAAAAACCAAGAAGACAACTGGATATTTGGTGATCCTGCAAATTATGAAAAATTATTATCTGTTTCTCGAATATATGAAAGTTATCAATCACAACTTAAGAATAATAATTTATATGATTTTAATGACATGATTCTGACAACCATTGAAGCTTTAAAATCTAAGCCTAAACTTAGATTTAATTTACAAGAAAGGTATCAATATATTTTGCTTGATGAGTTTCAGGATACAAACGCATCTCAATTCGAATTAATGAAGTTACTCTCAGATCATCCAGTGCACGAGGGTAAGCCAAATATCATGGCTGTTGGCGACGATGACCAGGGGATTTATGCCTTTCAGGGTGCTGATATCGGAAACATGGTTGAATTTATTAATTCTTATAAAGACGTAAAAATTATTAACTTAATTAAAAATTATCGTTCACACCACGACATCCTACACACAGCTCATAATATTGCCAAGCAGATAGGATCACGCCTACACAACAATTTAGAGAATGTAAGTAAAGACATAGTTGCCGCAAGCGATTCACTACCTAAAAATGCATATATTGCTAGGCATGAATTTAACAATCAAGCCGCAGAGTTCGGCTGGATTGCAGACAATATTGCAAAACAAATCAAAAAAGGTACTAACCCAAGTCAAATTGCCGTGCTAGCTCCTAAGCACTCAATATTAGAAAAATTAGTTCCTTTTCTAAATTCTAAAGGTATTCCTGTTAGTTATGAGAGGCGAGAGAATGTTTTTGATACTCCTATTATTCAATCCTACTTATTGATTATTAGGTTCATTATTGCAGCAAAAGACAATAACCAGCCGCTTATGGACGAACTTTTGCCAAAGGTTCTGTCTCTGGAATTTTGGAACATTCCAGTAGAAATTATTTGGCAAATTAATTGGGAAAGAAGAACCAGTAACGAAGAAATACTGAAGCCATGGGCAAAAATTGCTCTTGATAACGAATCAACCAAAGATCAAGTTAAGTTTCTTCTTAGTATTGCTGCAAAGGCCCAAACACTAGGCCTAGAAGATTTACTTGATTATATTACTGGTAGCTCTACTCTTGAACTAGATAATTTCAGCTATACATCGCCATTAAAAGAATATTACTTTTCTGAATCTAATGCTGATTCATCGGCCTTAAAATTTTACGAATCAGTTTCACACCTTAGTGTAATTAGATCTAATCTAAGAGACATGCAGCTAAAGGAAGACCGCCAGCTAATTATCGAGGATTTTATAAATCTATATGTTGCATATGAAGAAGCTGAACAGCCACTAATAAACACCCACCCTATATCTCAAGCCGAATCAGCTGTTCAACTTCAGACTGTATATAAAGCTAAGGGCCTTGAATATGAATATGTATACCTACCATTCATGCATGATGATGTGTGGGGGAGTAGCTCTAGGGGTTCGGCTAATAAGATTACGTTGCCATACAACTTGCGTCATATTCGTAGTGATAGCTCAGGTGACGATAATTTACGTAGACTTTTGTTTGTTGCAATTACAAGAGCAAAGATTGGATTAGTTGTAACAAGCCATGCAAATAAAGATACTGGTAAAAAAACACTACCTACGAAGTTCTTGCAAGAAATAAAAGAAGGTGAAACTAGACAATCCGAGATTTTTCCAGCCCAATTAAACAAAGTCATACAAACAGAAAGACCAAAAGAACAATTAAATATTGATATAGAAATGTACTGGCACACAAGACACCAATTACTTAGTCCTGAGTTAGGTGACCTACTAAGACTAAGACTAAATTCGTATATTATGAGCCCAACACATCTAAATAACTTTACCAATGTAGAATATGGCGGCCCACAAGACTTTTTACTAAACACACTACTTCGTTTTCCAAAAGCACCTACACCAGATAGCTCATACGGAAATGCACTACATAAAAGTTTAGAAAAGTATCAAAAAGATGGGCAAAATAATCTTAATCCGAAAATATCAGACGCGGTAAATAGCTTTAACATGCACTTAAGTAGGGCAAATTTAGGTAAGAATGACGTAATAATTTATAAAGAACGTGGAAAAATAGCAATAGAAACATACTTAAGAATAAATGGCGATAGGCTAAAAGAACCAGCAGAAATAGAAGCTGATTTTAGAAAAGAAGGTGTAACTTTAAATGGTGCACGATTAACTGGTAAATTAGATAGGCTAGAGATAAATAAAAATAGCAAAACAGTCCGAATAATTGATTTTAAGAGTGGTACACCTAGTACAAAATGGGGGACTACCTCAAAATACTTAAACTATAAACAACAATTATATTTTTATATTCTACTAATAAAAGAATCGTCAACCTATAAGAACTATTCGGTAGAATCTGCCGCACTTGAATTTTTAGAACCGTTGCCAAACGGTTTTGCTGCACCACCATTAGAACTAGTTTTTAACGAAAATGAATATGAGGAATTTAAGAAATTAATTGAAAAAGTATGGGATCTAATTATGAAACTAGAATTACCCGATATTTCTAGCTATGCAATTTCAGCCAAAGGAATGAAAGATTTTATATCTGATTTAATAAATAATAGATTAGGCGTATAGTTTAAGTATAAATTAACGAAAGGGAAGTATGTTAAGACTGCTTGCACAAGTATCTATATCATTAATGGCTAATGCGGTTGGATTAATTGCTGCTTCTGTTTTGCTTGATGGTTTTTCGCTAGATGGGGTTTCGTTTGTTGTTGCAACAGTTATTTTTACACTTGCTACACTAATTCTTGGTCCACTAGTCTTAAAAATTGCGCTTACTAGCGCAACTTTCCTGGTTGGTGGTATTGCCTTAGTTACAACACTTGTAGGTCTGGTTGTTACAAACCTACTTAGTGATGGTATTTCAATATCTGGTCTAAGTACATGGATATTGGCGACGCTGATCATCTGGGTATTTTCAATTATTGCCAACTTAGTACTGCCGCTATTGCTATTCAAAAAGACTCTAAATATTAATTCCTCAAACAACAAATGATTAAAAGCCCCGGAGAGTAAAGTTGTAGAAATGTGCTAGAACAGTACTCTCCGGGGCGAGGCTTTCGTATGACTACATCATACGGGTTTAAACGAGAACCTTGTTAATAGGCCCTCATCATGGGAAGAAGTCGGAGACTGAGTAATTGACCACCAATCTGGCATCGGTAAACCCAACAACTCCATCACCGTTACGGGGTGGAACATTGGCTGCAAAGCCAGACGGCGTCAAGTTGAATTTGCTCACACCACCGCGGTTGATGAAATCGGTCAAATCCCCAATCATCGTCACGGTGCAACCGGTTGTCTGGCCAAACTTACTGAAAGCCGAAGGCGCTGACGAAGTAATCGAAGCACCAGGCACCCAGGCACCAGGTCCATGAGTTAGATAATTCGTAGGCCGAGCTTCGATGAAGAAAGCATTTGGCGACCAGTCGTAGGCATAATCAAGTTCGATGTAAACCGAAGTAATCGTGCGCCACGAAGGAATCTGACTGGTATCAAACTCAAGGTTGGTTTGCCACACCTGATAGATGTCGCCGAGATCGTACGGATCGTAATCATACGCCTGTCCAACACTGAAGTACGGAAGGTTGTTCGGTAGTCCTGCGTAGGAATACGCCGACAATGAACCTCCACCAGCACGAACAATCGGCCAGCTTGTTTCGGAGTAGTTGATTGGTCCCGAATAGATCTGGCCGGAGTTCGCCTTGTTGGCAGAAACAACCTTGTTGAGGGGGATGAACTGAGTTGATTGTTGAGTAGGACTGGCGCAAGTTGCGGATGCTGGAGACGTTGAAGTGAGTGAAGTCGCAAAGACTGCTGTCATCAGCAGCAGAACTGCTAAAGCCAACTTTGGGATACGGTGTTTCATATACGTATTCTCCATTCTTCTTTTGAAGGTGCGATGGCCAGGATTGACACATGCCATATTAATTTAACATAATATACTCAATTTGTAAAATTTGTTTCTTATTGAATAAACCCCATTTCTGGGGTTTATTTTTTTCAGTTCTAGTAGTTATTTACTTCTTTTTTCTAGTAGTAGTCTTTTTTGCTGGAGCTTTTTTAGTTGCAGGTTTTGTTGTAGTAGTTGATTTTTTGGATACTACTACGGGTGCAGCCTTTGGTTGTGTGAGTCTTTTTGGAAGACCAAGTGAACTAATTGGTGCAAATAATAGAACATACAAGTTCATACCGATTAAGGCACCGAGGATTGGTCCCGCTACATATGCCCATGACCAACTCTGATTGGCTAATGCGATTGCTGGGTTTATGATTGCGTTAGATGCAAGTGAAGCAACAATTACACCAACTGTTAAACCACCGCCAATTAAAGCGGCTTGCTTTCCACCCTCATGCTTTTTGAAAACTGCAGTAGCTACAAATAGCGCAAATACCATTGCGCCTACTGCTTCTGCTACTAGAATCTTCCAATCAAACTCAGCATTTGCAACACTTTGAAGTTCTGAGCCGATGAAATAATTAGCAAGTTGCCATGCAGCTAAACCACCAAGCATCTGCACTGCTAAATAACTTATTGCGGTAACTGTCTTTACTTGTCTTACGGTCCAAAGACCTATTGTAATTGCTGGGTTGAAATGGCCACCACTAATTGATCCAAACGCCAAAACCAACATACCAAGAGCGATACCAACGCCGATGGCTACAAAATAACCTATTCCAATTTGTGAACGCGATATATTAATAGCAACAGTAGCGAGTATTGCTGTACCCAAAAACTCTGCTGCAAGAACCGCGACTTTTGATCGCATTGTCATACAGGGAAACCCTCCGTTAATTATGCAATAACAATAACTTGTAATTGTCTAAAATGCAAACATTACTCATACTAAATTGTTGTTTGCTTACTTGCTAATCTATTTATCATAGTAGGAGCAACAAATGTCGTAATAATAATAACCAAGACTATTACGGAAAATATCTCATCGTTAAGTACTCCAATTGATTTACCTGTTGCAGCAAATATTAGACCTACCTCGCCTCTAGGGACCATTGAAACTCCAACCAAAAGCTTTTCTTTAATATCACCTTTAGCAGCAAAGCCCGCAACAATTTTACCTGCGATTGCAAATACTGATATTACGGCTGCGATAATGTAAAGCCTAGGGTTCAATAAAGATCCAAATTCAATCTGTAAACCCGTATATACAAAAAAGACCGGTACAAAGACTAGACTTAGTGTCCCTATAAGATCCTCGACATGCGTTTCTTTATGCTTATTAATTACAGACAACACTGAACTTCTGTCTTTATTGTTATTAAAATTGATTTCTTTAAGATCGGTGACTACCTCTGGATCAGCAAAGGAATTAAAATGTACCTGATCCAACAAGAGACCGGCTGCAAATGCACCAATAATAGGTTCAAGTCCAAACAGTTCCGCTAGATATCCAAAAATTAGAGCAAATAAAAGAGCAAAGGTAAGCTTCATAGCAATGCCACTATGAAGTTTACTGAATAAATTTGATAGTTGTTTTGCTAGTAATGTACCTATCAACAAAGCACCTGCTAAGAATCCAAATGCCTTTAACGCTATTGCTAAAACTGAAATCAAAGAAACACTGCCACCGGTAGCTAGAGCAGAAACAACTGCAAGGACAATTAAACCAAGAACATCATCTATAACTGCAGCGCCAAGCACTGTCTGAGCAGCCCTAGTCCGTATTATCTTAAGTGACTTAAATACAGATGCAGTTATGCCAACACTTGTTGCAACCAACGCCGCTCCAACAAATAATTTTGCAGACGTAGACTCATCCGAAAAAAATATTGGCGCTAACACATAAGTACCTAGAACAAAGGGAACCGTCACACCTATTAATGCAACAATCAATGCATTAATGCCGACTTTTTTCATTTCTTTAAGATTAGATTCTAGACCTATCGAAAACAGCAATAAAAGAGCCCCGAAGCTTGCCATAAAAGCAATTATTGTGCTGTTAGTTACTTCGCTTATAAATCCCCAACCAAAATATCCTAGAGCCGACAAAAAAATACCAGCCAATAGCTCACCTATTACTGCGGGCTGGTTGTATCTTTCAACAAAATTGCCGATTTTTCCTGCAAACAAAACAAGAGCCATCATCGCAAACACTAAACCAAAATGAGATGTGCTATGTTCAGTGTTGCTATTGCTTGACTCTGTTGCAGCCAAAACTAAACTCGGACTCAATATTAAATAAACACTGATAAATGCACCGCTTAGCATAGCGAATCGTTTAAACATAAAAACGCCTTTTGTTTAATTTATTTAATCTAATAATAAGTCTAATCTAAACATATTTAAAGTGTGGATTAATCAACACTAAATTAGCTTCTTTGAGATCCAGAACGGCGTTTCATGCCAGCGACTTGCAAGCGTACAGCCGAACGGTCAATAAGGCTTTGTGCCTGGTCTAAACTAACCTGGTCTTTAGCATCAGCCTTGAGCTTCTTAGCTCGTTCCATGGCAGCTTTGGCTTCCTCTTCGCTAATATCATCCGAATTATCAGCTTCGTCTACTAGAACCCTAAGCGAGTCTCCGGTCACTTCAATAGCACCACCAGAAATTGCAAAGACTTCGCGCATATCATCGCGGTCGATTTGATTATGGCGAACAGTTATTACACCAGCTTTAGCAACACTAATTAGCGGCATGTGCTTTGGTAAAACACCGATTTCACCGTCCATAGTATGGAGCGTAACTTCATATACATCACCAGAAAATTTTACACCGTCTAGACTTATCAGTTCAAATCGGATCATAAAACTGGGTCATCTCCATGACTCAAATCGTCGGCGTCGTCCATGGAACTATTATTAAAATCAGTTTGGGCTTCTTCATCAAGTAAATCTTGTTGTAAGCCTGTTAGTTCGGCTAGTCTTCTTGCACGCTCAGCATTAGTCACAAACATTTCTGTTGCTAATGCATGTTCTATGGATTTATCTTTAGAAAAGCCCGACATTACTTGCTATCCTCTTTAACTTCATCTATTCCACCCTTCATGTAGAAGGCCGATTCTGGTTTGTCATCATGCTTGCCGTCGAGTATTTCACGGAAACCAGCAATTGTATCACTGAGTGAAACGTATTTACCGGGTTTGCCAGTAAATACTTCGCCAACGAAGAATGGTTGAGTTAAGAAACGTTGGATTTTACGCGCTCTAGACACTGTCAACTTGTCGTCGTCACTTAATTCTTCCATGCCTAAGATTGCAATGATATCTTGCAGGTCTTTATAGCGCTGCAAAATACGTTGGACTTCGCGGGCTACAGTATAGTGTTCTTCGCCAACTATTTCTGGGTCTAGTATAGTACTGCTAGAATCCAGCGGATCAACAGCTGGGTAAAGCCCTAGTTCTGTTAGTGCTCGGTTGAGTGCAATTGTAGAGTCCAGGTGTGAAAACACAGTAGCAGGTGCAGGGTCAGTAAAGTCGTCAGCCGGCACATATACTGCTTGAACTGATGTAATAGAACCTTTTCGGGTAGACGTAATGCGCTCTTGCAGGGCACCCATTTCGGTAGCTAAGTTTGGCTGATAACCCACAGCTGAAGGTAATCTTCCAAGAAGTGCCGAGACTTCTGCACCAGCCTGTGTGAACCTAAAAATATTGTCAATAAAAAGCAAAGTGTCTGAACCTTGATCACGAAAACCCTCAGCGATAGTTAGTCCCGATAATGCCACTCGCAAACGTGCTCCTGGTGGCTCATTCATCTGACCAAAAACAAGTGCAGTTTTATCAATTACTCCTGAATCTTTCATTTCATGGTAAAGATCATTTCCTTCGCGTGTTCGCTCACCAACACCCGCAAAGACAGAATATCCACTATGGAATTTAGCAATGTTATTTATGAGTTCCTGGATCAAAACAGTTTTACCTACACCAGCACCACCAAACAAGCCAACTTTTCCACCTTTGGTGATTGGACTAATGAGATCAATTACTTTAATTCCGGTTTCTAGTATTTCTACCGAACCAGATTGTTCTATAAACGCAGGAGGCGACCTATGTATAGATGAGCGTGTTTTAAACTTATCTTCTAGTCCATCAATAGGTGTGCCTTTGACATCAAACATACGCCCCAAAGTTTCCTCACCAATTGGCACGCTAATTGGCGCGCCAGTATCAATAATATCTACTCCTCTTTCTAATCCGTCAGTCGTACCAAGCGCAACCGCACGAACACTAGTTTCACTTAAATGTTGTGCTACTTCAAATAACAGACTTTTTCCTTTAAGTGTGACTTCAAGAGCGTTATAAATTGGCGGCAGGGAACCCTCGCTAAATTCTGCATCTATCACCACGCCCACAACCTGACTTATCGTTCCTGTGCTTGTTTTCAATTTTTCTGCTGTTGCCATGTTATTTCCTTTCATTCTTGTTCAAAGTATCTTTCGTTCTGGTCGTTCTGTTCATTATGCAATACCCAAAAGTTCCCTCAACTGCTGGTCGTCATAATCCAGCACTGATTTTATATCTATTAAATCTACTTCTGGTGATAAGCTAGGAGGTGGAAAGCCATTAAAACTTGTTGGTATTTCAGTGGTAATTTCGGTTTCATTTACTTCTAGTACCGGAATAACGTATTGATCTACACCTTTTTGAGCCCACATAGTATTGTAATCATCTACAATCATTTTTGTACAAACATTACCGCCACTTACGACCGGGATCTTTCTATCTATAACAGGGAAATCACCCCAGTATTTATGAGCTGGAGAATACATGGCGCAGGATATAATAGTGGCGATATATTTACGCACTCTCTCAATATCACTTATCTCAACCTCACTACCTGGGTTTTGCCACCATTCAAAGTTTCTGAATTTATGATTTACATCTGTCATCATTCCGTCTCGCAAGCGCTGATTGGATGCTAAGTTAGCAATATATCTTTGAACAGGATAATCACGTATATATTGTTCGTAAGTTTCTGCAACAAAGGCAATTCTTCTGGGATCTTCTTGCTGAGTTTCCATCTCAAAATCATAAACTTTTACTGTACTCATTTCATTGCCTCCGCGCCACCAGTAATTTCGGCTAGTTCTTGGGTAATTTTAGATTGACGAGCGGTGTTAAACTCTAGGGTCAAATCGGCAATGATATCAGTTGCGTTATCGGTGGCGTTTTTCATGCTTAACATTCTCATGCTGTGTTCGCTGGCAATAGATTCTAGCAGGGCTTGCCATATCTGGACCTCTAACAAACGCTCGGTTACGTTTTCTAGTACTTCGGTAACTGACGGCTCAAAAGTTACGTCTGTCAAAGTTTGCTCCTCAGTGGCTTCTGCGTCAAACGTAGCTGGCAAAATTGCAAGGCTTTGGGCAAGCTGAACAATATTACTTTTATGTTCGGTGTAAAGTAGACGGACTTCATCAGTTTCGGCACTTCGATACTTTTCGACTACTGTGTCTAAGATCGGTCGAATGTCATTGGCGGTCGGGTGATCGCCAAAGTCTGAATAGGCCGCAATAATGTCAATATTTTCAATTCGTTTTAGAAACTGCGCACCTCGTTTACCAACTATAATAATCTGACTTTTTACGGACTTTTCACGGTCTTCTTTGATAAGTCTAGTAAGCATTTTGATAATGTTGGCGTTGTAAGCACCTGCAAGACCACGGTCTGAAGTGATTGCTACATACATGCGGTTCTTGATTGGACGGACTTTATAAAGAGGATGTTCGCTGATTTCTGTTACTGTTGTGAGTCGCGATAACATACTGTGCGCCGCTAGGCGGTAAGCACGACCACGATGCGCAGACTCTGTAGCTTTACGCATTTTACTAGCAGCAACCAACTCCATAGCTTTTGTAATTTGCTTAGTATTTTTGACACTACCAATTCGGCGCTTTAAGGCAATCGTGCTAGCCATGATTTACTCCGGCCACGATATTTGAAACGTGATAGTTTATTTCAAAAAGTAGCTTAATCATCCTGCTCCTCAACTCTATAGTATTGAACATCGCTGGGTATATCAGCCATTAAATCAACCAGTGTTTTTGCAAGTACTTTGTTAAAAACTCTTTGTGCGCGAACATCTCCAAAAATTCTTTTGAATCTAATTCTTCCTGATTCTATTCCTGCAATACCGATTGCAGTGAATACAGCATCGTCAACAGCTTCGATCCTATCCAGATATGCGGTATCAACTATAGAACTTTGTGCATCTTCAAGGATCTCACTCATTTATTTTGCATCCTTTTCTGCAGGCTTATAGCTTTCCGCTACATGATTTGCTAGGTCAATAATGGTCTTCTTGTCAGCGTCTTCTGGTTCGTTGCCAGCGTCAATATGCTCAATTAGTTTTGTATGTTTGCTTTTTAGTTCGCGTAGTAAGGCAGATTCAGCATTCTTAATCTTGGATACCTCAACTTTGTCAAAAGCACCTTCTGTAGCGGCCGCTAACATTACATACATCTGCCAAGTGCTGTAGGGACTATATTGTGGCTGTTTTAAGAGTTCGGTAAGCCGTTGACCGCGTTCAATACGAGCCTTGGTGTCAGCATCTAAATCTGTAGAAAACTGGCTAAAACTAGCGAGCTCGCGGAACTGCGCCAAGTCTACGCGAAGTGATTTGGCAACAGATTTTACTGCCTTAGTTTGGGCAGAACCACCGACGCGCGAAACACTAAGTCCAACTGATACAGCGGGGCGTATACCTTGATAAAACAAGTTAGTTTCCATAAAAATCTGGCCATCAGTAATAGAAATAACGTTCGTAGGAATATAGGCCGAGATATCACCAGCTTGGGTTTCGATGATTGGCAGGGCGGTTAAGCTACCAGCACCGAGTTCGTCGCTCATCTTGGCGGCACGCTCTAGAAGACGAGAGTGCAAATAAAACACGTCGCCTGGGTATGCCTCGCGTCCTGGTGGACGGCGAAGTAGCAATGACATTTGGCGATACGCTGCAGCGTGTTTGGTGAGGTCGTCGTAAATTATCAGTGCATGCTGGGAATTATCGCGGAAATATTCACCCATCGTAGCGCCTGCGTAGGGTGCAAGGTACTGCAATGAGGCAGGGTCGGCAGCGCTAGTTGCAACAATAATAGTCTGATCCATTACGCCTTCGCGCTTTAATCTATCAACAAGGCGTGCAATTTTACTCATTTTTTGACCGATAGCTACATAAATATTGATTACACCTGTATTTTGTCTGTGCTGGTTAATCATAGTGTCTAGGGCTACGGCTGTTTTGCCAGTTTGGCGATCGCCAATAATGAGTTCGCGCTGACCGCGACCAATTGGCACCATTGCATCAATGGCGATAATACCGGTCATCATTGGTTCGTGTACTGATTTGCGGGCTAAAACTCCAGGCGCAATACGCTCTGCAGGCGAAGTTTGTTTGGCTTTAATTGCACCTTTTCCGTCTAAGGGTCTACCAAGTGGGTCAACTACGCGACCAACTAGTTCGGGGCCTACTGGAACTTCAATAATCTTGCCGGTTCGATGTGCTTTTGCCCCGGCTTTTACTTCTGTATCTTCACCCAAAAGTACCGCGCCAATTTCTTCGACACCTAAGTTAAAGGCAAACGCTGTAATTTTGCCCCCATCATTAGCTTCTAACTCAACCATCTCATTATAGCCAACGCTAGTAAGCCCATAGATCCAGACCACACCGTCACCAACTCTCGTAACAATGCCTGTTTCTTCAATATCAGGGCGCTTTTTTAACTGTTCAATTGCCGCGCGTATATCTGCAGATAAATCAGCAATTGATATGTTGTCTTTAATTGTACTCATCAAATAGCTCCCTCTTGGCTCGCCAGCCGCTTAAACAAATTTAGTTTTGATTTAACAGATAAATCCAATACTTCTCTAGGTAGTTCGATACGAATTCCGCCTACAACACTCTCGTCAATTTTTGTATCGACTCGAATGTTCTTGGCAGTAGGGTAATGCTCATAAAGCAACTCAACAATGTCGTCTATAACGTTTTTGGGTAATTCATGAGCACTAACCGCAACCGCCTCTATATAACCTCTTTCGAGTCTGTACTGCATTACGTCACGAATCAAAGATGCAAGATCAATATGGTCATGTTCAGTAGCTAAATAGGCTGCTACGGCGTTAACCAGCTGTTGCTTATCAGCCACATGGAGAGTGCGCTCACCAATGACTTCTACTAGATCTTTACGCGTAACTTTAGTCATTACTATTTTTTACTTTTTCCTTTAATAGCTCGGTCAATCAGTTCTGCATCTTTTTTGGCGTCAACCTTTTCCTGCACAACCGCTTCTGTGGCTTCTGATACTAGTCCTACTATTTCTTTCTCGAGCTTGCGACGCGCTTGGTCTAACTCTTCATTAATACGTACTTCTGCATCAGCGAGCATTACTTCGGTCTTCTTGTTTGCAGATTTTTCTGCGTCGCGGATTGCTTCGCGCGCTTCTTTTTGGGCATCGCTAATTATCTCGTCTGCGCTGTGTCTAGCTTCTCGGACAACTTTGGCGGTTTCTTTTTCTAGTCTTTCGCGCTCTTTTTCCATTTCGAGCCCGTGCCTAACTCCTTTATCAATAACTTCATGACGCTTATCTAGTATCTTAACTATTCGGTTAAAAGCAAACTTCTTAAGCAAAATAAAAACTAAAATAAAAGTAACTATCTGAATTACAAATGCCTGCAAACTTAGGCCCAAAATACCGCCTGAAGCCTCTTCTGTTGCTGCAAAATAAGTTGGTAACATGTTTTAATCTTTTCCTTTTTCTACGTTGAGTGCTTGAGAATTTTGTATATGAGTGCAGCTGGGATGAAAAAGCGAGAAACGTAAACGATCCGTATCTAAAGTACGGTGAGTGTGTAACGCAATTTTTTCGCTCAGATGTGCCATGTGCATAATTTCCTATTTAAATGATGAAGAGGGAAGCAAAGACGAGCAACGCCATAAGCTCAACGATAGCAATAACCACAAAAACCTGGCCAAAATACTTGGCTGCTTCTGGGTTTCGGCCAACAGCATTCATAAATGCAGCACCAATCAAGCCAATACCAATAGCTGGACCGAGCATACCAAAGCCCATCATGATTCCTTTACCTAATATTTCTATATCGCCAGTTACCTGTGCAAATAATTCCATCAATTTAACTCCTTACTTAGTTTACTTAAATTATTACTCACACTTTAGCCGTTTCTAGTTTAGCTAATTCGTGCTCGTACATATCTTCTGCCTCATGATCGTGCTTTATTGCCGAAGACAGATACATAATTGTGAGCATGGTAAAGATATAAGCCTGCAAAGCACCAACAAAAAGCTCGAGGATAATAAACGGTAGGGCAGTAATAGGTGCAGCAATGCTACCAAGGTAAGTAAATATTGCAATGATCGTTTCGCCAATTACCACGTTTAGGAAAAGTCGTAGTGCCAAGCTGAATATACGAGTAAATTCGGTGAAAATTTCAAACAGACCTAGCAAATACGTTCCTGGATTCTTCAGACTACCCGCAAAATAATGGCGTATGTGCTTTCTGAACCCACTCTCACGAATAGAAAAATATTGCACCATAAAAATCATAACCGTAGATGCAGCTAGTGTACCGTTTAGATCAGCTGTAAATGGTCTTAAGACTGGTGTTTCACCAAAAGTTATGGCTTCGCCAACGCCAGGCAATAACCCAAACCAGTTACTAAACATCACAAAGAAAAAGGCAGTCGTAAAAAATGGTGCATACTGAATTGCTTTTTTGCGTGAACCCATTGAATTTTCAATTGTGCTGATAATAAATTCAGTACCAATTTCTACAAATTGAGTAATCCCGCGCTTAGGTCTAATTGTCATGCGACGGGCAATTATCTTAAACAAAATAATAATCACTATTGAGCTAATTGCACCATAAAACATCGAGTTACTGATGCTTAAATCACCAATAGTAAACAACTCACCAGGAGTAATATGAATGGACGGACCACTTTCTCCAGAAGATTCAGCAAAATTTGTAAGCAAATTAAGCATTTTTACCTTTCTTTACTGATTTTTTTTGTTTTGAATTGTTTGCTTCTTCTAGAGCAGCTTGGGCATTTAGCTCGTTATAAGTCTTATAAATTAACAGGCTAGCGCCAAAAATTGCTATAAAAAATGCCGCCAAGGTGAATGACGGCTTAGTGTCGAATCTATTATCTAGCTGAGTACCAATAAAAATAGGAATTAAAATCATAATGGCGAGCTTCCAACCCATTGTCACAATTTCTGACACCATCATATTTCGGGCATTAAACATTGCTAAAGCGTCCAGTGCGGGATCACTGTTTTTAGTAGTCGTTTGCTTGGAGCTTGCGGCTTTACCCATTTATATCTAAAACTATAACAGATATGATTACCACCAACAAGACATTACCAGTAAAATTTTTTACAGTTTTAGTTTCCGAAGGTTGCGCGTTTTAGACGGGCAACAAATCCGTCTGTATTACCTGCGCCAGCACAGCTTGCAGGATCGGGACGAGTATTAACTTCTCCAGCGTTGCTTGGAACGGATTCAAATTGTTCTACAAAATTTGATTCAATCGAGCCAAACGAAACCAACAACTTATCCTCGTTGCCGATAATGCGGGTGGCAATGTCACTAACCACTTCGCCGTTTAATACATAAACAACTTTATCTGATTCGTTAGTTTGATATACTTGATCTCTCGATGCAATAAATGTTTTGCCTACGCTCCAACCGATGTTTTGAAAGAAATTACCATAACTTACGCGCTTATCGTGAACGTGTATGACATCATTTACTTTATCGTGCATGTGCACACGACCTTTAGGGCTATCCGAATAAGCACTCGTACAAGCAGCTACTTCTTCAAAATATGTAAAATCATCAAACATTTCGCGCTCACCATTTATGTAAACTGCGAAATTGGCATGATAATGAGTTTCAGACGAATCTACTAGAAAATACCGTAGACCAATTAGCCAGAGCAATCCACCTATAAAGCCAATAGCAAGTAGAAGCATAACAGGATAAAAACGTTTAAATAACTGCTTTGACGCGTCTAAATTAATGGCCTGATTATCCGTAGGGGTTGGTTGTTTTTTGGCTCCCATATCTGTTTTATTATAGCAAAGATGCTATAATAAGGTACATGGAAAATATTGTCACTTCATTTGCTCACGGCGGTATTGTTCATAGCACTAGCTCAAATGCAGTAGCTCATTCTTTGCCACAAATATTCTTTATTGTTGTATCGGTGAGCCTAGTGGTTTTGTTATTTTTGTTTGGGACAGTTTATTTATTAAACCGCTTTTCACTAATAGCGGTTCCATTTAATCAAAAGGATGAGAGATAATTATGGTTACAGTTTATAGCGCCAGCTGGTGTGCTTTTTGTCATGCGGCAAAACAATATTTAGATAAATTAGGTATTGAATACACAGAAAAAGATATAGAAGAAAACCGTGAATATGCCGAAGAAGTAGTAGCTAAATCCGGTCAAATGGGAATACCGGTTATAGATATTAACGATGAAATAATTATCGGTTTTGATCGTCCCAAAATAGACAACGCACTACGCGACAACAAATTAATGCCTTAGTGATATTTATCACACAGGAATTCGTAAGATTTATCACAGTTTTTTTATCCAATTCACTTTAGTCTAAATGTATGAGTGATGGAGCAATATTTGAATACCAACCAACAACTTCAGCATTAGAAGTCAGCGAACAACGACTGGGCGGCCGGTTATTACATCTTGTACCTGATGATTCTCTGCCGGATGAAGCATACTACCCATATTATGTAACTGGAGAGGCAACAACTACTTCTCCAACAATGCTAAAGCTTGCTACAACAGCAAGCGCCGAAACTGTAGATTTAGTAATTATAGAACCAACCGATAACCAATCTGAAGAGGCTATAGCTTTTGAACCAGAAAAAGCAAAAGAGATACTAAGAAACGAAGCGGAACTAAAATATCAAGACAAACTGACTGCACTTCTCATTTATGCTTGGAATACAACCGGCACAACAGATCCATCAATTCCAATAGAACTTGTTAGATTTGTGCCCGAAGACCTAGAAAAATGGTTTAAAGCAAATGCCGAATTTATTGACCAACTTATAGAGCATCGTAACACCTTGCCAGCCATATATGATGAAACCGATGCTTATGAAGCTTCGAGTCCTTTTATTCAGAATGCTGTAGATATACATGATCTTGCTATAAATAGAGGTATGCGAAAAGAAGGTTTAATAATAGAAATAAGTGCTCGTTTACTACTACTAGAAGCTATTAGAGCAAAAAACATAGGCTAAACAATCAGTTTGCATATATACTACTCTACATAAATGGCTTTTGAAGATTATCAGACAAAAAAATCTGTAGTTATTGTTTACACTGGTGAAGGCAAGGGTAAAACCTCTGCTGGAGTCGGGTTGCTTGCGCGTTCGCTTGGCAACGACTGGCGAGTTGCGTTTGTGCAATTCATCAAGTACTGGCAAGTATCTGAACATGATTTTATAGAAAAAATAACTCCTTTGTATGATAAAAAATTGTTATTTTACAAGGGTGGTAAAGGTTTTTATAACGCAGGTGGATTATCCGAAAAGGGCGTAACCGACTCAGAACACAAACAAGCCGCAGAAGACACTTACAAAGTAGCCTATAAATCTGCCACAAGCGGAGACTACGACCTTGTTATTTGTGATGAGATTAACAATGCCGTTCATGATGGGCTGCTAAGTGTGGCTCAGCTCAAAAAGCTTATTGCAGACCGCTCCGAAAATACCAGCCTGTGCCTTACAGGCCGCCATTTTCCCGAAGAGTTATTAGAACTTGTAGATATTGCAACCCATATGACCAAAATGAAACACCACTTCGATGATAAATTTCTTGCTAACAAAGGAATCGACTACTAAGTTAAATGCAATACTTTGCAAAATCAGCTTCCCAGCAAGCACTCGAACTCAACTTAACAATCTTATGGTGGCATTGGGTGGCATTGGCAGCATGGTTTATTTCTCTTATTATGATCGACATTTTAGTTTTTCACCGCAAAGATCATGTTGCATCTTTCAAAAGTGCAGCCTGGCAAAGTGCTGCGTGGGTGGCTTTAGGTATCGGTCTTGGCGCAGTTATTTGGCAAAATTTTGGATCAGAAGCAGGCGGTCAATATTTCGCAGGTTATCTTGTTGAAAAATCACTATCTATAGATAACGTTTTTGCCTGGGCGCTGATACTTGGCTACTTCAAAATACCCAAAAAATACCAGCACCGGGTATTGTTTTGGGGAGTCATAGGTGCAATCACCCTTAGAACTGTATTTGTATTTGCTGGTATTGCAGTTATAGATAGATTCCAGCCTATACTATTAGTATTTGGCGCTATTCTAGTTTGGAGTGGTATAAAAATACTAAAAACAGACAAAGAACATGTTTATGACCCAAGTAAAAGTAAATTTTATCTACTTGTCAGCAAAATAATCCCTGTTACAGACAAAATTGACGGACATAAACTGTTCACAAAAGTAAATGGTAAAAGAGTAGCAACAACTTTATTTATGGCACTACTAATAGTCGAATTTACTGATGTTGTATTTGCAGTTGATTCCGTGCCTGCTATTTTGGCTGTTTCTAGGGAGCCTTTTGTTATTATTGCCAGCAACGCCGCAGCAATATTGGGTATGCGTGCGCTTTATTTTGTGTTTGATATTATTAAAGACCGTTTTTGGTTACTCAACTATGCCTTAGCATTCCTTCTACTATTTGTGGGTATCAAGATGCTTTTAGCTCCAACTGAAGTTTTTGGCATTTCTTGGTTTGATATTCATATCCCAACACCAATTAGTCTTGCCATTATTACATTTTTACTACTGGGCGGAGTACTAGGATCTCTAATATTCAAAAGACCAGGTGATGGCAAAATACTTCACTAAGCGTCAGAAGAGACAATTACTTTCTGTTTTGCTAACACTTATTTTTGCTAGTGTTATTTGGGTTGCCCAACAACAGGGGTGGATCAGCCAATCAGCCCAGCAAGTTCAACAACTTCAACTTGGCACTTACGCGATTACAAACTTTGTAGACGGCGACACAATTACAGTTGATATGAATGGAACAAAAGAACGCATTCGTATGATTGGCGTTGATACTCCAGAAACTCAGGATCCACGCGTACCCGTGCAATGTTACGGTAAAGCAGCCAGTGATTTTACTAAAAATTTGATTGGCACAAATGCCGTAAGGTTAGAAGCCGACCCAACCAATACCAATCGTGATCGTTATAACAGGTTACTGCGCTATGTCTATCTGCCAGATAACAGGCTGGTCAACGCAGAAATAATAAAGTCTGGTTATGGATTTGTATACACTTTGTTTCCATTTCAAAAACTAGAAGAATTCCGAGAATACGAAAGACAAGCCCGTGACCAAAATCTAGGACTCTGGAACACTTGTAAAATCAACGAAAAAGATGGTAAAAAAACTACCGACCCTATTTAAGCTTCTGAAGATGTACTTAATATAGATCGTACTTGCTTACGACCTGCCTTAAATGTACTTATAATTTTTTCTACTGGCCTCATAATAAATAGCGTGCTGTAATACAAAAAATCAGCTCCTAGCTGACCCAACCAAGCACTCTTAATACCATGCACTTGTAGTGTATTTGGCCACATTGCTAGATTTGCTTTGAGTTTAGAATTATCAGAATCAAAAGCCCGTTTCATTTCTACGCCAACTTTTATATTTTCTTTGAATGTAATGCGACGCCCATTTTTATGTAAATGAATTGCTAGATCTAAATCTTCATGAATCAGATTATTGTAAGTACAAACCTGGCTTTTAACTTCTTCCCAATAGGATTTTGGTATAACCATATTAGATCCCCATAAAATGTAATGACCCATAATAAACCGGTTTGCTCTAAATGCAATTTGGCTCAACATCCAAGAATTAAAACCACGCAAAGACACATTATAAAAATAGCCGCCACCCGTATAGGCAAAATCAGCCTTGCCATCATAGAGGCTTAAAATATTCTCTACCCAATCGACTGGCAATATAGTGTCCGCGTCTATCCGGCCTATTAAATCAGAATTTGCAGTATTAAACCCCTTATTTCTGGCGTGTGCAATACCTTGTTTTGGTTCTTTTACAACTTTAACAAATGCATACTTTGAAGCAAATAAGGCCGAGTGATCACTAGAATTATTATCAACCACAATCACTTCATCAGGCATCACCGTTTGTGCTGCGATACTCTTAAGGCAATTTTCTAGATGTCCTTCTTCGTTATAAACTGGTATAACTATAGTTAGCATAAGCTTCTTCATTTGTATTATAATCATACTAACATGACAAAGAAAAAAACAGCTGAGAGACGACCCAAATCAACACTTAAAAAACCCGCTCAATCAGCAGGGTTCTGGCAAGTATTTTGGTACAAGCTAAGCTATTGGACAGTTCAGCATAAATTCTGGCAACGTTTAGCTTTAGGCTTAACGGCTATTGTGTTACTCGCAGTTGGAAGTATGTACGGCCTTGCACAATGGTATATCAACAAATACCAAAACGAACCACTACAAGTTGGTGCTACATTTATCCCTAACTACGCCCGTTACTTTGAACTAGATGCTGAAGAAACAATGACCGAAATCGTCGATGATCTAGGTATCAAAAATCTGCGTCTTGTTAGTTATTGGTCAGATATAGAAAAAGATAGGGGAGTTTATGATTTTGGTGATCTAGACTGGCAAATGAAACTAGCCGAAGAAAAGGGAGTCAAAGTTAGCCTAGCCCTGGGCTTACGCCAACCTAGGTGGCCAGAGTGCCATATGCCAACTTGGGCACAAGAATTGCGCGATAATACTTGGTATGGACCACTGGAGGATTTTATTGCAGCAACAGTTAACAGATACAAAGACAGTCCCGCACTAGATAGCTATCAATTAGAAAACGAATTTTTCTTAAAAGCCTTTGGAATTTGCTATGACTTTAACCGTGATCGTTTGGTATCAGAATACAACTTGGTAAAATCATTAGATTCAAATACGCCTATTGTTGTTACCATGAGCAATAATGCGATTGGCACACCAATTGGCGAGCCAACCCCAGACAAGTGGGCTATTTCTGTCTATAAGCGCGTCTGGGACAAAACCATTACTCGCCGTTACTTCGAATACCCAATACCGGCTTGGTACTATGCTTTTCGTGCAGGGTTTACCGAGCTTACCCGTGGCCGACCTGTTTTTGTGCACGAGCTACAAACCGAAGCCTGGACTCCTGAAAACTTTGGCGGCAACAAAAAATCACCCATTGAGGAGCAATACAAATCAATGAACGCCGAGATGCTAGTAGACCGTCTCGAATACGGCAAAGCCACTGGTATGCGTAGTTACTATGTATGGGGAGTAGAGTGGTGGTATTGGCTCAAGAGTACTCAAAACGAACCAGCAATCTGGAATACAGCCAAAACAGAGATTAATAAAATAGACCTTGAAAACCAAAAACTAGAGAATTAGTTCAAAAGTACCTTATCATTTAATTATATCACACCTGTCAATATTTGTCAATAGGTAACAGATAAGATATACTGTATAAATGAAGAAAAAAGCTAACCCCGGCGTTATCTCCAATAAGCGAGCTCGCTTTGATTACGATATCAAAGACTCGTACACTGCTGGTATTGTCTTAAATGGGCCAGAAACACGCAGTTTGCGAGAACATCATGGCAGTCTGCAGGGTGCTTTTGTTCAGATCAAAGACGGTGAAGCATGGCTTATGAACTCTCTTGTCACACCTCTCAAAACCAATGCCGCCCATTTGCCTAGTGAAATCCAAATCCGAAACCGCAAACTATTACTCAAAAAACGTGAGCTAGCTCAGTTAATTGAAGCCAAACAACAGGGAAATACAATCGTACCGCTTAGGATCCTAACCAAAGGCAGGTTTATCAAAATCGAAATTGCTGTCGGTAAGGGCAAGCGCCAATACGACAAACGCCACGCAATCAAAAAACGAGAAGAAGACCGAAACTCCAAGCGCGAACTAAAAAACTCTTAAATAACATAAATTGATCACTAGATATTTAGACATTTCGCTAATATTACAGCTCATCGATACGATCATTTACTTTGTTATTAACAAATTACAAAATACTATTGCTTATTATTTAAAATGATTACACCTATTAATTACGATAAGTTGATGAATAAACACCTTTCACTACCAGAAAATAGTATTGTATTATGTACATTTTTCTGGTATAATTTGTTAGTTTTAGTCGTTCTTTGACAACCCGTGTTAATAATTCAATCCATCCCAATAGATTAAGGAGATACCAAGACGTGATCCCAACTCCGTCTGGACTGGCTCATCCTGCATTTGCCCCTCAGGCTTTTGTGGCTACAGCTAGCCAACCGATCGACGAGGCGGTGACAGTCATACGAGACAGTCCCGTTTATGTCGCACCGGGGACGGAAGACACCGACAACGACACTGCTGGCATCCTGTTGAATCAGCTATACAACGACGATAACCTCGTCATTGTTATGTTGCCAGCAGGAGAGTCGGTATTGTCTAGTGGTGAACTTCTGTCTCTCGCTCGTAAAATCGATACATCACTGGAAGGTGACCGTATAATCGGCCTCTCTGTAGGAGATCAGATTATTGCCTACTCGGCATCGCTGCCTCCTGGTGAAGCTACAGATTTGATGGAACGTGCAATCAACGTCTCGGCCAACACGCCAGAAGCGCTCAGCACGTTCATTCGCAATGTCCATAGCTGGCAAGCCGCCAACCCTAAAGCAGTTGCTTCACAGCCTGTAAAGCAGTCGGATTCCGACATTTCTATGCCGCTTTTGTTCGGGTCAAGTGGCTTACTGCTAGCAGTATCAATCATTACAGCGCTTCTCGTACGCTACCGCGCTCGATACAAGCAAAGTTCTGACCATGTGAAAATCAAAGCTGCCCCAGACCCCGTCAAGGATGTTCTGGAGCCAATCCTCAAACTGCGCAGTAGGATCAATGACCCGGCCCTTAGGGACTTGGTTACCCAGATGTGCAGTGACACAGAGGCTTATTTCAAACGCAACATCACCCGCAAGGGAGACACGCGTCGAAATGATGCCGATGAATTCGAAATGCACTTGCGCAGTATGCAGAGCGTTCTTGAACGCTATGTTGATGTGCAAGACAATCCCAGGTTCTTCCACAACCCCCCAGAACTGATGGAACAAGGAGCTGAAGCCGTTACTGGTTTCTCAGAGTTCGTTCTCACAAATGTTCGCAGGGGAAGCAGGGAGGCACTGACCAACTACCGCGTCGATACAGACATCCTCGCGGCACAGCGTTACCGATAGTCCAAGAATTCCACCCACACAACGAGTAGAGAGAATGGTATCCCCACATGTCCACCCAAACCATCGAAATCGCCTTTCCGAAGGTCGACGAAGGCTCAACCGCCCTCGCCATCCCGGAGGCTCACAACCTACCTGTTGCCACTGGCCTTTCGTCCGTCGCAGCCAAGCCCGAGACCAGGCGTACCCTCAACTGCAGCTACCTGTTGCAAGGACAGACTCGCGCCGAAGCAGAGGCTGAAGCTGCCAAGCTTCTCGAAGAGATGCTGGACAACACCCAAGTCTTCATGACCTACGGCATGTCCGCCCTCGAAGGTGTCAACGCCCTTGTGGACCGTATTTTGAACGAGCTCGAGCCGGTTCGAATCCCCGAGTTGGAAGGCCTGATGAAGGACCTCAACGACGAGATGCGAAGCGTGCGCGGCAAGTACGACATGTCGGACCCCAAGGTACGTGAGCGCTATGAGAAGTGGTCCAGCGGCGTCAAGCGATTCTTCCGAAACGCCAAGACCATGATCGACATGTTCCGCGAGGACATTTCGAGTGTGCAAAAGCAGCTGGAAAAGATCAGTGGCCAACTTCGTGGACAGCAATACACGCTTCTGCGTAACGTTGCGTTCTACGACGAATTGTATGACGAAAACGAGGCCGAGATCGTCAAGCTCATCTACGTCATTGGCGTGATGGAGCTGATCCGCGACCTCGCAGTCGAACAGGCCAAGGCAATCGATGTCGGAGATTCAACACTTGGTGACCGTGGAAGTGAACAGCAGGCGAAAGTCGTTCAGCTAGCTCACAACATGGACATCAAGATCGCCGAGTACAAGGGTCGACTCTTCGTCGCTTGGGCAACCTCACCTCAGGTACGCATGATGCGTGAACTGAACGTGGGTCTGGCCATGCGCATCAATGAATTGATCTGCGTCACGGTACCAACCATGAAGCTCACGGCAGCACAGTGGCAGCTGATGATCCAAACCCAGGACGCAGCCAAACTGGCACAGGCCGTAGCCGACGCTTCCAACGAGTGGCTTCAAGCCTATGCTCGTGCAGGCGCCGAAGCAGTTCCGATGATCGCCCAGACCATCGAAACACCGACACTGACACCCGAAACCATCGCCGCCATGGCCGACTCGATTGCCACCCAGGCAAACGGAATCGTTCAGGCGATGAAGGAAGGTACCCAGCGTCGAGCTGACATGCAACATGCCATGATGATGGCCAAGAAGGTGCTGGACGATTCGTCTCAGCTCATCACAGACACCGTCATCAACAGCGTTGTTGCAACCGCCACAAGACCGCTTGAACTGGAGGTTTCCACTTCGGTCAAGTAACCAACCTCAACTGAATCTTTAGACGTCCATACCAAAACGACTACCCCTGAAGACCAACTAGGAAAGAGGAAAAATGAAATCGAGATGGATAATGCTCCTCGGAGCACTGTCGCTGATCACGCTGGCAACTGCCTGCATGCCCGGCGACACTACCGCCAACCCAGTTGCCATGTGCAGCTACGTGGTTGGTGACGGACAAGAAGGTCGGGATTCCACTATCAAACGAGTGGTCTATCCCAACCAGAACATCGACCACAACGAAGATACCGAAAACGTCGTTTACGTTCCGTGTCAGTCACGCAACTACCTGGTCAACAACGGCAAACGTTTGAATGCCAACAATGTCCAGGTGGGTGACAGATTCACAGCCGCAAATGGCACGACTCAGACAAACACACCAGTTGGCGTGTACTATGACGTCTTCTGGACTCTCAACCAAGAAGAAGTAGCCATGCGCCGCTTCTACGACCTCTGCTACAAGTACGAGTGCTACAGCAAAGATGCCTCGACCGGTGCGGCAAACTTTTCTACTCCTGGGTGGAACGGTATGCTTGGCGAAAATTTCGGTCCTGCAGCTGACGAAGCAATTGCATTCGCGCTCAAGCAGTTCGACGACGACATCTGGGAAAACAAAGATACAGTGTTGTACGAACAGCTTGGTACAGCGGCATCAGAGTTGTTCTCTTCAAAAGTTGCCCTCAGGACGGGGTATAACCTCGATCTGTTCTGCGGCTCTGGCAACTCCGGCTGGCCCAATCCAGACAAACCTGGAGAAGGCGAGTTCAGCTGTACAACTGTACGAATCGTCGTCACTGATGTGTTCAGTACAGACGCCACCGCCAATGAGCAAGCCGAAGAAACTCGGCAAGCAGATCAAGCTCGTTCGGCCAACGCTGAGCGTCTGAATACTGCAAAGGAAATCTACGGTGACGATGCCAGCTATTGGCTCGGACTCCAAGACACCCTGAAGCAGTGTGGACCAACCACAACCTGTGTTGTCACCATTGGCGAACCCCCAATAGGAGGTAGTCCGACGGTTGTAAACCTTGACCCCACTCCGACTCCTGAGGAGCCGGCTGCAAACAACGCTCCACAACCCCCGAGCCCAGACTCCGACGGCTGACTAGAGACATAGGCAACTATGAAACGAATCGCATCCGTTGCAGCGCTCATGTTGCTTTTTGCAGCTTGTGGAAGCGATGAAGACATGATCAACAGGGAGGTTGTTGAACCAAATGAAGGTAGCTACTTCAATTTCGTTACACCTTTGGGTGTACAAGTTGAGTGTCGCGTCTTCGTGAATAACACTGAATGCTGGCCTGTCCAGTACCCCTGAATTACTAGTTCACCCTAGTAAAACCTTCCACTTTGGCTCGTAAGCTGAAGTGATGAACAACACTACCGCATGAGTAGTTACTATGGAACCCATAAAAAAGTTTCGTATCATGCTGGCAAGGAGTCCAAAACTCCTGACAAGATGACGTTTGAATGGTTGATCGCCTTAGTGATCTAACAAAACCACCCACACCTCTCTCTTGTCCTAGTCTACAAATTAATAGTTGTACTGATGAGCCGTAATCGGCGAAACTAGAACTTAAAAAGTTTATTGTAATTAATTGAATAAAGTTGTATAATTATATACTCGTGAACGCTAGTAAACCTAGTGTTTGCACTTTAATAATGTCAGATATGAGGAAGCGGATTGAGCGTATTACTGTACTTTCTATCTGTTTCCTCATTTTTTAGCTCAACAAAACCAAACAAAACGCCAGGAGGCGAAGTGACAATCACCGTATACCCCGCAAATGTTGAAGAAATTCAGACCTACAGCTACGCGACGTTATTGAGCGAAGATCCTCGTACAGAACATGTAACAGGCTTCCAGCTCAATGCAACTAGCGTAGGTGACCAGGTCAACTGTCTGTTCATGCATGTGCCCGGCAACGACCTCGTTCAATGCGACGAGCCAGTTGAAACCCGCAACTTCATGCGAAGCTTGACCGGAATGCTGCCTTCACTGCAGTACAACGGAGATAAGAGCACTCTTGACTCGTTTGCATTCGAAACGGACAACTACGTTGTTGCTGTTGCTGAAAACGCTCACGAAATCATGAAGACATTTCGTTCATTGCCAAGTGAGTTCCAGCCAGCAATCGATCGAACACTCGTCAATCTAGTGATTTGGCTGACCGGCGAGTTCATGAACCATGGTTTCGTCATCCTGTGCTGGAAAGGCCATCTGTATATGCCGGCACCGGTTGTCGTCAAGTACGTCCCTAAAAACGACGACGTACTTTTCGTTCCTGGCCTGTCTGCCACAGACGGTGAACTTCCCAAAATTGGCGTGCCGATTCGTCGAAACCAGCGAGTTGGCTTTGCAATCGAAGGCTCCGAACAACCGTTCAGAGTGCTTTACCAAGAAAGAACCAACCCAAGTCACTCGTTCTGGGCACCCTCAGACATCACCGGTTTCTACGACAATCGTAGCGACGGTCGCAACACTGACTACATGGTAGCCGTCGAGTCTCTCGGTAGCAGCCTTTCGGGTTGGGATTTGATTGACGAGCTGATTATCTGACAGATGTAGTTTGCATCAAAAAGTCCTGGGTGCGTGCCTCAACTCTAGAAATAGAGACACGCACCCAGGCAAGAACACTTAGATAAGTTTTTTAAAATAAAAATTTATTGGATTGTTCTACGTTAATAAATTTAGTTTTCGTTTCGGCCACTAATATAGCCTCGTCAGTCAAGCTTAATTATCTCTTGATACGAAAAAGGGTGGGGAGTTAGAGAAAACGAGAGTAATCATGACTAGTGCCATGAAATCGTTTTCAATCTCAACCCAAAATTGATGATAGAAGGATTTGAAATGAATTATTGATTTACTGGGCCTCAGGCTTTACCTTTGAGAGGGATATTGCACGAATGCAAATCAGCACGGTTATACCCACTAGAAGACCTGCAAGAGTAGAAAACGCGCCTGAGCGACCATCGTCTTCAAGCAAGTAATTCACCCGAATAGCAGACAAGCCACCGGCAAGTAGTCCGAAGAATCGCCAACTGAATTTCTTCGTAGGATTCATGAAATACGATCCTGCGAAAGTGATGATGAAGGCGATGCCAACCATGAAAATCAGAGCAGCTATAATGTTGAGTAACACGTTTCTCCTTTGAGATTGAGTGGTGATTGGTTTATTGCATTACTACAGCGAATTGACAAAGACACATCTCACGCCGTGACATTAGCGAACCTGGTAAATCTATCAAACAAGAACATTACAGCTCCTGCGAAGATTACCTTGATAATTATTGCCAGCAAAAAATCGACTATCACGCTTCTCACCTCCTAACAATTTGAATGTACGATGAATATCTACTTCATTATCAAATGAAACTATACAATTTTGAATACCTTTATGCAATAGCTTATACTGGGGTAATGAATATATATTCTTGGAATGTTAATGGAATTAGGGCAGTTGTGCGCAAGGGCTCATTCCAAAGTTTTATGTCAGAACACCAGCCTGATATTTTATGTCTACAAGAAACCAAAGCAGAGCAAGGGCAAGCAGAAATTGATCTAAGTGATTACCAAGAATACTGGAACTCCTCAAAAACCAAAAAGGGTTATTCTGGCACGGCAATTTTTAGTAAAACCAAACCACTCAATGTGACTCATGATATTCCAGACCAATATATTAAGGAATCTGGCTTGAGTGCCGATTCTTACGGACACAGCAATGATGAAGGTAGGGTAATTGCAGCCGAGTTTACCAATTTTTATGTAGTTACAGCCTACACCCCAAATGCCAAAGATGATTTATCCCGAATACCACTACGCCAAAAGTGGGACGAAGCAATGATTTTATACTGTGCAGCACTACAAATAAAAAAACCTATCATTTATTGTGGCGATATGAATGTTGCCCATAACGAGGATGACCTCGCTAACCCCAAACAAAATATCGGAAAACATGGTTATACAGCAGAAGAACGTAGCGGTTTTGATAAATGGCTTGCAGCCGGTTTTGTTGATACTTTTCGCATGTTCGTAAAAGGCAATGGCAATTACACTTGGTGGAGTCATTTTGCAAAATCTCGTGACAGAAACGTCGGCTGGAGGATAGATTATTTCCTAGTATCAGAAAGTATTAAATCAAATATTATTAGCGCCAGGATCCACGCCGATGTAATGGGCTCAGACCATTGCCCGGTGAGCATAGAATTGCAAGCATAAGCTTATCAGTATACAATCTTGGGTAAGGAGGGCGAAAGTGCCTAAAAAACAAACTTCAAAGAAAAAACTAGTTAAATCTACGATGCCTTTTGCGCACCCAACAAGACACGGAAAACTACACTGGAGAAAAATACTATTTTTAACAATAATTGGTAGCTACTTATTAGTCTTAACAGCTGCAATTTCTGTTCAGTATTTTTATAACTTAATCGTCTGGAGCGAACTTAGTAGAAACTCAATATATAGGATGAGCAGCTTAATTATAGATTCAATAGATGGGCTTACTGAAATCAAATCATCACCCGACGAAGCGAATCGAATACCAGAAGTAAGGCTACAATTATCAGAACCAACCGAAAATGTAAAAAACATTTTATACACGTACGAAAAGCAGCAACCTAGTCCCGACCCTAACAATGAACTATATATGCCATTCCCAGAAAGTTTACAAATAACTTCAAAAAGTATTACAAATTATGGCAAATCAAAGTTAATTCCGGGCAACAGCATGGAAGAATTATTTAATAATGTCCCCGAAGCTCAGGCTTGTGCCAGGGGGTTTACGTTGCAATTTGAACCAATTAGCGATTACAAGGACGTTAATAATTTTAAACTTAACGACGGACGAACTTTGTATTTATACAGAGAGCCAGCTTGTTCATCAGAAGAAATGAGTAATCTAGAAGCTTATTTATTACAAGCCCAGAGCTATTAATTTAGGCAGTAGGTAGCTCGACAGTAAATGTAGAACCCTTGCCATATTCACTTTTTACAGTTATTTTGCCGTTATGATTTTTGGCAATAGAATCAGCAAGACTCAACCCCAGCCCATAACCATCAGCTTTTGTTTTGTTTCGTGATTGATCTGCTCTATAAAAACGTTCGAAAATATGCGGCACATCAATATCGGCAATACCAATGCCGTTATCAATTATGCTGGTTTTAATTTTCTTATCTGAAATAGTTGTTGATATTCTAACCAAAGATCCTTCTGGACTATATTTTATTGCGTTGCCAATAATCGGCACAAATAGTTCAATTAACTGATCGGGGTCGCCGTGAACTTGTGCTGAAGTTTTAGATAGTTTTATAGTGGTTTTACGTGCCAAAGCTTTGTCTTGTAGGCGCTTTACTGATGCATCTAAAATGTCTTGAAGTTTATAATCTTGCCAATGAGTCGTTATGACACTGTCGCCGCTACGTGCAAGTCTAAGCAGTGCGGCAGTTAGGACTTCTAGTTTATCAATTTCTTCTAGGTTACTAACTAGAATTTCTCGGGCTTCTTTGTCGGTGATAGTTTTTGACATCATTGCTACCTCTATCTCTGTTTTCATAGCAGTAAGAGGAGTGCGTAACTCATGAGCAGCATCAGACGTGAACCTACTCTGGGCTTCCATAGTGTCCTCTAGGGGCCTTAGACTTCGTCTTGCCAATATGTAACTAATACCGCCACCAAGCACCAACATACCTAAATTCAATACAATTAGTCGCTTAATAAGATTTTTGCGGAACAACATCATTTGCTCGTTGTTTATTTGAGCTATTTGTTCAGGACTTGTGAAATATAAATAATCTTTAAGTCCACTTTGTTGACGGGTTAAGTTGCCCTGGGCTTCGGATATTGATTGTTGATACAAAACACCACTAAAACCAAGCGTTAACACCATAATTATGGCAAGGTAGGTGAAGGTAAGCCGCATTCGGGCAGTCGAAAATTTTAGTTTTAAATAGTTCATATGTGATTAAATTGTACTGCAAATTACTGAGTTAAGACTGTATTGTGTATCCAAAGCCTCGTTTTGTAATAATAACATCCGCATTAAATTGTCTATCGATTTTGTTTCTCAGGTAACCAATATACACCTCTACTGTATTTGGCAAAACATCGTCGTCGTCGCTCCAAATATGAGAAATCAGATCGTCCTTACTAATAACAGTTCCAGCTCGGCGCATTAGATATTCGAGTAGCGCAAATTCTTTAGCCGTCAGTTCTACTTGGTCTTCTTTATAAAATACAGTTTTTGCAATTGGGTCAAGGCTCAAATCACCAGCTGTGATGTCTTTACCAAGAAGGTTGCGCGGCCGACGTAGGAGGGCGTACAGCCGCGCAATCAACTCGTCAAAAGCAAATGGTTTAGCAAGGTAGTCATCCGCACCACTATTAAGGCCTTTGACCTTATGTTCTGTGCTATCTCTTGCTGTAAGCATAAGTATCGGTGTCTTAACACCTTCTTTTCGTAGTGCTTCACATACAGCCTGACCATCCATACTACCTGGAATCATCCAGTCCAAGATTATAATGTCGTATTCTTCGCTGCGCCCATAACTAAGTGCAGAATCACCGTCTTCAACTATATCGACGCTGAAAGTTTCTGCTATAAGGCCTTTTTTAAGGCTGTTTGCAATTTTGGGTTCATCTTCTACGATTAATGCGCGCATAATAACTATTTTAACTGAATATACTGAAAAGGTGCTGAGTGATTTTTCACATTTCTATTAAGTAACGACTGCAAGATGTAGAATAGGTTAATGACACCGGAATATTGGCTTAAACAATCAACCGAAACCCCACTTTTCGATGATATTTTGTGGAGTCGTCCAGAAAACAAAACTAACGCTGGCAAGCTTTTATTAGTTGGTGGCAATTCACACGGCTTTGCATCGGTTGCAGAGGCATACATAGTTGCACAGCAATCTGGGGCGGGGGTAGTACGAGCCTTATTGCCAGATAGTTTACGTAAAACAGTTGGCGCCGTGTTAGAAGCCACAATTTTTGCGCCTAGCACGCCTAGTGGCAGCTTTGCCTCAAGCTCGTTAGACGAATTATTACTTGAGAGTGCTTGGGCCGATGGTGTTTTAATTGCAGGAGATTTAGGACGCAACAGCGAAACCAGTATGCTTTTAGAATCCTTTGTTCAGAAATATTCAGGATTACTTACGCTCACCAAAGACGCGGTTGATTATTTTAACCACACACCAGAAATGATTCTAAAAAGACCCAACACAAGCCTGGTGCTTAGTTTGGCTCAACTACAAAAACTCGGTACAAATGTAAAATTTGAAACACCATTTTTATTAAGCATGGGCATGCTATTACTGGTTCAGGCACTCCATGAATTTACCCTGCGCTACCAAGTAACAATTATTACTAAGGAGCTAGATCAAATAGTTGTAGCCAGTAACGGTAATGTTAGTTCTACTAAATTAACCAAAGACTTAGATATTTGGCGCGTACAAGTAGCCAGCCTAGCAAGTGTATTCTGGATTCAAAACCCATCCAAAACATTTGAAGCTATGACGACTGCGATTTTTAGTACCAAATAAAAAAGGCCAGTCATGCTGACCCGTATTATTTGGTACCGCGGGCCGGACTTGAACCGGCACGAGCTAATGCTCACAGGATTTTGAGTCCGGCGTGTCTACCATTCCACCACCGCGGCTTCTCGTCTTAATTTTGAGAATCATCTCTCGAAATTATTTAAGACGTTCGAATAACAGAGACAATTATAGTATAATTACTAGGTAATTTCCAGCATAAGCGAATTTTAAACAAATGAAAATAATAGATCCACCAACCGGACCAACTTTCCAGTTGCCCGACGAACCAACTAGTAGCACCAACAGCAACGATGATGCTGTTAATTTGGTGCGCACAAAATTAGACAAACTCTACGGAAACGAGCCAGACGCTATTTCGGAAACTATAGAAAGCGTTGTAACGCCGTCCAAAAAACGCAGCAAGCACCAAAAGTTCATGTTAGAACTCAACAATTCTGGCAAACCCTTTGCTGTTATTCAAATGGAGTGGCACGACTACTACAACAGCCTCACTGATAAAGAAAAACATGAGGTTTGGGATGAGTTCTATAGCCTGCAACAACATAAGCCAGTCTTTAAATCTCAGGATAAAGTAGAGCCTAGTTCTAGTACCCCAACAAAAATTTTTAGTGCTAATTTTGACCCAGAGCCAGTGTCAAAAAATAAAAAGGAACAATCAGTTGCTGATATAAAAAATCAAATTACTGGAAGAGTTCAAGGCAGAGCCAAGCTTTCCAAAAAGCAACATTTCAAATCTTTGGCATTTGGACTTGGGATGGGCGGCTTAATGGTATTAGTTTTATTGCTAGGATTCTTTAACGAAAGGTTTCTAGCTCCATTTATAACACCTAGTCGCAATGTCAGCTCTACACCTCTGATTCTTGATGCAGGTACAGCGGTAGGGGCTGAATCTAAAATAATTATTCCAAAAATTAATGTAGAAGTGCCTGTAGTTTATGATGTTAAAACTATTGAAGAAGCCGCAATACAGGAAGGTTTAGAGCGTGGGGTTGTTCACTATGCAACTACTTCAAATCCGGGCGAGCAGGGTGGTGGAGCGATTTTTGGACATTCTAGTAACAACTTACTTAACCGCGGTCAATACAAATTTGCATTCGTTTTACTCAATCGTCTAGAAAAAGATGACACATTCTATATAGAAAAAGACGGCGTACGATATGTATATAAAATATTTGAAAAAAGAGTAGTATCTCCAACCGATATTAGCGTACTAGATTCAGTCCCTGGCAAAACCAGCACTATAGCTCTAATTACCTGTGATCCGCCAGGTACAACTATAAATCGCCTAGTGGTTTGGGGCGAACAAATAAGCCCAGATCCAGTCAAAAACATTGCTAGTACAGCTATCCAAACCGATGCTAGAGTTGATCAACTAGCTGGTAATCCGGAGTCTTTGTGGTCACGTATTTGGGGTGGTGTTTTTTAAGTACAGTAAGAAAACCATTCGCAGCCCCATCCGCCTGATAATCAGGGGATAGGTGCCCTCTGGATAGGTTTTCTCATCGCTCCGGCAACCTGCATAGCCGGATTGTCGGGCGGCTCTTTCCAAAAAACCGGTAGCCAGCTAAAGCTGACTAATATTTTTAATCTGTTATATTTGACAAACTTGTATAAAATATGATATAATCAGAGGATAGGGTCAGAGCATTTTGCTCCCCTTGTTTTTTGACAAGCAATAGACACAAGATGAGAAGTAAGGGCATATTTATAAATATGTCTTTGCTCCTCATCTTGTGTATTACAGGAATATACACAACTAGCTTCGCTAGTGGCACCCCGCCAAAGATTAGGAGAAAGTAATTGTCATGGCAACCAGCCAGCTCAACGGAGTCAACTACGAAGTCGACGGCCAGGAGATCACCTTCTTCGACGCCAAAGGCATGAAGCTCGATGGTGGTCGATGGGCGATCAACGCTTTCGGCGGCAATCTGTACGTCGAGGTCAACCCAGACAGTATGATGTCAGCCATTCATGACTGCATCAACGGAGATGTCGAGAATGGCAATGCGGACAAGATCGCCATGTTGCTGCTCGCACCACGCTCGGCCACGGTATTCTACCTCGAGGGCCGTCTCACCCGCCAACACCTCACCAAAGCCACAGAAGGCCCGGACCACATCGACATCCCCGATGTCGATATCGACGGCCGCAACCTGACAGTGCGCATCCTCAAAGAGCCTGAATACAACGTTGCCACCGCAGACAGCGACGGCAACGTACTCTGAACCCCGACTAGAAAGAAGGCAATTATGACTACTGAAGTGATGACCACCAAGGTCAATGTCACAACCTACGTTGTCTACATCTATTCAGACAATTTCCTTTTTCGTGAGCTAGCAAAGCCGATCAACTTACGAAACCCTCAGAAGGAAGCAAAAGATGCACCATACCACGCCCTTGGGTTTAGGTATTACTACATCGCTTCTTGCATCGTGGACATCGACGGCGAAAACGTTGAGACCGTTAGTAGGCCTTTCAGCCACAGCAAGACTTACTATATCGACGCCGAGATTCTCACCGATGAATTGGTAGAAAAAACATTTGAGGGTAGTTCTCAGTTAATGATGATGATAATTCGAGGTCTCTCTGGCTCTAACCAATACGTGCGTTGTAGAACTGGAGATATGGAAATCTTCAACGACGGAACTGAGTTGGTCAGCACCAGTTGAGCACCTACGGAAGTGGCGAGCAGAGAGTAGTTTGGGAGGACCCAGGCGTTTGGCTCTCAGCCACACTCCTATTCCTATTTCTATCTTCTGCTTGTCACTTCCGCTTCAACAAATGCATTATTTGTTCTGATGAGTCTAAAAGGACGAAAAGCGAAATTATTATTAAAAACTCAAATTGTGCAAAGACGATTTGGCCATAGGTTCTTTTGCATACTTTTCTGTCGGTACAGAAAAGTATGAGGTTGCTTCATGGCACAAGAAGTTAAAAAGAATTATCTGTTATCAATAACCGTCAGAGTAAAAGCCATCTTTGAATTGTCTGTTTTAGAATTCTCAATCGTAAATACATTATCATAATCTCTGTCAAAGAACGGACTATTTGGTAGGGCTGAGGTAACTAGCGTTTGCTTGTTAGATCCATCAAAATCTACAATATATGATTGCTGATTATCAACATAAACAAACCTATGACCGTCCATCCATTTTACATCTTGATCAAGTGGTATGTCTTGATCAAGTTCAAATATGTATTGTTTTTCATGTTCTAGATCTAGAGTGGTTATAGTTTTCCCACTTTGGGCTTTAATATACTGAGTATTTGCAGAAAACGACACAAATTTTGGATTGCCTAAGCGCAAAATAGAATAAGCCGATAGGCTGGAATTTTCTTGTTTAAGCACAGTAACTGGATTTTTATAAACAAAAACTGCACTTTCGTTTGTGGCGCCGATTACGTAGTACCAATCACCGTTATATTTAGCAACATCCAAAACGTATTCTTCAGATTGTTTAACAGACTTAAGTAAATAGTCTGTTTCGCCGTCAAGTATCTTAAAGTTTGTTTTATCATTTTGGGCGCCTTCTTTTGTGACATACAGTATTATATTGTCGCCGTATGATTTGTAATCAATTACAGCCGATAAAAGTGGTGCAGAGATTGTTTTAGATTTTGTATTGGCGGTTCTTAATACTCCAGGCAAAGAATCGAGATAATAAAATTGGTCAGGTTTTTTATCTCTAAGACTTACTTCGGCTGGGGTTATTCCAAAAGCTGTATTTAGATTAACAGTTTCCGCACTAGCTTCTCTGTTAAAAATTATATACTCCGATTTATTTTCATAACTTCGCTTAACTAAAACGTGTTTATTATCGGTAGACCATTCAACAAACTCTAGACTCGCATCTACTGACGGGCTAGTTAGTGTAGTTATTGGCACAGCAACTTGCACAGGCTTTTCGGCTGGGTTAATAAGATCAAAAACGTCAAACTGATATGTCTCACCAGGCCTTTGTATAAGTACCCAGCGACGATCCGGGCTTTGTGAGGCAATCAAGGGCTTGGCATCATATGTTTTAACATCTGTAATAGTAAGAGTATTTGGAAGTAAAAATGGGTACACCAATCTTTCTATCTGGCCACCATCAAGCTCAAAACTACGTTGCCAAGTTCTGTAACCTTCTGCCTCTATTCTTATCGTGTATATTCCCTCCGGTAGTACAAGCCGGGTATCGGTTTTTTCGCGCTCGGCTACATTGTTAACATATACAGTCGCGCCACCGGGCTTAGAATCAACAAAAACTATTCCATTTTGGATAAACTCACCATTCTCTCTGTTAACATCCCAACCATTGGCTTGATATAGAACAATTAAAGTACCAATAGCCACCATAATTGCCATTAAAAAATAACCCAAGAATAATCTTCGGCGATGGGCTTTTTTACGACTGGGGTCAAGAAAATCCATTATCATATCTGTGGACTACGGTATCTGGGTTATTTTTAAGTACTTTATTTTATTGTTCCTACTTAAGTTATATCATAAATTATCTAATATTATACTTAAAATCAACTGAGTTAATAATTTTTCACCTCTTGTTTTCTTGAGATAATATAGGTACTATTATTATCAGCATTTCGATGCAGGGTAACAACATTTAAAAGCACCAAAATTATCAAAAGGCTAGCGTGGGCAATCAGCAAACACATATAGAAATAAACGGTAAGCGTTATGATGCGCGTACTGGCAAGCTTCTCGCTTCCGATGCACATATAGTGACACCGGCTCATAAAAGCGCCCCTCAACCAACTCGCCATATCTCAGAAGTCACAAACCGCGTTGCCTCAAAACAAGTACATTCAACTACCCAGCGCAGTAATACGCTTATGCGTCATGGAGTTAAAAAACCGTCAGTATTTGCTGCTGCCAAACCTAGCAGCTCAAAAACTATGCTGGATGTAATTACTCCAGTTTCTGTACCTATTAAGCCTACTCTAATTTATAAGTCAGTTGACCCAGTCCGTGAACAACGTGCTCTTAAGGTTAAACGAAGTGCTCTTGTTTCTAAATTTAATAATCAACCACAAAACAGCAGAGCACAAGCAGTACCAACCAAAGTTGAACACCTTCCAGTCGCAGCCGAACCAACCCAAAACTTACTAACACACGCAGTACATAAGTCTGCAGCATCATCAATAATTTCTAAAGCGCTTAATGATGCAGATAGCCACAAACAACCCAAACACCATTCAGTAAAAACTAAAAAACGAGGACGTCTAGCGACACTCGCCCTCAGTGGAATGACGGTATTTTTACTTGCCGGATTTATTGCCTATCAGAATGTACCTAACATTTCTATGCGCTACGCTTCATCGCGTGCTGGCTTAACTGCAAAATCACCAGGCTATCAGCCGTCAGGGTTTAGCTTAAATAATCAAATCAAGTATCTTCCAGGCCAAATTACTTTGAGCTTTACGTCTAACACTGACGAAAGACAGTTTACAATTACCCAAAAAGAATCAAACTGGAACAGCGAAGCACTTAAGACTAATTACGTAGCAGCAACCGATTCGCAAATTCAAACATACGAAGATAATGGTCGCACGATTTACTTATACGGCGACTCTAGCGCTACATGGGTAAATGGTGGTGTATGGTACGACATTAAGGGCGATTCGTCGCTCAATTCAGACCAACTGATTCGTATCGCCAATTCTCTTTAAGAGAATATAATTAAGTTTGTATTAGTGTATATATTATAATTATACCATACTTATCAATAAAAGTCAATATTTAAGGAGTTATTATGGCTATTGCGCCCAAAGAAGAACCAGTAATTAATTTTAATGTTAACCCAGAAAAAGCCCCGGTTTTAGCAGTTGACGGTTACTTAATTAGTTCTAATGATAATTTTGTAGTGCTGGGTTTTGCACAAGCAGTTCCGGGCAGTAACCATCAACACATTGTTAGCAGAGTAGCTATGTCACCCAAGCAAGCAAAAGACTTTTTAGAAAAACTTAGCGACCACATCCAAAAATTCGAAGTCTAATCGCAAATAGGCACACTAAAACATAAGCGTAACCCTAGGAAAAAGTAAGCTTAATTCGACAAACGACTACGTATTCTGCTCACACCCATAGCCTGCATGATTGTCCATAGATCTGGGGTGCGGTTCTTGCCAGTTGTTAATACACGCAAAATACGAGCAAAATCAGCTACATTACCACGGAACAAACTAGGGTCTGCTTTGTAGGCCTTATTATCGATTGCAAAACCTACAGATTCGGCTGCCGCTTTAACCTTGTCGAACCACGCTACCTGGTCATCGGTGGGATCGTAAGTAGCCAAGAACGCTTGGGCTGCACCAAATATTGTCGCCTCGTCTAGGTCGCTTAGGAACTCGCTGCGGCCTTGCTTTCTAAAATTATCCTCGAATAAGCTATCAAAAAAGTAGCCGTATTGATCATAAGCTTGGTCCCAGCGGCTAATATCTTTGCGTGGTTTGTCGCCTGAACGCTCGATTGCGAATACGTTGTTGCTGTAAACAATGTCACTAGCAACTTCGTCTACAAACCTTGTCCAACCAGCCTTTTCTGAGAATTCTAATAATCTTTTTTCGAATTGGTCTTGAGGCAGGTTGGCAATAAAATCTTTGCAATAATCCTCTAGTTTTTGCATATCTAATAAAGGAGCCCTGGAAGCAGCTAGTTTTTCTAAGCTAACAGTGTAGTGATCTAACGGTTCACTTGGATTATTGCGCCACCAATCTTCAAAATTAGAGTTTGCAAGGCCAAGTAGATAAGCTTTTATTCCCTCGATTGGATATCCAGCTGCAAGCCAAAACTGAATATCTGCTTCTTTGTCTTTGCGTTTACTGAGCTTACGTTTGCCGCCGCCTGCCGAATCAATAATAGAAATCGGCGCAAAATGACCATAGGTTAAGTCTGGCAAATTAAGCGCTTCGGCAATCTCGATATGTAGGGCGGTTGACGGTAGCCATTCTTCACTTCTAAAAACTTTTGTTGTGCCCATCAAATAATCATCTACAACGTGTGCCAAGTGATAGGTTGGCAACCTCTGTTCGTCACTTTTGAGCAGTGGTACATCCAAATCATTTTGGGGCACTTCCATTTTGCCCTTAAAAACATCATTGTAAACGATACGTTTACTGTGCAGTCCGTTTGATCTAAGCCTAAGAACGAAGGGCAGAGATTTGTCTAAGGCGGCATTAATTTCAGCCTCTGATTTGTCACGCCAAAGCGCCCAGTCTCCATAGTATCCTGGGCGAAGTTTTTTTGTTTGCTGATCTTTTACGGCAGTCTGGAGTTCTTCTGGTGTAGCAAAGCACGGATAAGCGCGTCCGGAACGGAGAAGGTCAAGTACATATCCTAGATAAATTTTGCTTCGTTGGCTTTGAAAATATGGACCATACTTGGCGGTGGTATTTGGCCCTTCGTCGTAATTTAACCCAAAGTCCGATAATGCCTTTATAATCATCTCACTTGAGCCTTCTACTTCACGTTTTTTGTCAGTGTCTTCGATTCTTAGAATAAAAATGCCATTTGTTTGATGAGCAATGCGTTCGTTAATAAATCCTGCGTAAATTGTGCCAATGTGCACGAATCCAGTTGGCGAGGGCGCAATGCGCATGACCTCAGCGCCGTCTGTCAAAACCCTGGAAGGGTAGCGAAGCTCACTTTCTGAACGCTCAATATAACCATCTGGAGCCAAAAGTTCTGTAAGTCTTCCCAGTAACGTTGACGAATACATAACTCAGATTGTAACAGATTGGATAGTGAGTTGACAGTTTCATGAGCAACTATTAGAAATTAATAAGGTGGAAAGGTATCAACACAAATCCATAAGCACTATGTTAAAATATAACTATATTATGGATGACTTTGTCCGACGGCCAAAAAGGCCTTCACTCAATGATGTAATCTCGCAAAACCATCTCACGGTTAACCGGGTGAGTACAAACACGGATATTTTACCCGAGCCGGCTCCCGTAGTTACCGATCGTCCAAAACCAACACAAAAACAAGAACCAGATCCGTTTTTGCCCTCGCCCAGTAAAGACAAAAAACCAAAGCGAAAAATTAAGTTTAGTTTGCCCAAACCCAAAACTAAACTCCACTGGATATTGTTAATTATCGCAATTATTATAGCGCTAGCACTAACCGGACTAATGATCTATTGGTTTATCTTTAGGGATACTAGCCCACCTCCAGCGCCATATATTCCGCCGGTAGTAGTGACTGAACCCACCTTAGAGCCCACAACTATTGCATCTAGAATGTCTGGTCGCCAGATACCTATCGCTAACCCAGAGCTACCAACTTATGCTGTTCAAATAGAAAACAGCCCAGAAGCAAGACCTCAATCAGGACTAAAAGAGGCTGATATTGTTTCGGAGGCTGTTGCTGAGGGTGGTATAACTAGATTTAACGCTATTTTTCATGATAATCTGGCGGCAAATATAGGCCCGATTAGGTCATTGCGACCTTACTATATTGATTGGTTCCTGCCTTACGGTGCACCAATAGTACATGCCGGTGGCTCGGCCGAAGCATTATCAGACATTAGAACACTTGGAATTCAAGATATGGACAATACGGCTGGTTATTTTCGTAGAGTTTCTAACCGCTACGCACCGCATAATTTGTATTCTACCAGCCCACAATTATTAGAATTGTTTGCAAAACGTGGTTACAAAAACCCAGCCTATACAGGACTTCCACGCAAAGAAGCCGCTCCTGCGGAGGTAGCCACCGCAAATGTAGTAAATCTTAAGATTTCGAGTGCTTTATATAATGTAGTTTTCACTTATGACAAAGCTAGCAATACATATTTGCGAGCGCAGGGCGGCACACCACATGTCGATGCCGAATCGGGTACACAACTTGCGCCAAATGTAGTTATTGTCCCGGTCATGACCAAGGGAATCCACCCAGACAGGGTGCATACTCGATATGGCACGGTTGGATCTGGACAGGTTTTTGTTTTTCAGGATGGTGTTGTCACCAAAGGAACCTGGGCAAAAGCAAGTAGAAGTGCGCAGTGGCAAATAACCGATGCAGCAGGTGCTCCTATCAAACTTAATCCAGGCCAAACCTGGTTTACGATGATAGATAAAGCCGATAGTGTGACTATTCAATGAAAATAGTTAAGATCAGTTCTAAATTAGTTTCAAACTAAAATAGTACTAATCGTTACGCCAGGGAGTACAATAATTAGTAAGCATAAGCAATTTCAAGCAATATGAACCATTTAAATAAGTACAAACAACAATTAACAAATCTCAACTTTTTTGCTGTATTTTTGCCAGGTTTTATTAGTATCGCAATTTATATTGGCGGCAGGGAGATGTTGGGCGTCGAACCGATGCTTGTTGTATTAGCGGTAATAGTTGTCTTTATCATCAGCAGTGTAAGCGCGTTTTTTTTACTTAACTCACTTTCGGTTAGACCAGTCGAAAAAATCTGGCAAGCAGTTTGGCATGTATCCCCAAACAAAAGTGATACACCGCCACCTAAATTAGATGATTTCAAATATGGTCGAGAGCTTGTGAGCGCAATAGTAATGCAAATTTACGAACTGGCAAGTAATAGTCGCGCCGAATCTGCCCCAACAGATAGTGAGTCAGTGGTAATTAATAATAATAATTTACTTGATCAAGTACCATTAGCGCTATTTGTTCTAAATAAAGAGCAGGTGATTACAGGTGGCAATACAGCGGCTAGTAACTTTTTGGGGCTAAGTAAAGATAAGTTTATAGGCAAATCAGTTTATGACGTTCTCAGGATGTCGTTTAGTACAGATGACACTTTTGATAAATGGCTTACATCGGCCAGTAGCACTAGAGCAACTGATAGTAGAAGCTGGGAACATGTTAGGGTAAACCTGGATGGTCAAAAAGCAGAAAAGCAGTTTGATATGGCGGCCACTTTTAGCCGTGACGACACGGATGATAACGAAGTAGTAATGGCATTATTTGACCATACCCCCAGTTACGACAAGCAAGACGAGGCCAATAGCTATGTTGCGCTTGCTGTACATGAACTCAGAACGCCACTGACTATTTTGCGCGGCTACATAGAGGTATTCGAGGATGAATTAGGTGATGATTTAACGCCTGAACACAAAGAATTTATGCGTAAGATGAGTGCCGCTGCTCAGTCATTAACTGCTTTTGTTAGCAATATTCTAAATGTGGCTCGTGTCGATCAAAACCAAATGACGCTTAATTTAAATGAGGCCAATTGGAACGAGGTATTGCCGGCAATTGTTAAAGATCTAGAGCTGCGGGCGAGCGTGCGCGGCAAAACAATCGAACTAGACATCGATCCAAACTTACCAACTGTTGGAATTGATAGGATTAGTATTTACGAAGTCGTTAGTAATTTAATTGATAACGCCATTAAATATAGCGGACAGGGCAATCGTATAATTGTTCATAGTCATTTAGGCAAATCTGGTAACATAGAAACTGTGGTAGAAGACTTTGGTCCAGGCATGCCAGAAAGCACCGTAGCGGAGTTGTTTGCCAAATTTTATAGATCACACAGGTCTAAGAGTGCTGTCGGTGGTAGTGGACTTGGGCTTTACTTGGTCAAATCCATAATCACTGCCCATGGTGGTCAAGTGTGGGTAAATAGTAAAGAAGGTCAGGGAAGTAAATTTGGTTTTTCTATTATTACTTATGCTAATATTAAACAAGATGGTGCAGTCAACCCAGATGGCATAGAACGCCAGGCAAGCGGCTGGATCAAAAATCATTCAATGTATCGAAGATAAAAAATATGACAGAAACACCACAAAAAGCAGCAGGTAAAAAAGTACTGTGTATTGAAGACGAGTACTTCATTGGTGAACTCTACGAACGAGCACTAAGAAAAGCTGGTTATAGCGCAACTGTGGTTTTAAATGGTACGGACGGGTTACAAGTCGCCCAAACAAACGAATATGACATTATTCTATTAGATCTCATGATTCCTGGTCTAACTGGTATGGAAGTACTGCGCGCCCTGCGTGATCCAAATACTTCGGCTAATTTCAAAAGCAAAATTATTATCACCACCAATCTAGACCAAGATGATAAGACCAAGACTGAGGTAGAAAGCCGCGCCGATGGTTATCTCATAAAAGCAGCAATAACCCCTAAGGAACTAGTAGCCTACTTAGACAAATTAGAATTTTAATATGAAAAACTATGTATTTTCTATAATCACGCAGAGAAACAGAAAATATATAGTTTTTATTGTTGTTATTTCAATTTTTAGTATTTTTGTTGTGATCAAAGCAGCAGCACCGGCAGCTGTAATTATTGAGGCAGAATCGTCTCAAACAAGTCAAAGTAGTTCAGTTGTTGCTGATGCAACGGCTTCAGGCGGGAGTGCCATGATATTCGCTTCCAATTCTTCATCGACCGAATTTAAAGGCTGGGAAATTAATCCGACAAATATCGGTTTAGCTCCGTTTGGTACTACTTGCAACTCACTTCCAGCCTACGCGGGCCCAGAAGTTATCCCAGCGGGAAGTGTTATCACAGGCAGGCGTTTCACGTTTCCAGTTTATTTGTACAGTGGTACGATCACTATCACCAAAAGCTGTTTTAAGCCGACTTCAAACGGGCCATACGGCATTGTAACCACCTGGAATCCTAACGCCCCCGATACCAAAGCGGCCGGACAGGTAACGATCACCGATTCCGAGTTTGACGGCTCGCTTATGACAAATCAGACAGTCGCCTACTCTGCAGCGTTTATGGGTGTAGGCATCCTTGAGAGAAATTATATTCATGACATGGGTACTGGCATAGCCTTTTATAATACCGGTACTACATATACCGCAAATGCTATTAATAACTATGTCGAAAAGCTGCGCGCTTACGGTGATGGCGCGACAACCGGCTCGCATAATGAAAGCTTCACAGTTCGTGACTACGCGACTAGTTCCAACCCGAACCGCTCTATGGCCGTACGTGGTAATTATTTTAAGATTGACTCAGGCAACGATACTGGCTCATTGTTTATTCAGCCTTATGGCGGCTTCATTAACAACGTTACAGTTGAGAATAACTATCTTCTCGGAGGTGGTTACCAGCTGATCCTCGAGTACAATTTCAACCTATACGGCGCAAATATGAAGGCTATAAATAATCGTTTTACTAGTACTGGCTACGGCGCCGGCTACACTAGTGGCGGACCAGGCTGGGCTCAGTGGACTGAAAATTATAAATACGATGCCACCAAACCAGACGGTAGGGGAGCCGTAATTAATGAACTCTAACGATTCGTGGAGCTTGATTTATCAATTATTTTATTTAGATTTTGAATATGAAAAATAATATTTTCCGAACAAATAGAAGAAACAACGCAGTTATCATTCTTGTTTTGTTGTTGTTGTTATTAGTCACGGTTGGGGTAGTAGCTCAATCATCAGTACTTAGTAGCGTATCTGTAGAAACAGAATCTGCTCAAACCACCCAAAATGCTTCTGTAGTTGCTGATTCAAACGCTTCTGGGGGAAGTTATTTGGAATTTAATTCGGTTCCTCAGCCACAAGATAAACCATTTGTTAACTTGTTTAGTGAGGTAAATAATGCGGGAGAAGCAAAACAGGTAAACAGTGACATCGGCGTGCAACAGTTAGCTCAGTGGTATAAACATATTCATGGCGAGGCAAGTGATCCAGCCTCATTTTCGCTCGGACAAAATTCTTTTAATAATGGTAAAACTTTTGCTCAAAGACTTAGCGACTTTGGGCTAATGTCTAGTCAGTATAGGAATGGCTCTTATGTAAGCCAGGCTTCGGGTACTAGCAATGCTTTGTTTTATGAGGCAAAAAACCTTGAACAAACTTCACCTCTTGCAATAGGTATGTTTTGGCCAGGAAATTACTCTACCACAACTACTGGCAATAATAACTCTCAAGAAAGTCGCTTAACTCAGGACATAAACACTAATTCTTCGACAGTTAGTATTTCGCAAATATCAAATAGACCTTCGGGAGTCGCTGAAACATGGCCGTTTATAAACTCAAAAGATCTTAATAGCAACGGCTATTCCGATAGTACGGCAGATTATATTTCCTGGATTCGCATTGAAAATGAGATTCTTAAGATTACAACAAACCCTACACTAAACAACGGAATAGTAAGCTTTGGTGTTGAACGTGGCCAATTTAATACCGGACAGTCACCTCACAGCTCCAATTCTAGGGTTTTTTCACCGACATATATTGGAAACACTACTGCTGCGCTTTCCGATCAATCACTTGCGGGTTCACCAAACGTAAATAGCCCTAACAAGGCACTTAGATATTCAATTAAAATTTGGAAGCCCGAGGGCTTTACTTGGATTGCAAACCGAATAAAAGCAAGTTTTGGAGTGAATTTAAGTGGCTACAATACAATTCATTTAGATGTCTCTAGTTGTTATCAATATAATAACGCTTCTTCTAGTGGTAGTAACGTCACTAACTGGAGTGAAGATATTGATAACAAAATATCCCGCGATCAATGGGGTGAATACCAAAAGCAAAAATTAGCCGGTTTAAGGCAACAATTACCTAGCGTTAAATTTGCAGGCAATAACTTTTTTGGCGATTCAAACGAACGAAACAATAGCTGTATAAACGGGTTACTGTCTGACACTTATGATTTAGGCATGCTGGAACACTGGATGAAGATCGACGATGGATGGAACGTTGATTATGTAGCAGCAATGGATCAAAACTTCAAAATCCAAAATGGTAACTGGCCCGCAGGTTATTGGGTTCGTTGGAACTATGACTTTTCTGGTAACGTAGATCAATACAAGAGATTTGCTTATGGTTCACTACTCCTTGCACTTGAGCCTACAAATGACAAGTATCAATACGGCGGGTTATGGGGAGTAACAAGACCAGATGAAATGATGTTTTATAACTTTGGCACACCGCTCAAAAATCCAGAAAATCTAAATGAAGTATTAGTATCTGGTACAACTAACTTATATGAAAGAGTGTTTAGTAATGGGATGGTAGTTGTTAATTCAAGCACCACAAGTAAAACATATAATTTAAGTAGACCGATGTATAAAATTGATGTAAACGGAAACCCAACAATAGTAAGCGGACAAATCACAATTTCACCCCAGGATGCCGTACTACTTGTTACAAATAATATAACTACCCTATGACATACAATGCATTTATGAAACTAATTACAAAAAACAAAACATATATCTTAATTTTTATTATTCTTTTATCAATTTTTAGTTTTTTAGCTGTCATCAAAGCTGCCGCACCTGCAGCTATAATTTTTGAGGCAGAAACATCTCAAACAAATCAAAGTACATCGGTAGTTGCTGACACAACCGCTTCTGGTGGGAGTTATTTGGAATATAAACAAACAACCACACCTGCGCCTAATCCATCTCCTTCAGGAGAACCAATGCCGACAGGTGATCTACCTGGTTGGCAACAAATATTTACTGATGATTTTAATACTAATGTTCCTTTGGGTAGTTTCCCTACAGCGGTATCAGATAAATGGGGTGGTTACCCATATCCATATCGTGATACTAGGGGTCAAGGTAGTAATGATAAAACCGTTGGTGGCTGGTATCACCCAGGAAAAACTATATCTATCTCTGACAGCATGATGGATATTTGGGTACACACAGAACTAGTAGATGGTGCAAAAAGACGATTAGTAGCGGCGCCTGAACCAAAGATAAATGGACCGAATGCAACTGGACCCAATGGAGTAAATGGCCAGCTATACGGTAGATACGCTGTTAGATTTCGTTTAGACCCCACTCGAATGGTTAATAATGCAGCAGGATACAAAACAGCATGGCTTTTATGGCCAAAAAGCAATGTATGGCCAAGAGATGGAGAAATAGATTTCCCCGAGGGAAACTTAAATGGAAAAATTTTTGGTTTCTTGCATAAACAAGATGCTACGCTGGGTAGCGACCAATATTATGCTATAACTAATGCAGTTTATACCGATTGGAATACGGCCGTAATAGAGTGGGGGCCAGATAAAACCTCATTCTTCTTAAACGGCAATTTAATAACCAATGCATCGGGTGGTAAAAGTGAATGGACCGAAAGAATTCCTAACACCCCAATGCGATATATTTTGCAAACAGAAACAACATTGAGTGGCGAAGTAACCCCAGAAAATTCAGAAGGCCATATTCAAGTCGACTGGATTACTGTCTATAAAAAATCATAAGCTAATCGAAATAACTAATAATTTAGCGGCATAGATAGACAAATCACCTCTGTTATGGTAGGATTGTTTGGTCTTTTATGGCCTTGTCGTCTAACGGTTAGGACACCAGGTTCTCATCCTGGCAATCCGGGTTCGATTCCCGGTGAGGTCACCATTTATTTTGTAATAAAACTAGTCGTTTAATATCAGGCTAGTAGTTCCTGATCCTTCATGGCGCGCATTAGTTTGCGGCCTGGTTTTGTGCCAACTTCCACCCCCAGGCTATCCAGCATAAAATTTATAAAAGCCGTTGATCTCATGCTGCGCAGGTGGCGATCTGTGTCCCTAGAACGATATCTATAACTTAAGTCTCTAGTCTTATAACGTTTTTCTATTTTTGTTTTTTCTGATTCATAAGTTTCTGGCTCATGAGCTTCATAAAGCTTTTCTTCTAGTCTATAGGCGGCAACTTCAAGCATTGTGTGTGTACTAGCACTTTCTGGACCATGCCAAAATAGTTCATCTTGCTGCAACATTCTATGAATATGGTCTAGCTCATGAGCTAGTGTAATGCCTAACTGTATTTTACCTCGTTTTGCGAGTACTGGAGATAAGGTAACTAGCGGCAACTTAATCCTTCTATCAAGCATGGCAGAAGCAGCATTATCGCTAAATAAACGCCGCAATAACGGTATGGCACTATCTTCTCGAACACTAAGTGACGCTGTAGTAAAATATGCTTCATCTACATTAGGTCTACAATCAACGGGTAATAATGGCAACAATGCCACACGAGAATTAACTGCGTCAATAGCATCAGCACAATATAATACGCCGTTTTGCCTATCGGGTACTACCATAGGGGCATCATCGAGCATTCTAGAAAGCCATGGCAAATAAGGGTGGTCGGGCGCATCAATATCGGGATGACCCAATACTTCCTGAGCAGAACCTATAGCATAATTATAAAAATCAACTCTTCTTTCATAATTCTCGTAGGACATGTTATTACTTTTTCACCTTTTAAACAGATTAGCACAATCTTATCAGTACACAACTAGATTTATAGGGTAGCTGGTTGTAATCAACACCTATTCCGTCCATAATCATAAGCATATTATGATTAGCCTTATTGTTATCGTGCTAGCAAGTATCGTAATACTTGTGCCTGTCGGGTTTCTACTTTGGCGTGGACGTAAAAATATTAGTCACCCAAAGGCAGGATCAGCTAATGCTCTTGCCAGCAATTTGCGTAACGAAAAGCTAAAGTCAGACATCATTCTTAATTCTATTGAGGACGGTGTCATATTATTGGATGCCGAGAAAACTATTCAACTATTTAACCCGGCAGCCGGACTAATAACTGGCTGGGACCCAAAAGAAGCTACTGGAATAGATTATAAAAGCGTCCTAACACTTCAAAACGAAAAAGGAGAAGCCTATCTAGAGACTGAGCATCCTTTTGCTAGAGCCTTTTTACAAAAAGAGGTAGTTCACGACAACACTGCAGTGCTTCAGACTCGCTCCAAAACCACAATGTCACTAAACATCACTGTTTCACCGCTTAAAGATGATGAAGAAAACGTAATTGGTGCAGTAGGTATTTTCCGTGATGTTTCAAATCAGCGCAAACAAGAGCAACAACGAGCTGACTTTATAAGCACTGCTTCTCACGAAATGCGCACCCCAGTTGCAGCTATAGAAGGCTACCTAGCTTTGGCTTTAAATGACAAAGTTGTAAATATTGACGAAAAAGCCCGTAGTTTCCTAGAAAAGGCCCACGACAGCACAAAACACTTAGGCAAATTATTCCAGGACCTCCTAACCAGTGCAAAAGCCGAGGATGGTCGACTTACTAACCATCCAAGTGTTGTAGAAATGAGTCAGTACCTAGAAGGCCTAACCGATTCACTCAAATTTTCGGCCCAAAACAAGGGTCTTGGCATAGAGTTTGTGCTTGGTGCTCAGGACAGTATTATCGATGCCAGCAGTACCAATGTAATTAAACCCTTGTACTATGTACACGTAGACCCAGACAGACTAAGAGAAGTAATAACAAACCTTTTTGATAACGCAGTTAAATATACAGAAACTGGAAAAGTTTCTATTGGTTTAACTGGCGACAACAATGTTGTACAAATCAGGGTTGCTGACACCGGACCGGGCATTCCAGCAGAGGATTTACCTCATTTATTCCAGAAATTTTATAGAGTAGACAACTCGGCTACCAGAACAATTGGTGGCACCGGTTTGGGGCTATTCATATGTCGCAAAATTGTCGAAATGTACCGTGGCCGTATTTGGGTAGACAGCGAAGTCGGCAAAGGAAGTACTTTTTATATAAATTTACCTCGCCTCACAACTGATCAAGCAACCACCCTGCAACGCTCTGAAGCTAATCAATTACCAAATATTTCTTCATCCGAAACAAAAATATAGTACAATAACAATCATAAGCATTACAAAAAGGAATATGTAACAAATTATGGCAAAAATAATGCTCGTCGAGGACGATAACAATCTAAGAGAAATCTACGAGGCTAGATTGCTCGCAGAAGGTTACGAAATCGTTTCCGCCCATGATGGTGAAGAAGCGCTAGCGCTAGCTGTTCGAGAAAAGCCTGACCTAATTATTTCAGACGTAATGATGCCCAAGATCAGTGGCTTTGACATGCTAGATATCCTGCGTACTACTCCGGAGACTAAGAATACAAAAGTCATAATGATGACAGCCTTATCACAAGCAGAAGACAAAGACCGGGCCGATAAACTTGGGGCCGATAAGTACTTAGTGAAGTCACAGGTAACCCTAGAAGACGTTGCTCGTGTTGCCAGAGAAGTTTTAGAGGGTGGTGATGCAACTGCGCAACAGACAGATACTACCACAACACAACCTGCAGTAGCTACAACTCCAGAACCAGCCGCTCCTGTAGTACCAGTCGTTGCATCACCAGTCGCAGAACCTCCAACTGAGCCTCCAGTACAGCCACCAGTCGTTGCATCACCGGTCGTAGAACCTCCATTAACTGACGATTCAAAAGTTGCAGCACAACCAGAACCAGCTGCATTGGCTACTCCACCAATCGAACCTCCCGTCCAAGAAATCGCCGGTCCTGTGCCAGCCTCAGAAACTACTACAGTTGACGCTGTCCCGGCACCAGAACCTGTTGTACCTACTTCTACGGTAGCAGAGGCAGAGCCCGTTGCCCCAACTTCAACAGTCTCAGAGCCAGAACCTGCATTTGTATCAGCTCCAGTCGAAACAACAGAACCAACACCAGAACCTGTTGTACCTACTTCTACAATTGAGGAACCAGCTACAGTTGCTACTCCTGTAGATAGCAAGGCACTAGAAGAAGCTGCAGCAGCACTTGAGTCTGCTTCAGAAGCTGGTGAAGAATTAGATTCACCAGACGAATCTGCAGAAAAAAAAACTGATGAATTAGATGCTACTACCGCCCCAACGCCCGAACCACCCGTACAAGAAACTACAACCGAAGAAGAAACAACAGAAACAGAAGACGTAGTACCCGAACTAACTCTGCCCACTCCAGAGGAGCAGGTAAAATCTGCCCCAACAACAGAAGATGAACAACACACCGTAGAAAATCAGATTGAAGATTTTTTAAAAAATAATGCAGTTGAAGTTGAGGGAACAGAAACTGATAACATCGAGAAAAAAGATCTAATACTGCCATCAGATGATCCTACTCCTGTTACTCCTGTACCAGAACCAGCTACAAGCGCACCAGAAGTGAGCGAACCATCAACTACAGAAACGGTCACAGAAGACACCTCCAACAATGTAATAAAAACTAGAAGCATGGCAACCGAAAACGCCGCGCCGGAACAAGCCGCTCCCGCTACTCCAGATGTTGTTGCCGCGCCGGAACCAGCTACTCAAGCAGATGAAAAGCTAGAATCAGCCGATTATCCAGAAAGTGGTGTTGCAGGCAAGAAAGTCATTCACCCAATAAATGATGTCTTCCAAAAACCTGATCTTAACGCTTTATTAGAAAAAGAAAAAGAAAAAGAAGAAGTAGCCAACATACTTGGTAGCGCAGGTGTTACACCTCCACCGGCTCAACCTCCCGCACCCGGCCAACAGGCCCACCCAGAAGGTCAAGACCCCAACCTAATAGCGTTGTAGCAAAGCTACGGAGAGTAAAAAGTTAATAAGTCATAAGTACTAGAGTGATGACTGGTGTCTTAGCTTATGGACTTTAAACCTTATGAACCCTAGACTAGAGTAATGAGACTCAATAAGTTCCTTGCACAATACACCAACCTGAGCCGTAGATCTGCAGATACTGCTGTGTCAGATGGCAGGGTAGAGATAAATAATACTTTAGCAAAACTAGGCGATATGGTTATCGATTCTGACGTTGTGACCCTCGACAACTCTGTTATTACACCCAGTGGCAATATACTTACGCTTATAATGAATAAACCGATAGGTTACGTCTGCTCAAGGGAGGGCCAGGGCAGTAAAACCGTATACGAACTATTACCAGGGAGGTTTAGTCATCTCAACTGCGTAGGCAGATTAGACAAAGATTCTTCAGGACTACTTATGTTCACAAATGACGGCGAGCTAGCAAATCAACTAACCCACCCGCGCTACCAAAAGCAAAAAAAATATATAGTTAACCTAAACAATGCACTTGAGCCAATTCATCAACAAATGATTTCTGATCATGGCATTAATCTTATAGATGGAAATAGTAAGCTAATGCTAACCAAAATAGATTCGGACGCAAAAATTTGGGAAGTTACAATGACTGAGGGTCGCAACCGCCAAATTCGTCGCACCTTCTCCGCTCTTGGTTATCGAGTCACAAGCCTACACCGAACCGATTTTGGACCTTATAATCTAGATTCTTTGAAGCTTGGCGATTACAAACATATTTAACAATAGACTTCTTTATTAACAAAAGAAAAAACCTCGAGCAACAACCATAAAAAAATGTGGCTCAAGCCAGGAAATGAGGGTGGGTAGGCGAGCGAAAAATTGTTTGGTTGTGAAAAGGAAATGGTGTAAATGAATGATTGGAGTTGTGGCAGCCTGTTTATTGCGTTTACGTAGATTACGTAAATGTTTTAGCAGGCTGCCACGCGTCCAGAGTGAGTTGTCTACATCGACGGCACGGGTGTGTTGTCGAGACGGGAAGATCCGTGACCGGTGCGAGTTGGCTTGGCGGGTGTGCCACCTGCCAAGATTTCGCTTGATTTTCTCAGCCTGGCAGCAGTTCTTTTGCCGACGCCGGAGTGCTTGATGACGGCTTCCAAATCACTTTCATTCATTTTTTAATGCTCCTTTTGCTCGAGGGACTTCCTTATTATACCACCACATGACAAATATGACAAAAGGTCTGTATCTGTAGCCTGAAACAATTTTGAAGCCATTTCATGCTGCACTACGTCCTCAATTGCTGGAGTGTGATTTCCAAAATTAACATAGCTGGCCCAATTGCTAGCCCAAAAACTAAAAGGCAAATTGCCACCGCTATAAAGATCGAAGTCGCTTAGCACACATGCCCCTATTCTATAAGCCGGCAATCCAAGTTCCATCGATAGATGGGGCAATTTTAAGACTTCTGGCTGTCTTATCAGCATATTTACTACATTAGATAATATTCTCATGGTAACGTAAGCTGGAGCCATCCGAATGTCTTCTGTACGCCTAACTAGATACGCATTGTCACTCTTTAATCTATTCATGCACTTTTCTATGCCTTCTGTTTCTAAATCAGTAAAAACATATGTGGTGATTGCATCGTTCAGGATTTTATCAATGTAGTCAATTTTGGCTTGTGATTTATTTGTTCTATCACCTAAAAGAGCGTCCACAAAGAAGTCATATACTTCGGCGTGAGTCATTCTATCGAATCCAATATGAGTACCGGTGATTCGACTTAGTAAATAGTCTTTTAATTCCTGCATAGGTTGATCGCTCTCTGCGATATCTAATAAGACCGGTTTCAGTTCCTCGGGTTTTTGTGACTCACGCAAAACACCACTAACCCCAGAAGAAAACACTGATAAATTATATGCAGATCCTTGAAGCAGAGCCACCTCAACACCTGGTTGAGTAACGGCAATATTACCAAGTTTTTGATGAATATCCTCTAAATGCTCCGATTCTTCCTCTTCAATACCAACCAATACATCATAGTTAGGATCAATTAAACTCCAGTATTTTTCTGCAACTTTAGCAACTACTGCAGCATGAAAACTATTTTGACTCTCAACAACTTGATTATATGCACTAGCCACACCATCAATTAGCATTAAGACATCGTCTGGTAATTTTATGCCATTTCTATATGCATATAAAAGGATGTTTTCTACGGACAACTGCTGAACGAGCCTGCCAATTTCTGGTGCAGTCTGCATAACTCCGGCGTGTAAGTACGGAACGCCAGCTTTTTCAAAAAACGAAGATACTAAAATAGATTTAGACAAACAAGTTGGGTCGAGTTTGCTATCTGGATAAACCCCTATAAGTTTCGGACTGAGTCTTGCCGGGTGAAAAATCTCTGGAACATTTGTCTCTGCCCTTATCCATTCATTTAATTCTGGATTTTTAACTTCTTCAACAACTTCTTCTACGGTAATGTCTTCGTTATCTACAGTTTTAAAATAAGCCGCAAAAGCTTCGGCTTCTTTACCGAAGACTTCGGCTAATACTTTTATTCTCTCTTTTAATCTTTCTTCCTCACGCTCTTCATGGAGGATAGTAATTTCCATAATTCTGTTGTATAGCCAAATTTGAACCTTGTTACGTTCTTTTTCAGTGGTAGCAGATGCATATTTTGCGGCTTGTTCTGGAGCATCTTCACCCAAACATAAAAAGGCTTCATCTAAAATTGCTGATCCAAAGGCTTCTATTTTAGCTTGAACTATATGATCCGAAGGCGGCAAATACGGTTCTGGGTCAGAAACAATATCATGACAACTCGGCCAACCCTCAACCTTAAACCCATGAACGGCACCATTAAATTGTAGCTCTAGTTCTGCGCGCGATTTCCATAGGTCTGGGCGTTGGTCTTTTGAAGCTTCTAGCTCCTTAGCTCGCTCATTAAATCGCCTGAAGTATTCGTCCGGGTTGGTTAAACATACCTCGACCGCATACTCAACTAGACCATCAAATTCAGAAATAGCAGCTTCGTTTTGAGTTACTGCAGACTCAAATACTTCTTCTTTGTTCATTTAAATAGATAACTCGTAAAATTTATTTATATAATTATAACATTTAATTTTTGTGTTTACAATAGTCTATACCTCTGTTATAATGGTTGTAATTATGAGTAAAAACAAAGTCCCGATTGTAGCAATTGTAGGCCGAGCTAATGTTGGTAAATCCAGCTTGTTCAATGCGGTCCTGCATAAACGAGAGGCTATTATTGCTAACGAACCTGGTACTACTCGCGATAGCTTGTACGGCAAAGCGAGTTTTGAGGGCAAAGATTTCTGGCTAGTAGACACCGCTGGCCTCAAAACAGCAGAAGATGATTTTGAATTCACGATTCAGGAACAGATTATGCAAGCAGCTGATGCAGCAGACGTTATAATCGTTATGATCGAAGCGCCAGTTACGCTAACAGAAGAAGACCGAAGAGTTGCTACGATGGCGCTAAAAACCCGTAAACCTGTTATTTTGGCTGTAAATAAGGCAGATCAAGCCCGCAAAGCTAAACCCGAAGATTACCAACGTCTCGGTATAAAAGACATTTTTATGATTTCAGTCACTCAAAGTGTTGGGTTAGAAGAACTGTTTGAATACACAACCAGTATGTTGCCTCAAGCAAGCATTAATGAAGCTGACGACCGCATAACCCTAGCTATCTTGGGCAGACCAAATGTTGGTAAATCACAACTATTTAATGCACTAGCTAAAAAACAACAGGCGATTGTTGCTGATAGAGCAGGCACTACCCGCGATGTCAACCGAACTGCAGTCAAGTACATGCAACGCGAAATTGAGTTACTTGATACTGCTGGTATACGCAGAAGCGGACGCATCGAAAGAGGTGTAGAAAAATTTAGTGTGATTCGATCTTTAAGCGCAATTGAAGAGGCCGATATTTGTTTGCTTTTAGTAGACGTTAACGAATCTAGCGTTCAGCTAGACCAAAAAATCGCCGGTATGATTTCTGAATCCCACAAGGGGATGGTGATAATTATTAGTAAATGGGACGCACTAGAAGACAAAGACGCATGGACCCATGACAAATTAACCCCGACAATTAAGCGTGATTTTCAGTTTGTACCTTGGGCGCCAATGATCGTAACCAGTAGTGTTACGGGGCAAAACGTATCAAAAATATTTGATATTGTTCTAGAAATTGCCGATATGCGTGCCAAAAGAGTCAAAACAACCGAGCTCAACAACTGGCTACACAAAACTACAGACAGACACCCACCAGCTGGCCTTAAAAACCGCCAACCAAAACTACGCTACGTAGTACAAGAAGAAGGCATGCCGTACCCTAGCTTTAAAGTGTTTGGTTCCCAGCTAAAATACCTTCACTGGTCATATCGCCGTCATATGGAGCGTACTTTTAGAGAAACATTTGGCTTTGAAGGCACAGCTATCAAATTCTGGTACATCGACCAGCACACCCCTCGCGTCCACGGCACCAAAAAAGAAGATACACTAGACTGGAAAAAACATCTTCGTCCGGATCAAATCCCCAAAGGCCGCTACAAAGATTCTCCCAGTAAAAACGAAAAATAACAGATACAATCAAGCATAATCATGATACGATTGTGGTATGCACGCACGCGTTATGCCTAAGACAAATATTTCTAAGGTTTATTACAAGCAACTAGTTGATGACATCGAGCATGATCCACTTATTAAACATACCACTGTGTCGGTTGCGTGTTTAATTGCAGCAATCTGTGTCCTAGCCGGCGCATTAATATGGTTTGCCAAATTTAATCCTGGCAACCTTACCCAAACATCTGGCGAGGTTACGAATGTAAGTAGTGGTAGAACAGATTCAATTGGTACGATTGGTACATTTATAACTTTTGATTTTGAAACTAATGACGGCCAGGCTAAAAGCGTCCGCCAACAAATAAATGACGGCATGAAATACTCCACAGGCCAAACTATAAAAGTTGGTTATTTTACCGATAATCCAAACTATGCACGTAATCTGAACGATAACCGCCCAGATAGAATTTCTATTTTTCTATGGATTATGCCGATAATTTTGGCTTCATGGCTTGGTTTTGTCGCACTACTTAGATACCACGCCCGTCAGGTAGAAATTTGGGACGCAGCCGAAGCCGCCGAAGTAGATGAATAGACCATCTGAAACTATCATCTATTAACTATCATCTATTAACTATATACTTGTTCTCATATGGGATTATTTCACCGCAAAGAACAGCCACAAATTGAAATTCCGTACACTGTTAGTATTGGTTCGGAGCAGATTAAGCTTATAGTTGGACTGGGTAACCCGGGCGCAAAATACGACGGAACTAGGCATAATATCGGTTTTGAATGTGTTGATAGCTTTTTGGCCGTAGAAAACGGTACCTGGAGTCAAAAAAAAGCCCTTAAATGCCAATTGGCGGAGCTCAGGATAGGCCAAAGCCGCGTAGTGCTCATAAAGCCAACAACCTATATGAACCTGTCTGGAGGGGCTGTACAGGCCGTACAGAGCTATTTTAAGATAACGAATGCCCAGACAATTGTAGTCCATGACGAATTAGATATAGCATTTGGTCAAATTCGCACAAGAATAGGCGGAAGTTCGGCTGGTAATAACGGGGTAGAATCAATTATTTCACATCTTGGTAAAGATTTTGGCCGTATTAGGATAGGAATCAAAAATGAATACAGCGACAAAACTGAAAGTGCAAATTTTGTACTTCAAAAATTTTCTAAATCCGAGCAACAAGACATGAAAACCCTTTTTACAGAAGTAAACGCGCTTCTTAACGAATTCATATTCGGCGAGACGTTGCCGGCAGAGACAAGAAAATTTTTGTAAGTTTAAATTATTAACTCTTTAGTATCGAAAATCAGCTTAACTAAATAGAGACTCTAGAGGGGGTGGGCACCGCTAGAGTCTCTATTTAGGCTCAATCATAAAGATTAAGCCCCAAATTACACCCTTCAACCCACCTTGAAGTCCTCCGAGTCGAGTAATCTCGTAAAGTTACTCGAGCCGGCCCACTGCCGAGGTATAACCGTCACGTCGCCAATTAGCCTCAATAAAAACGAGGTGGGAGTGCGGGGTTAAAGGGGTTAGTCTGTTTTAGAGCGCTTTCTAAAAAATTAGAAGCGCTAAGAGAAAGTGGAGGGTAACAACTTTAATCAGCACGCTCTAAAACAATCTAACATGCTGGCATAAATGCCAGTGTCTTCAGTGAAGAAGACGTTAATATAGGGGTATAAGGTACGTAATACCAACATGGGTAATTACAGATTGCTATTTTAGCAAATTTATGGGATTATGTCAATACTTTTTAACTTAATCGCCCATTTGTCAACATGATTACGCTTACTGAAACGATATTTACCAAAAGAAGTCCTAAGACTTCCTCAACCCCCTAAATCACTCTACTTAAAGTAGCGATAGTCTTGATGCACTTCTTAAAGAGCCGAGGATTGCTATAGTTGGCAGCCGTAAGGTAAGCCCATACGGCCGTGCCGTTACGACCAAATTCGCCAGCGAGCTGGCAGGAAAAGGCGTAGTTACAGTCAGCGGTTTGGCGCTGGGGGTAGATTCAATCGCCCACCAAAGCGTCGTACAAACCGGTGGCAAAACTATCGCCGTTATTCCTAGTGGTCTGGACAAAATTTATCCGCGCACACATACTCAGTTAGCCCACCAGATTACCAGTAGTCATGGCTTGTTGGTAACTGAATATCCGGAGCAGACAGAACCATTTAAGATTAATTTTGTCGCTCGCAATCGTATTATTGCAAGCTTAGCTGAAGCAGTGCTGATAACAAAGGCAGCTATAAATAGCGGCTCGTTACACACCGCTAGGTTCGCCTTAGAACTTGGCATTCTGGTATTGGCCGTACCCGGTCCAATCACTAGCCCTACTTATATGTATATAATTCATCTTTAGCCATGAAATGTTCGTGAAAAGCTAGTCTAGTTGTGATCAATAAGTGCTAGACTGATCTTATGAGACTACTAATGATCACTTGCTTAACGATTGGCGGATTATTGGGTACTTGGCTCTGCGGAATGCTCGATGATGGCTTTGGTCTATGGAGTTTTTTGCTTGGTGCAATTGTTGGGCCAATCTTAGGCATTTACGTCGGCTACAAAGCCGGCAAAGCCTGGCTCGAATAACATTTTGTTGCACTTATATAGTAGGTCGTGCTATTGTTACGCGTCGAACGTCTGCTAAACTATGCAGATAGCCGTGAGCAATTTTAAATAAAACCGAATCGAGAATACGCGTGAGCAAAAATTTAGTAATAGTCGAGTCACCAGCCAAGGCAAAAACAATCGAAAAATATCTAGGCAAAGATTACACCGTAAAAAGCAGTTTTGGCCATATCCGCGACCTTCCCAAGAAGGGTTTATCCATTGACAAAGCTAATAATTTTGAACCAACTTACGAAATCTCTCCAGAAAAAAAGCGCACAGTAGCAGAACTAAAAAAGCTTGCTAAAACACACACCGTTTGGCTAGCATCCGATGAAGACCGCGAAGGCGAGGCTATATCATGGCACCTATGTATGGCACTTGGTCTAGACCCCAAGAAAACCAAGCGAATCGTGTTTCACGAAATCACAAAGCCAGCGATCCTAGCTGCAATCGAGAACCCAAGAAATGTTGATTTAAGACTAGTAGACGCGCAACAAGCGCGCCGCGTTTTGGACCGTTTGGTTGGCTACGAATTATCACCAGTATTATGGAAAAAAGTAAGAGCTGGCTTATCTGCCGGACGAGTTCAATCTGTTGCAGTTCGTATTATCGTAGAGCGTGAACGCGACATCCGCGCCTTCGAATCAGACAGCACCTACAAAATCACTGGCGATTTTATCAGTGGCAAAGCTACAATTCCGGCCGAATTATCAGAAAAATTAGCCGACCGAAAAACCGCAGAATCGTTTTTAAAGAGTTGTATTGGTGCTAGCTACACAGTTTCATCTATCGAGCAAAAACCAGGCACTCGTAACCCCGGCGCACCATTTACTACCAGCACCTTGCAACAAGAAGCCTCGCGTAAGCTTGGTTATTCTGTCCGCCAAACCATGTCACTAGCTCAAAGACTGTACGAATCTGGTCATATTACCTACATGCGTACTGATAGCACTATTTTGTCTGGTCAGGCAATTGCCAATGCCGAAAATTACATTACAAAGAATTTTGGCAAGCAATATCACCAAGTACGCCAGTTCAAAACTAAGAATTCTAGTGCTCAAGAAGCTCATGAAGCTATTCGTCCAACGGATTTTAACAAAGATACAGCTGGTGACGATGCCCAACAGAAGAAGCTATATAACCTTATCTGGCAACGTGCTTTATCTTCACAAATGTCGCCAGCTAAAGTTGATAAAACTGAGGTCAAAATTTCTGTAAATACAAAAGACGGAAAAGAAAAATCTGAATATTATATAGCTAAGGGGGAAGTGTTACTTTTTGATGGTTTCCTCCGAGTGTACGGTGGTGGCAAGGACGACATAATCCTACCAGAAATGAAACAAGGCCAAGAACTAACGCCCGGTCTTATCCATGCAACAGAAACTTTTAGCCGACCACCGGCTAGATTTTCAGAGGCAAGCCTTGTTAAAGCACTTGAGGAAATGGGTATCGGACGGCCAAGCACCTATGCGCCAACGATTTCAACAGTTCAAGACCGTGGCTACGTAGAAAAAAGTGACCTCGAAGGCACGGAACGAATCATAAATACCCTTATTCTTGACGGTGAGGATCTTGGGGGCAAAGAAGAAAAGGTCATTACCGGTGCTGACAAAAACAAACTAATTCCAACACCAGTTGCAGAAGTTACTACCGACTTTTTGACCAAATATTTTGCACCAATTGTTGATTATGATTTCACCATTGGGGCAGAAAAAGAGTTTGACGATATTGCCGACGGCAAAACATCTTGGAACAAGATGATCTCTGAATTTTATAATAATGAATTTAAGCCACTCATCAAAGCCTCGGCCGATGTTACCAGGGAAGAAACTAGTCAGTCACGAAAGCTAGGCGACGATCCAAAAAGTGGCAAACCTATAGTAGTTAGATTTGGCCGCTATGGTCCAATGTTACAACGCGGCGATACTGCAGACGAAGAAATCAAACCAGAATTTGCCCCTATGCCAGATGACACAACTATGGACAACGTAACACTCGAACAAGCTTTGCCGATGTTTGACTTACCTCGTTTGGTAGGTAAAACGGCTGATGGCCAAGAAATCTATGCTGATATTGGCCGTTTTGGACCTTATGTCAAAGTCGATAAAATGTATGTTTCTATTAAAAAACTTAGCCCATTTACGATTACCGAATCTGAGGCCAGAGAATTTGTAGTTGAGAAGATTAAACAAAATGCCGAGCGAAATGTTGCAGATTTTGGAACCATCAAGGTCCTACGTGGCCCTTATGGCCCTTATGTGACCGATGGCAAGAAGAACGCCCGCATTTCTAAGGATATTGATCCTACGACACTAGATGAGAAGGCGGCCAAGAAATTGCTTGATGAGGCGCCGGTTAAGAAGTTTGTGCGTCGAAAAACTACCAAAAAGAAGTAATTTAATTATCTTTAATGTTCTTTTGATAATTCGCCAGCTGGCGGAGCTGGGACGATTTGGATTTAGATGTTTCGTGAAAAGTGCGTGAAACATCGACTAGTTATCCAAGTTTATTGACAGATGTGATATTATGTATTTTAGTTATGCGCTCGCATGGCGATTCCGTAGTTCCAACAGGGAACTCGCACCTACACATCTGGAGAAAAATGGGAGAAAAAACCGAAAAAGCAGACCCCGAACTTGTTGAGGCTGTAATCAAACTTCTCAACCAAGGATTCGATCAAGGATACGTCGCTGGAATACAAGTTGGCAAAGAACAAGGACATGAAGAAGGCTTCGAAACCTGTCTCCTGGCTCTAAGGAGAGCAATTGATAGCCTGAACAATACCGATGAAATTTCACGATATTCGATATTAAGCATCACGCCACAGGATCTTTACATGATGGGCGTAATCACCGGTGTGTTGCGAACTCATCTTGAAAATAGTGGAATACACAACCTCGGCGAGCTCATCGAGAAAACAGAAGATGACTTGCTTGATATCGAAAACTTTATGCCTGAGAACTTGGATGAAGTCATCAAATTACTCAAACAGTACAGACTTCATCTCAAGGTGTTGTGATGCGCCCGAATGGGGAGCTCTGGCGTTTTTTTCGCTACCTCCCCACAGGGAACCTCTAAAACCCCTTACCATACTACTCCAGATTTCTTACTTCAACGATTGTGTGATTGTTCTGAAGAGCTGAAAACAGCGAAAAGTAAGAAAATAATATAGTTATCCACTATCGTAACACTGCTAGCAAAAATATGACGTGGTAAATTACCATAAACGTATTATGCATTTTGTGCCATTTGGTGCTACAATAGGCATTAGAAAAACAAGTGATGAAATTTGTTTGACAATTAAAAATATAGCTGTTAGAATAATACTTATTACAGGTTAATTTTGACAGTTTCTAAACAGGAAAGAACGAGTTTTATGGCTGAATCTACCCAAAAAGCAGTACTAAATATAAGCAGCGTTGTAACAGACGTACTTGAGAGTATTGAACGCGAACGCGAACGAGAAATCGTATCACGTCGATTTGGACTTTTTGACCGCAAAGAAACTCTAGAACAGATTGGTGAACTACTTGGTATCACCCGTGAGCGTGTTAGACAGCTCGAGAAAGCCGTAGTCACAAAACTACGAGCAAGCGCAACCAAAGGCGAATTTAGTGAAGTATTAAAGCTTCAAGAAGTATTTATACAAGAACTACACAGTATGGGTATGGCTGGTCGCATTAGTGACGTTAGCGCAAAGCTTACCAAGAACAACACCAAGATTGATCAAGCACAGGTTTCTTTCCTTGCTATGCTTTGTCCTAAACTTATTGTTTTGGACGAAAACGACTTCTATTTTCATGCTGTTGCAATTGCCTCAGAACACGAAAGCCGCATCCTAAAAGACCAAGTCAACTCAGTTGTTGACGCCATTAAAGCAATTGGCGAACCAAGTGGCATAGAAAAAATCTCTGAAGCAGTCGGCGACAAAAGCGTTGCCCACACCCGCGCTCTTGCAAGTATTAGCAAGCAAGTTGCTCATCTAAACGGCCGCTGGGGTCTTACAAAATGGCCAACTGTTAATCCTAAGAACATTCGCGATAAAATCTATGTGATTTTATTCGAAAACGGCAAACAAATGCACTTTAATGAAATTGCCGACGCCATCAAAGATTCTTCTTTCAAGCGCAAAGACGTGACTACCCAAGCAATTCATAACGAACTAATTAAAGATGATCGTTTTGTACTTATTGGTCGTGGAATCTATGCACTCAAGGAGTGGGGATACAAAAAGGGAACCGTTGCAGATGTTATTACAGAAGTATTAAAGAAAGCCAACGAACCATTGCACCGCGACGAGATCGTTAAGCGAGTTCTAAAGAACCGTTACGTCAAAGAAACTACGATTCTGCTGAACCTACAGGGCAAGCCACAGTTCAAGCGCGTTGCAAAAGCCACCTACGCGCTAGCTGAATAATAAACATCAAGAAACAGTGTTTATTTATCAATTCGAAAAATATAGTTGATTATTATATGTGGTTTGATCTAAATGCCTAATATAGGACTAATAACACCTGCGAAATAGATGTATAATCTATAGGTGCTGTTGAAGCGCCTATGCTTTATGTTTTTGCACTAACTAAAAAATTATGATATTTTCACGAAAACAACTACAAACTCACGCATCCGAAGAAGTACTATTGATGCTAGAGATTCCACGTACCAACGACAAAAAAGAGTTAGCGGCCGAGCAAATGCTAGCCAGTCTACATGGAATACTACGTGATAAGCGTGAACTACGCCTAGATGGCTCATTACAGGACCACCTAAGTTTAGAGATGGTAGCTATCGGTCAAAGAATAAGATTCTATATCTGGACACCCAAGCATTTACAAGCCTACGTAGAGGGTCAAATTTACGCCCAATATCCTACAGTACAAATTTATGAACAAACCGAAGATTACTCAAAACGAAGACTTCATCAATCTGTTGTTTATACTTCAGAACTAGTACTAACAGATCACGAAACCATTCCTATCAAAACCTTCCCAAGCTTCGAAGTAGACCCGTTAGCAGCAATAACCGCAACGCTTGCAAAGCTTGATGAACCAGATGAAGAAATCTGGATTCAAATAGTCGCCAGACCAATTAGTGACGACTGGCACAAACGTGGTAGTAAGATGATTAAGCGCATCCAGGGTGGGGGAGGGGGCTTCTTTGGTAATGGAGGTGGCGCATCATATGTTGGCCAAGCTTTTGGCGCCCTTATTCGACCACCCGAGCCAACTACAAAAGCCGAAGCTCCAGAATTATCAGAACGGGACAAATCCCGCATCAAAGCTATAGAAGAGAAGGGTACGAAATTAGGTTACCAAGTAAAAATTAGAATGGTTTACGCCGGTCATAGCGAACAACTAGCAAAATTACGAATGCAAGCAATCCAGGGCGCGTTTAAGCAATTTAATACCACAAACCTTAATGGATTTATGGGTAAGGGAGCGAGTTTTAGCGTTGATAAACTAGCCGAATACCAAGCAAGATTTTTCATAGATAGCGGCTATATACTAAATATAGAGGAGCTAGCTAGCTTATTCCATTTGCCGCACACAACAGTAGAAACCCCAAATATTGTTTGGGCGACTACCAAGACCGCCGAACCGCCAGCAAACATCCCAATTCAACAAGGTGGCAACGAGAACCAGCTAAGTCTGTTTGGAGTCACTAACTTCAGGGGTACAAACACTATTTTTGGCGCCAACCGAAGTGATCGTGGTCGTCATATCTACGTAATTGGACAAACAGGTGTTGGTAAGAGTGGTTTCTTGCAGTTATTAACCCTATCCGATATTTACTACAATGAAGGCTTCTGTGTAATTGATCCTCACGGTGACTACGCAGTTGATATGCTTAGATTTATTCCTGAAAGGCGCATTAAAGATGTCATTTACTTCAACCCGGCAGATACAAACTTCCCGATCGGCTTTAACCCGCTAGAAGTTACCGATCCTGCACTCAAAAATCATATTAGTTCAGAGCTAGTTGGTGTGCTTAAGCGAATGTTTGAGTCTTGGGGGCCACGGCTTGAATACATCCTACGCTATACAATTCTAGCTCTTTTAGACTACCCTGAGTCAACAATGCTCGATATTACTCGTATGCTAACAGAGAAAAAGTTTAGAGACGACGTAATTAGTCATATAACCGACCCTGTAGTAAAAACATTTTGGGTAACTGAATATGCTAGTTGGAACGACAAGTTCGCCTCAGAAGCGGTCGCACCTGTACTTAATAAAGTTGGAGCATTTGTAGCTAATCCAATGATTAGAAACATTGTCGGCCAAACAAAAAGTACCTTTAATATACGGAAGCACATGGACGAAGGCAAAATTCTAATCGTAAACCTGTCTAGAGGTCTAGTCGGAGAGGATAATGCCGCAATTCTTGGATCTTTAATAGTAACTAAGATTCAGTTAGCAGCAATGTCCCGAGCAAATGTAGCGCTCGATCAAAGGCGACCATTTTATCTATATGTTGACGAATTTCAAAACTTTGCAACTGATAGTTTTGCGGTTATTTTGTCAGAAGCTAGAAAATACGGTCTAAACCTAACTATTGCAAATCAGTACGTATCACAGATGGATCCAGTTGTACGTGACGCGGTATTCGGTAATGTTGGATCTATGGTTAGCTTCCGGGTTGGTGCTGATGATGCAGCCTTTTTATCAAAATATTACGCCCCACAGTTTGAACCGGCAGATTTGATGCAGTTACATAACCGCAACTTTGTAGCTACTATGACAATCAGCGGCGAAAAATCATCACCATTTAGTGGATCTACACTAAATCAACCACCCAATCAAGTAGATTTTACAGATACAATAGTAGACTACTCTAGGCAAATGTATGCGATGGACAAAACTGAAATTGAACAACGAATTGCTGATAATATGGCATCTAAGTCGCAATCTCCTAGCCCAGTATCAAATGCACCAAAATATACACCAAATACACCTCCTACACCACCCAAAGAACACTTCCAAAGGCCAGTACAGCCCCGCCAAGAAGATTCCACCCAAAAGGTGAGTACTCACAACCATAATCAAAATAATGCTCCTCAGCACGCTCCTAAACCAGAAGAGCAGGCACATAAACCCAAACGCACCCGCTCACGAAAGAAAAAACCTGCTACAGAAATTAATCATACAAAAAGCGAACAAATAGTGCAGCCAACTAATTTGAGTGGCAACATGGAATCAACTGAAGAAATCATACGTCTACGCTAAAAAGGGCAAACCGCTAAAAAACGTTTCAAAATTTAAAACAAAAAGGAATTAACAGGACTTAAGTAAGGTCAGAAGAGTAGTATAATATAAATAGCAAGCATGTCGCACATTATATCTTTTACGACATGCATATTTACATAATAGTTGATTACACATACCCCCCTAACAGGGCACAGATAATAAACATATGCTACTAATCACTTATTTAGACCTCTTTTATTTTAATTGCACTGTTTGTTACTACGATGCTATTTCCGTTTACATGGGTTTTTTAGATAAACTATTTGCTTTTCGTGAAATACATTACTTTTTAGCTTTATTTCACAAGTTTTCCACACCCCTACCTCGCCCTACTCTATTTGCAATATTTGCATTTTTCTATTTTGATATAATAATATAGTTTTTTTATATTATTTATTTATGAACAAAATATGAACACGTAGCAGAGCACTAGGGCACTACCCTAGTTAACCTAGGTTAATTAACCAAAAAATTATTTATAAAATACTTTTTCTTCTACCCTTACATCTACGTACTCTTTTGGGGACAAGCCCTCCCTTTCGAGCTGTTCCCTGACGGCTAGAAAGCTGCCTATCTGAAGCTGAGCCGATCTTGCTATATCAGTTTTAATATAGTATTCGTAACCCTTTAATTTAATATCTAACTGATTAGCATTTAAGGGTAGGGTTAGTTGTTCGATATTATAGTTTTTAGCGCTTAATTGGGCTATTGCTTCAGTAATAAAGCGTATCGTTTCTTTTGTAACTGCTTGCCCACCAATTGTAATTTCTAGTCCACTTTGATCTTGTACCACCACTAAGCTTGATCTTGTTTCTTGGTTTAATTTTTGCGAATCAGCTACTACTGTACCTGACTTATCGAGCACATAACTCTTAGTGCGCGTGGTTAGTAGTATTGCTGGCGGTTCGATTGCAATTATTAGGCTTGGTTTACGTCCTAAGACTGGCAAGCGAAGTGCAGCAGCACTAAGTTCTGGGAATTGATCCATTAATTTAGTTTCAACATCTTGGGTGTCTACGGTTATTTTAGATTTATTACTGATATTTTTAGACATAATTTCATCTACGGCTTTGGCATAATCTTCTAATTTTCTATATGGTGAATCTTGATCGCCAACAGTGTTAACACTTGGATTTGATGAAAGCGTCAAACTAAATAACAAGCTCATTCCGATCACTCCTAAGGCTATGTAGGTTGGGAACAGTCTTAAGCGTCGCCTGATAGAACCAGGTCTGCTAGTTTCAGTCTGTAAATCACCACTGGATCTGTTTTGTGTAGATTTAGAATAAAAATTGTACTGCGAACGATTTGAGGCGCGAGTTCGAAGCTCATTAGAATCTTGGTTTTTGGTAGATTTTTTGGAAAACATTGTTATTTAACTATGCTTAAGGTTAATAATGCCAGCTCCCTAGCTGCATTTGGTTTTGCAAGTTTGTGTAAATTATCGGCCATACTCTTGGCCTTATCAGGGTTATTTAGCAAAGATCCAATTGCGCTAAATAGCGCTTCTGTATCGCCATACTTAACGTAAAGACTTGCAGATTGCTTTTCTAGATACTCCGCATTCTTATCTTGATGAGCGCCCGCTAACTGACCGGGGACCACAATTATAGGCAGCGCTTGTAGCGACAGTTCTGCGACCTGGGTTGCGCCTGCTCTTGTTATTACTAAATCAGCCGCACCTTGACTGACGTATATATTATCTACAAAGCCCTGCACTACTACTCTATCAATTTCTTCACTTTTTAATACTTGAGCGTATCTGTCTCTGCTGTCTTGTTCGTGCATATGACCTGTTACATGTATTATTCCTAGATCTTTAAAACTATTCATTAAACGACTTGAGATACTTATTATATCTAAGTTAAGTTGCCCTGCCCCCTGGCTGCCTCCAACAATTGTTATAACCTGTTTGCACCCACCTAGTCCTAGCTCTTTTCGATAATTATGACGCATGTTACTTGAAACCCTTTGAAATGATTTCGATACAGGGATACCGGTGTAAACGGTCTTTTCTTTAGGGTAACTATATAGCTCTGCGGGCATACCAGTAGCATGCTTAACAGCCTTATCACCAATTAACCTGTTGGCTAATCCTGGGGTAGAGTCAGAATCGTGTGAAAGATATGGAATACTTAGTTTTGCCGCAGCTTTTCCAACTGGCACAGCTACAAACCCACCCTTTATTAGGATCGCATCGGGTTTTAATTTAATTAACAACTGTTTGGCTTCTTTGTAACCCTTAAATGTACGTCCCACGTCACGAATGTTTAAAAACAGTGTTTTTACATCAAACCAACGTTGATACCATTTTAGTCCAGTATATCTACGATATTTACCCGCCGAAACCTCATAAACTTGGTCAATCGACTTACATTCATCAAAAAGATATTTGAACTTGGCGTTTTTTTCACAAACACCAATTAGCTCAACGCCAGGATGTAATAACTTAAGTTCAAGCGCTACGGCGAGAAGTGGCGTAATGTGGCCGCCGCTGCCCCCGCCTATAAGAAGAATCTTCATACGAATTAGCTCCTGATTCATTTAAATTACCTAATAAACTAGAATAACGTGATATCTGGAAAGCTATTCCAAGCGCACCAGTTACAAACAGCAGGCTGGTACCGCCGTAACTTATGAATGGAAGAGTAATTCCCTTTAGGGGTAGTAATCCAACCATTGCACCGATATTAATTATAGTCTGAACAGCAAACCAAGCCAGCATTCCAGTAACTAGTAACTGGCTAAAATCATCTGGAGCTCTAGTTATTATTCTTGTTAACCTGCCGAAAAATATTGCGAAAGTAGCTATAATTAATGAAACACCTAAAAATCCAAACTTTTCTGCAATAATTGCAAAAATAGAATCGTTAGCCGCCTCTGGTAAATAACCAAATGCTTGAACGCTACGAGCTAGACCTAGGCCAAACAATCCGCCAGAGCCCACCGCAATCAGTGCCTGACAAGATTGGTAACCAGTATTTTGGCAATCGGCAGTTGGGTTCAAGAATGTTGCTACGCGGTCACGCCTATAACTAGAACTTGCAATTAACATACCCGCAATAGCTACTAGTACTAGTCCTGCAATTAACAACTTTTTAAGAGGTACGCCGGCTACAAACATCATAGCCGCGCCCATTCCTACCATGACTGCCGTAGATCCAAAATCACTCTGTGCGATAGCAACCACTATAACAATTACAGCGAAGGCTATACCGATTGGTTTTAAAGTTAAATTAGAATCACCTAGCTTAGCTTCGCTTTTTCTGCGCGCTAAAAAATCTGCCATCCAAATTAACAGAGCAAATTTGATTAATTCTGCAGACTGAAATGACACTCCCCCGACCTGAATCCAGCGATGTGCGCCGTTAATTTCTTCACCAAATGCAAATACTGCAACTGCGGACAAAAAAGCGATAATACAAAGCGGTTTTACAACCTTGCGCCAGTAAGTGTATGGTACGTGCGACAAAATAATAAACGTCAAAACTCCCATCATAATAGCAATTAACTGCTTACTGATGTAGTAGCTTTCAGACACCCCTTTTAAGGCGCTAATGCCTGGGCTTATCGAATATACGACCACTAAACCAATAACTAGTAGTGCTGTGGCTATTACTGGAAGCCAATAGTCGGGTCTGTGCCGCCTCCTGGGTGAATCAGCTGGTCTTAGATTTGCTCGTGCTGAAATGACATTCATAACCTAATTCCTGAAATAAAAACACTAAATACGTTGGTATTGAATGTAAGCAACTGTTTTTTTATGATAATTTGAACTGTTTTAATCATTTTTATTTTTTTGTTCCTACTAATAATTATACGCTTTTTACTGTTTTGGCGTAACCCCAAAGTTATCTAACAACATATTGGACAAATCCCGAAATAGTGGAGCCGCCGCCGCAGAACCAGCAAACCCTGGAATCTTAGGCTCATTAACTCGCACGAATATAACGTACTCTGGTTTGTCGCCGCCCACAAAACCCATATATGTACCGTTGAAACGGTCTTTATAGTATTCCCCGTTATCTGGATTAGTAAATTCAGCGGTCCCCGTCTTGCCGCCTATTCTATAGCCCTCCCTGGTAGCACTTGCTATGTTCTGACGTACAACCCTTTCAAGTAGCGTTATCATTTCATTAGATGCAGAACTACTAATAACATTTTCTTTTTTTACTACAGGTTGTTTTATCTCTTCAGTACCGTCAATATTTTTAGTTGAGTGGATAAGTGTTGGTTGATAATATGTACCACCGTTAACAATACTTGAAAATGCCGCCGCCATTTGCAAAGGTGTTGCTGTCAAACCCTGACCGAATGCCGTATTTGCATATGTTACATTTATTCCTTGATCGTTATCTTCTGGTTTAGGTATAAAGCCACCTGCCTCTCCCGCCTGTTCAACCCCTGTTGGCTCACCCAAAAAGTAGCGTTTTGTCATATAATCATGCCAGGTCAGTCTTGCTCGCTCATTTATTTCACCTCTACCAATCTGTTTTAATAACCAAACAGCTCCCGTATTTAATGAATTAACCAGGGTTGATTCAACTGTTTGTGTACCAACACTGCTACGAACGTTCGTGATCTTACGGTCTCCCACCATTACAAATCCAGCATCATAAAATGCTGTTCCTGAGCTAACAACCTCCTGATCGATTGCAGCACCGGCTGTTAATGCTTTCATAACCGACCCAACTTCGAGTGGCGAAGTAACAACTGGGTTTGATAAATCGGCTATATTGGTTACATCAGCTATTTTTGATGGGTCATAAGTTGGATAATTTGCCATAGCCTTTATTGAGCCACTATTTGGATCAATTATCACAACACTACCGGATTTGCTCTCAGAGCGCTCTAAACCAGCCTTCAACAGCTCTTCAGCTTGTCGTTGCATGCCAATATCAATAGTTAGCGTTACCGCTTCACCTTTTTTTGGTTCCACGAGTACGTTATCGGGGTTCGTAACCAAAGGCACGCCTTTTGCGTCGGTAATTGCCTTGAGTTCACCCGGTTGACCGGCAATACTATTTTGAAGCGACTGTTCTATCCCATATTGCCCTTCGCCTTCTTCGTTCACAAAGCCAAGTAATTGTGATGCCAATTGACCCTGTGGGTATGTGCGGTAAGTCTCTTCCCTTGTACCAACACCAAGAATATCTAGTTTCATTACTTCTTTGTGTTGCTCGGTGCTAAGTTTTTTTGCTAGCACTACATATCTAGTTTCTGGAGTTTTTAATAATTCGAGATAATTATTGGCATCGCCGTTTGTAATTTTAGCTAAGTCAATTGCACTTTTATTAGCATCTTTTATATAAATTGGATCAGCGAATAGCGTGTACTTAATCTCATTTAGTACAAGTGCGGTTTTTTCAGAACCGTTCTGGGCATAAATGATTCCTCGCTCAGCAGGTATTTGATAACCTTTGAGCTGATAATCTGAGGCAGCGCTTGAATAATAGTCATGCCGAATTACTTGCAAATAAAACAATCTAACGATAAAAACCGCGCACACCAAAAGTAATAGCCCATATATTATTTGGGCCCGTTTAGAGGGGCTAGTTAGATGTGTGGTATCTACACGTGAACTATTTCCACGAGAGGCCACAGTCTTTGGCTGGACAATTGGCACGTGTTAAAGCTCTTTTGATCTGTTAGTTTAGTTTTGTACAACACCACTAGGGGCAACCGAAACCATCGCTTCTGATACAGGACTACTTTTAGCGCGTTCTAGCGACTGCAGTCGCGCCGATGCAACTTCTAGTTCATCATGCTGTGTCTGCAAAGTAACGGCTTCGTTTCTGAGCTCGTTTATCTTATAACCATAGGCATTTGTTTTTGTTACCTGCGTCAAATACAGCAGTCCCAAAACACAACCCAAAATTATAAGAATAATGGTATTGCTAACTGGCCCTAAGCCTACATAGGTGCGTTTGTGCGTCACCACATTTTGATTGCGGCGAGCATAACGCTGACGACTCATAGCCAGCGAACTGGAATATGTCATTAATATTATCCCCTGTTACCAGGGATGCTTTGTTTTGTTTACCTAAATTTACAGGACTATTATTTTTGTAAAATTATATTCACAAGTAATATAGCAACTTTTACCTCTTCAGGTGCCCCGGGCGAACCCGGGACATCCCTGAAGGAATACAGGAATCAAAGTACTCTGACTTTGATCCTATACGCTCTGGAGCTGCTTTTAACCTGTATAGGCATAACTTTAAGCATCTCCTTTCTTTTTTGTGTTTATTTTTGCAACAGCACGTAGTTTTGCACTACGCGACCGCGGATTGGAAACTAATTCTTCTTGCCCTGGCATGACTGGCCTTTTGGTAATGTGTCGGAATTCGGTATCATAGCGATCTCCTGCTATATCAGCAAAATACTGCTTAACAATACGGTCTTCCAAACTATGGAATGTAATTATGGCAAGTCGCCCACCCGGAGCAAGCAGGTCTGTCATGACAGGCAACGCTGTTTGGACCAGACGAAGCTCATCATTCACAGCAATTCGAAGTGCTTGAAAACTTCGAGTAGCTGGGTTTATCCTGCTGTACCCCGGCCAAGCTTGGGCAATGAGACTAGCAAGTTGTTGGGTTGTTTTTACCGGCCTGTTTAGCACCAGTATTTTTGCTATTTGAGCTGCCTTTGGCTCTTCGCCATAAACACTCAGGATCTCAGTCAGTTCTTCTACAGAATACGTATTTACTATCGTATCTGCCGTCAATTCCTGTCTTTGATCCATACGCATGTCTAAAGGCACATCAAAACGAAAGCTAAACCCTCGACTCGCTGTATTAAGGTGCGGTGACGACAAGCCCAAATCCGCCAAAATAATATCGAACGTACGCTCTTGGAGTAAGAGTTCTTTGGCTGCGCTCAGAAAGTCTTTGTGCACTATCTGGACGCCACGACCTAAGAAAAGTATCTTTAATTGATCAATAGCCATCTGATCGCGATCGACCAGTACTGTTTGATCTTCTTGTAAGGTGCGTTCCAATACTAACGAAGCGTGCCCACCGTACCCGGCCGTTAAATCAAGGTAACTGTCCCCTGATTTTGGGTCTAAAATTTGCAGTACGCTATTTGTTAGAACTGGAAAATGTATATTTTTATTTTGGTTTTTGTTTTGGTGCATGTTTTTGCTTTTTTTTGTTTTTGCAAGGTCACCGAACCAGCAGCCAACTGTTTGTTTTTTTGTTGTTTTTGTTTTTGTTTAAGGTTAACCAAGTTTTGTCCGTTAAAAGATATACGAGATGCAGTATTGCTACTGAAACAATCTTTTTACGAAAAGATTAACCTTGAATAAGTGTTTGAGAGACTTATTGTGAGGTGGAGTTTTTGGGAGGTGTTTTTTTAAAGTAAGGTGCAAGGGTTTTTATAAAGTGGTGCCCCATATGCCACTTGATGGCTGCCGATTCGCTGACCTCGAGTCGGTTATTACAATATTCAGATTTAATAATCCGATACGTAACGATTTGCTGTTCGTTTATAAATTGTTAATGAACATTTAGCTGGATAGCTTAATTCAAGCTTTTGCCTGAATTCGCCAGTATCGCCCTGCCCTAACGGCAATGAGCTCCCGCGTAATACCTGCATAGTCAAGGTGATGCTGTTCCAGGGTTATACGGCCTTGCTTCTCGTCTATTACTGCTTCTACTCTTCCCATTCGGAATTGAACGTTTAAATCGGCCGTGCGCTCATCTAGGATTGATCCTTTCAGCTGCGGCTCGACTTCTTCGTCCCATACCGTTTTCGGGTACAGGTGCAGATAGTCTTTAAAGCCCCTGGTTAGAACTGCTCCGCTTGCAAACTCGGCGCGTAACTCGGCTGGTATGGTTAACCGCCGCTTGTCATCGAGTTTTCTTTCGAAATAGTCCACCTTGGTCCTTATTGTTGTTATTGTTAGTGGTTTTTGTTTTTACTTCGGGTGGCTATTTTGGCTACCCACGCTTACCCACTGAATAGAGCATACTACCCACGCTTACCCACATGCAACTGTTTTTTTATAAATTGCCCCTGATCGTTCGAGGTTATCCACAGATATTTCTGCATGTGGACAAATACACCATATATAGTGTCTTGGTTTAGACAAACGACACTATAAAAACAAAAAGAACCCCATATGTACTGAGGCTCTTTTTGTTTATCTTTCTAACAATTAGGGTTGAGATGGAGTACTAGGATCATCAATCAAGGTTACTATCATGCCGGGATGAACTTCATCTGCCATACCATCACCAATTCCATCAATGTCACCGGTGCCTTTTTGGTCATTTTGAGGTAAATCCATTGCATCTAAAACAACTTCACCTAATTCACGACCACTGTCACCTTCGGCTTCTTGCATACTCCAATAAGAATCACCTTCTTTTGCTTCTACTTCAATGGTTGGTCGAGGAGTACTACCTTCAGCGCTAGTGCCACTTTTTATAGCGTTAAGAGTAAACAAGGCAGTTACAGCAACCCCGCCAGCGAATAAAATGCGGCGCAAACTACGAGTGTCGTTTTTAGTAGCCTCTTGTACGGGGCGAGTGGCCTGGTGCTTAAATGGATCGGTACCAGGCTGGTGATGAAATCTACGAGGTCTATTTTGTTTGTTTTCGTTCATAATAACAGCATTATAGCTTATGCTTAGCTAATTGTCAAGTATATTATCTTGATAACAACTTAATCACCTCTTTGGCAAGCAATTCTGAATCATGCCGAATAAGTGTGCGACGACTCCTTAGCCTATCGTTTTCGCTATGGACAACCGGTTCTTTGGCTATTAAAGGCAAACCAATTGCCTCATATGGTTTGATTGATAATTGTTCTAAGTCAAACTCTAGAACGTGTTCACCGTCACGAGTATATTTGCTAATCATTGATGGGGTTGGCTCGTCAGTATTGTAAAGGACATAATCAAGAACCTCAGCGCCAATAAATCGTTCAATCTCGTCAGCAAAATCGTGTACCTTGAAACCTTCTGTCTGATCTGGTTTTGTAACTAAATTTGATATATAAACACGCTTAGCTCTAGTTGCTAGTAGCGCATCTTTAATACCTTTTACAACCAGCGCCGGAGCTAGACTGCCATATAAATTTCCAGGGGCAATAACTACAATATCTGCATCTTTTATTGCAGCTAGTGCACTTTCGGTTATCCGTGCATCAGGCTCGAGCCAAATATCCGGACGTTCGGTACCAAAGTTCATGTGCCCAATCGTCTCCTCACCCTTAATAACACTGCCGTCTTTCCTTCGAGCGTGGAGCTTTGCCTGGGCAATTGTAACTGGTACCACCCTTCCTTTTATATTAAGAAGTTTGCCCAGCAGATCAGCTGCCTCCTCGAAATTGCCAGTCATCTGTTCAATGCCGCTGAGTAAAATGTTGCCTAGCGGATGGTTTTCTAGTTTGCCAGATACACCCTTCAAACGGTACTCAAAGATACGGCGCATAACATCATTATCACTTAGAGCAACCAAGCACTGTCGCACATCACCGGGTGGCAAAGTGCCAAGTTCGTCGCGTAGTTCACCACTACTACCACCGTCATCCGACATGTTAACAACGGCTGTGATGTTGTCTGTGTAGTGTTTGAGGCCACTCAGCACGGTAAAACTGCCTGTACCACCACCTATAACGACGATTTTTGGATTTTTAGCATCTATAATTTTATTCATAATCTCCCCTGACTCATCTATTAGACTACTGGTAAAACCTAACTTTTCATAGAGATTACGTGCAGCATGGTTTGCAGTATTGACTCGCAGCCAAATACTCCGCTCTGTAGGATGTAGAAGCTGAAAATCTTTAATAGCAGTATCAGCGAACTCGCTCGCTAAACTTTTACCTGCATAACCATCGTACATCCTAATCGCAAAGGTATAGTTACAGCCATGCTTTGGACGCTCACTAAACCAGATAAGGCCAGCTAAGTCTTCGGCTCCGGTTTTGCTTCTTTCTACAAGTGCATACATGTCTGTATCGGCAACCCGAGATTCTACTGCTTCAATTGACGGAAAACGCTCGGCCGAGTCTTTTGGTGTCCATTTGCTAATATTTTCTTCTTGAGATTTACCAACTAATTGCTGTTGTAGTGCAGCAGTAAGTCCGCGCAGTACCAAGCTATCTCCTATCCGGTAATCATCTGCGCATTCGCAGTCATAAACTGGCAAACCGCCCTGTTCCGTAATATTTTCACTCATACCCCCAGGTTACAGAGCTTCTTAGCATAGTCTAAGTAATTTTTACAACTTCTACTCGTGTTTGATTTTGGCTAGTTCTTTTGACCACCAGATAGCGCTTGGTCTGACTATCCTTTTCATGCCGCGCTCTCTATCAACTTTGATTAAGCCGAATTTTGGCCACCAGCCATAAACCCACTCAAAATTATCTAACAAACTCCAGTGCATATAACCGATAAGGTCAACTCCTGCCTTGCGCGCAATCATCATAGAATGCATGGTTTCTTCTAGCCACAACTGGCGCTGAGCATCATTTGCGTCAGCTAGTCCGTTCTCCGTAATCATTATGGGCTTCTTATAGCGTAGCCATAGCTTGGTCGCTACTTCACCAACTCCACTTGGCTCCATATACCACCCAAGGTCGTTGTGTGGTTGTGACGGGTTTGATTGTTTAATACCGTCGAAATAATTTGTAAAATAGTAATTAAATCCCACGAAATCAATCTGTTGTTTGCTTAGGTCATAAAATAGATAATTAAATGTCCAGTCGCTGAATTTAACAGCTAGCTTACTTAGCCAATTATTTTGTTTTGGATTATTATTTGCCATCTGCACGGCAGCACTAACCTGGAGGTGTGGATGCATACTTTTTAGTATCTGATAGGCTTGTTTGTGTGCGCGAATAAGCCATAAGAATGTAAGTAATCTTTTCCATTTTGGCTGACTTGGCGGTACTGGTACGTTTCCGTTAAATTCTGGATATAGTACATAGACATTAGGTTCATTAACAGTAATAACATAGGTTATTTCTGGCCCAAACTCTTCAGCTATTTTTTTTACGAAACGTTCAAAATGACTTACGTTCTTACGTTTACTAAATCCGCCCAATTCATCGAACCAAACTGGATGAGTCCAGTGCCAAAGATTTAATACCGGCTCAATGCCCTGGGACTTAAGCTCGGCAATGTAGTTATGATAATGATCTATGGCTTTTTTATCCCAAACACCTTTGTCTGGCTCAACACGACTCCATTCAATACCAAAACGAAAGGCGTTGAGATTAAGTTTTTTTAATATACTAAAATCTTCTTTGTACCTATGTAGGTGATCAACGCCTTTGCCTGAGACATAGTTATCTGGTTTTTCGGCCTCATCTTTAAACTCTTGCCAATCAGGTAGCCAACGCAGTCTATCGGCTGCGGTTTTTGCAAGTTCGTTGGCGTTATCAAGCTCCCAAACTGTCCATTGGTCATAGTTTCCGCCCTCTACCTGGTGGCCCGCAGTGCTGGCTCCCCACAAAAAATCTTTAGGGAAACTATATGTGTCGACACTTTTTGATTTTGAATTTTCTTTTGCCATGAAGTTTATTGTAACAGATTGTATATACAGTTATTTTATAAATACCACGTCGTCACCGAAATGCTTTTTTAAACGAGCCCGAATTGAGCCAGGGTGTCGGCCTAGTAGTTTACTTAATGCTTTTACGCTGTTATCGGCTGCAAATAATTTAACAAGTTTGACGTCTTCTGTTTCTGTCCAGCTTTTGTAGGCGTTCGGATATTCTTCACGCATTTTAGCTAACTTTTCTGACCAACTTTTCTTATTTGACTCAGGTTCTAGAACTTTTTCGGGCTGGTTTTTAGCCGCTTCTTCTTGTTCTACCCAAACCTTAATTGTATCGGTATGTTCGTCCCTCGTATCTATACTGCGTGCCCGTAACTCTCCGTCTAACGCTCTAGCTAATGGGCTAGTACGTAGCGCCATGCCATTCATACCATCAAGAACTAAATTATCTAAACTTCGAACTCTTGAAAGCGCCACGTAACCCATGCCTTCTACGAATGCCTTGCTCAGATCAATTTGAGCTGAGTCTAGTGTCATACCCTGACTTTTATGAACCGTGATAGCCCACGCAAGTCTTAGTGGTAGCTGCGTAGCAGTGGCACGACGCTTATCGCCGTCTATGAGCTCCCAGGTTTCCGGTTTGATGGTAATTTCTTTACCATTAGTTAATTTTACAATTGGATAATCGCTACCTGGTTCAAAATCCTCAATAACACCAAGCGAACCATTTACATACTTTTTGTCTTGAGAATTTTTGATACACATAACAAATGCTCCACGTTTTAAGCGAAGTGTTTGTGGCGCCAAACAAGATTTAAGCAAACTCTCTACATATTGCTTGCGACCACTTGTTTCCATTTCGAACTCATATTCTTCTGTTTCTAATTCGCTTAAATGTTGGTGATTGATTGTATCGACATCAATATTAATAGTAAGTAGTCTTGTACGAGTCACTGACGGATCTACTTCTATATTTGACCTTGACTGAAGGGTATCTAGTTGTCTGCGCGTTAATTGCCCTGCTCTTATTCCGTTTAATATTGCACTATAATCATCGTCGTCTGATTGCCTAAACTGCTCTTCTAGATAACAAACCTGGAAACTATCGTTTAGCCAGATATTTGAACTTGTTACAAAGCCTCCTTGCTTTGAGTCTTGTCTGTTAACGGGCGGCAATTGAAAAAAGTCACCAGATAATACAACCTGAAGCCCGCCAAATGGCCTATCACCTCCCCTGATTCGTCTAGTAACCTCCTCTATCATGTCCAATCGATAATCATGAAGCATACTTACTTCGTCAATTATAAGTACATCAGCTTTCGTAATAATGTCTGCCCGTTGTTTACTGATTTTGTTGAAAAACATTCCATCTAAAGATTCCCTCACTCCAATACCCGACCAAGCATGTATTGTCACGCCACCAAGATGAGTCGCCGCCAAACCAGTAGTTGCGGTGACCGCAATGCTTTTTCCATCTCTTCGAGCTCTTTTAATAAATTGGTTTAGAACAAAAGTTTTGCCAGTACCAGCAGCACCGGTTAATAAAACCGACTGGCCAGATTCCAATATTGCTAGTGCCTCTGATTGCGTCATCTATTGCCTATTTTATAGGCAATAGATGATAGTTGATAGCTGATAGTTAAGAAATGTAAATTTTACTTTTTTGTATTTGATTTTTGATGAGTGTTTCTCTTGCGGAAATCTGGATAGCGTAGTTCTTGGCGTTTTTGATCTAAGCGAACTATATATTTTTCATAAGGTTTTAGTAAGCTAGAATATTGCCAGTTTGGAGTTAACACTTTAAGAAGTTTATTTTCTTGATCAAGATGCTCTATAAGAGAATAAAAATCTCCGTCACCCGAAACAATCAAAGCCTTGTTGTAGTTGTTCTTTTCCTTCATGACATGCAGTACCAGATCGGCATCAATATTGCCTTTGACTGCCCGCTTTTCTTCTTTGTCATCAGTCTTTGCTTTTTCACCCTCTTGAGCTGGTTCGTTAAACATCTCGAGAGTTGGCTTAAGTACTACCAAATAGCCTTGTGAATGAAGTTGATCATATAGCTTTTCAAAATCTGGCATGTAGCCTATGAACATGAAGGCTTTTTCGACATCATATTCGTTTTTTAGCCATTCACGAAACTTTTTCCAATCCATTTTCCAACCCATCTTTTGAGTACCTAGGTTGAGGTTCTGGCTATCGATAAAAGCGTAGTTGTTTGGTTTGTTAGGTTGTATCTTCTTTTTGAAAGGTCTCATCAGCTCTTACTATAACACGGTGTTTTATACACCAATCATCCCAATTATTAACGCCATGACTAATATGGTCACGAGTTCGTTAGAAATATTAATAAGAGTTAGTTTCTTTCTACGACCCTCAAACATATCATGAGTCATAAATCTTACTGAATTAAATCCGAGCCAAACCAATAAAGCTGTTGTTAAGCTAGATCTAAGAAATGTTTCATCGAAAAAGCTATAAGAAATATATGAAAAATAAGCCAGTACATAGGCTGTAATTAGTGAAATAACAAATGTAGCTCCCAGCATAATTGCCATATCACTGTTATTAACTTTCTTCTTTAAATCTACTTTAGTAAGTTTTGACCATTCACCACCAAACACCTTTGGTAAATACCATATACTTCCCACTACCATCGAAGATAAACCAGCAATAAATACGGCTAGTAAATTTATTTGGACATCCATATTAATCTCCTATTTAATAGTTATGCTTATAATATGCGCCGAAAATACTTGGCTTTCAAGCATATTTATTAATAGCTTAATTAATTGTGATATTTTCTATACTTTTACGGACTTGTTTTGTGGTGTCACGGTCTCTTACAGTTACACTGTCGTCTTCTAGTGTTTCAAAATCTATTACCACACAATATGGCGTGCCGATTTCGTCTTGTCGCCTGTATCGTTTACCAATGTTTCCATTATCGTCCCACATTACGGCACCGTATTTTTTCTTTAGTGTTACAAATACTTCACGGGCTTTACTAACAAGTTCTGGCTTATTTTTTAGTAGCGGCGATACGGCAAACTTAACCGGTGCAAGATGATGCGGTAGCGCTAAATATACTCGTTTTTCACCGTTTTGCTCATCAATTTTATATGCAGCCGAAAGTACAGCTACTATAGTTCTTTCTAGTCCAAACGACGGCTCTATAACGTGTGGAGTAAACTTATTGTTGCTTCCCTTTTCGGTATATTCCATGTTTTTGCCTGAATTGTTCTGAATATTCATAAGGTCAAAGTCTGTTCTGTAAGCTAGACCAAGCAGTTCTTTCCTGCCAAAAGGAAAATCATATTCAAAATCAATCGTTCGCTTACTATAATGTGCTCGATCGTTATCTGGTACTTCTAGTTCGTGTATTTTTTCTTTATCTAAACCTAGCATTTCTAGCCAAACATGAATATCTAATCGCCAGGCTTCAAATGCTTCCTCCCACTTATCGGGATTTACAAAATATTCAATTTCCATTTGTTCAAATTCTCTAGATCTAAATATAAAATCGCGTGGGCTTATTTCGTTACGAAAAGCCTTGCCAATCTGCGCTAATCCAAACGGTAAATCTGGATAGAAACTATCAACAACATTTTTATAGTTAGTAAAAATACCTTGTGCTGTTTCTGGTCGTAGATATGACACACTAGACTCATCATCAACTGGGCCTACATTTGTCTTAAACATCATATTAAACTGACGTGCCTTTCCAAATGTATCTTTTTTGCCACAGTTCGGGCATTTGCTAACATCTATTTGATCTTCACGGTAGCGAGATTTACACTCTCTGCACTCAATTAAAGGATCGGTAAATGTATCTACATGACCACTTGCCTGCCAGACTTTTTGATTCATAAGTATAGCTGCATCAACACCATACATTTCATCTCTATCTTCAACAAACATCTGCCACCAAAGACTAGTGATGTTCCGTTTTAAAGCAACTCCAAGTGGACCATAATCCCAGGTACCACTAAGTCCTCCGTAAACTTCTGATCCTTGATATATAAAACCCCTTCGCTTTGCAAGCGAAATAATCTCGTCCATAGCAACGTCTTGGTTTTTACTACTCATATATAAATAGTATATCATATTTAGCCAAAACAGTGACAGAATGTAGTCAAAAACTTAAGCTACGACGTGTTCTTGGGCTGGTTCAGTAAAATCAACTTCAACTACATTGTCAGTAGCCACGTTGCCGACTTCCCTTGTTTGCATAAAGCCGGTTTCTTCATAAAACTCTTCTAAAAATTCGTCATCTGACTTTGCAGGAGGTAATATAGGTTTTTCAATAAAATGAGTAGAGCGCGGTGCTGGATCCGCAATAACTGGAACAGTATCTACGGGCATTCCAGATTGCTTTTCAAAAGCCACTGCAGATGCATTGTCTGCTTCGTGATTTAATAATGCTGCTGATTTAGGAAGATTGTTAGTCATATCAATGTTTAATTTAACGTAAATTATTATAGCAATTTATAACAGTTTTGTCAATTCCTTTTTAACTACTTTTATGATAAGTAGTTAACGCTGTGGTTTCGTATTATCGGTAACAGATCATTAGAGAAATCGTTAACTCCCTGAATACTCAATAATGATTCAGCACTATTAAAAGAAAGCAGTTTTAGCAGTTTTATGTGGTTTTTATTAAACATCCCGTTTTCGCTGTGTACGAAAGCCACCTTTTCGTTATCAAAGTTATAGTTTAATGATTGATCTAACTTGTCTCCATTTACATCTACCGTAAAATCCGGCAAATGCCCAAACCGGCCAAGCAACCTCACCAGAAACGAAAGTTCTGCCAGTTTAATTGGTAGTTCAGGGCGATTCAATGCCGACAATGTTTCGTTAACTATTTCAAAATACTCACCACCTTCATTATCTTCTGTAATCTTGTGTATGGTCTTTAAAGCTTGATAAGCTAACTGGGTACGATCGTAATCTTTTACAATATAGTCATAATATTTAATGAGGCGAGTTGAAACTAGAGTATCTATGCTCCCCCTACCTTTAATGAAATGTATCTCTGAAATGCTAAAAAGTTCTATCCCCCCAGCCAACTTGCTTTTTTGTTTACGAACTCCTTTTGCAATTACATTAATTTTGCCGAAATCTTGAGTTAGTAGGGTAATTATACGATCAGCTTCCCCATAGTCTGTTCGACGAAGTATTAATCCTTCTGTATTAAATTGCTTCATTTTTAACTTTTGGCGGCAATAGCGCCTTAACCATTTCACCTAAACGCTTAAGCGAAGTTTCTGGTTTATACATGAAACAATCAACTCCCAGCTCTTTAAGAGCTTTGTCTGGAGCAGGAAGCTCAGATCTTGGTATGCGACTAAAGATTATTACTGGTACATTTCGCCATTCGTTGTATGACCTAAATTCATACAAAAACTCCATACCACTATGTGCTACAAGGAAAAGCTCTATAATTACAAGTTTGGGTGGGTTTTGATCTGCAACGTTTATAGCTTCTTGGGCATTTTTGCACCAACTTGTTTTATAACCAAGCGAATTTAAATATTTCTGAACTTGACCTGCTATCACCTTGTCTGGCTCTAGGATAATAATGTTATCTTGTTTATTTGGTTTTAATTGCTTTATCATACGAGATTTAATTGTCGGCTTGGCGTGAGGGTTGCAGCAATCCCGTGCAGGCCCTTTTCTTGAGCAATCTTCATAGATGTATCTAGTTGTGAGAACAAAGATTCGGCAATAAATAGGCCGATGCCACTGCCGCTATCAAAATTTGGAAGTGGTTGGTGAACTTTGCCGTGCATTTTTTTAGCCCGTTCTAAAAGCGTGCTACTGAGATTAACATTATTAGAAAATACCCCGGTGCTAATACCGCCAGAGCGTCTTCTAACTACAAAGCTGACGACTGGTGGTTCGTTAGATTCTTGACTAGTTGCTGCCTCTATAAAATTATAACCAAGACTTACCAACGCAGACTGCAGGGCTAATCTATGCGCCATCACTGGTTCATATTTTCCAACTAAATTAAGCTTGATTTTACAGCCTAGTGCTTTTGCAAATGGTTCTAGGGTTTGAGCCGAATCATAAAGAACCGAGCTAACCGAAACTGGTTCTAGCTGCATCCTGCCCTGGCGCTGCAAAGTAATACTTAACAAATATGCATCTATTAGTCTAAGGGCATTTTTACTTGATAGTGCAATGGTTTTTCTGAGAACTTCTGAATCAAATTCGTTTTGGTTTGAACCCATTAACTCTGCGGCATAGGCGATTTGAACAAAAGGCATTTTTACTTGCTCGGCTAAACTCGAGAATAAATCGTCTATCAATTCTTGCGAATACTGATGAGCATCAGTATAGTCATTTGCCTTACCCATAAAACGTTGTTACCCTTGTTTGAACTTATCAAAGTATAGCATGCTGAATGCAAATATATTGTAGTATTTTTTTACCTGACAGATGTTATTGATTGAAAGTAAGTTGTTCTAACATTCGATCAAAATCAGCTTTGTATTCTTGGCCTTCAGTCCAGATAAGAATTGTTTTGTCCCTAACTGGCAACAATACTAGGGTGCCCGTTTTTTTAGTATCAATTTCACCAGTAAAAACTCCGCCTAAAGCATCATCAACCTTGGGGGCTCTGTAAGGAACGAATGTCAGTTTGCCAGATTTTACTTTGGTTTCATATCTTTTTACTATTTCGTCGTATTCATTATCAAGTATCTCAAACCTTAGCGCAAAAGAAATATCTGACTTAGTATCAGGAACAAAATTGGGATGTATATAGCCATCCAGTACTGTACTACCAGATCCGTTTTCTAAAATATATGCACTCCAATTTTTTGGATATACAATCGATAAAGATCCGGAGGAAGATGGCCCTTGATAAGTTTTGTTGGGTGACTTTTCTCTTTCTGCAAATTCAGCTTCTTTATCTATGCCCACCTTTTCAGTGTTTGCCTCTATAGCTTCCGCTATCTTTGCATCAACATTGTTTTTATATTCTTGACGACCCATAAACGCCCAGGTACCAAAACCAAGCGCAAACACAAATAATAGCCCCATCAATACTAGTGGGATAAGTAAGGACCCTCTTTGATCAAGCTTAACCATATTAGTAATATCGTACCATAAATTACTAGTATCTAAAATACGTTATTTTGATGTTGTAATTTTATACAAATACATGCCGTTTTTCTCTGTTATTGGCCTAATATTCGGAAACATAAAAGCAAAACTAACAACCTTGACAGAACTGGTAATTTCTTGAGTAATTTTAGTATACAACTTTAACATATACCTATCTAATAAAAATACGTATATGCCCTCACATTCCGGTAATTTTACTCTCCAGAAATTAGCGAATTTTATAGTGATTAAATGTCTATATTTATAAGTTGCGACCCAACTATACAAAACAAGTATGGGATTAAGCTCATAACCAATACACTTAATGCCTTTTTGTGCGGCATAGGAAAGCATACGCCCATCACCACTACCTAGTTCAATAAGGGTTTGGCCAGGCTTTAAATTTAGTAGATCAAGTGCAGTCTTTTTTTGTTTAGATAAAGTTGGTAGGTATGGGGCGCCGAATAAAACTACAAAACCAAAAAGACCAATAACTATCACTATAAATAGTAATAACGGATTCATTAATCGCTAAAGTTTTTATTTAGCTTTGTGATTTCATTTTTTGTATTATTAAGCCGCTTTTTTAGTTCTTCTACTATTTCTAGTCCGCGCTTATATTTTGCAGCTGCTTCGTCGATATCGGCTTCTTCGGACTCAAACCAATCAATTATTTGCTCTAGTTCTAGTTGTAATTCATTTGTAGTCATAATGTTATTGTACCTCGGCTCCTACATTACCGTCAGAAAATTGAATCTGTACTACACCATTTAATTTTTTTGAACTTTTTACTACTTTTTGATTTTGTCTAACGATACTATAGCCTCTTTCTAGAATTGCTTGTGGGCTTAGCGCCTTTAGCGTACGTAAAGATTGATTTAGTTTAGTTTCGAATTTTTGTAATGGCTCAGCTGAAACATTACGTAGAAACTTAGCATTTTCTATATTTATATTTGCCTGATTCTCTAATAAACCATTTGTATACTTTTGTAATGTGGCAAAGTCTTGCTTTAGGCGGATTAAAATATCTTTTCTATCTGGCACCAATAGCTCAGCTGCGTTACTGGGGGTGCTAGCTCTTTTGTCGGCCGCAAGTTCGGCAAGAGAAATATCCACCTCATGTCCAATTGCTACCATGGTTGGTATACGACTTGCAGCAACTGCTCTAACTACTTGTTCGCTACTAAATGCTTGTAGATCGTCAGCACTACCACCACCACGAATAATTACTAAGACATCAGCAATTTCTGCAACTTTATTAAACCACTCTATTGCTCTTACGATTTGGGCCGGTGAAGATTCGCCTTGCACCGTAATATCTGCAAGTTCTATATTTATCCCGCCCTGCCTGGCGGAAAGCACCTTAACAAAATCCTTATAGGCTGCTGATTCAGCAGATGTTACTAATGCAATTTTGGTTGGTGGATAAGGCAATATTCTTTTACGCTCTTCTGCAAAAAGCCCTTCCTTGTCTAATTGTGACGCCAATAAATCAGATGCCTTTTTAATTGTGCCCTCGCCGCTAAATTGTAAGCTTTGTAAATTAAGACTAAATCCAAATTGTTGGTGCAATTTAGGTGATGCAGTAATTCGAACCACCATACCGTCTTCAACCGGGCCTGGCAGCATGTAAACAGTTCCAAAACAACGAATCTTAGTATTATCATCGGCAATATCAAAATATACCCAACGATTCTTACTGACCTTATAGTTTGTTACTTCACCCTGAATTTCTACAATTGGGAATGCAAAATCAAATGTTTGATTAACTAGAGCTACGAAATCACTTGGTGTCAGAAGCGGCAGCATGGTCATTATCCTTAATAATTACACCACCTTCTTTTATCGCTTTGTGGTAGAAATAGTAACCAATCGGCAAGAAAAAGACGATAGATAAAACCCTATAAATAACCGTTGCCGACAAAGCGAAAGCCTTTGGAACGCCGGCACCAGCTAGAGTTGCTGTCATTAAGCCTTCATATACTCCAACCCCACCTGGCAATATTGCTATTAGCCCTGCAAAATTAGCCACTGCATAGGCAATAATCAAAGCACCCGGGTTAATCAGCTCACCAAACGCAACATAAACCATATAAATAGTCAGAACTTCTGTGATATTGATAACTAATGCCCATTTAAACAAGTTTTTTACTAACGTCATGTCAGTTCTTAAAACTCTATAGTCCTTATTCAAATCTTCTAGAGTGTTCTCCACTTTTTCAATATTTATTAAACTTTTTGCTTTATTGCGTTTAAACTTTTTAGCAACATAATTTACAGCTTTAGGTAACCAGCTGACGAAAGCCTTAATCCTACGAGGACTACTAACTATATAAGCACCTACTGCAGCTCCAAATATAATACCCAAAACAATTATTGAGCTGACTAAAATTATAAAACCGCCAGCGCTGGAGCTTAAAGAAAGTGCAAAAACACCAAACATTAAAAGAATCAAGAATGAAACAAAAGTTAACGAAAACCTCAATAATTGTGCTAATGCACTTTTAGATGCAGGAACGCCGAGCTGTTTCATCCTGATACTAAAGTAACTAAATCCGCTAACGCCACCACTGGGAAATACATTACCTACAAAATTTAACTCTAGAGCAACTTTATAGAATTCTTTAAGGCTGATTGATTCACCTTGTTTATCTAAAAACATTTTATAGAACTTAGCTACACCGAAGTAACTTAATCCTTGGATTGGAATCATAAGTAGCAGTGCCCAGGTTTTTAAACCATCGAACTCACGAAATGCTTCTACAATTTGGTCCCAAGAAATATAGACCAAAAACAGCAAAGCAGCAAAAGTAATAATGTTTAGCCAAAACTTGAAATCGGTTTTAATTTTCAGTGCCATAACTATTCAAGTATTATAACAGTAATGAAATCAATAATTATTCTTGGACGCCAACCAAGCCTTGGAATTGCCGAACTAGAAAGCCTTTATGGGGCCGATAAGCTACGCGTAATCAGTAATGACGCTGTATGTCTAGATATGGAACCAACAAAAATTGACTTCAATAGACTTGGTGGCAGCGTAAAACTAGCTAAAATACTGAACATACTCGACTTTACAGATTGGCAGAAGATAGAAACATACTTGGGCCAAATGATTCCAGACCACCTGCAATATATCCCGGAGGGTAAATTCAAATTAGGCTTAAGTAGTTTTGGTTTAAATGTCCGTACTGATGTCATGAACGCTACAGGCTTAAGACTTAAAAAAATAATTAAGTCTAGTGGCCGCTCTATTAGGATTATTCCCAATAAATCTAACGAACTAAATAGTGCTCAGGTTTTACATAATCAGCTCACCTCTGCAACAGGCTGGGAACTTGTAATGGTTAAAGATGGCTCCAAAACAATAATCGCCCTAACGACTAATGAACAAGACATCGAAGCATATTCAAGACGTGATCAAAATCGCCCCAAAAGAGACGCCAGAGTTGGTATGCTACCCCCCAAACTAGCTCAATTAATTATCAATCTTACAAATCCCGATAAGGACATGAGGGTACTTGACCCCTTTTGCGGTACTGGGGTTATTTTACAAGAAGCCGCTCTCATGGGATTTAGTTATTACGGAACGGATCTAGAGCCAAGAATGGTCGAGTACGCTATTGCCAACTTAGCCTGGCTAGAATCAACCCATAATACCAAGCACAACATAGGACTAATAGAAATTGGCGATGCAGTTAACTTTAGGTGGCAAAAGCCACTTGGCGTGGTAGCTTGCGAAACATATTTAGGCAAACCACTCACCTCGCTACCACCAAGGCACGTAATGGACCAAATTCGTTCAGGTTGCGATAAAATTCACGAACAATTTTTGATAAATATCGGTAATCAGTTAGCTTCTGGAACAAGACTTTGTTTGGCAGTTCCTGCCTGGAAGCAAAATAATGGCTTCCTACACCTTAAAACGCTTGATTTATTAGACAAATTAGGCTATACTCGTATGAGTTTCGAACACGCGGGAACAGATCAGCTGGTTTATCACCGCCCTGATCAGATTGTCGCCCGTGAGCTCGTCGTATTAGAAAAGAAGTAAAGGTAGTAGTAGTCCTATGTCACATGTAAAAGCTGGTGGAACAAGTAAAAACAACCGCAACAACGGTGGCCCTCGCCTCGGTGTTAAGCTTTTTGGTGGCGAAAAAGTTTCTGTTGGCCAGATTATCGTCCGCCAAGTAGGTCTAACAAAGCGCGCAGGTGTTGGCACTAAATTAGCTCGCAACTACTCAATACATGCAGATCGTGATGGTGTTGTAACTTTCCGCAAACGAAAAATCAAAACATTTACAGGCAAAACTGTCTGGCGCACCGAAGTCACAGTCGTTTAATTAGATATTTTATAACTAGTGAGTTATCGGCGAGCGTTTATTGTATTTTGTAACTTCATTACCATAGTCGTCAACAAAAGTATTACTAGTCTCTGTATATGCTTCCTCAACCGTTGGAGCTTTCTTAGCCTTCGCAGCTTGTTCACCCTTATTTTCAGGATTAGAATAAGTAAAATGAGGTTCGCTTATGGTGTAGTTTTTGGGGATAATTCGAGCGCCAATCTTTTCAGAAGGATCTAATTGGATCATCTGTATGTTTAAAGGTCCGTGTATAGCATCACCGGCTTTTGCAGCCCTTCTCATCACACCTTCTAGTGCTCCCCGGCGCAATGAATCAAGACTTGCAACATCGTCTCTATCGGAGTTAGCGTAGACAACAAACGCCTCAGCTAAATCTTCGCGTTCATTTGTATAAGCATATCTTGTAACGGGTTTTGCGGCTGTAGTCTGATCAACACCAAACTCGTTAACAGCACTTACCATTTGGGCTTTATCTTCTTTATCATTAATAGCCACCATACTAGGTGTTTTAAGAACTGACCGACTATCTCTAACTGCATTTCCTTGATCATCTGTAAATGCATTAACCGCTGTTTCCCATCCAGTCCCTTTAGCATATGCGCCAAACTGTGGATCTTTTAACTCAACTAGATGTGCCATTTCATGGGCTAAAGTAGTTTCCAGTCCGTTTTGGTCAATATCTTTAAACTTTAAATCAGGCCGAGCATCTGCTTCTCCATTAATTAGGCTTTCGTTTAGAACTATAACGCCTGTTACTCCTCTGGCCGAACCTACTACGTCACCCTTAAATTTGTCAGAACCAAGAAAACAAATCGCATTTACTGCATCAAATGAAGCACCCCCGCTTATAGCAGATACTGTTTTTATTACTTGGTGCATCTGTTCGGCTTGTTCATCAGTTAATTTGGTACCAGAAAAGTTTACAATTCTAATTTCTCTTTTACCATCAGTAGCGATAAACTGTTCAGAAACCCGCCCATTAGCAACATCTTCTTTCAGATTAGGCTCGGTTAGATACCAACTATTTTCCGAAAAGACTGTTTCTCCAACTCGGGTAGATACTTCTTCTTCTGTTTTTCTAATTGCTACATCTATATCTCTAAACGGTAGCTCGCCAATGGTGCCAGATTTGTATTGTTTATCGTAGCCCTGTAGCCTGGTCTCGTCGACATCTTGTTGATCCAATCGTACGAATGGCTTAAAATCACCCCTTCCTTGCTCAATGTAACTTGTTGTTATTGTCCCATTTTTCATTGAATCCAAAACTAAATCCGATAACTGTTCTTCTGAAGCAAATACTTCTGTCGAAGGCACGCCCTCTATACGATCAAGCTGATGTTCAGTATTAGCATCGGGTTGATCTAGTGTTTGTGCATTGTTATTTTGTATTTGCTCTAACATTTTTGTTTTATTCCTATGGATATAATCTTAGCATAAGCTTTGTTTTTTGTCAATACTGTTGCATTAAAAAACACCCCTACCTAGAGGTGTTTAATAAAATATAATTAAGCTACTTAGTTGCCGAGGTGCATTTTGACGCGTTCTACAACGTCGGAGATAACAACTTGGGATTTTACTAGATAATCGTCGACACCCATTTCTTCGGCCTTTTTGCGATCAGCCTCCTGACTAAGGGCTGTGAGCATAATTACCTTGATGTTTGTGGTTTCTGGGGTGTTACGCAAAATATCAAGAACATCAAAACCATTTACTTTGGGCATCATAACATCTAATAGTATGAGGTCTGGCTTGAATTGAAGTGCAGATGCAAGAGCATCCTCACCATTTGGTACCCTTTTCACTTCGAAGCCTTCTATATCGAGGCGAGTAACATAAACTTGGGCAAGACCTTCGTCGTCTTCTACTAATAAAATTTTCTTTCGGCGTGCTGAGGTTGGAGCTGTATTTTCTTCCATAAGTCTTATGTTATCTTATCAGTTAAAAACTTACAACAGTGTCTTTATAAATCCACTAAACATTGGGTGGGGTTTATTGGGACGAGACTTAAATTCTGGGTGAAACTGGCTACCAATAAAGAATGGGTGGTCAATTGCCTCGATGATTTCTACGAGATGGCTATCAGGAGACGTACCAGAGGCTACGATGCCCCAACTTTGATACTGGTCTCTGTAGTCATTGTTGCATTCATAGCGATGTCTGTGGCGTTCTACGATTGTTTCATGCTTATAAAGCTTATGGGCTAAGGAATTTTTGACAAGTACTGCATCGTAATTGCCAAGGCGCATGCTTCCGCCTGTGTTTTCTTTGCCCTTTTGACTCGCCATAGTACTAATGACGGGGTGTTCTGTATCTAAATTAAACTCTGTTGAATTTGCATCTTCTAGACCTGAGTTACGTCCAGCGGCTATTACGGCTACCTGCATACCAAGACATAACCCTAGATATGGTAGCTTGTTTTTAAGTGCATATTGGGCGGCTATAATTTTGCCCTCTATAGCTCTTGGACCAAAGCCCCCGGGCACGACAATACCATCAACATCTTTAACAGCTTTAGCTACGTCTTTTTCTGTGACTAATTTTTCGGCATCTATCCAAACTAGTTCTGTTTTGGATTTATATTGCCATGCGGCAGCATTTAGAGCTTCGAAAACAGACATGTATGTGTCATTATTGTTTAGATATTTTGCAACAATACCAATGCGGAGAGTTTTTTGGTGACCGTTTTTGGCTCGTTCTACAACTTGACGCCATTCTTTGAGATTTGGCTTACCTGCTTTGAGGCCAAGCTTGTCGGTAATTACTTTGTCTATTCCTTTGGCTTCAAAAGTTAGGGGTACTTCGTAAATGGTACTGGCGTTTGGTAGTAAAATTATAGCCTCTTTTTCGACACCGCTGAATAAGCTAAGTTTTGCTATCACACTGTTATCGGCATGTGTTTCTGAGCGTGCAACAAGAACATCTGGCACTATTCCAAGGCCCCTAAGTTCACGGACTGCGTTCTGAGCAGGCTTGGTTTTAATTTCTTTGCTTGCACCTAGATATGGCAGATAAACAACATGAACAAATACACAGTTTTCCCTGCCAACTCTCATTGCAAGTTCGCGGATACCTTCTATGAAACTTAGGCCTTCGTAGTCGCCAACCGTACCACCAATTTCTACAATATGTACATCAAAACCTTCTGCTGTAGCCTGTATTTCGTCCTGGATCGCAGAGGTTACATGTGGAATAAATTGTACAGTTTTACCTAAGTATTTGCCGGCCCTTTCGTCTGTAATTACTCTTTGTAAAACCCTGCCACTCATAAATGAACTTGATTGAGTAAGCTCGATATCCAAAAATCTCTCGTAGTGGCCTAGGTCAAGGTCTGTTTCTGCGCCGTCTTTGGTAACAAAACACTCACCATGTTCTGCGGGGTTAAGCGTACCGGCGTCTACGTTTAGATAAGGGTCACATTTTTGGATATTTACATTAAGCCCCCGGGATTTAAGTATATTACCAATAGAGGCGGCCGTAATACCCTTTCCTACGCCTGAAAGTACTCCCCCTGTTACGAACACATACTTAGTTGGTCGTTTTGCCACGCCCCTAGTTCTCCCTCTGTTTATCTATGACTAATGCTAACACAGCAACAGCTCTATAGAAAAGGGCAAGTATCTATTGGTTTAATGACTTGAGGGCCGCTTCTAGCTGTGGGTCCCTGTCTGCAGCAATGTCGTCTGTTGTAAGTTCAACTTTTTGATCTGGTTCTATACCTTCTTTATCAATGTTTTTGCCATCTGGTGTAAACCATCTAGCGATTGTAACTTTGAGTAGTCCACCGTCTTTTAATGTGACCGGTTGTTGTACTGAACCTTTACCAAAGGATTTTTGACCAAGAAGAGTTGCTGCATCGTTATCCTTGAGTGCGCCGGCTACTATCTCAGAGGCGCTAGCACTACCCTCATCAATAAGCACTATAGTTTTGATACCTTTTAACGGTGCACTACCATTGGCTTTGAGGGTTTCTACTACTACGTTATCTCGTCTTTCTGTTAATACCGTTGTACCTTTTGTTAGCCACAAGCTAGATACGTCAACTGCGCCCTCTAGATATCCACCAGGATTACTACGAAGGTCTAGAATTATTGCCGTAACATTAGCAGCTTTAAATTCGTCAGCTGCCTTTTTTGCTAGCACTACAGTATCATCACCAAATCGACTAATTGTCATTATTCCCACACCGTCCTTTATCTCTGTTTTGACGCTTGGTATATCTATTGTTTCTCTGGTAATTTCTACTTCTATTGGTTTGTTGTCACGAATTATTGTAAGTTTGACTGAAGTTCCCTTTTCGCCGCGGATTTTATCAACTGCCTCTGAGATAGTAAGATCATATGCTGATTCACCGTCAATTTCTGCAATTATATCCTTGGGCCTTAAGCCAGCTTTTTCGGCAGGATATCCTGCAATTGGGGACACTATAATAATATTATTTTCAGCGTCTTTGCCTAGCTGTGCACCAATACCCTCAAATGTTCCATCAATACCAGCCTGGAAGTCTGTAGCTGCTTCCGGATTAAAATATTCTGTATATGGATCGCCTGCGGCTTCTGCGAGTCCACTTTTGAGTCCTTCAATTAGTTTTGCTTCGTCTAACTCACCATCAAAGTTTTCTTTTAATGAATTATAGATAGTGTCAATACTGGAATAATCAAGTTTGTCGGGTAAATTGTTATTAGTTTCAATTGAACTGTATTGGTTTACTTGTACTTTACCACCGCCAATCAACCAGCCCATACCGAAAACGGCGGCTGTAAATACGGCAATACCAACATATTTCATTAACGGCTTTTTCTTATTAGTATTTTTTTGCACTTCTACAGTTTGATTATTGTGATGATCCACGTGTTTTTATCCCCTTTAGTTAAGGGGTATTGTATCACGCTAACGCTGTGGGTTTACTGAGAATATTAAAAGTATACATAACGAAGGTTTGATGCTGTTGCTGCTGAGAGTTCATTCATATCATACTTGCCTGTACCGGCACGATTGTAGTCGCTAACAATAATGGTGCCGTCCGAATTTACAGCTTCTACATACATAACGTGTCCATAAAATCCGCTGTTACTAACTGCCGCTGCACCTACACGAGGTGTACTACTTACAGCAAAACCATAGCTAGGACCGCGGTCATCCCAGGTTTTTGCGTTTCCGAGTCCTGCAGGTACGTAACCTCCAGCAACTCTCACCCTAAATGCCACCCAGTCGGTACAGTTACGATATCCATAACCACCAGTTTGCCAGTTCCATGGACTACCACCCACACCCCAGTCATAGTTGTAGCAATATCCTTCAATTTGACCAGTATGTACACATGGTGCTAATCCCCAGGGATAACCACCACCACCAAGTAGTCCACCACTACCGCCAAACAAACGAGCGTTTTCGATTGCCTGCAGTCGCTTTAGCTCATTGATTTTTTCTTGGTTTTCTTTTACTTGAGCGTTGTATTCTGCCTGTTGGGATTTGTTAAAACCGAGCAACCTATCCTGTTCGGCTTTTTGCACAGCTGTAGCAGCACGCAGTTCTTCTTGTTGTTTAATAATCTTTTCTACTTCTTCTTTTTTGGTTTGAAGTTCTGTTTTAAGAGTAGTCACTTTGTCTACAGTAGTTTTGATCTTGTTCTTTACCACTTCTCTATATTGTTGCTTGTCAAAGTAATCACTGAGATTTTTGCTGGTGGCTAGCATTTCAATCGTAGTAATATCACCTTCTAGATACATAGCTTTGATATTTTGACCAAGCAAATCCTTTTGTTTAAGTAGCTCAGCTTCTGCTACAACAATTTCTGATTTTATTTTTTCTGATTCTGCTTGACGTTGGTTAATCTCTGCTTGATATTGGTTGATTTGGCCTTGTAATAAATTGATTGCGTCTTGGTAGCTAGCGGCTTCAACCTTAAGAGCGTTTACTTGCTGCTTAGTGTCATTATTTTCGTTCTGAAGACCATTAATCTGCTCTTGTAAACTCTGAGCTGCCACAAACCTAACGCTGGCAAAGGAGCCGACGCTTAATACTATTGCAATGATGAGTAGACTTATTCGTTTGCGCATATAGATTGATTTAACTGTTTCATATTTTTTATTTTTGTAGTTTGTTTGTAAATACATTGTAGCACAAAATCAAACAAAATCAATCTGTTTATGTTTATACTAGTCTTTTAGTCTTAGATAACGTTGGGTCGCAATAAACGAAGAAGTCACACCGATAAATATGCCGATCGCTAACTGTACGCCCAATATGTACCAGAAGTTATCTGCAAAAAAAGTACTGGAATAAGAGATATCAAGCAGCCCAAAACTACTTGCACCTAGCGTTTGGGAAGCAACTGTAAATATACCTTTGCAGAGTGCAACCGAAATTAATGCGGCAAAAATGCCTATAAGCATGCTCTCTACCAAAAATGGCCCACGTATATACCACCTACCGGCTCCTAGTAGTCGCATAATAGCCAGCTCGTCTCGACGGTTAAAAATTGCCATTTGGATTGTGTTAAATATAATTAAAACTGATATCGCAGCGAAAATAACCACCCCAATAATACCTGCTTGCCTAATGAATGTAGTGGCCTGAGCGATTTTGTCTATTGCCTCTTTTCTATCGCCAGAATAAGAAGTTTCGTCCGATTGTAGGGCTTTGATGTCAGGATTATCTAAAAATACTTTTAGCTCATCAATTATGTCCGGGTTTAGGAGTTTAATCCTAAGACTTGCCGGTAAGGGGTTGTCTGTCTGTGAAATGGCTAGTTGCAAATCTATATTGTCACTATTAAGTGCAACATAATCAGCTAAAGCTTGGTCTTTTGAAATAAAAACAACTTCCCTGACATTCTCGATGTCTTTGAGTTGAGTAATTAAATCTTCTTTCTGTTCGGGTGTTATCTCGTCTATTAAGAATACTGACACGTCGATGCGATCGCGAATATCTTGAATTGTGTTAGAAAAAGTTGCGTTAGCGATGAACGAAAAAAGCACAATGCTAAGAGTTACTACCATAATTGCCATTGCAGCAACACCGAGCCATGCATTTCTAAAGAAATTAACTACTCCACCCTTTAAAATTCTGCCAAACATTACAAGTTTTCTAGATTTCACAGTGTATATTCCCCACTTGCGTGATCACTGGCTATTTTGCCGTCAGAAATTGTAATTACTCTTCGTTTAAGTTTATTTACAATCTCTTGGTTGTGAGTTGTTAGCAAAACTGTAGTTCCGTATTTGTTAATTTTTTCAAGCACCCTTATAACGTCCCAGGCATGCTTTGGATCTAGATTGCCGGTTGGCTCATCAGCAATAAGAATTTTTGGTTGCCTAACAATCGCTCTGGCTATAGCTACTCTCTGCCTTTCGCCGCCAGAAAGTTCTTGTGGCATGCTTTTTTCTTTTCCTTTAAGTCCAACTATGTCTAGGACTTTAGGTACAGTATGTTTTATTTCTTTACTACTTATTCCTATAATTTCTAGGGCAAATGCAACATTTTCAAAAACATTTTTATTGGGTAACAATTTGAAATCTTGAAATACCACACCTATTCTTCTGCGTAGTTTTGGCACATCACGATCACTTAGTGTTTCGTAATCAATACCTCCAACAATTATTTTGCCACTTGTTGGCTTCTCTTCTCTTGTTAATAATTTTAGTAACGTAGATTTGCCCGCACCAGATGCGCCGACAATAATTACAAACTCTTTAGCTTCAATATGCAAAGAAATTCGCTCCAATGCAGTAGCACCTTTGCGATTATAGGTCTTACTTACACGGTCAAGTAATATCACCAATCTATTATAGCAAACTGGTCGCGCTTATTAAAAACCGTGAAATTTTCTTTCTCTACGTTTTATGTAAATTTTTTTAATTAAAGAAATAGCAATTAGTGCAATAGCTAATGCTCCAACAATGATTCCGATCAATAATAGTGAGCTTTTTTGTTGACGAAGAGTACGTAAAAGTGGTGATAATATTGACTCAGGATTATCAACACTTATAACCGTTGATTCTTTGATTACAGTGCCGTCAGATAGGCTAGTCTGAATTAAAATAGTGTGTTTACCATTTTCAATTAAAGTTGAGTCAAATGGAACTGCTGAAGTGGCAGACTGCAAAGTACGTCCCTGAGCGCTATAGCTTAGCGAAACTAAACTTTCAGAGAGTGTAAATGGTGTTTCGCTGATAGTTACATTGCCGCTGACTGGATTGTTTGAGTTTTGAGTGATTATTCTAACTTCATTAGTGTTAGCAATCGCTGGCTCGTAACTTGGGCTACAATTGTTTCCAAAATTTTCGGGAGCACAACCCGGATCACTAATTAATACTCTGTCAATCTTAACCGAAGACTGTACTCCAATAAGATTTATTAAATTACCTTCTGTTTTTAAGAAATTAATAGTTTTGTTCTGGTTATTTGTATAATAAGGCACCCAAGACCATGTGTTGGGTGTTAATAGCGTGCTTCCTACTTCAAAACATTCCGTTTTATTTAGTTCTACTAAAACTTTAGCTGCATTTGAAGGACTCTGCATTCTTACCCATAGCTGATATTCTCCAGCACTTTTTAAATTTGGAATAAACAACTGCACTGCCCCTAAATTAGAGACATCCTTACAGCTTTCTGCACTAGCTCTTGGCGAATTTACAAAACCAAATAAACCAATCAATACAAGACCTGCAACAAAAATATACCCACCATGACGTTTCATTAACTAAAGTATATCACCAAATTACTTATGCCTCGAAACTGTCTATAAAAATATCTATTGATCCGTCTAGAACTGATTCCGTATCGCTAGTTTCTACACCACTTCTGAGATCTTTAACCATTTTATATGGGTGAAGTACGTAGCTTCTTATTTGATTTCCCCATGAAGCTTGCTCGTTAGGTCCCTTAATTTCTGAAACTTTTTCAGCGTGTTGCTCAATTTTTAAAACCGCCAATCTAGATCTAAGAATGGTCATAGCAGTTTCTTTATTTTGTAATTGAGACCTTTCATTTTGAATTGCAACTGTTATGCCGGTGGGTAGATGAGTTATTCGTACTGCTGAATCTGTCGTATTAACACTTTGACCACCGTGACCACCAGCTCTATAAACATCAATTTTTAAGTCCTTTTCGTCTATTTCTACCTCTTCGGGTTGGTCGATCTTAGGTAAAACATTTATTTTAGCGAAGCTTGTTTGGCGCAAATTATCTGCATTAAACGGGCTCAACCTAACTAGTCTATGAACGCCGTGTTCACCTTTTAGCTTACCGTATACCATGCTACCCCCAAGCTCTAAGGTGACAGATTTAATACCAGCTTCTTCACCGGCCGACTCCATAACAGTTTGATAAGAAACGCCGTGCTGTTCGGACCATCTAATATACATACGCAGTAGCATTGCCGCCCAGTCTTGAGCATCTACACCTCCTGCTCCGGCATAAATACTAACAATCGCATCATAGCTATCGTATGGACCACTGTATCTTAGTTCTTTTTTTAGAATTTCAAATTTAGTTTCTGCATTTACTAACTGAATAGAAATGCCGCTTTTTAATTCGTCATCGCTCAGCTCAATGAGCTCTTGTATTTCATTGCAGTCGCTTTGAATATTTATCCAAGGTTCAATGCGAGCATTTAATGCTGCGTACTTTTTTGATATGACAGTTGCATTATTGCTATCATTCCAAAAATCTTTGTTGGCTATTTCGGCCTCAAGTTTATCCTTCTCAACAATTAAATCTTTGAGTTTTATCTTTTCAGTCGCATCATTTATCGCTATTATTAACGATTTTATACGCTTTGAAAGATTCTCCATACTACTTATCCTTAGACCAAAGTACAGAAATCTGATCGTTAAGTTCGTCTACAAAAGGCCGTCCAGCAGATCCGAGTATTCCCATATTCCACATATTATCCGTAAACATAAGTTCGGTTGTGTTAACTATTCTTGTCTTAGTAACGGCTTTTATACGTTCGGGTAATGCGTAGTAATCGTCTACTGTATCTTCAAAAAAATACCGATTAGTATAGCCTGCAGCCGTACCGGAAACAGTTTGACCCGCTCTTTGGTAACGTCCAAGCATATATTGTTTTGCGGCTTCTATATCTTCTTCAGCAACGTCACCAGATCTAACTCTATTTAACTCATCTACAATTATCTTAAATAATGCATTGGCATTTCCTGGCATAATTTGTGCACCAAACCACCATGACACATTTTGGCTTAATTGATTAAAACCAGAACTCATATGATAAACCAGGCCTTTTTCTCTTGCTGCGCCAAGTATTCTGGAATAAAGAGTTTCTGTAAGCATGGTATTTATTAACTGCCCTGCGTCCCACTCAGGTTCGTCTAGTCTTTCATGGTGGAAAGTATCAATAATAAAATATGCATTTTTAACGCTTGGGTTACGCAGGTATAGACTTTTATCTTGTTTGATTGGCTCCTCTAGAGGAAGATCAATTCTACCCTTGCCCTTCGGCAGCGTAGTGCCTTCTAGCATACGAATAATAGTTGCTTTATGTCCTTTGATGCCCCCAGCAATAACAAACCGCATATTAGAGGTTGTGTGAGTTTTTTTATAGTGTTCCTCGATGTCAGTTTTTTTGTTATTTAACAATAATTTTAATCGTTCCCTATCTGTCATGGCTTGGTAACCGCAGTATTTTCTCATTGCAAGTGAGAGATGCCTGAAGTGGTTATTAGCTCGACCATTCAATTCTTCGCGGACGTTACCTAGCTCTGCATCGAATTCTTCTTGCAAAAAAAGTGGCTGACTAATCGCAAGTATCATTAGATCTAAAATACGATCCCATTCAAAGTCGGCACATTCTGCTTCGTAGGTTATATCATAAACACCAGTGCTGGCGTTATTGTAGGCTCCGTTTTTCTCAAACTCGGCCTGAAACATACGAGCTTTTGGGAACTTTTTGTTTGCGCCAAGAAGTACGTGTTCCATGATATGTGGGGTTTCCCATTTGCTAGGTTCTACCAAATATTCACCAGCACGAAAATTAAATTCGAAAGTCATAACACTTGCATCAGGAACATCTATAAGCAAACCCTCTGCGCCGTTTTCTAGAACTATTTTCTCAACTGTATGTCTCATTATTTTTTACGTTTTGCTTTTTTTCGCTGACGTTCAGCTTTTCGTTGTTTTTGTTTAGTTGCTTTATTTGTAACTGATTTAGTTGAGCTTTGTTGGCTACCACTTGATACAAAATCATCTTCATCAAATTCTTCTACGCTAAGAATCTTGTTTGCGTTATCAACAGAACTTCTAGCAGCTTTTGTTAGTTCGGTTTCGATAGGCTCGTTAATTCTACTTAAGTCAGAAGGACTAGAATTAAATATACTTTGTAGTACTTGAGTTCTTAACTGTAACTGCATTTCTGCAAACATTACTTGTGACTGACGCCTATATTCAACAAGTGGGTCTCGTTGACCAACACTAAGCCAATGAATACCCTGTCTTAGGTGGTCCATGTTCTCAAGGTGTTGCATCCAAAGATTATCTAGTGCCTGCAGGTAAATATCGCGTTCTACTTTGCGCATAATTTCTGCACCGAAGGCAGATTCTCTAGATGCGTACAATTCCTCAACTTCTGTTTCGAGAGTTTTAGCAAACTTAGATGCGTCGGTGTCAAAAAGTCTATCAAGTGTAGGCTCGTCAAACGGAAATACGTTTTTGAGTATGTTTTCAAACTCGCCAGTTAATGATTCTGGGGATTCAACCAATGCATTCACCTCTTCGCTAATAAAAACTTTAATGCGTTTTACTATATCTGCTTGGAGTAGTATTTCGCGGCGCATTGTGTAAACCGCTCTACGATGTCGGTTCATTACGTCATCATATTTAACGACATTTTTACGTGTATCAAAGTTAAAGCCTTCGACTTTTTTCTGTGCTGATTCTAGGCTTTTGCTAATTAGTCTGTTTTCTATTGGTGTTTCGTCGTCAACCTTGAGTCTTTGCATAAGACTACCAATTTTATCGCCGCCAAAAATACGCATTAGCTCATCTTCAGTACTTACAAAGAACTGAGTAGCGCCTGGATCACCCTGTCGGCCTGAGCGGCCCCTTAATTGGTTGTCGATACGCCTAGATTCGTGCCTCTCAGAACCAAGTACAAATAGTCCACCAAGTTTTCTCGTTTCATCTGTTAGAACTATATCTGTACCACGACCAGCAATGTTTGTAGCTAATGTTACGGAACCTTTTTGTCCGGCATCGGCAACAATAGCAGCTTCTTTTTCATTATTCTTAGCATTTAGTACAGAGTGCTTAATTCCTGCTTTTTTTAGCGCCTTACTAAGTGCTTCGTTTTTTTCAATTGAAACAGTACCAATTAGAACTGGCTGTCCCTTTTTATTTAATTGTTTAACTTCATTAACAATCGCATTGAACTTGCCTGTTTCTGATTTATAAATTCGATCAGCTTTATCGGTACGTATAAGTTTTTTGTTTGGTGGAACTTCGACAACATCAAGCTTGTATATTTGGTGAAATTCTTCACTTTCGGTGGTTGCGGTACCAGTCATACCTGATAGTTTTTCGTATAAACGAAATAGGTTCTGGAACGAGATAGTTGCAAGTGTCATAGATTCTTGTTGTACTTCTACATTTTCTTTGGCTTCGATTGCTTGGTGTAAACCTTCGTTATATCTTCGCCCTCTTAACAAACGACCAGTAAATGTGTCTACAATTACGATTTCACCATCTGAAGATACGACATAATCTTTATCGCGCTTGAAAAGTAATTGCGCCTTAAGCGACTGATCAAGATGGTAAATACTACGAATATTATCTGTTGAATATAGATCTTTAATGCCTAGTATCTTTTCTATTTTTTCGACACCAGCATCCGTAAGTATTACACTTCGACGTTTTTCGTCAATTTCGTAATGTTCTGGTTTTAGATTTCTAACAACCTTAGAAAATTGCAGATAGCTAGCACCTGAGGCTACTGCAGGAGCTGAAATAATTAAAGGTGTGCGTGCTTCGTCAATTAAGATTGAGTCTGCTTCGTCAACAATCGCAAAGTGTAGGTCGCGTTGACGTAGCTGATCTGTTTCACGAACCATGTTATCGCGTAGATAATCGAAACCAAACTCGTTATTTGTGCCGTATGTAATGTCGGCCGCATAGGCTTCTTGGCGTGTGCATGGACGTAAGTGCTTAAAACGCTCGTCGTCATGACTCTCGTCAACATAACTAGTGTCATAAATATATGACTGATCTGGGATAATAACACCAACTGTTACGCCTAAGAAATCATAGACAGGACCCATCCAGCCAGCACCGATTCGAGCCAGATAATCATTAACCGTCACGAAATGAGCACCTTTTTCGGTTAATGAGTTGAGGTAAAGCGGAAGTGTAGCAACCAGGGTTTTACCCTCACCAGTTTTCATTTCTGCAATGTTGCCTTCATGCAAAACCATTCCACCAAGCACCTGGACATCAAAATGTCTCTGATTTAATGAGCGTCTGGCAGCCTCGCGCACCACCGCAAAAGCATCTGGAAGTATTGCGTCTAGCGACTCTTTTTCAAGTCGTTTTTTTAATACTTTAGTTTGTTCTTTGAGTTTTGCATCTGTTAATTTTTTGTACTTTGACTCTAAATTATTAACAAGACTTATACGCTTTCGTAAGCGTCGAAGTGTTTTAGCTTGTGGATCACCCAAAATGCGTTTTAAGTACTTATTGTTCATCAAGTATTAGCCCCTCTGTTTTTTGCTAAGGCTAATTGTATCAGTTCTATGAACAAATTAACACCTTAAATATGTTGTTATGTGTTGTTAAATTTGGTTTGGGTTACGAGCCTTAAATTTTTGAGTAATTCTCTGATGAAACTTAGGGTTGGCGTGTGTGTCTTTGTACTTTTTGAGTTGATTCTGAATTTTAGCTTCTACAATATCTATTGCAGCAAAAAGATTAATTGTAGATTCTTTAGCTGTAAGAGTTTCTTGGGGCAAATGAAAAATAAATTCTGCAGTACATTTGCGGTTTTGTTGGTTTTTGTTCTCGCTTAGTTTTACATCTACATGTACACTCTTGCGCGCATGCCTAGGAATATAACGTTCTAACTTATTTACAGTTTTTCTGACGTATTTCTTTACTTTTTCGTCAGTGTCTATATGAACGCCTGTAATTTCAAGTTTCCTGATCATAATATTTCCTTCCTTTTATTTTATAGCTGCTCAAGACCATTCATGTAAGTTTTCAGAATATCTGGTATCCGGACACGTCCGTCAATAGTTTGATAATTTTCAATTATTCCAACCATACCTCGACCTAATGCCAAACCAGTCGCATCATTTGTGTGCACAAACCCCATATCATCACCTAGTTTTACTCTAGTTTTCAATCTTCTGGATTGGTAATCTGTCATGTAGTCTGCGGTGTGGGTTTCGCGGTATTTAGCTTGTCCTGGTAGCCATACATCCATATCTACTCCGCGTGCATTTGGTTTACCAATATCATAGGTGCACTTCATAATTTTACGATAAGGTAAGTTTAATTGCTGTAAAATATATTCCTGAATCGCAATTAGCAATAAGTGTTCATTGTAACCGTTTTCTGCGGTTGTAAAACTCTCCAGCTCAAGTTTGTCGAACTGATGCATCCGGATTATGCCTTCCATGTCTTTACCATAAGTTCCGGCTTCTTTACGGAAACTAGTAGCATACCCAAGGTAGCGAATAGGTAAATCACTTGGTTCAAAAGTCTCGCCCGAATGCATGGGCCCAAGAACATGTTCAGCACTTCCCTGTAACCATAGCTCTTCGCCTTCTATTTTGTAGCGGTCATCCCTGGGCTCAAGCCGATCCATAGCGTCATAGATGTCTGTTTTTAGTAAAAGTGGGGGCAAAACTGGTGTGAATGGCTTATGGTCTATATCTAGTCCTGCTTGCTCAGCTATTTCGCGGATCTTGTCTGAATCAGTAAGAACACCTGTTATCCATGTGATCAAGGCAAACTGAAGTTTTACTAAATCACCCTTAACATAGGCGAAACGACTACCTGAGACTTTTGCTGCACGCTCCTTGTCTATCCAACCCCTTGCTTCAGCAATTTCAGCATGATTTTTGGGATCAAAGTCAAAGGCTGGCTTATCGCCCCATTCCATTACAACTTGGTTCTCTTCTTCCGAGCTACCAACTGGAACATCATCTAGCGGCATATTGGGTACTTGTTTTATTAATCCAATATATTGGTCATCTGTTTGATTTAAATAAGCTTCTTTTTCGCTAAGCTCAACTTTGATCTGTTTGCCTTCGTCTATAATGCTTTGTTCTGGCTTACCGCCCTGCATTTTATTAGAGTTTTCATTACGCTTAGTCCTTAGTGATTCGACTTGTTTTAACAAATCTCTACGCTCGTTATCTAGCTCCAGCAATCTGTTAATATCGACTGGATAGCCCTTTTCAAGGCTTTTTTGCGCGACGTGTTCTTGGTTTTCACGAATATATTTGATATCAATCATACTATTATTATAGGACTTTATTTATCTTTTGGCAGGTTTCTTATTATTTATTGCTTCAATTGTTAATTTGGTACGAGCTTTTGCGTAGGCACAGTAGTCGCACTCCCCTCCCATTGCAGCCATACCCACCCCTGGCATTTCGCCGTCCATGCATTTTTTCATTTTTATAATTGTTGGTTCTATCCAATTATCGGAGCCTGTGTATGGAATAATTTTTGTGCGGAATTCTACCCTGTCATTAAAACCATCCAAATCCATTCGACCGTTAGTATAAACAAAATAACCCGTGTCGCTAACACTAAAACCATTGCGACGAAGCAACCATTGGTAGACTTCTAGTTGGCGTTTATAGGCGATTTGCCAATCAGAATCAATACTAACCTCTTTGTCTTTGCTGGTAGCTTTATAATCTACGACGATTAAATTACCATCACCATCTACCCAAACATCGTCAATACCACCAAATATATGTAGATTAGTTGCTTCATGTAGCGTAGTAACCCCAACAAAAGTCTCGCGCCAAGTATCAAGCTGATCGTGATCAAACGGGATAGCGTCTACACCGAACTCAACCATGAGCGGATGTGGAGTTTTACTGGCTCTATAGTTATCAAATTCTTTTTTGAACAGTTCGTCGATTGTCTTATTGATATTAAATGGTGGAGTATTAGGTCTTGTAATCTTAAGTCGCACGTCTAGCCAAAAACAACGTGGGCACTGCATAAACAACTCAATCTTAGAGCGTGAAATTTTAAAAGGCGCCTTTTGCCCAATTTCATAAGGTTTGTTTCGTTCCTGCCAATATCCCATTCATTATATTCTAATGGATTTTTGCCCCCAATACGAGCAAAGCAATAAGTAAATTATACCGCTTATGTTTACATTTGTCAAGATAGTAGCTTTGTGGTGGCGGCGACGGCTGCTGTTTCTGCTCTTAATGTTAGATTGCCTAAGTTTAAGTAACCAACTTGCTCTGATTGAAAATTATTAATCTCTTTATCTGTCCAGCCACCTTCCGGACCAATAAATATACCAACCGGCAATTCAGAAGTTTCTGAATTATTATTTGACGGTAATTCTTCGTGACAGATGAGTAACTGCACTTTGTTTTTGTATTCTTCAATTGCAGTATCGAGTAGAAGAGGTTCGCGCACATTAGGAATATCACTACGGCCACATTGTTCGGCTGCTTCAATGACTATTTTTTGAGCACGATCAAGATTGAAGCCGGTTTTTTCTGATCTCTCTGCAATAATTGGAACAAAATTACGTATCCCTAGTTCTGTGCATTTTTGAAGCACCCAATCGTTTTTATCTTTTTTGAGTAAGCTACAAAATAAATAGACATGATTGGTGGGAATTTTACGTTCAAATTCTGTAATAAGTTCTAGTTGAATTGCGTCCGGCTCTAGGCGCAAAATTTTATACAACCTTTCGTGTTCGACTCCGTCAAATAATATTACTTGGTCATTTTCGCGGTAACGAAGCACCCTTTGCCACTGATTTCTTAGCCTTTCGTCTTTAAGCCAAAATGTATGATCTAGCTCGGTGGTTTCTGGACTTAAATAAAAACGATGTAATCTCATGATTGTTTAATTAGATTAATTTCGAGCAACTGTTCTGCGTTGTCTATCAAAAAATGAGGTCGCTGTCTTTCTAGTATGTGCCTAGTATTAAAACCCCAGCTAACTGAGACTACCTTGATACGTGCACGCCTAGCTGCTTGAATATCTCGCGTTTCGTCGCCTACATAAACAGTTTCTTTTTTAACAAGGTTATTTTCTGAAATTATATGTTTAATATCTTTGGATTTTTTGAATAAACTAGAGCCAGTTTTGATATCTGAGAAGAATGACTGCAGTTCATTTGCTTTTAAAAATGCCATGACATTGTCGTGAGTGTTTGATGTTACGATGAATAATTTATCACCTCTTGTATAAAGTGCTTCGAGTGCTGTTGGCATGTCTTTGCACGGAGCCATGTCAGGAATTAAGGCTCTGAAATCATCCATTCCAACCAGGAACAATTTAGGGACTTGCCACCAACGTATCCCCATATGTTTTAATGCCATGCGAGAAGTCATGCCTCTGAGTTTTTCTATTTGGGCTGATTCTAATGGTTCTTTATCAGCTCGCATGACTTTGTTGTAAACCGAAATCATAGCAGGAAGGCTATCTACTATAGTGCCGTCAAAATCAAATATGTAATTCACTACCCTTAAGTATACAATATTGTCACTGAAGAACGTGCGACAATTAGCTGTGAGCTATCTTAGTAGTAATTATTCGGAAACTGTGACTTCTCTATAAAAAGCTACGTAGTTTGAAAAGTCCTTTTTAACTATATCTATTGCGCCGGGCAAAGGATTTGGGTACGACCATGCGTTGTCGGTAGCTATATCATCACCCATAACTACGTTAAAGTACTGACAAACACCCTTCCATGGACATGTGTATGGGGTTGGGCTTTCTTGTAAGTATTCTGTCTTAACTGAACTTGGCGGGAAATACCAGTTGCCTTCTATATAAATCAAATCTTCTTTATTGGCCTCGGCAATAACGTTGTCTTTCCAAATAGCTTTCATACTATCTCCTTTTATTATTGAAGTTTTATTCGGTTCTTAGAGCTTCTATAGGATCAAGCTTTGCAGCTTTCCTAGACGGCAACCAGCCTGCAAATATTGAAACAAAAATTAGTAGAATGATTAGTGCACCCACCTGCAAAGGTTCGAAAATAATTAGATTACCGTCGTAATCAATTGCTTTCCTTATGGCGGGGTTTCCAAAGAATCCTGCAACAAGCGACAACCCAGTACCAATAAGCCCACCCAGTAAACCAATAAGTGCTGCCTCGAAACGGAATAGTCTGCCTATATCACGCCTGCGCATACCGAGTGCTTTCATTAGACCAATTTCCCTGGTTCTTTGCAGAACGCTGATGTACATAGTATTAATTATTCCAAAAATTGAGGCTATGACTGCAATTGCACCAAAAGTTACGACGACTGCCTGTAATATTCCTATGGCCTGGTTTAAGAAGGCTTGAGTTTCTTCGACACTTAAACTGTAGTAACCCAATTCTTTAATTTCTTCCTGAGCAGCTATTAAAGTTGCTGAATCTTCACCGCCCTTAATTCTGACATTTACGGAGAAGAATTTACCAAAATCAGCCGTACCTGTAGTGCTTATATCTTGTAGTTGCCTTGCGTCTTGATTGTTTACAAACATATATAGTTCGGTTCCTGGCTGAGCAGTAGTCGGCTTCTTTAGTACTGCTGCAATAGTAAATTCTTCAGTTACTACGCTCGAGTTTGTAAGTTCTGTTAATTTCTGTGGGTTAGCTTGGATTTCAACCAAAAGCGCTGGGTCAAGTGTTGCTGGATTAATTGGCTTACGAACAGCTACTGTAATTTTCTTGCCAATTGCTTCATTAGAATTAGCAAAACCTAACGATTCTACAAATGCTTCTGGAATCAAAATTGTTTGGTCGGCTGGTGGACGGACGAGTTCGCCCGCTGTAAGTTCTGGATTTTGTGAAGGACTAAGGCCGGCAATAGTTGTGACGTATTTGTTTTGGCCTTCCCTTGTTACATAAAGTACGTTTAATTGTATTCCTTCACGAACAGACTCAACACTATCAAGTGCGCTAATTATTTTAATGTCTTCATCTGTTATACGTTTTACTTGGATGGTTGCTCCTGCACCAGAAGCCGTAGACCCAAAGCTTGGGTCAAATTCTTGGGGCTTGGTAGGATTGGCTGTTCCTGTTATTGTTTCGTCGGCTGCAACTATAAGCTCCGCAGGGTCAAAGTTATCTGAAATAATTTGATCTACAAATTTCTGGGCACCATTACTTGCAGCTAGAGTTAGACTAAGTGCAAATGTTCCAACTGCAATTGCAAGCGCTGTTAATAATGTCCTGCCCTTAGCTGAACGAATACTGCGTCCACTTCTTCTGATAATGTCGGATACGTACATACTAGATAACTTTCCTTGGTTGTCGTTTTGGTGCGGGTCGCTTGACTGGTGATGGGGCTGGAGTTGTGGCGACTTTAGCTTTTTTGCTCATCGATTCGATTTTTCCATCTTTGAGGTTAATTATAATAGAGCATCTAGCTGCTAATTCATGGTCGTGAGTAACAATTACTAGAGTACTGCCTATACTTTTGTTGATTCCAAATAATAACTGGATTATTTTGTCACCAGTTGCACTATCTAGGTTGCCGGTTGGTTCATCTGCAAAGATCAGTTTGGGTTTGTTTACTACTGCACGAGCAATTGCTAAGCGCTGCTTTTGACCACCGGAAAGGTTTACGGCTTTACTATCTACCTTTTCTACTAGATCAACGGCTTTTAGGGCTGCAAGAGCTTTTGCCTTGCGATTCCTTCGCCCTACCCTGGCTATTTCTAGAGGTAACATAACGTTTTGAAAAGCTGTTTGGTTTGGTTCTACAAAAAATGATTGAAAAATAAAACTCATACTAGTTGCACGAAACTTATCCATTTGTTTACCCTTGAGTGAGCTGAGGATTTGGCCATCTATCTCTACCGTACCTCTAGTTGGACTGTCTAGACCACTCATAATATGCATTAGAGTTGACTTACCAGAACCGCTCTTGCCCACTATCGCAACTGTAGATCCTGCAGGTATTGCGAAGCTGACATCATCAAGTGCGATGAATGTGTTTTCCTTTTTCCCATAAACTTTGCTAAGATTTTTAACCGTTATCATTCAAAAGTAGTATAAAGAAAGTACTCAGAAAATGCTACTCTATTAACTATGCTTTTAAATGTAAACATAAATGATAAACTCATGGGCAACAAACACTTGCTCCATAATTTAAAGCTGACTATAAGTGATAACGAAAAAGTTGGTGTAGTAGGCCGAAATGGTGTCGGCAAGACTACATTGTTTAATGTTTTGGCTGGCATAGACGGTGAATATGAAGGCTCTATAGATAAAAAACGTGGGCTTAGAATGATTGCAACCAGACAAGAACATCATGATATTGGCGATCAAAATGCCGTAGAATATATTCTATCTAACTTGCCTTCTTATTCAGATCTTAAAAAAATTATCGACACCTACCCAGATACTATGGGCGATGATATGAATAAAATTAACACATATTCTAACGCTCTAGAGAAGTTTGGTGACCTTAATTATTACGATGTAGATGATCGATTATTACAGGCGCTAGCAAAATATCAACTTGATGAAAATAAGGCACTGATGCCAATGCGAAGTTTAAGCGGCGGTCAGAAACGTTTTGTTGAACTTATACTTGTACAGTTCTCGTTACCTGACGTAGCACTTATAGATGAGCCTACAAACCATATGGATTACGTCGCAAAAGATGCATTTATTGATTGGTTAGGGGCGGCCAAGCATAGTTGCGTAATTATCACTCACGACCGCGATGTTCTAGCCAAAGTCGATAGAATAATAGAAATAAAAGATAAAAAAGCTGTCAGTTTTAAGGGAAATTACGAGGCTTATCTAAAACAAAATGCCAGTAATACAACCAACCAGTTGCAAAACTACGAGATTGCACTCAAAACTATCGATAATTTAAAATCTCAGATTGCATACGCCATCGCTCGCGCACCAGGCTACGCTGGAAAGTCTGCCAACAATCCATTTATTGTTATGCGTGATCGTTTGCAAAAACAACTAAAAGAAGTTGAAGCCGCAAATCCAAAGCCAAGTTTCTGGATAGATCAAGAATCTGCAGCGGCGTTAAATCCCAAAACCACTGCCAACTATGACAAATTCAAATCAAAAAATATTAAAATTGCCCGCCAAACTGATGGCGAGCGAGAATCAATCCTACTAACAATTACAAATGTACAGCTAGGTTACAACGATACTCCCTTGTTCGCTCCAATTAATGTGTCACTGAAGACTGGTGAACGCCTGCATATTATTGGCCGAAATGGTGCGGGCAAAACCACATTAGTACGAGCTATTGCGGAAACGGTTCGCGATGAAACAGTTTCTACTCTTGTGGGTGGCAAAATAACACCAGGTAACCATGTGCGTATCAATATGTACGAACAAGAAATGGGCGATAAACTACTTGATCTAACGCTTTATGAAGCTATAGAAAGCATATACAGAGATTTTGATTTAGCAATCAATCAGCAACATATTATGCGTAGCATGGGCGATTATTTGTTTGATCCAGCAATCGACGCACAGATATTGGTACGAAACCTAAGCGGAGGCCAAAAAGCCCGGTTACAACTCATTAGAATGCTCATTAACAAGCCAAACCTGCTTATTTTAGACGAACCCACAAACCACCTTGACCTGCCTAGTATTGAAGAGTTAGAAAATGCGCTAAAACCATATCATGGTGCTATCATCTACATTAGTCACGATAGTTATTTTGCCCACAATGTTGGCGGCGAAGCGCTGACAATTAAGTCGTAGTTTGTGTATCAATATTGTACAAAAGTCCAGTAAGTTCACCCGTGCTACCAAAATGCAATACAGTAGCAGAACCATTATCTACTTGATTATCACGAATTTGAGCATGGCTCCAACCGAGCATATCACCTACGTAACAACGGATCGCAAATCCGTGAGTAAAGGCAAATATTACATTATGTTCCGTTATGCTACGAGCCTCCTCTGACCATTCTTTTTTACGAACTGTAACATCGTTCATAGAGTCCCCACCGTCAAACTTAAAATCTTTAAGTTGTTGGTTTATTTGCTCGAGTACACCAGGATGGTACACTTCTTCTCGCGGTTTACCTTCTTCAACTCCTTGTGATAGTTCCTGCAAACGGTCATCAATTATCAAATCTTTTGAAATTCCAGCTTCTGATAGTGCGATTCTGGCGGTTGCTAAAGTTCGAATTGCCGGAGATGCATAAATAACATCCGGCACAAGTTTACGCTGCGCAATCCATAGCCCCAGTTGTTTTGCTTGAGATTCCCCCAGGTCGGTGAGTGGTGTGTGATTACTACGACCACCAACAAGATGCTCTTCATCGTTCATCTTAGAGCGAGTGTGCCTAAATAAAAATATCGATGCCATTAAAATTTCATATCTGGATAAATTGCCTTAGTTGTTTCGTCTATATCACTCCTTAGCTGAGGAAATGGAACTCCCTCGCGCGCAGTAACTCCCTCGAATACCCAAAATAACCTCTCAGAATATCCAAGCCCACAAGCAGGTGGCATACCGTATTCAAGCATCTCAACATAATCTATATCCAACATCATTGCCTCGTTGTCGCCTGCGTCTCTCATATTTTGTTGCTCAACAAACCTACTTAGCTGTTCTATAGGATCATTTAGTTCTGAGAAACCATTACATAGCTCCGACCCAGCAATAACTGCCTGAAAACGCTGAACAAATCTAGGGTCGTTGTCATCAGCTTTTGATAACGGCGAAATAAAAGCTGGGGTATTTATTAACCAAACAGGTCCTACAACATCAGCCCTAATTTTTTTCCATAGCTTATCAATCCCCCTAGCGATGTTTTCGGTCTTTTCAACTTCTAATTTATGAATGCTGAGCTGTTCTTTAACCTGTTCTATCGTGCAATCAAAAACTTCTAGCCCATAATGATCCCTGATGACGCCAGCATAATCCCATTGTTCCCAGGGTTTGCTCATATCAATTTGCTTATCGCCAATCGTAAACTGTAGAGTTCCAAATGTTTTATGTAAAACTGTGCGGAACATATCTTCCATCAGCTCCATACCCTTTTCCCAGTCTGCATAAGCCCAGTACCACTCCATGGCAATATGCTCTGGCAAGTGTTCGTCTGAATAGTTTTCGTTTCTGAAACGTGGGCCAATGTCATACACTTTCTCAAAGCCACCACCGATAAGTCTTTTGAGTGGAAGCTCATGGCTAATTCGCATATAAAACTCTTGGTCTAGGGCATCCATATGCGTCACAAACGGATTTGCATCAGCTCCACCGGTAGTGTGTTCTAGTACTGGTGTATTAATTTCTATAAATCCGCGTTCATTAAGAAAATCCCTTGTTGCCTGCCAAAATTTACTTCTTCTAACAAATCTATCGTGGACATCTTGATTAACGTTCATGTCTACATAGCGGCGGCGCATTCGCTCTTCTTTGTTTGTAAAGCCTTCTTGATCGTTTGGCATTGGCCTGAGGGCTTTAGTTATAATGCGGATCTTAACTATTTCAACAGATATTTCACCAGTTTGAGTCTTGATTACGGGGCCGCTAACTTCTATAAAATCCCCGGTGTCCAATAATGAGATATCTGAAATTAAAAGCTCGCTATTTTGCCTATTTGCTTGAGCGTCTTCTTTTGCTCGCCAAAAGGCCTGCACTTCTCCAGATTCGTCTTTGATAACTACAAAAGCAATTTTACCAAATTTACGAATAGATTTAATACGGCCCACGATAACTACGTCTTGGCCTTGAATCTCTTCGAATTTAGTGGTTATTTCAGAGGCGTTATGCGTACGTTCTGCTTTGGCAGGATAAGGATTAATGCCTAAAGTCATTAAATCCTCAAGCTTACGTAGTCGTTCATCCCTAAAGTCTTTTAGTGTTGCCATTTGTCTAAATTATAGATTAAAAAGCGCATATAGGAAAGAATTGATCTTGCAAGGAATTTAGGCCCTAAGGATTATGCTAAATTAACCAATATGAGAAATTGTGTAATGAGTGGTTTCTGCTGGAGTTACGATTTCGACAGCTTCACCAACTTTTTTTCCTATCAAAGCTTGACCAATTGGAGATTCGTCAGATATTTTACCGTTTAGCGGATCTGCTTCTACAGTACCTACTACTTGGAATTCTTTGGTGTTGCCGTTTTCATGTTGCAACTTAACGTTAGAGCCTAGTCGAACTTTGTTATCATTCTTTGGTGTAGATATCACTTCTGCGTTGTGCAAAATATGTTCTATCTCTTCAATTCTAAGCTCATTTCTACCCTGCTCTTCTTTAGCTGCATGATATTCGGCGTTTTCAGATAGATCGCCTTGTGATCTTGCTGTAGCAATTTCTTGAGCAATTACTGATCGTTTTGAGATCAGTTCTTCTAGTTCTAGTTTGAGTTCTTTTAAGCCTTCGGTAGTTATGTGGAATTGCTTTTTCATATTTGTTCGTCCTTTCTGAAACAAAATGCTGGCGCTTTATCTAGCGGCCAGCTGGTAATCTTAGTATAACTGTTACTTGCTGGCGTGCAAGATTATTTTTTAAAAAAATACTTATTTTTGCAGTTTTTGTTTAAGTTCTTCGATTGTAATTAGTTCTGATTCTTCACCAGTTCGAGATTTGTATTCAATCATTCCGGCTTCGATAGTTTTTGGACTAATAACCACTCTGTGTGGGATTCCTAGCAAATCAGCGTCAGCGAATTTCTCACCAGGTCTGACATCTCGATCATCGTAGAGCACCTCAACTCCTTGACCACTCAAATCTTCATAGAGTTTTTCCGTTGCTACCACCACATTGTCATCTACGCCTATATTAACTAAATATACGTGATAAGGTGCAATAGATGCTGGCCATACTAGCCCCTTTTCGTCCGAGAATTTTTCTGCAATTACACCCATAACGCGTGTGATTCCAATACCATATGAGCCAAGATGCACGAGTTGCTTTTCGCCAATGTCATTCACAAAAGTAAAATCCATTTCTTTAGATTTTTGAGTACCAAAGTTAAATATATTGCCAACTTCGGCGGTTTTTACCTTCTCAAGTTCATCACGCTTGATTCCAAGCTTCGCGAGGTTTTCATCATCAACAACTTCTTCGTTTACTGCTATATTTTTGCCGCGGTGCAAATAAACTACATCTTCACCGGCTTCACAAATCGTCTGGAATTCATGGCTAAACTGCGTAAAAGCTCCTCCGCTGGCAAACGTGACATACGTATCATCACCAATACCTAAACGGTCATAGACGCGTTTATATGCTTCTATAGTAGCCTGGTAAAAAGCCTCGTGTTGGGCCTCGTCGATACTACAAGAGTACATGTCTTTCATGACAAATTCGCGGCCTCGCATAATACCACTCTTGGCCCGTAGCTCGTTGCGTAGTTTAGTCTGAAACTGATAGATGTTAATCGGCAGGTCTTTGTAACTCTCGAGATATTTTTTGACCATTTCAACAATTGGCTCTTCGTGCGACCAGCCAAATCCTACCTCTGTACCATCCTTGAGTGCGGACTTGAACCACACGTCTACAACTTTGTCGTCCCAGCGCCCAGTGGTTTCCCAGATTTCTTTGCGCTGTATACCAGTCATAATAAGCTCTTGCCCACTAATACTGTTCATTTCTTCTCGTACAACTTGCTTGATGTTCTCAAGTACCTTTATACCAAGAGGTAAATAATCATACGCTCCGGCCATTTCTTTGTGTACAAAGCCAGCACGAATAAGTAGCTGAGCGTTTTTGGCCTGTTCATCAGCTGGAGCTTCTTTCTTAGTCTTCGTAAAAAGTTGTGAAACTTTCATTATATTCTTTCTGTAATGAGGTTAATAAAATCGTGAAAATAGCGTGAAATGTTTATACCCAAACGGGCATCAACATGGGTAATATAATAATCTTGCGTTTCATAGTTCAAACTTATTGTAACAGATGAGTTTATCTTAAGAAAAGAAAGTAAAATGCAATAAAGTTTTTGGCTCCGTGCAAGACCATTGGAGCTACCAAGCTACCTGTTTTTTCTCTTAAAATACACAAAAAGCAGGATAATATGAATGTATCGATTGCTGCTACCCATAGAAGTGGTTCGCCGTTGCCAAACTGCAAATGTACAGCTGCAAATAATACGCTAGTTATTAGTATGGACCACCTAAGACGTAGCGTTGCACGTAAACTGGTAAACAAAAATCCCCTAAAAACAGTTTCTTCCCATAACGGCGGCAAAATTACTAAAGAAAAAAATGCCATCAATATCTGAGCTTGAGTGGTGACCTTTTCAAAACCTATGTCTTGTTCTTGATCAACATTTAGTCCTGGAATAAATTGTGAAGCGATTAAAATAACTGCGATATAGGTGGCAAAGTAAACACCAAGTGCAACTGCTGCATATACTAAATCTCTTGGCACCGGCCTAACTAAACCAATTTTAGCAGGAGGAACTTTAATACGTTTGATAAGATATAAAACAGCGGTAATAGCAAAAACACCAACAATTAACATTACAAAAAATTGAGCAGCAGTAGAATCAGAAAGCCATTTCGTTGACTCTTCTTCTGTCCACCCCTTAAATGCTGGGTAGATGCTTATAACCAATATGGCTATAAATTGAGGCACTAAAAACACTGCAATAGTTAGGAGAATTGTTGCAATAGGTTTATATAGAATTTTTTTATTTTTCTTTATAGCAGGCGTGCTTGTAGCTTCCATTACTATAGTCTACGAATATCAACAATTGTTATAAGTACGAAAAGCAGCATTAGGACTGCAAAACCCGTTCCATGAATACGCTCTTCCACGTGGGGTTGAAGCGGTTTTTTCATGGCCCTATAAAGAAGTGTCACAAATAATCTACCTCCATCGAGTGCCGGTATTGGCAGAGCATTCATGATTGCAAGTGTTAATGAGATAAGACCAATCACAAATAATACTAAACCAATTCCCTGTTTGGAAATTTCATATAAAACAGTAAATATTCCAACCGGTCCAGAGACTTGAGATGACGCCTCTTCCTGACCCGCCTGCCTGGCTTCTTTGTTTCCTGTCGCTAATCCTGCAATAGCAGAACCTAGACCAGATAGTGCGTTACCGAGCCCCTTCATAGTTGCTATAGTGAAATCTTTTGTAACCATCACAGCAACTATTGGCGCCGACCAAGTTGATCTACGTATTTCAAGCCCAGTTTGGGCCGAATATGGACCGACACCTAAATATGGAGAAGTTTGGTTAAGTGTAATGTCCTTTTTTATAGTTTCCTCACCGCGTTTTACTTCTACGGCAATAGTTTGACCTGCATTATTGGATGTAGCTTGGCTAACTTTGTCGGGCGAATCTATTGTAATCCCAGCGAGAGTAATTAATTGATCTTCTTCTTTTAGGCCTGACCTTTCTGCAGGAGAACCTTCTACAACCTGGCCAATCTTTATAACACCAACGTTTTCTGGAGTTTTGATAATTTTAGTATCGCTAGCAACAGTAAATTGATTATCTAAAATCTTTGGCATGCCGATTAATGCAACCATTGTGAATAATATAAATGCTGTAAATAAATTCATTACAACACCAGCCATCATTATTTTGATTTTTGCCTTTGTAGATGCGGCTCCAAAAGTACCTGGCTCGGTGTCTATATCGTGCTCACCCTTAAGCTTTACAAAACCGCCGAGAGGCAACCAGTTTAAGCTGTAGACTGTACCGTTATGCCTTTTAAGTACTTTTGCTTGGGGTGGGAAACCAAGACCAAACTCTTCTACATCAACCTTGTTTCGTCGAGCCATAATAAAATGCCCCCACTCATGAATTAGCACTAAGCCTATAAACATTAAGAGCCCCAAAATAAAGTAGAAAATTGTCATTGTTTGTCCATTATATAAGTTATATTTACATACGGCTAGTAGGGTTACTTGCCAAACCGTCTATGACGTTTAGCATAATATAGCAGTACCACCCTGAGATCTTGCTTATTAAAATCAGGCCAATGCTTGTCTACGTACGCATATTCCGAATAAGCGGTGTTCCATAACATAAATCCACTATTTCTATATTCTCCCGATGTCCTAATCACAAGATCAACTGGTGGCAATTCTGGTGAGTATAGTGACTTTTGAAACTCAGCAATACTTAACTTATTTGGATCGATTTTTTGACGCAACAACTTTTTTGTAGCATCGACTATCTCTTGCTGACCGCCATAATTAATACATAACGCTAATGTACCTTGATCAAAATTTTGAGTTTGCTTAACTGCATTATCGAGAGCTTCTAGAACTGGTTTAGGTAAACCGTCCCTAGAACCCACGAAAACTATTTTTATTTCGTTTTCTATAATTTCATCAAGATATTTGTTAATAAAAAATACTAGTGATTTTAATAAATAAGTTACTTCAGTTTTTGAACGATTCCAGTTTTCGTGAGAAAACACAAACGCCGATACGATAGGCACGCCAAACCTAAATGCCGCAATACTAATCTCTCTTAGTACTTCAGCGCCTTTGATATGCCCTTTGAATGAAGGCATATTTTGCTCGGTTGCCCAGCGCCTGTTGCCGTCCAAAATCAAGCCCAGATGTTTTGGTAAGACTAATTTTTCTTTGTCAGCCATCTATAATTAAACTGTCATAATCTCGGTTTCTTTGGCTTTAGCAGCCGCATCAACCCCGAGTTTTTGCTTGTTCATTAGATCCTCGACCTGGGTCGAGTAGCGCTTGTAATCGTCTTCGGAAATATCTTTGTCCTTTTTGGCCTCATTAAGTGTATCGAGCGCCTCGTGTCGAACACCACGAAAAGCAATCATACAGTCTTCTACTTTTGAACTTAGTTGTTTTACGATTTCTCGACGACGCTCTTCGGTTAATGCTGGGATAGGAACACGCACTACCCGTCCATCATCACTTGGATTAAGTCCGAGTGAAGGATTATCACGTATTGCCGATACAATTGCCTGTAGATTATTTGGGTCAAAGGGGGTAATTTGTAATAATTGAGATTCTGGGGCGGTTATTGTGCTTGCCTGATTTAGTGGCATCGTGGCGCCATACGCTAGCACACTTACACCATCGAGCATTCCGGGATGGGCTCGACCAGTTCTAATTTTTTTGATTTCATCCTCGAAATGAGTCTGAGCTTTTTTGAAGTTTGCTTCTGCCTGACTTACTACTTGGCTGGGGGTCATATTTACTCCTAACTAGGGTTACTGCTATATTTTACAGCCTTTTTTAATATATTACTGTATTTCCTGATGAACTAGCTCCATCTTGCCTAGTATTGGCCTGAGTTCTTTAATTATTACATGGTCTTTTCCGAGGCGTTCTTCTAGTATCTTAAATCTTTGTTCCCAAAACCATTGCCTACCAACCGCTGATATTCCACCGAAGTCTCGCTCAATACCATCTGGTTTATCTTGGTAAAGTTCCAAAATATCTTTGGAATTAGATAACAGGTCGGCCGCACTGATTAGACAAGCCTCTTTTGGACCATATTTAATTTGCTCTAGATAGTTTTGACGTGACTGAATTTTGCCGTACCTACCTTCGTCGTGACTAACTGTTTTAACTAGCTCAGTAACTCTATCACCAAAGTCTGAAAGCATTTGTTCTGCAGAATATACAGATTCAGAAACGTCTTCTAGTACGTCGTGTAAAAGAGCTGCAACCACTACCTCAACGTCATTGGTTGCTTTTGCAACAGTGTGGCTAACACCCACCAAATGAACCAAATAAGGCACGTTGCTAGTTTTGCGTTTTTGATCCTTAAACAAATCCTTAACTAGATCTAAGGCTCTACTATATTCTTTTGAATTAATAACTGAATCCATCGTAGATCCATTGTAGATCTTTGATGCATAAATTCAAATAATTAGGTTACATGAACTGGCTATGCAGCGTACCAGTTTTTAGGCTATTTCGCCGAGTGCAATACGTGAAAACCTACGAACAATGATGTTTTCGCCAAGTTTAGCAATGTGTTCTTTGATATATTCGCCAACAGTTATATCTGGGTTTTTAACAAAAGGCTGATCTAGTAGACATTTTTCTGCAAAATGCTTCTTTAGCATTCCATCAACAATGTTTGAGATCATGTTTTCTGGCTTGCCTTCTGATTTAACTTTTTCTGTAAATTCAGCAGAAACTTTTTGTTTGATTTCATCAGAAATACTGTCAGTAGATACAAATTCTGGATTACTAGCTGCAATATGCATAGCGATATCTTTTACCATATCTACAAATACTTCATTTCGAGCTACGAAGTCAGTTTCGCAGTTGATCTCTACTAATACACCAATACGGCTATCGTGATTATAGGTTCCAACCACCCCGCTTCTAGCTTCTCGTTCACCGCGCTTGTCAGCTTTGGTTAGACCCTTTTTACGCATTGCTTCTAGGGCTTTATCAAAATCCCAATTAGCATCCTCTAGAGCTGCTTTTGCATCTGTTAAACCAACACCGGTTAGGCTTTTTAGTCGTTTAATATCGTCTATATTCATTTATTTCCCCTTATGAAATTTATTCTATAATGTAACTGCTTTTATTCTATCCATTAACGCCTGAGCGGCGAATTGTAAATTACTCAAATCATCCTCAACACTTGTTGTAATTGTTTCGATTTCTTCAAATGCTGATTCAATCAATGGATCAACCGAACCAAATGGTATCACTTCGCCTAGCATTACTTTTCTGCTTTTACTACTTCGGCTTTATCAACAGAATTAGAAGTGGCCTTTGCTTTGCCTGTTTCTATCGCGAATTTTACATAGTCCGAGATTAATTGCAGGGTTTTAATCGCATCATCGTTTGAAGGTATTGGGTAAGTTATATCACTTGGATTAGAGTTGGTGTCACAAATAGCAATTATCGGCACGCCAAGTATCATAGCTTCTGAAACGGCGTTTTTGTCGTGTGTTGGGTCGAATACAAATACAGCACCTAGTTTTGCGTGCATGTCTTTAATACCACCATAGAGCATATTCATTTCTTCAATTTCTTCTTCGAATCTTTGTACTTCTAGCTTGTTGTATTTGTTTGCTAGTTCACCGCTTGCAAGTTTGGCTTCAAGATCTTTAAGGTGTTTGATACGACCATTTATTGTGGTTTTGTTGGTTAGCATTCCGCCAGCCCAACGCTCAGTTACAAATGGCATGTTAGTGTCTTGAGCAAGCTTTAGAGCAATGTCATGTGCTTGGCGCTTTGTACCAACAATTAGCACTTGCTTTCCTGCACTTGTTGCAGTTGTTATATATTTAAGCGCTTCTTCTAGCATCTCTACAGTCTTAGTAAGATCGATGATATGACTACCATTTCTCTTGCTGTGAATGTATGGCGCCATGGCTGGGTGCCAACGACTGGTTTTGTGGCCAAAATGTGCTCCGGCGCTTAATAACTCTCTTATGTCGACTGTACTAGGGTTAGTTTTTGGCAAAACCTTTGATTGTGCTTCCTCTTTGACTGTTTTTGACTGTTCGTCATTTGCTGTTTCTACTTGTGTAGACATGAATTAGTTCCTTTCATTGAACCTTAGAACACGCACACCTATGTTTAGGTGAACATGCCTTATCCTTCTTCTTTGTAATAGTTACCTTTGGAGCCCTACATAGGCTTATCAAAGGAGGATATTGTCCTATTACTGTTTAATTTGTTACCGCATTATTTTAACAGAGGTACGCTGATTTAGCAAGTTACTACTTGATTATAATTAACAGATACGGTATACTATTGCCAATGAAGAAAGACATCCACAACAAAGATTACCGCACCGTAGTATTTGAAGACCTCAATAACGGCGCTAAATTCTTGACACGCTCAACTATTGCCTCTGACGCTACCGTCAAATGGGAAGATGGCAACGAATACCCTCTTATAAAAGTACATATTTCTAGTGCATCACACCCCTTCTTTACTGGCGAAGAGCGCATAGTAGATATCGAAGGTCGTGTTGACAAATTCAAGGCTCGTTCAGAAGCAGCAAAAGCTGCAAAAGATGCAAAAACTTCTAAGAAACCACGTAAAAGTGAGCAAAAAACAGAAGTTCAAAAACTCGGTTCTCGTTAGCTAAAGTTAATTTTATAAGACGTTGCCTATCATGGTGACGTCTTTTTATTTATAATCAGTAGATAAGAGACTACAAATGGAAGCAAAATCACATACCTACAGAATCGAACTAGAACAACTACAAGCTGAATTACAAGATCCAGCCGTGTTTAGTACGCCCAGATATCCCAAGCTTGCCAAAAGACTAAGTAGTTTACAAGAAATTGTTAGCCTGTTTGATGAAATACAAAAGCTAGAAGAACAAAAAACCCAAGCAGAGAAACTTTCTAAAGGCAACAATGACATGGCGGAGCTCGCCCGCGAAGAACTGGGCGAGTTGTCCGAAAAACTGTTAGCCGTTAGCTCGAAACTATCAGCTGTGTTGACCCCCAAAGATCCAAACGACGAACGAAATGCAATTATTGAAATCAGAGCAGCGGCTGGTGGTGACGAATCGAGTTTGTTTGCAGCCGAGCTCTATAGAATGTATGCTCGATACTCCGAGACACATCAGCTCAAAGTAGAGCTTATTAGCGAAAGCCCTTCTGACGCTGGTGGTTTTAAAGAAATCAGCTTTTTGGTTAAAGGTGTAGAAGCATATGGTTTGCTCAAGTTTGAAGCAGGCGTTCACCGTGTCCAGCGCGTACCGACTACAGAATCTCAGGGCCGCATCCATACAAGCACCATAACGGTTGCCGTACTACCCGAAGCAGAAGAAAACGACGTAGAAATACATCAACACGATTTACGCGTTGATGTTTACCGCGCGGGTGGTCATGGTGGCCAATCGGTAAACACTACTGACTCAGCCGTTAGAATTACTCATATTCCAACCGGTATTGTGGTGACCAACCAAGACGAAAAATCGCAAATTAAAAACAAGATAAAAGCCATGAGCGTTCTTAGAAGCCGCCTATTACAGGCGAGTATCGACGAAGAAAATGCTCGTCTTGGGGCCCAAAGACTAAAGCTTATTGGCTCAGGTGATAGATCGGAAAAAATCCGAACCTATAACTTCCCTCAGGACCGAATAACTGACCACCGCATTGGATATAGTCGAAGCAACATTCCTGGTGCATTAGCCGGGCAAATCGATGACTTACTTGATGAATTACACAAGGCCGAACACGAACTCCTAAATCAGGAGGTGTAAATGGCTGTGTACCAGGTTAATAAGTGGATAAAACAAGCTACAGACCTCCTACATGCGTCACAAGTGCCATCAGCACGTCTGGATGCCTTAATTTTACTCGAAGATACACTTGGTAAAGATCGTGCCTGGATACTCGCCCACCCAGAATTCACTATACAAGATTCAATCTTGAACGGTTTAAAAGAAAAACTAGAACGACGAGCCAATCATGAGCCGCTGGCATATATCAGGGGTAAGAGTGAATTTTATGGACGTGAGTTTTACGTCACTCCTGCTACCCTGCAACCCAGACCCGAAACAGAAACAATTATTAGTTTGCTTAAGGAGCTTGATTTAAGCCCAAATCCAACAATCGTAGATGTTGGAACAGGTTCTGGCGCAATTGCCATAACCTGTAAACTAGAATTACCTTATACCAGTGTTTATGCAACAGAAATCCAAGCTGATGCACTCAAAATTGCACAAAAAAATGCCACAAACTTAATTGCGGATATAAACTTCTATCAAGGTAACCTGCTCGAGCCCCTTCCATCTTCTACTTTCGACACTCCAACTTCCATAATCTTAGCTAACTTACCATATGTTCCAACTAGTCACACAATTAACAAATCTGCAATGCAGGAGCCAGAAATTGCAATATTTGGCGGAGAAGATGGTTTGGATGTATACCGCCAATTGCTTGAGCATATTAAAAGCCTTAAACAAAAACCTACATATATTCTTACTGAGAGCCTGCCCTTTCAGCACAAAGAGCTTGTAAGCATTGCTACACAAACAGGATACAAACTAATAACAACAGAGGATTTAATACAGACCTTCGCGGTCTCCAGTTAACTATTAATACCACGAAGATACTAAGAAAATAATCTAGTTGGAGTTTCCATCAAATTGTATTTCGAATGCTTTAACGGTAAAACCACGCCACGGGTACGTTCCTGCACAAGCCTCTCTAGAGCCGACCGTCCAACGGAATGTATTTGCCCCTTGCCTCAAAAGCGACTTATTTATCGGAACATAGGTCGTTGTCCAACCGTCAGAAACACAGTCTATACTAGTTCCTCTGGACATATCTATATTAGGACCCCCATTAACGCTTAGTAGCGTTTCACCAAATTTTGGAGCCTGTATTTGACCAACCAATACTGGGTTTTCGCCAACAGCATCAATATTAATTGTCTGAGTTTGGGTGGCACCTAATTCTCGATCACCATTATTCGCAAGATTAACAAGGGGTGCTGATTCTATAGTTCTATACGGAGTAATCCTGGGACCATTAAACCTAATGTTATCCCAATGATAAGTGTACATATTCATGTTGCCATCTTTTTCTGGTGTGTAGGCAAGGGTTTTAAACATTACAAGTCCACGATCAAAAGGTAGTGGACTATCGAGATTCAAAACAACATCGTCAAATGTACCATCTTGCTTTTGAATCTGCCAGGTTAATTTATCATTGTTAATTATGATTCGATTTTTACGCCTAGTTGCACGGTTCGTGTTAGCCGGATCACTCGGATCAATATTATTATCCCAAGACCGCCAATCTTTAAAAGTATCAGTCCATCCATTTGGCGCAATCGCACCGGTGCCTACTTTCATTTCCCTTACTTGATCATCCCAATAAGTTAACACCATGCGGTCTTCTGGATAAGTTTCGCTTATAGGTAGCCAGTCTTCTGCTGCCCCCAGTTTCATTTGATCGCGGGGAGTAATTAATATTTCCCACCAACTTCTACCAGGATTACCGTTTATATTTACATCAAACTCAATGATACCGTTTCCAGAAGCGAAATCGAATTCTTGCTTAGGAAAAAAGTTTGTAACTGAATAACCGTCCACATCACCCATGGCACTCATCATATGATCTCTGCAAATATAGAAAGTTTGATCTGGGTTATCACTGTTAGATGTATGGTTTGTGCCTACAGGATGCTGGGATGGTGGACCGGCACAATCGGAACTACTATGATCGGCTGGAAAAGTATCCCAGGGACCGTTCGGAGAAGCGGGATGGTTACGATGCGTAGCCACATAATCAAACGTCTTAGGTAAAAGTGCCTGTGAAGGGTTTATAGGTGTGCCATTAAATGTTTCTTCGAACGCCCACTGACTGGCGGTAACCGCTTGAGTAAACTGTATATTTTAACCACCAGAAGCACTATCATCGCTCTGCGTCTGAACGCCCTGGTTAAGCACCCCTGACTCAGCCTCAACAACTAAATTAGACCTATTTGTCTGTGATGAAACTATTAGTCCTACGAAAGCAATAAAAACTAAAGTGAGTCCTGAGGCGAATACTGTCCGATTCCTAAAGATTAACTTTTTTATGACTTTATCCCTACCAATTTCCTACTTAAATATTATCCTAACATTTGCGAGAAGAAAATAAAGGTTTCCAAGAGCCTACTGCACCTCGCCCCTTAGGAATCGGCCCCATTCGATCAATATTGGAGTCATATCCGAACTATTCAGTGTGCCGCTGGTATTTAGGTCGTACACTGTTATTTCTGCTGCAGATACGGTTTCACCCCTCAGAACTTTACCCCATCGAATAATTATTGGGGTTAGATCACGTGAATCCACCAAATTATCCCTATTAATGTCTGGGTGTCTCAGCCTAATTACTTGCGTTACAGTTGTAACATTATTTGCATTATCAGTAGCTACCGCACTAAGCGTGTAATCCCCGTTACCTTGAGCTAGAGTACCGCCGAAGACATACGCACCACCATTCAGACTAACGGATTGGCCATTTACTGAAACTACAAGCGATCTAATTCCTGATGCATCGGATGCTTGCGGCTGCCAACTTATGCTTCGTTGATTTCTCACAACAACTGTTGATTGACCTGACGGAATAACCACATTTGGGATTGCCATTGTAATTACAGGAGCAGCTGTGTCGTTTGGGGGTGGGGTTACGGTAACAGTAATAATAATCGGTGTAGCATTGGTTGTGCCACCTGTTCCAGTACAGCTTAGGTTGTACGTTTGATTAGATGTGAGATTACCGGTATTAAAGGTTCCTGTCGATGCACGGTTTGCGTTTGCCCAACCATTTGAACCACCAGTACTTGCACAAGTTGTTGCGTTTGTAGAAGTCCAAGTAAGTGATGTTGAACTACCAGTCAGAATTGTTGTTATTGACGCAGTTAGGGTAACAGTAGGAGCTGGTGGTGGTGTTACTTGTACTGTTACAGAATCAGATGCACTACCGCCCACTCCGACACAAGTTATAGTAAATGTGCCAGCAGAAGTAAGCGCTGATGTAGTAAATGAGGTGCTACTAGTTGGTCGAGTACTGCTACCCCATGTTCCACTACCAGTACAACTCGTTGCGTTTGTACTTGTCCAGTTAAGGGTCGTTGTACCCCCACTGGTGACAGTTGTTGGGTTTGCATTAATATCTACAGTTGGCGCGGCTGTTGTACAGTTATCTCCTGGTGAACCATTGGTGAAGTTATTACTTGGTGTACAAACGTTATCAGACCTTAGTAATAGTACTTTATCTACTTTTACTCCACTTTTTAGTCCTAGAATAGTTGCAGTATAGTTACCAGCGTTAATTTGAGAGGTTAAGTGTGGAGTACTGGCAACAGTTGCGTCAGTATTGACCCATTGCCACTGATTTACCGCGTTAGTATTTGTAGTTGTAACTGTAAAACACTGGTTTGAAGAACCCGCTAATTGAACCCTGACACCATTGGTATTATTGGTGTTGGTAGTGTCTGGTACCTGCATACGCACCCACAAGCGATACTGAGCTGTTTCGGGTGCGTTTATTGTATAAGTTGCACTACCAACGACATTTGTTGTACTACATGTACCAGGAGCCGCATTTGTAATAATCACTATCAAGCCACCGATTGCCGCAAAAGCTACCATTAGTCCTGCAAAACTAATTAATCTTGAGCGGCTAGATTCTGATTTAATCTTTTTGGTGCGACTCTTCATAATTATCCTTTTTTGTCCGGACTAATTACTACTGGGCCATCTTGGTTAGTGGGCTGAGAAGCTATTGGATTTGTAGCGTCAGAGGGAGTTATTTCTGTAGTGGTTGGTTTAACCTCAGGAGTTGTTGGGGTTTGACCAAACCCACTACTAAATCCATTTGTATGTGACGCCAATTCTCTGGCGCTATTCATTCGGCCTATAATTATCTTAGCGCCTACTCCAACTAGTATAAGTGTTATTAATCCACCAACTGACAACGCAATAGGCAATCTTGAGCTTGAAGTCGTAGTTGCAACGGTCGTACTTGGTTGATCTTGTTCACCTTCGGTTAGTATTATGCTGAGCTGATCTTCTGACACAATCTCACCTACCCCACTGTCATTTGGTACAGAGACCGTGCTATCGGGATTGGGGTTATCTATTGGATTTGTGGCATCTGGCTTACTCCCAGCAGGAGGAGTGTTTGGTGATCCACCACTACCCGAACCTCCACCACTTGGTGGTGCGGTGGGAGCCGTTGGTGCAGCGGGAGCTGTAATACTTATTGTACGATTAGATGTAGACACGCCCATAGGCAATCCGTCGCTATCATCAGCTATAGCACCGCTCAGATTAATTTGGCCTGATGAACCGCCAGCACCGGTGGCGTTTATCGTGAGAGTACCGACTGATGTTTTTGTACTTACACCAGAAGTAATATTATAAAAAGACAAGGTACAGGTAGTAGAGCCGGTACTACAGCCATTGACTGGTGCTGCACTCGCAAAATTACCTGATGTGCTAAAGCTCTGGAATGTCAGATTAGACAAATTCAAAGTTAACTGACCGTTAAGAAAACTAGCACCAGACGGATTCACATAAACAACTGCAGTAAATTGCGTCCCGGTCTGTGCAGATGATGCCCCCTCGGCTGTAAAGGCGGTACTTCCCGCAGCAGAAGCTGAACCAAGTATTAAGCTGGTTAGCAGCAATGCCGCAAGTAATAGCAAACCTGTTAGTTTTTTTAAGCCCAAATAATCTATGCTTTTAAGCAGACTCATATTAAGCATAAGAATATCATGCTAATAAAAACAAATACAACTACTTTATTAATTTTGTGGAGCGGCTTCTAGTTTAACGTCGACTTTTTGCTCTTTGCCGCCACGGATTATAGTTAGATTAACTGTCTCACCCACCTGATATTTACCCAAGATTGATACTAGGCTGTTTTTTTCATCGATAGTTACGTCATTAATCTTAATAATTATGTCTTTTTCTTGCAAACCAGCCTTGTCTGCTGGACTGTCTTCTAGTATTGGGTTTTGGCCGTTTTCTGTTGGCGCAATATAGGCACCACGTTTTGTATCTAAATTATAGAAATAAGCAACATCGTCAGTTAGGGGTACGTAACGTACGCCAAGATAAGGTCGTTCTAGTTTGCCGTTTTTCTGTACACTGGCAATTAGTCCCTTAATGTCATTAATAGGAATCGCAAAACCAATACTTTGACCTTCTGCTACTGCCACGTTGATACCAATAACCTCTCCGGACAAGTTCATTAGTGGACCACCAGAGTTGCCTGGATTAATCGCTGCGTCTGTCTGAAATAGATTTTGTAAGCTTTCTACACTTGCCGCACTTCCACTGCCATCGCTGGCTTCTATATCACGACCATAGCCAGATAATATTCCGCTAGTCACGGTGTTTTCGAATTGTCCGAGAGCATTACCAATT
>JBGSWE010000003.1:0-90648 GCA_041752595.1 Saccharimonadales bacterium (SeqCode) | reverse complement strand
TGCCAGCAGACGGGATGGTGCGACTCCAAAGGGCCGCTTGATTGCTTCTCTCATAAGGAACCCTTTCGGGGTCTCTGGTCTGCTTTTTAGGGCAAACGGGTGATGTGCTCTGTTGAGCAGACTGGGCATAAAAAAATATGCACAAACTGCTCAACAGATACAAAAACTTATGAAAAAAAATTAACAATAAGAAAATATAGAATTATCTGACATGTAAAATTACGTTAGATACAGGAGTAAAGTTATAAAGCTATTGCCCGACAAAACCTCGACTGTACTAATCGATTAAACTATACTTCATTTATATAATTTTGTCAATGATTTGACACTCTATAAGTATTGACAGTGCGGAGTAAAATGTAATTAGAAAGAACAAACAAAAATGTACCGCTTACAAACAGAACTATACGATCAAAGTTTTAACCTTGCCGATCTAGTTAAAAGAGACTATTTGTTGCATGAAACATACTCGCCATTTAGGGGGATTATTCCTATTATTGGCGAGCTTGCAATGAATACCCAAGTAATTGTCAAAACTTGCCCAGAAATGGATCACCAATCGTTTATTGCTTGGGTTGATCAGGGCCTCGCTTACGAATAATCTATTCTGTTATACCAAGTTTATCAGCTAGATCTTTGTCGCTTGGTTCCACCAAAATACTACCGTCTTCAAATACTATAGTTGGGATAATCCTCATACCATTATTGTAGTTTTCTACTGTTTCAATGTGCTCGGGGTGTTCCTCTAGGCCAATATATTCGTAATCAATGTTATTTTTTGCTAAAAACTGTTTGCTTCTTAGACAATCAACACAAGTGGCAGTACCGTAAAAAGTAATCATATACATAGTATATCACCTCGGTTATAATTCGGGTTAAATCATAATAATTTAAAAGGAGTGGTAATGAGCAAGGGCAACCAGCAATTTTTTTGGTTTAATTATGCAAAGATATTAACGATTATTATCTTTATTTTTAGTTTGGGTATCATCTGGGTGCCTGTAATCTGGCGTGACTTTTTTAATCTTATTATTTTTGGAGAGCGAATCTTCCCCGCAGATTTTTCAGATGATGCGATACAGTACATACGCCTGATTTTTGGGATAACTGGTGCTGTCATGGCTTCCTGGTCGTTTGTTCTGTATATTCTTATTACAGGGCCTTTAAAAGAAGGTCAAATGTGGGCTTGGAGAGCTTTTGCCGGTTCGGTTATTCTATGGTTTGTACTCGATACAAGTTATTCACTTTTCACCGGATTTCCGGAAAATGCAGTATTTAACACACTCTTTTTACTTGCGTATACACCGGCAATCATCAAAACAAAACCCCAAATTTAAAAATGTAAGAAAAATATAATTTCTTACTTGCATAAATTTCTTACATCTGTTAGTATTATATTATGAATAAAATTATTACCATGACCACTAAAGGGACTTTTACTTTACCTGCTATACTACGAGCCAAAATGGGTGTCTCAAACAGAGGCGACAAGCTTCAAGTTGAATTTGATGAAGTTAATCAACAAATTATCATCAAAAAGCCAGTCTCGCTTGAAGAAATTCAAAAAGATCTGGCGCAGTATTCAACAAAAGCACCGCCACTTCTAAATCCAAGTGGTTTTTATAAGAAAAGAAAACCCCGTACCTAAATGACAATATTTAATGGGTCATTAGACGCAAATGTTGTGCTGAGATTAATTCTAGCTGATATTCCAGAACAATACATACTTGCTCGTCAGTTGTTTGACAAGGCAAAACAGTTAGAAATATCTGATACGTGCTTGATTGAAGTAATTTATGCTATGCATGAATATTATTTGATACCCCGAGCAAAAATCCAGAAGACAATTCTGAATCTAGCCACTAACAAAAAATTAATAATAAATACAGATGTTTTTGATCCAACACTCGAGTTATATGTGCTTAGACCTGCTCTATCTATAGAAGATTGCTATCTTGCATCATTAGCAAAACAACACAAAACCTTACCTCTTTGGACATTTGATAAAAAACTTATAATACAGAGTGGTGGTCTCGCAAAAGAAGTTGGTACGGAATGAGTTTATCTATTGGTATAGTAGGGCTACCAAATGTTGGCAAGTCTACCCTGTTTAATTCACTAACCGACAATAATATTTTGGCGGCTAATTACCCTTTTGCTACAATTGAGCCCAACACAGGTATTGTGCCGATTCCCGACCCCAGACTTGATAAACTAGAGCAACTTTATAGCGCTAAAAAGAAAATCCCAGCCACAGTTACTTTCGTAGATATAGCCGGTCTAGTAGCTGGAGCTAGTAAGGGTGAGGGCCTAGGCAACCAATTCCTAGCTAATATCCGTAGCTGTAATGCTATCGCCCATGTTGTGAGAGCGTTTGAGGATAAAAATGTTCAACATGTTGAAGACGCACATAACCCACAGAAAGACATTGAAGTTATAAATACCGAGTTAGTTCTAGCAGATCTTGCAACTGTTGAGAAACGCCTTCCAATTATACAAAAAGAAGCCAGGGCAAACCCCAAAGTTAAGCCACTTGTAGACTACTTGGAAAAAGTTAAACAATTACTTGATACCGGCACTCCCCTTTTTGCCAAGCCTGAGCTATTAGCTGACAGCCATTTACTTGCGGAGTTGCAGTTACTAACCGCAAAATCCGTAATATATGTATTCAATGTCGATGAAAACACCTTAGCAGACGAAGATATTAATTCTCAGCTTGCTAGTCTTGTTGCTCCAAGCCAAGCCGTATTTATCTGCGCCAAGCTCGAAAGCGAGCTACGCGGGCTAGACGACAATGACAGGATTGAGCTACTGGAAAGTTATGGCCAAACCGAATCAGGACTAGCTAAACTTACTCATAACGCCTATGACACTTTGGGTTTACAAAGTTATTTAACGGCCGGTGAACAAGAAGTCCGTGCCTGGACAATTAAAAAGGGCTCCACCGCTCCACAAGCAGCTGGAGTAATACATGGTGATTTTGAACGTGGTTTTATTGCCGCCCAAATTGTTGATTATAACGACCTAGTAACTACTGGATCAGAACAAGCCGCAAAAGCAGCCGGCAAGATGCGCACCGAAGGTAAAACATACATAATGCAGCCAAACGACGTGGTTGAATTCAGGTTTAACGTATAATAATTTCCCTTTTGAGAGCGGAAAACTAACGGCGTATTAATCTGTGCACGAGACCACCACGTTTTTGGGCACGCTCATTCGCTTTTTGTTGTTTTAAATCTGTTATAAACTTAGACGCCTCACCCATAGCTTTCCAGTGAGAAGCTGGAACTAACGCAAAATCAGATTTGTCCTGTAATTGTTTACCTTTGCCTATTTTAACTGCAGCGTCAACTTTTCCAATATCTTCTAAATATTTAGACAATGGCTCAACTGATATTGCACACTTATCCCCGCCAAATCCTCTGATCGTTGTTTTTGTATCTGAACTAGTAACTTCTAAAACTGGGAACATTGGACCGTTTTCTAAATTTTGGGCGCGCAAAATAACATTGTCACCGTCAACATGAATACTTCCACTGCCAGCTTGTCTCATGTCTACTAATAGTCCAAACATGTCATCCTTAGATAAGCCGTGAGTTAATTCTAAAAATTCTTCGTCGGTTACTTGAGGTGCTTGATCTTGATCTGGGTAATGATTGTGTTGATACATGCTTTAATTATAGCATAAGTATGATAAATATGCAATATAATTTTACTCTATTTAGAAGTATTTAACTGTTCGTTGTTCTGTAGCTCGCCCTTGCGCCAAGCAAACCTAATATTGTTCATAATTTTTAAGGCACCTTCTATATCTGGTTCGGAGTTGTCTTCAAAATAATGACCTTCTTGGGTTATAAAATTCTGAGTAACCCCTAGTACACATAGTTCGTCTGTCTGAATATGTAGTTGATCTAGGGCATTAATACTAGCTACCGGTACCGCTGCAATGACCCTTTTTACAGCAACCGTTTTGAGATAGTCTGCTGCCATAGCAATCGCAAAACCACTCATAAGTGTATCGGCTACAAGAATTACATTCTTGTGCCTCAAGCTTGATTTGTCTATAGCGCCGTCGTCGCCCAGTAATACGTTAAGCTCATGGTTTTTTTGCATGCGCTGTTCGTCTAAGTAATTGTGGTATTCGCCTACGATTTCTTCGATTTCACCCGCGCTAAGTAAATTGTTGTATCTAAATGTGCCAACTGAGCTAAAGCCAGCCGTAGGCTCAGGCTCGTTAGGCAAAAATATGTGCTTGATCTTATATAAAAGCATTGTGCTGTGTAGTGACATTGCTATTTGCGCCCCAACTGCAACAGAACCCTCTGAAAGGCATAGTACAACAGAGTCGGTGTCTTGATATTTGGCCAGTCGTTTAGCCAGGATCCTGCCAGCTGCTGCCCTACTTTTGAAATACAACATACTTACGCTTATCCTAACATATCTGGAAGAATAAACAGATACAAATTAGCGCTAAGCGTGAAAACGTGAAATCTTGCGGCGCATCATAAGTGGCACGCGCGTATAAGGATTGGTCACCCTATGTTCTAGTGAGTTTACTTGATCTAGTGGGTTGGGTATTGGTGTTTGAATGAACGGGAGATTACTGCCAGACATTAGTGGCATCATATGTTGCTGACGGAACTCCATGACTCTATTTTGTAAGTACATTGTAGCTTTGCGTAGTAGTTGAACTTTCATGGCTGTAAAAATTAGCTTTTTATTAAACGTGCAGACTGTAAGGGTTGCATCAAGTAATCGTTGACTAAAATCTACCTCTGATACCATATCGTAACGAATGTCCTCTATTGTTAGGTACAGTGGTTTTTTGTCGATAATTATTAATCTTTGGTCGGTAATGCAGAGCATTGCAAAGCCAGCTTCGTAGCGTCCGTTTAGACAGTAGATAATGTTTTCACTTGGAACCAGTATATGCTCTAGCTCTTTTGCTTCTGCTCTTCCCCACCACTTAAACTCAGCACCTATCGCACTTAATTGGCGCTGTACCTCATGCTGCGTAACCATAATTGCTACCTCCCCTCAGTAGTGATTACATTGTAATTAATTTGGTTAAAGTTAACTGTACGATTAGTCACTTAGAATGTGTGATATATATCAATGCGACAGGTGTTATTGCTAATTTATCAAGAGAATAAACTAGTTTGTAAAGCTGTTGGTTTAATTGCGATTGAACATATACTCTGTCATACTCCGAATATGTTGGCTACCGATGCGCAAAACTCGGCCCTGCTGAGACTATTTCATGAAGGTATCAATCTAAGGTACAAAAAAGGCGAGTTTATTATAAGGCCCGGCGAATCTCCGCCGGGCCTTTTTTATATAGAATCGGGCATTGTTAAGGCTTATGACATAACCAAGTACGGTGAAGAAAACCTGTTAATAATCCGTAAAGAACATGAAATGTTTCCCCTTATTTGGGCAATTACGGGCCAGGAAAGAGATGTTATCTACGAAGCAGTTCTGCCAACCACTGTTTGGAGAATAAGCCGTAAAAAGTTAATGAAATTAATCCAAGATGACCCAAGTGTACTGGCGCCGCTTCTAGATATGGCAGTAGAAATGTATCGAATACACAGTGAGAGAATTATTAATCTAGAGTACCGAAGTGTTCGTGAACGGCTGGTTTCGTTCCTGCTAACTATGAGCACGCGCTTTGGCGTAAAACGAAAAGGCGGATTGTTAATTAATGTACCTTTGCGCCAACAAGATATAGCTAGCTCAATTAACGCCTCGCGCGAAACAACCAGTCGTGAATTAACAGCACTAGAGCGTAAAGGATTAATAAGCTCATCAGAGTCATATATTATGATAAAAGATCAGGCTCAATTAAAAGAAATCGTAGGCTAAAGCGAAAAAATTGAAAGTGCTATAACGCCAATCAATACTAGAACAACACCGGTTATTTGAATCTTTGTAAGAGTTTCTTTGAAAACATAATACGAGGCAACAGCGTAAATGCCTGGGTAAGACCCTGCAATTGGCGCAACAATACTACTGTTTGCTAGTGTTAGCGCAAAATTATATGAAAGCCCACCCATAAAACCTGTTAAAGCATTCAATGCAGGGTCTTTTAGTTGGCTAGTTTCGAACTTATGTGGTTTTGAGCGTCTAATAATTGGTGTTAGTAAAATCACAGAAAAAATTACAGCCACAGTTTGATATATGAAACTAGTTTCGAACCAACCGATTTGTTCGACCGGATAACGAACAAAAGTAAAATTTATACCCCATACAATACTCACTACCAATGCTAAGAGCGCATACCGACTAAAAATATTATGCCAACGGGTTTTCTTGGTCAGGTGAAGGGTGCTAAGTATCACACCTACAAATATAATAACCACAGATATAGCTTGCTGTAACGATAAGGTCTCGTCAAAAAATATTAATGATAATAACACCACCCATATCGGGAAAATACCTGCTATAACCCCGTTAATTGTTGCATTGCCCTTTTCGAGTGTATATAGAAATAACGGGTATGAAACAGCAAACAATATACCAATTACAACACTAACTAAAAAAGGCTTAAGGGTTATTTCGCCCCTAAATAAAAAAATAGCCGAAACTATATATAAAACAAATCCACACAAATATGCATACAAAGACATCCTGGCTGCACCAAGTTTACGTGAGCCAATCGCACCAAATAGGTCGTTGCCGGCAAAGCTAAGATTGGCAACCAATGATAATATAATCGCACCGAACATTTAATCTAGTATGCGCTATTTAACAAGTTTTTGTAAGAGGTAAAAACGCTCTGTGTTGCCTTTTGCACCACTTACCTCTGAGTCGGCTTTAGCTAAAATAATAAATGTTTGTTGTGCCCAGGTTTCAAAATCCTTAAGTATATCTCGGCGCATACGATCATTCTTGATTATGCCTTTATGTTTTGATGAATTACCTGCCTCAAACTGCGGTTTGCACATAGCCACTATTTGAGTTGTTGGTCCGCTTATACTAGCTAAATGAGGCAGAATATCTCGCAAACTTATAAAACTAACATCTATGACTACAATGTCAGGAACCACAGACGGCTTAAAGTTTCTAATGTCGGTTTGCTCATGCAGCTCTATCCTTTCATTACCATGCAAGCTTGGGTGCAACTGATTTGTCCCCACATCAACCGCATAGACTAGTTTTGCTTTGTTTTTTAAAGCAAACTCTGTGAAACCACCAGTACTACTGCCGACGTCTAAGACCACTTTGTTGGCAAAACTAAGCTTCAACGCTTTTGATACACTGGCGAGCTTAAGCCCAGCGCGTGAAACATACTGAACACTAGCATGTAATTTTATATCGGCCTCTTCTGATACAAGCGTGCCTGGTTTGGTGAGAATCGTTCCATTCACGCGGACTTGCCCAAGCTTAATATAGCTCTCGGCCTGTGATCTAGATCTGACCATACCCTTGTTAGCTAATAATTGGTCGAGTCTGTACTTGGTCATATTTTCTCTAGTACCAACTCGTCAACCACTTGTCGATAGCCTTGGCCTAATGACTCAACTATAACGAGTTTATCAATTATAAAACTGCTTCCATCATAATCCCTGCCAAGTTTGCGAGTGACATGAGGTGTGTAATAATCGCCCAAGTACCTGCCGTCAATCTTCCAACCTCTTAATTCTGCTGCTTGAAGTAATTTGTTGTGCAGTGCTGCAAGCTCAGGGTTTACAATAATTTTTTGAGCAATTCGTTTCTCTCCAAACCTTGCAAATTCACCTAGCTGGGTTTGTATTGGAGCTGTTAGCTCTGTGATAGGACTAAGCGTATATTTGATATCAGATGCTTGGGCTGCTTCAAAAGGTGGTAATAGCGTTACGTGCAGCGGCCAGGTTGTAAATCTGTCGCCAACATGCTTTTCATCTAGAATATGAGCTACTATAAATTCAGCCATTATTAACCCTCCTGTTTTAGCGTATTGCGCGCAATAATGCTAGTTGTTGAAGTAAGCCTTTCAGTTCTATCAATAACGTAACCAACACCAAGTAATGGTAATAATACTCTAGCACCGGCCTCGCGTAAGGTGTGTTCCTTAAAATCCACCAATAGCGAAGGTCTAGCCTTTCTGAGAACACTCACCACGTCACTCAGGCCATGTATTGGAGTGACAAAGTCTACTACGTCGTAAGTATCTACATTTTCGGCCCTTACTCCCCATGTCTGTATTGGACGCTCTGGACCCTTCCGTCTGCGCACATACTCGTCTGTTAAAACGCCAACTACAAGTATATCTGCCTGTTGACTGGCAAAATCTAGACCTGACTGGTGGCCTTCATGAAACAGGTCAAAACAGCCAACTTTTACTGCTATTTCGTTTCCTGCCAAGGCTATATCTGCAACCTCTTCATGACTAATAATCATGTATGCTACTTTTTACGCTCGCGGTAGGCGCCAGTCGTGGTATCGACAGATATAACATCGCCCTGTTTTATAAATGAAGGTACGCGAACATTTATACCAGTCTCAACCTTGGCGTCTTTTAATACGGAGCTTGTTGTGTCTCCCTTAACAACACTTTCGGTGTAGGTAACTTCTAGATATACATTTTTAGGAAGTTCGACGTTTATAACATGACCGTCAAACAACTGAGCTTGTACTGGTTCGCCTTCTTTAAGATAGCCAGCTTGATCGCTAAGAATATCGCTTGATATTTCAAATTGCTCAAAACTTTCATTATTCATGAAAAAGTAAGTCGTGCCGTCGTTATAGAGATACTGAACCGTTTGATTACTTACATCGGCAGGTTCAATTGATTCATTGCCTTTGAATGTTTTGGCTAACACTTTGCCGTCTGTCAGGCTCTTAATCTTTACATTTACTATAGAACCGCCACGTCCCATGACTTTTTGGTTATATTCAAGTACGCGAAATGGCTCACCTTCGAACTGGAAGATTTGACCCTTTTTTAGATCTGTTATACCAAAAGCCACGTTACTTGTTTTCCTTTTCCAATTGTACCCATATGTCATCTACTATTTTGTAATAAGCTGGTAGCTCAGCTTCGCTTATTAAACCTGTTAGACCCGCTGTATCTATAGCTGCCGCTATCGCTTCGTGTTTAGCAATTAGTTGTTCGTAACCAGCATCTGATTTTAAGACTTCAGCAAATTCAACAACTGCTTTACGCAGATCTTGTAACATCGATTCTTTTGATGATGTGCCGAAAATAGCTGCTGCATCATTGAGCTTGATTGATTGAACTTTATTGAATAGTTCGCTTGTGAATTCTTGTAATGGTTTTTTCATAATTCTATTGTAACCGTTCTTTAATGTGTTCGGCGAGTGCCGATAAATGAGCGACATCGACTGGACCGAGTAAATCATGTTGTCCTGCCGCCAAAATATTTTCACTCACCACCTTTATATTTTCTAAAGAGCTACCAAGATATTGGGCCTGCTCAATAGAATCATCGCTGTTAAAATAGCGCTCGATAGAAATACGCGCATTATATGCGCTATCTTGCAGTGTCATCATTGCCTTACGAGGCTCACGAGATAACATATTAAATTGCTTCGCCGACGGCAAAGTTATAATATATTTCTCAAGCTTTCGAGCTGCCTGTGGCAGTGTCATTTCTTCCAATTATCAATCCAATCCTTCTATTAATTAGAATTGGAATTTCAGGATTTAGATTCGGTGCAAAGCGGAAGCGAAGCGCAGACTGAGCTGTATTTAAGTACCGCCCAGGAGCACTGGAGCTTTCAATGCACCAATGCGCTAAATTCTAAATTCCTTAGCTGTTGGCTACGAAGGGCATAAGAGCCAAGTGACGTGCGCGCTTAATAGCACGAGCCAACTGTCGCTGTTGTGATTCGGTAAGGCCAGTCTTCTTTCGTGTCTCGATCTGACCAAATTGGTTAACGTAGCGCTGTAAGGTCTTAAAGTCCTTGTAGTCAAAATATGCTACGTCTGTTCTGTGTTTAAATATCTTCGCCATTTTCTAAATTCCTTCTTTATTAACTATTACTCTTCTACTTCAGCATCTGTCCATGTACCGGTATATGGTTCACGTACTTCATCAAAATTTGCCATAATTTTTCATTAATCCACCCGTTGATTCCTGAATTGATTCTAAAAAATTTTGGTTAGTGTAGCCCTGCAGCTCAAGGGAGAGCAGCGGGAGCGTCAGGCTATGCCTGCGCACTGTGTGTTGAGAGAGGATGCCCCCTCAAAAGGCTTGCCGTCACTAAAATGGAATGTCGTCTAGGTTGATAGGCTCATCGCCAATATCCTCAATGACAACATCGTCCTTTTGCTTCTTGCTAGAATTAGTTGGTGCTCCGCTATCGCTTGCTGAGTTACTGCCACCTTCTGCACCATCTCTACCACCGAGAAATGTTACGTCTTGTGCGTTAACTTCAACTTTGCTACGTTTAACACCATCTTTTTCCCAGCTACTAGATTGTAAACGTCCATTTACTAAACATGGGCGGCCTTTGCTCAAATACTGAGCTACACGCTCACCTAGTGGCCCCCAAGCAATGACATCTATATAGTCTGTTGCTTCTTGCCAGTTACCGTCAGCACCCTTGAAGCTTCTATTTAGCGCAAGACTAAAGCTACAAACGCTTTGACCGCTAGGAATCGTCCGAAGTTCGGGATCCCTTGTTAAATTACCCATTAAGATGACTTGGTTAAATGACCTTGCCATAATGAACCTCCTTGTAGGAACTAAGTCCTTTAGTTATTTTGTACTCTTACCCTACGCCCTGAACTTGTTTGATGCAAGTTATTTTAAAACTATTTACTCTTCTTCAGACTTTTCGTCTTCGTCGACTCTATCACCGCGTTCTGCGGCTTTTGCAGCTTTTTCAGCTTTTGTAGCCTCTGCTTTTGCGATCTTTTTGAGATCTGGCTTGGTGATTAAGAATCTAACAACCTCGTCGGTAATATTAAGGGTGTCGTTGATTTTTTGCACACCTTCACCTGGCAGTTCTAATGTATAGAATACATAGATTGCAAAATCTTGCTTTTTGATTGGATAAGCTAGCTTACGCTTGCCCCAATTATCTGTGTTAGTAATCTTGCCACCGTTATCGGTGAAGATTTTCTCTACCTTTGTTGTTGCCTTATCAAGATCTATTTCTAGACCCTGGTCAAACAATACAACGATTTCGTATTGTGCCATACGTTCCTTTCTTCGAAAGTGCATAGATAATGGTTGATAGGTTATAGATAAGAAAACTCATATATAACTCCAACAATACCCGTAACTTCCTATGGCTCTAGACTAGATACCTAAGAGTTCTAGCCTGAAGTTAATTATTAACAGGGGTAATTATAACAAATAACCTAAGGCCCGTCAAGCAGCTTTGGCAAGCTTGTGTTGTACTGAAAGATGATTACGAATAGCTTCCCTAATTCGTCTCTGGCGGGTTGACGTGCCTAACATGAGTGGATTCTTGAGCACCTGACGCCTTGGTTCACGATATGCATCTGGCATAATCAGGCGACGTTCGTAGGCATGCGCATAGACAGGACGGATAGGTTCTACAACCTCTTGCACAGCTAGCGCCATAAGTTTGTTACCAATTGCAAGTCTTTGCTCAGTGTCTGTAGTACGTATGAGCATATCAATCTCGCCTTCTGTAACTAAATCATCTAGATTTAATTTGAGTACACTCTCGCGAATAAGTTTATATACGGCACCGTGGCTACCATATCTCAAGATACCCGACTCCCACATCTGTTGCCTGCGCGTTTCGTCTAGATCTACATATCTTGGGCCACTATTGGTTATCTGTATAGCTTGTGGGGGTGTGTATTGTGCGGCATATAGTATCGACATGCCTAGCTTTTCCGGGCCATTCTTAGGAAACTTCCACTTGTTTGCCATGTAGTCATCGAAGTGGTAGTGGAAGTCATCATGATCATATTCGTCTACCCACTCCAGGCAAAGCGACCTCATGAGTTTGCCTTCATCTGTCTGCAATTCTTTTCTTGTACGAGGATAGATGAGGTGATGAGTGTCCGCTCCCTGGCCAGTACGGAGAACTTGCGGGAGGTTGTCTCTGGGTTCAATAGGCAGCGGTATTCCAGTTTCGAGTTCGACAGGAATAACGTGCTCGGACATACTAGTCCCGTGATCCGTTTATTTTGAAGTTTTTATATTTCATAATCACCATATTTAATTTAAATATAGTCCTGTAGTTTTGTATAAACAAGTCAAAAGTAATTGACTAAAATATTATGCTTCTTCGTCGGCTTCATCTACAGCAGAACTTTCACCGCCACCACCGAATACATCAGACATTGAACTTATCAGCACTTCGCGTGGACGAGAGCCATCAGCTTGACCTATTATGCCCTGCTCTTCCATCTGTTCCATTAGTCTTGCCGCTTTGCCGTAGCCAATCCTTAGACGTCGTTGTAAAAGGCTTGTGCTGGCCTTTTGGGCCTCTAGTACTACATGTACTGCATCACGGAACTCGGCTTCTTCACCTTGAGTTCCATCGTTTGAATAATCGGCAACAATTCCGCCCTTGCCGTTAAGTTGAACTGGTTGGCTCACAACTTCATCGTCATATTGCGGACCGCGTTGCATACGTAGGAAATCAGTTACTGCATTAGTTTCATCGTCAGTAATTAATGCGCCTTGGATACGTTTTGGTTTTGGCATCTCTGATGTTGAATACAACATGTCACCCATACCAAGTAACTTTTCTGCACCAACACCATCAAGGATCGTCCTTGAATCAACTTGGCTAGCAACAGTAAAGGCTACGCGTGCTGGCACATTGGCTTTGATTAAGCCCGTGATAACGTCTACGGACGGACGCTGTGTTGCAAGCACTAAGTGTATGCCAACTGCACGAGCTTTCTGGGCAATACGCACGATAAGCGCCTCTACATCACGTGCAGCCATCATCATAAGATCAGCAAGCTCATCAATAACAATCACAATGTAGGGCATGCCTTCTTCTTTCATGACATTGTTATATTCGGCAATATTGCGCTTTTTGTTCTCTGCAAGCGTACGATAACGGCGTTCCATTTCTGCTACCGCCCATTTGAGGGCGCTAATACATTTCTCAGGTTCAGTAATGATAGGAGTTAAAAGATGTGGAATATCTGCATATGGCGTCATTTCAACCTGTTTTGGGTCAACCAATATTAGCTTAAGATCTGACGGACTATTCCTATATAACAAGCTAGTTAAGATTGCATTAATCATTACAGACTTACCTGATCCAGTTTGACCGGCTACTAACATGTGAGGCATCTTGTCTAAGCTTCCAACAATTGGTGTCCCTGCAATATCTTTACCTATAACAATTCCTAGTGGACTGTTTAGGCTTTTCCACTCTTGAGCACTTAAGATGCTTGATACACGAACAGTGGCCGATTTAACATTTGGCACTTCAACGCCGACAGCTTTTTGGCCAGGAATTGGCGCTTCCATACGCACCGCATTAGCACCAAGTTCTAGTGCGATATTGCTATCGAGTGCTGTAATTTTACTAAGCTTTACTCCTGCTGGCGGCTTGAGCGTATATTGAGTTACGCGCGGACCAATGTTGGCGCCTTCCATCTCGACATTGATATTAAAGTGTTCAAGTGTTTCCTGGATTGTATTTGCATTTGCGTTTACATCACCCGGGTCGGCTTTGTCCTGTTTTTGGTTTAATAATTCAAGCCCAGGAAATTGCCAATTTGGATCAGCTACAGCCGTAAGGGCTGAATGATCCTCTTTGGCGGTTAGTTTAGCATTCGCAGTGTTTTTGAGTGTCGCAGCAGAACCTTTGTGGTGCTCTACTGGCACACCTTCTTTTAGCTGGAAATTACGCATTGATGCTGCCGAGCTGAGTGCTTCCATTTCTGATTCTTCATTTTCGTTTTCTTTGCGCTTAAACAACTCTGTTAATTTACCAAGTACCAATGGTGAAATACCAAAACTAAAGAATAATGCGAGTAATGCTAGAGTAAAAAATAATATGCTCGCTAGGGCTGGACTAAGAGCAGTTAATGCCATATCACCAAAAAGCTCACCAACCTTACCGCCATAGCCACCTGTGTATGAGTTGTTAGTTTGTAAATCTGCAAAAGCCGTAAATAACAGCCCCGACAAAAACGTGATTAGAAATATCATGCTAAAGCTGTAGCTCAGTGGTACTTTATGGTCCTCGTTTTTAAACTTCAGGACGCCAAAATATATAAGAGCAATAGGAGCAAGCCAAGCCGCCCAACCAAATGTCCAATAAAAACCACTAAAAACATTTACAGGCAAACTTCCACCAGCCCCAAAACCACCTAGCACCAGGAATCCAGCCGCAACAAACAACAGCACAGCTGCAGACTGTCGCCAAAACAGATTTGGTTCTCTATATTCTTGTACTTTTGATTTTCGTTTTTTCTTTTTTGCCATTTTGATACCTATAAAAATATTATACCACTTATGGTTCAATCAATCGATCTATGCCTAGATAGTCTTTGCGATCAATAATTTCTGATTGCACTTCATCTAATTCGTCTTGTCTATTTTGATCACCGCTATTCTTGTAGCCACTTCTATGCTCGCCAAGCTGTGCAGCATCTAGATACAATTCTTCTCGTCTTTGAATCAAATGTCTGAGGTGGCTATCGCCATGGGCTTCGTTCGCAATCCATTGATCTGAGCTCTGTTTATTTTGTTCTGACATAACTACATTGTAGCAGATTGTTCGTATTTTGTCAATATGCTAATTGTCGTAAAAGTAAAAACCCACTGCAATATTTAACGCTTAAGAGCGATTGCGGTGGGTGGGTTCGCTCGGAAGTGGCAGGATTTATGAGTGATGTACTCAACCATCTTGCCACTTCCGGCGATTACCCCTACCATTTACGGCGTTGGTGCAAAGTCGCCAGGAGCCACCATTGAACCACTGGGGCACAATGAATCTTGAGCCTCAAACCAAACCGGTAGGATCTCGATGCTTTGTAGTTCAGAGAAGGCGGAGTCGGTCAACATGAAATCAATGTATGCATTCTCACCCCTATCGAGGAACGTGCATGCAACCAACCCAGCAAAGGCCACATCCTCATAAGAGCTGTTGTTGAAGTATGGACCCATACCACCCTTGTTCGCAAATACATCGATGTTCTCTTTGTACCTGTCAAACACGGCCTGAATTTCTGGATTACATTCTCCACCAATAACCTTATCGCAGGTGAATGGTTTCCCCTTAATGATTACAACTGAACCCGAACCTCCAGAAGTGCCAGTTTCCGAAGTACTTTCTGTTTCAACCGGTTCTTCATTGTTCCCTCCGCATGCCGCGAAGACAACCGCAAGGCCTGCAACAACCGCAAGCAACTTATACTTACAACCAGCAAAAGTGGACATCTGTGCCTTTTCTAGTAGCATCCCTCACGCCGTAGCGCTAACTCTGGTAGAGTTAAGCATAATATAACATTTTAATTACATTATTACAAATAGTCTCGCTCATCGTTGTTGAGTAGCTTGGCATCATATACTAATAATTTTTAATTTTAGATGCTGTTTATTTTCTAAAGAAAAGAAAAATCCACCTTCATTTAATATTGTGATATTTACAAAAAAGGTGGATGGGGTGCTGTAGGTGGTAAGTTGAGATGTGAGTACACACTCGATTTACCACCTACAGCGATTAGCCCCTACCAGGTGTTCAGTTGCGCAGAATTCTTGTTGTTCAGATGCTTATTGTTCAGGAATCCAGCCATCGTAGTCGTAGGCCCGTACCCAACCGAGGTCGGGACAGATGTATTCCATTGCAGCATCAAACAGTTCATGGCTCGCGCTGGCATCAAGATTGGTGTAAAACTTGAACTGTGCAGAAAACCAACCCTCTTCACCATCTTCGTCAGCTGACGGTGCTTCGATGTCTGCGCACGCATAAAGCACGAGAGCATTCAAGTTTTCTGCGGGGTATTTCTCATCAGCAAATTCGCCAAGATAGGCACCTTCCCAGCCCGCATCTTCATCAACGTAAAGCAAAGGTATGTTTTCACCCCACTTAGCAAAGGCGGTCAATAGCGTGTCGGTGCAGGCACTACCAATAGCGTCTTCGCAATCTTCATACCGCCAAAGAGGCGTACCACCCGTAGGGGTAGTATCATCAGGAACAGTATCTGATGAGCAGTCACTGTTGATAGGACCAGTACCAGCACAGCCCAGCGGGGGTTGCGTGGATTCTGTTTCGGCTGCAGTATCAGCAGGTTCTGTGTCCCTGTTTGATTCTCCTTCTGAACAAGCCGCCAAAAGAGTGATGAAAACTACGGGGAATAAACCTCGTGTCCAACGGAACTTCACGTATCCTCCTAAAGGTACTAACTATGAACAACACTATGTTGTAACTCTGGTAGAGTTAAATTATATATTAAGCTTTTTTTGTTATTTAGTCAATTATAAATTATACGTAAGAAGTCTCTCGCTCGCTCAAACGAGAGACTTCTTACGTATGTACCGCCTAGTTTTGCGTGACTGGCCGCCAAATCTCTTTAAAGAACTGGTTGCAAGCAGCAATTCCATCGGTAAAACCAGCATTGAATGCTCTAGCCCTATCTTCTACACGACCGTGTGTCTGTTCACTATCAGACTTGGTATCGGCTAAAAACTCAATGAGTGACTGAGTGTCACCAATGTCGTCTTCATACTCAAGCGCGCCGACTCCATTCATATAACGCACACCGTCACCCATAACACAATCAGCCTGCACTTCTTTGGCAATTTGCTCCTCTTGTGTTTGAGCATAAGCGTTCGCAACAGCTTGAATATGATGCCCGACCTCATGAAAGAGGCTGGCTGTCATGTCCATGTCGCCACGAGGACCTGAATATCCATCCCACATTTCCTTAGCGCCAATATACACTGTTCTTTCAGCGGGACAATACTGAAAAGACGAATCAGTAACTGGACCACCTTTACATTCCGACTCGACCTTATCATCAAAATCAATGAAGTAATAAAGCGGTGACGGAACATCCGTAAAAGTTGCAGCTAAGTAATTGTCTACAATGCCGTAACTGCATGTATAGTACTGACGCATTTGGTCCTTGCTGAATACATCTTCAAAAGTGCCAGATGGACAACCGTCAGGACCCAAATCGGGTTTGGACTCTTCTTCTGTACTGCACCCATAACCCGCAATAAGCATGCTCACCGCAAGTATTGGCAGTATTTTTTTCTTGTACTTCCCCATATTATCGCTCCTAATATATAGTGGACGAGGATAGCATATTTATACTACAAAATGTAATTTTTCGCAAATACAGGTTTTGTATCACGTATTTGTATTTAGTCTTCTTGGTCGGTGTTGACTATCTTATTCCGACGTTTCCACCGTCGGTTGCCCTACCTATTCCTGGTGATGCTGGAGATAATTCAAATTGATCAAAAATAGTTGGATTTGATCCCCCAACATAACTTGGCACACCTATAAAATTAGAACCAGTAGTGTCACTTCTAAGCATGTTGTTTCTATTTGATGCTGTAGTCGAACCACTATTTATTGAGATATAGCTTGCAATATTGTTTTCAACAACAGTTCCAACCCCTGGCGGATCGGCAGATTTTCGGCCTATAAATATACCGCCACAAACATTCGAACCATTGCCACAACCGGTTTTGTACACAACAACATTATTCCTAACAATTGAGTTCGTATCAGACAACAACTCTATGCCGTCTGGTCGGGAAATTGTTTCTACTACATTATTTTCAATAGTTGCATTGGAAATACCATCATAAGCTACTATGCCCGTGACTACGTTATGGAAATAATTGCCTCTAATTACACTTCTGTTAGCACCTAAAAGTTGTATTGAGTCCGTATGAGGCGTGTCGTTATAATCACCGCAGCGCGCACCATGTTCACCAATATCATCAAACTCATTATTTATTACATTAACACCTATTCCAGTCTGAATACCGTCTTTGTTACCACCTTTAAACAATGAGTTTTGAATTGTGACACCTGAAACTTTTGTACCACTATTGTACGGAAAGTGTATTGCTGCTGGAGTCGCTCCACAGGTAACGGCATTGTTTGGCCCTGCAAAATTAATATTAATGTGAGTATTATTGTCCAATAGAATGTTTGAATCTAATGGGCCATCAAACATAATCGAACTTTTAAAAGCAGAATTGCGGATTGTAATATTTTTTGGACCATTACCATCAGAGTAGTTTAGAAATGCCCCGCCAGCTATATCTATACTATCGATAGTAAAGTTGCCATCATCTTGCCTAAATTCAAAGCTCATACTAGGCATAGCATCAACTGCCGGCCGAATAGTTATTGCCTTGTTTGTTCCACCCCATTGACCATAGTTCCCTGTTGCCAAACAAATAGTTTGCCCTGGCTGTGCGGCGGATACTTGGGCTGCAAAATTTGCAGTAGTTGCGTTTAGATTACAGGTAACTACTGGAGGATTTTGTAAATCTTTGAATTCTAAAGCTGATCCACCAGAAGCTTGAGTGTCATTTATTTGTTGGATGTTTTGACTCAGTTGTCCGGTTTCTGCCTCGAATACAACTACAGTTGGTGCCGCGCGCACGATTACAGCAACTACACCCATTCCAATGACTACAACGAGAGCTACTACGGGTACATAATACTTCTTAAGAAATTTCTGACTAGCGGTAAACATATATGCTTAAGCATATCATTACCACAAACAGTCAGCTAATCCTGTTGGTCGGTATTGAGTAGCTTGGCACGCATTTCTTGGAAGCGTCTTTGCTGGTCTGCCGCAACTTCTTCTGGAGATTTTTGAACAACTTCTTGGTGGCCATTGCCATTTCCATTGTTGTTGCCATTTACTCTTGTTTCTACTTTGCCGCCACCTACGATATTGACAACTGGGATGACAATTGGGCTACGACCTGTTGCTTCGAACAAGTAGTGAGTAATGTGATCTTTGAGCTCTGCCTTGAAGCGGTCTAAATCAACTCGCTTGAAGCGCTGTTGCACCGCCCGACGTAGCTCAGCCCTGAAACCATTCATGAGTTCTTCGTTGTCGCGCATATATATGAATCCACGACTGATGATATCTGGACTTGTCATGAGCTGACCGGTCTTTCTATCTATAGTAAGGATTACTGCAACCAGGCCTTCTTCGGCCAAAACTAGACGGTCTTTGATTACAACAGAGCTAACAATAGCGCCAGTTTGGTCAACTAGTATGGTGCCGTTTGGTACCTGACCGTCAATTTCCATGCTGTCAGACGTAAAGGAAAGAACAACACCATTGCCCACATTTGCAGTATTCTTACGTGGTATACCCTCTTGAACGGCGAGTTCAAGGTGTCGTTGCTTGGATCTATATGGGCCGTAGATAGGAACGAAGAACTGTGGCTTGGTGAAATTAATCATTTCAGCATATTCTTCCTGAGAAGCATGTCCCGATGTATGAAGTGGTCCAACGTTATCCAACTCATGATACCTGTGCTCATAAACATGAACACCCTTCTGCATTAGACCGTCTACCATATCTCCAACTTTCTTATCATTTCCACTTTCTGGAATAGGTGAGCTAGAAAGAACAACGGTATCTTGTTCTTTGAGTTTAATATGGCGATGTTCACCATTAGCCATACGCTGCAAAGCAGAGCTTGGCTCGCCTTGTGAACCAGTACACACAACTACAACATCGGTGTCTTTCATATTTGGAACACTGGCAATTGGCACAAAAGTTCCTTTTGGAACCTTCATAAAGCCATGACGTACTGCCATTTCTAGTGTACTAACCATGCTACGGCCGTCCATAGCAATCTTTTTGTTGTGATGAATAGCGGCATTAATGATCATCTGGACACGGTTCATGTTGGTGCTAAATAGACCAACAAAAATTCGCCCTGGAGCTCTTTCCATAATGTCTACAAAAGATTGTTCGATGACACTTTCAGATGGTGTTCGACCTGCTCGATCGGCGGTTGTGCTTTCACTAAATAAAGCCAAAACCCCTTCGTTGCCAAGCTCTATAAGACGAGCCGTATCGGTACGTTCGTGGTCGAGTGGGTCTGGATCAAGCTTGAAGTCGCCGGTATTAATGATACGACCTACTGGTGTATCAAGTACTACTACTGTAGAACCTGGAATTGAGTGTGTGACTCGAACCAACTCTACAAAGAATGCGCCAATTTTGAGCTTTTCGTGGGTATCCTCGTTCATCATGACGGTTTTTAGTTCAAAGCCTTCAGGAAGTGGCATGCCAAAATTCTCGAAAATTTCGTGAACGCGGCCGATAGTAAATGTACTACCGTAAATTGGGGCTGGGTACAGTGGTACTATGTGTGGCAATGCACCAATATGATCAAGGTGACCGTGCGTAATGATATATGCACGAAGTTTGTGTTTAATTGTCTCTAAGTATGTTGTATCTGGTATCCCGTAGTTAATTCCAGGCAAGTCTATGCCTAGCTCGTTACCAGCATCAATAATAACTGCGTCGTTTTGATATTCGACTAGCATCATGTTTTTTGAACCGCCACCGTCCATGCCACCGAGTCCTATAACTTTAAGGCGTGGCGTGTCGTCAATAATGTTGGCGCGCTGTTTGCCTTCTTGTGGTTTAGTGGTTGCCAGTACTGCGTTAATCTGACGTGTTGCGTCTTCATTTACGCGTTTTTGGGCACGCATTGCTGCGCCTCGGCTAGATTTTTTAGCGCCATTGCCTTGCGGCTGGCCCTGTTGTTTGTTATTTCGCTGTTGTCCATTACCTTGTTGGTTAGATCTCGAGCGATTTTGACCACCTTTATTTGGCTGGTCATTTTTTGGTTTATTATCCATATCTTTTATTTTCCTTTCTTTAAGAATTTGATATTAGATTTTCATAAGAATGTCGGGAATGCGCGCAAAATCTGTTAATAATGTCTGACGCAATGCCCCGTTGTATAGTGCTGCCGCAGGATGATAAAGAGGTATAAATACTACTCCATTATAAGGCCTGGGCTCACCATGTACTTGGCTGATTTTCAGCCCGGGCAGAATAGCATCCATGCTATGCCTGCCTAGGGTGATAATCAGTTTTGGCTCTATAACCGCTATTTGTTTTTCTAAATAGGGTAAAAATGCCGTTTTTTCATCGTTGTTTGGATCCCGATTATTCGGTGGTCGATACTTTACGATGTTTGTTATGTAAATGTCCTCTCGGCTCAGATTGATACTGGCCAACATTTCGTTCAAGAACTTGCCGGCTGCTCCTACGAATGGAATACCTTGCTCATCCTCTTTCTTACCTGGTGCCTCGCCGATGAAAATAATTTCTGCATCGGGATTACCATCGTCCATCACTAGCTGGTTGGCCGTACGAGCCAAATCTGGGCAGACATTATTCTTGATAATATCTGCCTTAATTTGGTCGAGCTTGGCTTGTTTGTCCACTAATTATTCCTTTGACATAATCTTCAAATATTAAGAATTGTTCCTTAAAAGACTGTTGGCCATCTATATCTACAACATTTTCTGAAGGCACTGGGTGATCAGTGCTAGCATTATGGCGCTCAATGGCATCACGTGCTCGTTCTGGGGACATCTGTCTTTGATCAATCTGCGCTTCTCTAGTTTGCGTACGTTCAAACGCAAGTTGTTCGGGTGTACTAACCCGAACAACTATAGGGATTGCATTTTGTCGTTGCGCAATTGCCTCTACGGTTTCTCTGTCTACTCGTTTATTTTGATGGGCATCATATACAACATCACAACCTCTAGATAGTATCTGCTCTGCGACATAGTCTAACCCACCAAAAACATATTCGTTTAATTTTCGCCTATCCTCGGTTTGATATATTCTATCGATTTCTTCTAAAGAACCAAACATCGCAAGACGCATTGAGTCGCCGTTTATGCGTATGCCATTTAGTTTATCGGCAATTCCTTTTGCAAAATAACTTTTGCCCGACCCAGGAACACCTAAAAACATTAATATAACTGGTTTATTAAAATAACTCATTTATCCTTAATACTACTTCTTGGCTTCGCGGGCGGCTTCTTTCATTGATAGCTGTAAGCGGCCACGTTCATCAATAGCAACTAACTTAACGGTTACTAACTGACCTTCTTTCAAGACGTCACTAACCTTTTCTACCCGGTCTTCGGATATTTCTGACACGTGAACTAGTCCATCTTTGCCAGGTAAAATCTGTACGAAAGCACCGAAGTCCATAATATTAACTACTGGTACGTTCTCATAGATTGAACCAACTTCTGGATCGTCTGCAATGCCTTTGATCCACTTGATAGCGGCGTCAATTGAGGCACTATTAGGACTAGAAATCATCACAGTACCGTCGTCTTTAATATCAATTTCGGTACCTGTTTCGGCGGTAATCTTCTGAATAACTTCACCACCTTTACCAATGATTTCACGAATTTTATCTGGATTAATTTTGATCGCTTCAACACGCGGAGCATATGGGCTCATTTTGTCGCGAGGTTCTTTAATTGTTTCGAGCATGTGCTTCAAGATGTGGTTTCTGCCTATTTTGCCTTGCTCAAGAGCCTGAGACAATACTTTTACTGGCAAACCGTGCACTTTCATATCCATTTGAAGTGCTGTGATTCCTTCGGTTGTTCCAGTAACCTTAAAGTCCATGTCACCAGCAAAATCTTCCGCATCAGCAATATCACTCATAATGTATGGCTTATCGCCGTCCATCATAAGACCCATTGCAATACCAGAAACTGGGCGCTTTAGTGGTACACCAGCATCCATAAGAGCTAGTGTGCTTGAACATGTAGCCGCCATACTGGTTGAGCCGTTTTGTGACATTATCTCTGTTACCGAACGAATAGTATATGGAAACTCAGCCTCTGTTGGCAATACAGCAGTTAGTGCACGTTCCGCCAAATAGCCGTGACCAATTTCGCGTCGTCCTGGTGAACCAAGTCGTCTAACCTCTCCAACTGTATAACCAGGTGCGTTGTAGTGGTGTAAATAGCGGCGCTCGCCTTCTTTTTCCATGGTATCAACTAATTGAACATAGCTTAGCGGAGCAAGCGTGACTATGTTCATAGCCTGAGTAAGTCCACGAGTAAAGATGCTCGAGCCGTGTGCTCGGGGCAACAACCCAACTTCAGAACTCAAAGTTCGGATTTCGGTAGTTTTACGGCCATCGGGTCGGATTGACTCTTTGACGATACCGTCGCGAACGTCTTTGTGTAATGCGGTCGTAAATGCTTCGTCGTATTCGTCTTTTAATGCACTGTAGGCTTCTTCGCCAATTTCGGGCGCAAAATGATCATGCATTGAGATGCGTAGTTCTGATACGAGCTGGTTGCGTTCTGGATATCCAGCACGCAAATTGGCGCCCATTTTACCAGCTGCCCAAGTATCGACGCGTTTTTGTATATCGGCATCTGGCTTAACCAATTCATATTCCATGGCTGATACGCCGACTTTTTTAACCAGTTCCTTTTGTAGTTTAATTGCAGGCTGAAAAGCTTTGAGAGCAAACTCCATAGCATCTACAACTTCTTGCTCTGATACTTCACTAGCACCAGCCTCTACCATCATTATGCCCTTTTCGGTACCTGCAACAACCAAATCAAGTTTGCCTGTTTCTAGATCGGCTAGTGGCATAAATGCTTCAAACTTACCCTCTTTGTTTATACCAACACGAAGTCCTGCTACAGGGCCTTCAAATGGCGCACCAGTCAACATGAATGCAGTCGACATGGCAATCATGGCAATCATATCTGGTCTAAAATCGGGATCCATGCTGAGCACACTTGCAACACCCTGAACTTCATTTCGATAACCCTTGGGCCAAAGTGGTCGAATTGGACGATCAATTAGGCGACCTATTAGGATTGAATCGTCGGAAGGTCGGCCTTCTCGCTTAATAAAACGTGAGCCACTGATTTTGCCAGCAGCATACATCTTTTCTTCATAATCAATTGATAGCGGGAAATAGTCCATCCCCTTTACGGTTCCGCTGCCAACCATCGCTGTACCTAGCACTACGGTATCTCCGTAAGTTACTAAAACAGAAGCGCTAGTTCGGAAACCAACACGATTTATCTCTAGTTTGAGTTTTTTGCCGCATAGATCGGTCTCTACGCTAATTATTTCTTTGTTTAGTGGATTTATGGTTGATCCCACAGTTGATCCTTTCGTTAGACCGGTAGGTGACAGGGTTCAGATATACATGCCGGAAATGCGTCGCGGGCCGTATAGCTGTGCTCTATCACCTAAAGCCGGTTCGTGTTAGCTTTGTGCATTTCAGTGGTTGCACATTTTAGTGCAACCTAGAAAGGTACAATTACTTGCGTAAACCGAGTTTTTGTACGGTGTCCAGGTAAGCCTGGGTATCTTTTTCAGAAACGTAACGTAGTAGTTTCTTGCGTGTGCCAACCATTTGCAGCAACCCACGGCGTGCCATGTGGTCCTTTTTGTTGACCTTAAGATGCTCTGTTAATTCGGTGATGCGTGCTGTCAAAATACCAACCTGAACAACCGGTGAACCGGTGTCATTCTTGCTGGTTTGCATGTTTGCAATAACCTTCTGTTTGTTCTCACTACTTATCATGTTTTACTATTCTATCAGATGACAACTCTTTACGCAAGAGGTTGATTCAAGAAATAAATGGTGGGGTATCGCTATCGGTTTGTGGTGTACGAAAAGGAATGACCTTACCCATTTCAGCTTGTTCTTCGTTTTCATCAAATATTCTACTTATATCCTCTTGTGTTGGCACGTTGCCTCTAACGGGGAAAACAATGATGTTAGATTTAGAAGCAGGATGTCGCTCAACTGCGTCAATAAGCGCTCTTGTTGCAACCTGACGTTTTTTGGCTCTGTCATGACTTGATTGATGTTTTAATTCATGTAATTTCTTGAGTAGAGAGTGCGTTAGAACAGATCTAATACGCATATTTGAGTTGTCATCTGTTTCAGAAGAGCCAGAACCAGAGTTCTCATTCATAGCAATATTATAACACACTTTGTTAAATAAACAAACTATTTAAGCTTTTTTATTGATTCGGTGGTAAAATCTACCACTTCAATAGCATCGGTTAGCTTGAATTCTCCAACAGTGGTGCGGCGCAAATTACTCATAAAAGCCCCAGTTCCTAGTTTTTGACCAATATCCCTAGCTAGGCTCCGAATATAAGTTCCTGACGAAACAGACACAGTAAAAAAGATCTTAGGATATTCATAATTTACTTGATTAATGCTGCTTATTGTCACGGGTCTGGGGCTTAGTTGCACCTCTTTGCCTTCCCTGGCAAGTTTATAGGCTCTTTTGCCGTCGACTTTAATCGCACTAAAGGCTGGTGGCAATTGCATTTGCTCACCAACAAATGTATTCAAAGTAGCGTTAACCTCTTCTAGGCTGGGGATTTTATCACTCGTAACAGACTTTTCACCCTCATTATCATCTGTTGTGGAGGTAACACCCAAAGTTAGTTCAGTTTCGTATTCCTTATCAAGCTTGCTGAATTCCCCGGCACGTTTACAGTATTCGCCAACAACAATTATAAGTAGACCGGTGGCAAGAGGGTCGAGAGTGCCGGTATGACCTACCTTTGGTTTTTTGGCGCCAGTCTCTTGTTTTATTTGGCCACGAATCTTGGCGACCACATCAAAACTAGTCCAACCAATCGGTTTATTTACTAAAACAATTCCATCCATAAGACTTAAGTATAGATGATAAATAATAGAATTTAGATAAGCTCATCGAATTATTACCTATTTTCTATCAAACCCAATCTATTCTTTTACTGCATTGGCATCATTGGCGGGGGTATCGGAGGTGGGGGTAGTGCACTACTCTGGTCAACAGCACTAGGTACCACCGACGGATCAATACCGCCCACTACAGGCTGCGATAGAGTTGGCGGTACCCCAAGTGGTTGGGCACCCAAATCCGTCCGAGGCTCCGGCCTATTTGGATCATAGCCAGCTTGGTTGATTGCACTATGTACTGCAGTACGAGCATTATCTACTATCTCCTCTGGAGCAGGCTCGGTACCTCCAAGGTGTGGACTATGTACGGACTTCTCTATGTCTAGTAATGTAGTTTCGTCTGGGACCACCGGTTTAGGTGGTTCAACTGTTTCCTGGATGACTGGCGGTGTAGGTGGTGCAGGTTGAGACAACTCTAAAGGTGCTGGTGTTGGCTGTGGTGGTGCAGGTTGTGCATCTGGCAAGGTTGGCAGGTCAAGCTCAGGCATTACTGGAGCCTCCAGTGGCTGAACTGTTTCTGTAACCTTAACATCACTAATTTCGGCATGAACTTCCGGCTGGCTCAACAAAGCACTTAAGTCTGGTAACTGCTCTTCTAGGATTGGTGGTTGATCGTCTAGGCTTAGCGGACTGGACGGTTCGTCGGGCAATGGGTTTATAACTTTGTGATGGGGTTGAGGTGGCCCATCGCTACGCATCATGTTGCCGTGATCGTCTATATGTATTTGATTTTCGTCTAGCTTGGCTTGATCACCTGGTTCGATTGTCGGGGCAAATATATCTACCGGCATTGTTGGCTGAATATTGCTCTGCTCACCATAATGGTGGTTATCTTGTTCTTGCAGTAATGGTTCGTACGAATCACCAGATTCAGAAGGTATAAGCGGTGCTATAAATGCATCGTCATTTTGTTCAATATTTTCGCGAACTTCTAGAGATGGGTCTTGATACTCAGGAGCTTGAGGCTGGTCACCCCTGTATTGTTGCTCTTGAACTTCTGGCAACTCCGCCGGTGGTTGTTGTTCCTGCTCCAGTTCTGGCTTGGCTTCAGGAGAATTGTTGTCCTCTTGGTGATTAATAGTCAATGAGCCGTCATCTGCTGTAACAGCCTCTGGGAGTGGGTCATCGTGAGGTACGTCAACCGGTGAATCAACTGGTAATTCTGCTACTTTTTGGAGTTCGTTAGCAATCAGCTGCTGGTTAGCGCCTGCAGCCATGAGTTGGGCCGACATTGTCATAACTTTTGGAGTTGTTTTTTGGTTACTAAACCGTTCGGTTTCGGCAACGATACCTGTCAAAAAGGCTGTAGCCATCTGTTCGTCTATAATCCCACCCTGAAAGGCTTCGCTGATACTAACAAGCATTTCGCAAAGCGAGCTGGCGCCTGGTTCTTGCCAGTTTATTACACCTAGCGAAGATTCTTGTTGTCCAGCAGTAACTGTTGCAACCGTTGCATCATGTAATATTCGGCCATGCGCGGTAACAGCCTGATCCAGCTCTTCACGCACAGACACACCTAGCGCCAATACAACATCTACGTTGAAATCGCCTTGGGTAAATTCTAAATCATCTTGAGTAATTGATGTTCTGTAGGGAGTTATAAAGATTTTAACTACGTTTTCTTCAACCTTGTAACGTAATTTATCTGCCTTACTCTTATCAAGTGAAACTATAAAATCACGCAAACTATCGGTGTTTTGCTCAATTGTGTTTTCTGGTTTCAAAAACTCAATAGTCGAAGGAACACTACCACTAAACACCGCTGTAGCATGCTTGCCTAGCTTGTTTAGCATCAAAGTTAAACCAATCGCCGCCGACAGTTCGTCGACATTCGGGTTAGAGCGAACCGTTACCAGAACGTTAGTTGCGGCACGGACGCGCTCAACAAGCTGCTGTTTTGGTGTTGCCTGTGACTGGTCGGGGTTTTGATCCATTTTTTTGTTTGTTTATTTTAGTAGTACTTCTATGGCACGATACCATAAACGGAATAACAAAACAAGATATTCTTTAGGTGATTCATAAGAAGTTGACTAGATTGTCGACTTTGCCCCTCTTTACAACACTTATCAATTTACTGTATAGTTTTGGACTAGAGTCTCAACAACCATAAGCAATAAGGAAAAAGTTAAATGCCAATTATCAAATCAGCAAAAAAGCGTGTCAAAACAACTCGCAAAGCCACCGTTAGAAACGCCAAAACCAAGCGCAGTTTGCGTAGCTCACTAAAAGGATTCTTAAAGAAGCCTACTGCTTCAAGCAAATCCAAGGCAGAGAGCAACCTAGACAAAGCCCACAAAAAGGGCCTAATTCATAAGAACAAAGTAGCCCGCAAGAAGAAACAGCTTGCAAAAGCCTCAAAAGCAGCCGGTGTTAAGCCAACTACAACCAAAAAAGCTCCAGCAAAAAAAGCCGCTCCTAAGAAGCCAGTTGCTAAGAAACCTGCAGCTAAAAAAGCCCCAGCAAAAAAGAAATAGTTAGAATTGATAGAAAATGGTTAATAACCGCCCCGCCTTGGGGTGGTTTTATTATTCTAGGCTGCGCGGGTTCGGGTTCCGTCGTATTCAATCATGCCAGCATCGAGCATATTAGTTAAGATTTCTCTTTCACTATCACTAAGCTCGCTCTTAAGACTACCTAGGGCACGGCGAACTACGTCGTCCGGAACAAGGTCATACCTATCGGGCTGAATAACCTCTGGGTGTTTGCCTACAAACTCCATATACTTTGTAAACGCAAACTGCTCAAGGTCTTTTGTCTGTTGGGCTGAATAGCCGTATTCTTTACGCGCATCTTTAACCATCTTATTGAAGTAAACCGCCAAAAAACCTACTGCGTCAGGATTTTTGCTTTGAACAGCTAATTCACTTACTAACCCAACTGAGCGAAAAACCGTATAATCCATGTGCTCTAGAGCTGTTGAGGCATCTTCCTCTAACGCCCATGTTGCATCCACGGTAGTAACATTAGCTGAACCATCTTTGCCTATCGTAATAAATGAATTCCAAGCATGTCCACCATCCATTTCCTCAACCTCTCTACGTGCCTGGACATATGTACCGTCACCGTTATAGCCAGTATCCATTGTAGTGTAAGTATTACGCAACATACTTTGTTCAACTTGATTCTCCTTGAGTGCGTCGAACACCAATTTTACATTGGCAGCTACATTACGACACACTCCATTGCCTTCCCATTCTGGGTCATCTTTTCTGTCTATGCCTTCCCGTAACAAATCCACCGCAGACATTCCATCGGCTCTTTTGCCATCTGGTCTACCGGCTGAATCAAGTGTATATTTTGATACAGCTTGCACAAAAGAAATACTAAGCTTCACAGCCTGTTCAGGTGTAAGCATGTCGAGTGAAGTTATTCCTAAGCTTTCTACTAGTTCCTTGCCGTGTGCAGTAAGTAAAAATTCACTCGTAAGACCTATCAACTGCTTGTCCCATCCTGGAATCTCATGAGTCTTACGCATATAAAAATCACTTATGTGTCTTTGTGTTATGTCGTAGCTTTCTTCTTTTATTGCAACTTTTGAGCCATCAATAACTGGTTTCATAAAATCTGGCACTGTATATACTTCTGTTCCGGGTGCCATTTGTGGCGAATAATGCTCTACCTTTGTCAGCATAATCTGTTGTTTTGCCTCTTGGTCCATAGGCATGTAGACTTCTGCTTTGGTCCGCACTGTTTCTAGTGTGTGCATATCTTCAAGAATTTGACCTGCTCTTTCTTCTTGGGCCAATTTCTCTTTTTCTGTGGATTCTTCTTGTTGAGGCGCTTCGTAACCTAAGACGATTGGATTAGATTGCGATTCATAATAACCGCGTAAGCTGTCTTGATAATGATCACGTACCCATCTATTAGCTTCCAATAACTCAATAGCCTCGTTGCTACCTGGCTCGCCCGTAAAGTTGCGCGCCCTATTCTGGACGTATCTATGATAACTACCCCGCTCTGCTTCAGGGGCTTGTAGCCAATCTTCATATAATTTATAAGCAGAGTGTGAAGCACGGTTATCAACTTCATTTTTGCGCTGTTCGGCACCTAATTCAGTGGCGTCTATTTTTTCATCTATAGCATCTTGCGCATCGTAGTCATTTGGATCTACATCATCTAATCCAAGCTTTTGACTTTCGTCATGCCATTCTTGTCCAATTCGACTTTTTCGATCTACATATAGATCTGTAAAGTGGTTAAAAGCTCCATGGATATCTTCAGGAGTCGCATTTTGTATACGTTCCATGCTTATCTGTGGATTAACGTCTATAGCTGCTTGTTGATCAAGGTACTGTTCACTCATATTTTTTGTTTTAATTTAACTTCTTAAATTATAGCAAATATTGGCCATTTTGTCAATACTCTTATGCTTTAGTAGGACATTCAATGCTAAATGGTGAGCAGAAAGTGTTGTACGGCGTCATCGGCGTCTATCGTCTCTGTTTTGAGTCTTATATCTAGCGATAGGGCCTTATTGGACAGTTCTTTAACGTGACCACTGGTCAGGTTTTTGGTCAGTCCAAGTGTTTTACGCACCACATATGGGTTAAGCTTCGAAGCGCTTGCAATTGATTCAGGACCGTCTTTTTCGTTTAGTTTAACTAATACTAATATATGTACCTGCCATGCAATCATACCCATGATATATTGCGGTTCTATTTGTTGCATGCGTTGATCCTGATATAGCTCTATAGTACGTTTTTTGTTACCGGAAAATGCAGCATCCAGAAGATCAAACACACTACTTTGCGGCAATTGTTCAGTGAGTAAATTTATACTAGTTTTAGTAATCTTAGGGTCGAATGTTAATAACTTATCTAGCTCTTGAGAGAGACCGAGTTGGTTGGTGCCTAGACGATTAATAATGTAGTTAGCATCATTAGCGCCCAAATGACCACCACGTTTGTCTGCTTCAGTTACTAGCCAAGATGCTAAGCCCCTCTCATCTAGTTCGGTAAATTCCTTTATTTGGGCCTGTTTTTTAAGTGTCTTAAATAGATTGAGTCGTTTATCGAACTTACGTTCATCAATTATTAGATCGGTTGTTTCGGCGACGGCTTCTAGGAGCTTTTCGGGTGATTCAATTAGTGATTTATTACCTGCAGGATTTATAAGAATTATCATGCGCCTTTGTGCCAAAAATGGCAGGCTGGATACGCACTCGATTAACCTACCTAATTCAACTTCTGATGCATCGATTATTTCTAGACCAAAATCGCCATATTTTGTAGCAAATTCAGTTGTAATACGTTTTAACTCAGCCTTGCGACCAAAATCATTACCGCCAGTTAATACTTCTACCATATTAGACCTATCATAACACCTCTCGTATTTATCTGATTACTAGCTATTTTGTAGCTTTTGGCATTTAGGACAAATGTGCGTACCGCGGCCAGCAACCCTAATTTTTATAATTGCTGTACCCAGGTGTCTTGGGCAATCCAGTCCTTCACGCCTAAAAACTTTTGCAAACTCAATGTAGCTACCCTTTTTGCCTTCTACATTAACATAATTTCTATCAGTCGAGCCACCTTTTTCTATTGATAATTTTAGTACATATATAATTTCTTTTTGAAGTAGTTTTAGTTTTGCATCACTAATTTCAACGACCTTACTGGCTGGGTGAATTTTGGCTCCCCACAGGCTTTCATCGGCGTAAATATTACCAACACCAGCAAGTGTTGTTTGATCTAAAATAGCTGCTTTAACAGATGTGTTTTTGCGCTTTTTAATTCGCTCTAAAAATACTTTATTCGTAAACCCAGATTCAAGAGGTTCGGGCCCGACTTTTTTCATAAAATCTATGTTTGGGATTTCGATTGTGGGTATTAGTTTCATCCAACCAAATTTGCGCTGATCGTTAAAGTAAAGATTTGTATCATCGCTAAATTTGATAATAACTCTGGTGCTTTTGTCTGGAAGCTTATTTATAAGCGAATCATTTGGATGACCCGCCCCGAATTTTTGCTCACCCACGTAGACCATTTGCCCGGTCATTTTTAAATGAACAACCAAGCTGTAATTGGTGTCTAAATCAATTAGCAACACTTTGGCACGGCGACGAACATTAGTAATATTAGCAGCAATTAAAAATTGGCTTACGTCTCCTAGGGTGTTTGGAAACCCCTTGGGCCAATCAAAATCAACTGTTTTAACGGTTTTTCCAATAATTAACTTATGCAGTCCGCGCCGTACTGTCTCTACCTCTGGTAACTCTGGCATGTACTTATTGTATCAAGCAGCTGCGTGAAATACTCGTAACTCGTGAGCGGTAAGATCCTGCTGTTCATACAAACTAACGGCTAATTCTGGCATGATACCCTCGTCAATTAGTGGCGTCATATGAGTACCAGACCGAATAAGGTATCCGCCACGTTCTACTGGCATAGGTATAACACCATCGTGGTCCATGTACTCTTCTACATATGCTCGAACACCTTCATTGCCTACGAATTGTCCTGCTTGTGGCCTAACATCACACCTCGCAGCACTTATACCCTCAGCAGCCGCAAGTATTGGGTCTTTAATAAAATTCCATAGCGAACGTCCAACTATTGCAAGCTCTTCGTTGGGATGTCTTACGAGATTATGAGATGCGCCTATTGCTTCACTACCGAGGCTACGAAGATCAAGTTGACGACCACTCAGCCCTGCACTGGCCATAGCGCCAACCGCTCTTACAACGTATAGTTCGCTGTTATCCGGTTCGGCTTGTTGACGCTCGATGGCTTTGGCTGACGCATGGTGAATATCTTGACCGCCATTTGAATGACCGATAAATATTACACCTCTCTTGCCTGTAGCTTGTGAAGCAGCTCTGGCAGCAAAATGAACATTTTGTGAGCGTACTGCATTGTGAGCAAGCCAAGATCGTTTGCCGTGCTGCACAACAGCAACATCATGACCATGCCTAGCTAACGTAGATGCAGCAAAATGTAATGTACCACTACCAAGCCAGCCAGGAGCTAAAACTATTACATCCTCAAAGTCACTAGCCATGCCATTTGGACGGCTCCCACGATAAAGACTAGTCTCGTATTCTCCACGATATATTGGGGTTTTTATTGTTTCAATGACGACATTGCGAGGCATAAAATATTGCTTATGTAAATGACCTTGATTCTAATTGTATGCGCAGTTGTAAAATTAACAAGTAAATAATCTCTGGACTTGTCCACTTATTTATTAACCACCTATCTGGTGTACACTTATATTATGGATAGTTTGCAAGACATTTTGGGAAAGCGTAATTTTGATGAACCACCAGAGATAGAGGCTATCAAGACTTTTATACGCAAGACATTCAGTAGCGATGTAAGTGTAAGCGTGCAGGCTCACAGCATTACTATTACAACCGCATCAGCAGGTTTAGCTGGTAGTCTGCGCCCGCTGTTGCATAAGCTAAAAAAAGAACTCGACACTGACAAAAAATTATTTATTCGCATAGGAGGTGTAAAATAGCAGTATGGCAGAGAAAATAGACTTACCAGATTTGGGACACACTGATGAAATGTTCTTAAGAGAACTAAGTGATCAGATTGGCAGCCTTGCAAGTGCTCACCTACATAGTGAGAAAGAATATTTCCCTTATGATTTTGCTGATGAATTACAACAATTAATAGGTGATGGGGTAATTGATTTACGAGACCCAGAAACACAAATTGATCCAGCCACATCAGCAGCACTATTCGTGAATCTACTTACCGAGGAAGGGTTGCCTGAATACACCAGTACTATTCAAAGGCGCGTTCCAAAGGGCCACCCCTTGCTTGAATGGTCGCATTTTTGGACGGCTGACGAAGGACGACATGCGCCAACAATTAGCCTCTTAATGCATAAGCTCGGTTTTAATATGCAAGCACTTGAACGAGCACGCATGACTATGATGCGCTACCCCGAAACACCGCAGCCTGCATCTACGGTGGAGAGTTTTATTTACCCAGGAATACAAGAACCTGCTACAAAAGTATCCCACCGCAATACAATGGTTAGAATTCCTAAATCTCTTGGAGTAGTACGTCGAGCCTTGGGGTTTGTAATACGTGATGAAGTGCGACATGAAGCTTTTTATGCTGGTGCCTCAGAGGCAGCTATGAAACTTGACCCTTCTATCACTACCATCGGTGTCGCTCGCCAAGTTCGAGATTTTGCAATGCCCGGTAAGAGCATCCCAGGATTTAAAAATAGCGAAAAAATTATTGAAGGAGCCGATATCTTTGGGCTTACACAGCTACGTCAAATTTACGAAGAATTTATTGTAGACCGCTTAGGAGTATTTAGAGCAGAATCGCTATCTCCTAAAGCAGAAGAGGCCCGAGATTTTATAGCTCATCGACTTCATCTATTAGACAAAATTATTGAACGACGCCTAGAAAGAACTAACGAACCTATAGATTCTTAGGGAGTTTTGGTAGGGTCCCAACAGGTCCTTAGACCTTTTTCTAATCCCTTTATTGCCTGCAGATCTTCGGCGTCTAGTTTGAAGTCGAAGATATCAATATTTTGTTTTATGCGCTCTGGCGTAATTGATTTAGGCAGTGGTATGGTACCAACTTCTATACACCAACGCAGCATAATCTGAGCCGCTGTTTTGTTGTGTTTGTCAGCGATAGAGAGCAGAACTGGATCATCCATACCCTGTCCGTGTGCTAGTGGCGAATAAGCTTGCACTACAATACCATGCTCTTTGCAAAAGCTTAGTAACTCGGGTTGTTGCAAGAATACATGCAACTCTACTTGGTTGACGGCCGGAATAATAGTTGCGTATTTTAGAAGCTGCTTCAGATGGCGAATTGTATAGTTACTAACGCCAATTGATCGAGCTTTGCCCTTTTTGTGCGCTACCTCAAGATTTTTCCAGGCATTTTTGCGAAGACCGGTAACCGGAAAATGAAGCAACAACAAATCCACGTAGTCGGTGCCAAGTTTTTCTAGTGATGTGTCTAAGCTTTTTTCTAATCTCAGAAAATTATTAATAAATATTTTGGTAGTAATAAAGGCATCTTTGCGCTCTAATTTTGCCGCCTTAAATCCTTCGGCCAAGTATTCTTCGTTTCCATAAACTTGAGCAGTATCAAAATGACGATAGCCGGCTTCTACTGCGGACGTTACTACATCAATACACTCTTTCCTATTTTTTACCTGCCACATGCCATAGCCAACTTGTGGAATCATAAAGTCGTTGTTTAACTTTACTGAAGGGATTGTTGTAATCTGTTTTTTCATCTACTCATAGCCTAACACGATAACTTACCCTCGTAGTGTAAGACTGCTTACTTATACCGATTATTGGCTTCTAAGAATTGAGCGGATAGCCGCAATTGCTTGGTTTGTATCTTTGTATAAAACTGTTTTCATGCCTATACTTTCAGCAGCCACGCAGTAGCGCTCGACATCATCTATGAATACGCATTCATCAACATCACATCTTAGCCTCTCGGCAATAAGCTGAAACATTCGTGGGTCTGGCTTAATAAGTTTATCTTTATAAGACAACACGTCAGCATCAAAAAACTCAGCCTGAGCAGGTGAAAATAGTTCACTTAAAATATCATAGTTAGCATTGCTCAGTAGACCGATTTTGTACTTTGGCTTGAGTGATATCTTTATAAACTCAAAAAGTTCTAAATTTGGAACACGTTTGCCTAATATTGCTCGTAGTTCTTGTTCGTCAACGCCCATAAGCTTTGCTGACTCGGCAAAATATTGATCGTTATTAATAACTCCATATTCATTTTGTAGGCCCAGATTAGTGATAGCATCTGCGACCTCTTGGTTATCGCCGATGTATTTGCGCTTAAAAGGTAGCCAAGCATCTTCGGCCAGTACGCCGAAACAATCAAAAATTATAGCCTTAATCATCTTAGAATTGTTACCACTGCTTTATTGACCCCATTTTTTACTTCAAAAGTTATCATAACGGGATCCCCAATTTTTATATCGTATTTCTCAACTATTGACTTTGGTATAGTAAAGCCAACATCATTACCTACTTTTCTAAGTTTTTGAGTGTATATATGTGTCATGTTATTAGTCCTTATAAATTTGTTTACGGTGGCCTACTCTTAAGACATGAACTAGAAGTATATGGTTATGAACTTCGTATAGAACCCTATAGTCGCCTACTCGAAGCCGATATGCGTCTTGGCCAACCATCTTTGTAGATGCGAGAGGAAAGGGATTATAAGACAATGCTACTATTCGTTCAGCTATACGTATTGCATCGCGTTTGTCTATTTTTTTGAGGTCTTTACTTACCTTGGGTCTGAGCTCGACGGTGTAGTTCATTTATATCAAATCCCAATTCTTTAATGGCTTGATCAAGAGGTATAGGCATTTCATTATCATTGTTTGCTTCTTCAAGCGCTGCAATGTCTGCCATGTCTTCAAGGTATTCATACAGCTTATCATTGATAATTTTTGACAAACTAGAGTCATCACGAAGGGCATAGTATTGAACGCTTTTTTTAACCTTTGGATCAAGGTAAATTGTTGTTTTTTCATTTTGAGACTTATTGGTTAAATTGCTCATTTCATTCTCATTTCATTCATAATTATTTAGACTAAATTAAATACTCATTGACATTATAGAGTCATGACGTCATAACGTCAACTATTATTTTGTCTAATTGATGATTCATCTTTTTCATATGCTAGTAAAACATTAATCATTTTTATTGTGTGAGAATTACCTAGGTAAGCGATGGCTTTTATGCCAGACTGTGAGGCAGCCAAGCAGTTTATTGCTGTATCGTCGATAAATATACACTCTTCGGGTCTTAGAGCTAAGCGGCGTCCAGCCAAAGAAAATATTTCGGGGTCTGGTTTAACTAAGCCCACTTCACTAGATATAACAACGTCATCAAACAGTCTATTTAACTCATCGTCAGTAAAGAATCTTTTTAATGTCCCCTTGCTGACATTTGTGATAATCGATACTTTATAGTTCTTTCGTAAAGTTTGGGCAAAATCCAATAGCTCTTGGTTGTGGCGATATTTTGACGTCTCTGCGGCAACTTCTGCTGGCGTAGATCCTGTTAGTTCTGCAACCTTTTTATTAAACTCTTCTTCCGATATTCCACCTAGGTCTGCTTCGCGTTCTAGGTCAGTTATCTTGTGTTGCGTTGCTTTGTCTTTGGCGGATTTATAGAACTCATGACCTTCGCGCTGAACAAGTACGCCAAAACAATCAAAAATTATAGCCTTAATCATTATACTTACATCTTACCCTATTTTTTGCGTGCTATGGCATGTAACCAAGTCACGTCGGTGCGATTTGAGCTGTCGGCATCATTTAGTTGTACGACTTCAAAATCAGCACCCTCAATAACATCTACAAGAGCATCTGGTTGCCAATAGTTAAAATACCTTGGCGCTCCTAGTTTTTCTACAGAAATTTCTTCTCCGAGTCCTTGTTTGAGTGTAAAAGCAAAAACACCATTTGGACTTAACGACTTATGGACTTTTTGGACAACTCTTCCTGTCTCCTCAGGTGTAAAATGAAGCAGTACTGCATTAGCAAAAACCATATCATATGGACTACCAAGTTCGCCGGTCAAAGCATTTAATGACCGAGCTTGATGACCTTGTGAACGCAACAACTTAACAAAACCCTGTACGACGTCAGTCCTATGGACAATAAAACCTCGTTCTTCCATATAAGCTGCATCTCTACCAAAAGCACTTCCGAGTTCAAGAATTTCGCCTTGTTCTGGTATTAGGGCTAAAGAAGTATCTATCCAATCTTTAACTGTACCACTTACTTCTTGAGGCGTACCATCTATATATTCCTGGGTATGATCTTCATAGGATTGTATCGTTGTAACATTTTCGCTCATTATAATTCTCCCCAATTATTGCCAACACTTACATCTGCTTTAATTTTAACTCCCAGGTCCGGGTAGACACCTTCCATTGTTTCTTTTATAAGCTTGCCTACGTGTTCTGCATCTTCCTCTGCGCACTCAACCAAAATGGAGTCATGAATTTGTAGTAGTTGCCTTGGTTCAACTTTAAACTTTTTACTTTCAACTTTGAACTTAGCTTCCAGGGCCACCATAGCGAGTTTTGTTAAATCTGCAGCACTACCCTGTATTGGCATATTAATAGCTTGGCGGTAAGCGCCTTCACGCACCATAAAGTTGCTACTTTGCACGTCAGGCGTAGGGCGACGGCGGCCTAGAATTGTTTCAACATAACCTTTCTCGAGTGCCATTTTGCGTAAATGCTCCATGTATTGCTTGAGTTTGGGACGAACTATAAAGTATTTAGTAATAAACTCTTTCGCTTCGGCAAAACCCATTCCAGTTTGCTCGGCCAAACCATGCGGTCCCTGGCCGTACATGATGCCAAAATTAACAGCTTTTGCACGGTAGCGCATCTCTTTGGTGACTTCTTCCGGGTTAATGTTCATAACGGCCGCTGCAGTTAGAGCATGAATGTCTTGATCTTTATTAAATGCCTCAATCATTTCCTCGTCACCACTAAGTTCTGCCGCCAAACGTAGTTCAAACTGACTGTAATCTGCGCTAACAAAAACATGGCCTGGTTTAGCTACAAATGCAGTTCGTATTTTTTTGCCAAGCTCAGTCCGAACAGGAATGTTCTGTAAATTTGGATCTACCGAGCTTAGTCTCCCGGTTGCTGCCGTAGTCAAGCTAAATGTAGTGTGGATGCGTCCTGCGTTATCGATTAGTTTAGGCAAGGCATCAACATATGTACTTTTGAGTTTAGTGTACTCACGGTATAGCTCTATGTCGCTAATAATTGGATGCAGGTCACGTAACCTATTCAATACATCGGTTGCGGTGCTAAAATGCCCAGCTTTGCCCTTTTTGCTCAGTTTACTTGGCAGGTTCAATTTTACAAATAATATGTCGGATAACTGAGACGGGCTAGAGATATTAAACTCTTGATCGGCATGACCATAGATTGTTTGTTCAATGTCACTAATTTTATCGGCCAGCTCTACGCTCATAACACTTAAGTACTGTTCATCCAGTCCAATTCCCTCATACTCCATGCGGGCTAAAACTGGGATTACTGGCCACTCTACCTCGTCACTTAGCTTAATTATCTTTGTTAGCTCACTTATTGATTCAGCCTGGAAATTTTTGAGTGCCCAAATAACTGCCACAATTTCACCGGCCCGCTCCGTTAAATCTTCTGGTGATAAATCGTCAAGACTAGAACCGCCATAACCTAGGTCAGAAAAAGCTAACTCGCTCAGCGCTCGCTCTCGTCTAATTGAATTAATTAGAAAAGCTCCAACTAATACATCGTGGGAGACTACTGGTAGAGTTTCTACTCCAATATCCATGAGTACCTTGAGTGATGACTTAATGTCATAACCAACAAAAGTGAGATTTGATAGATGAGAATTTATATATGAGACTAAGGATTTTTTATTTAATTTAGGAATATCAAACACATATGCTGTCTTAGCGTCCGCCAGTATTAGTATTTGCGGATCCCTGCCGTGAGCTCCCTTAGCAAACGAATGGATAATTATCTCGTTGCCCACAAGCTTAAGATTATTTAGCTTGTCTTCAGAATCAATTACTGCTGTTTTTAGTGGAATAATTTCACCTGCACTTGTTTGCAAGCCAGAATGTTGCACCTCTCCGTCACCGTCTAAAACCTGCATATAATCAGGTAGATTGCGCAGCAAACTCCTAAACTCTAAGGACGTTAAGAGTGATTTAAGTGCGTGAACGTCTAGATCACGTGTGTCCATGGCCTCTAAGTCAAGTGTTATCGGTGCGTCATCAAAAAGTCGGGCAACTTTTTTGCTCATGATTGCTGAATCACGGCCGGCCTCTAGCTTTTTTCGAACTGTTTCTTTGAGAAGTGCGAGGTTGTCATAAATGCCATCAATGTCTTTATAATCCTGTAGTAGTTGAACGGCAGTTTTTTCGCCGATGCCTGGTACACCAGGGATATTATCCGAGCTATCCCCTTTAAGTGACTTTAGATCTAGAAACTGCTCGACCGTAATGCCGTATTTTGCTTCAAATGCTTCAATATCAAAGCGCTCAATATTACTAAAGCCTTTTTTGAGTGCATACATATGCGTATGTTCATTAACAGCCTGCAACATGTCCATATCGGACGAAATAAGCATGGTTTCTAGCCCCGCGGCATCAGCCTGACGAGCCATGCTAGCCATAATGTCGTCGGCTTCGTAATCGTCTAGTTCGTAGAGTGGCCAACTAAACGTTTTGAGTAAGTCATGCAAAATCGGTATCTGAGCATAAAAATCCGGTGGTGCAGGCTTGCGCCCAGCCTTATAGCCCGGATAGATTGCTAGGCGCGAACGAATATTCGTCTTTGGTTTATCCCAAGCTACGGCAACATAATCTGGTTTGAGTTTCTTAATTAGTTCTAGCGACATGGCAGCAAAGCCATAAACACCGCCAGTGGGCGTACCGTCCTTGGTGCTGAGATTTGGCATGGCATAATAACCACGATAAAACACGCTCTTACCGTCAATAATTGCTAATTTTTTCCTCGCTTCAGCCATCTATACAAGTATACGCTGTATATAAGAAGATAAAAATCTTAAGCGGCAAGATATTGTCTAGCAAACTGAGCAACGTAGCCTAAACGAAGTTCTTCGTAAGCTTTATTCCTAATAAATCTGTAAGCGGTATCGTCATACTCACCATGAACAGGATTAATCCCAAGCGATTCATTAACCGTCATTACTGCTTCTCTATCTAGTACATCGACCTGAATTTGATTAGTGCTTATGGGTATTCCATCTCTAACACCTATCTTCATAAGATAAGCGCTTGAAGTCACAACCATGCGCCCCATAACTGCCCTAGCGATAATATCACCAGATTCATTTGGTTCAATAACAACCATTGGATTTATAACTTCTGGAGGCGGGGCAAGCTGATACTCTACCAAGGATTTCCCGCCAAGATGTTCGATTTTTATATATGGAACTCCATCATTATCAGCGCCTTCAGGAAATACATTAATATCATAGCCCTTTATCAGCCCCCAAAATGGTAGTTCGTCTGCAATACCTAGCTGCATTGCATCAGAAATAGCCGTGATATCATCTGATAATAATGGGGTGGTTACTTCAAAATCTGACATTGCATTTTTTATACACCTAAAAAGTGGTTAAAACAAGCTTGGTTAGTGGCTGTGTAGTCTTTTTTCGGTTGGGAACAATTCGTAGGCTGTATACCCAGCAAAAAATGCACCGCCCAGTTCGCTAGCTCCATCCAATCCTAATGAATCAACCGCAATGAATGTAGATAAGCCAACCGAAGCTACCATATCTATACGCGCATGACGGTGGCTATGAGACGATGCAATACTATGTTCTTCTACTGCATTCATTTGCTTGTATGCATAGATATTACCGGCAGCAACAACTCCAGAAGCAACTAGCTCACCCCATTGTTGCCCCGAGTCTTCAATACCGTTAAATAAATCCACTCCTAAACGAGCAGCCGTAAAGGCAGACAAGCCACTCAATATAAACATACTGGCTTTACTAAATCGCTGGAAATTTCGTCCACTCTGGTTAACGCCGTTTACTTCTGCATAATATCTCCCGCCGTGAGTAACAGTATCAGCAGCATCATGAGTTGCCTCTGCAATAAATGCAGTGTTACCACTAGCCACAGAAACTACAGCAGAAAACAGCATTAGTCCAGCGTTAGTAACTACCGTTCGCTTTAATCGCTTTTTGCGTTCTCCACTTTGTAGCTCCATATACTATGAAGCTTAACTCTGTTATATAAACTAAACAAAAGCATATTTAACTTTTTTAGCTACGGCTAGCTTTTAGTTCAGAAACTTGGGCATCTAGCTGATCACGGTAGAATTTAAGTGACTTTTGATCACTCTTAAGTCCAATCATACCGGCAGAGTCAATTTCTATTTTGATTTCATTACCCGTTTTTTCATCTGTAATTGTTCCGAAATTACGCAAACGATCCTGAAGCATACTAAGAGTTGCTTGTCGTTGCGATTCTAGTACACTAGTCAAATCAACAATCATCATAAACTCATCGCCTCCCCAACGCACAATACCAAGAGCATCTCTGGTATTAGGATCTTTTCTTTGTTGCTTGTGGGCATTGTCAGGATTACCAATACGGAACTTAGACGCAACTTGGTGCCCAATATTTTGTATTACTAGGTCGCCAGTATCATGACCATAAACTTTGTTTACTCGTTTAAAATTGCGTCCATCGGCAAATATAACACCAAATACTTCTGGGCAATAACGCTCGTACCAAAGCTCCATGCCCTTACGGTTTAATAATCCAGTTTGCTCGTCTGTTATTATTTTGTATGAATCTTCTACATGTTTGATTAATAAGCTACCTACTGCTAAATCACCAAGTGGTATACCTTGTCTTTGCAGGGCTACCTCGTGATTTAACACCAAAAGCTGTGACTGACGTGCTTCTTCACTAATTGTATGCGGCGAAACAATCTCCTCGATAAAGGGAGTTGGTATCATCTGCTCAACTAAGTTAGATTGTGAACTATGCATTTAACTATATTATATCACAGATTAATTACTTAGTCAATATTGTTAAACTATGTTGGTTTACAACTACCGTTTGTTACATTAATACCGATAGAAGTAGAGCTCGTATTGCTTGCATTGCCACTCGTTGCTGAGCCTGTACTAGTATTACCATTTATAGAAACATTGTCTGAATATGCTGATTGGTTAGTGGTGCTGTTGATATTCACATTGGTCTTATTTTTGCAGGTAACCACATTGTTATCTTCTTTTACAGATTTCAAGGTTATTGTATTTCCGGTTAATGTTACGCGGGTTTTCATTGCTGCATAGACTGGCACCGAAACAGTCAACGTAATTGCTAATACGAGAGTGCTCGCAAACATTATTGCTGGCATATATGAACCATGTGGTCTTTTATTACCATACAAACTATAAGGTTTAATACGGCGATAATAAGCAGTTAAGCGCTTTGTTTCTATGCTTATCATCCAAATTGCTGGGATGTAAATTACTAATATCAAACCTGGGATTGTGTGCATAAAATCTACTAGCCTACCCAAAAACGGTACCGTAAAAATAGTTTTACCTACTACTTGAGTTTCATTAAAAGGGCGGTCAGGTTGGTCATTTGCATCGCCCTTGGTTACATACACTCGGCGCGAACCTTCATTTATACCAACAATGCGGTGTGTTATTGTCTGCTGCTTATTCTCGGGGTTTACAAATGTAATAACGTCCCCAGTCTGGTAGTTGGCAGCTGGAATATTACGAACAAGCACTAAATCTCCTGGGCTAATCGAAGGCTCCATACTGCCCGTTTGCACTGATAATGCCTTCCAGCCGGTTGGCAAAACAAAAGCCAGCATGACCGCGCTGAACACAATGAACAGCGCGGTCACACTTAGACTTAAGGCTTTACGGAATTTGCCGGTCATAGCTTGCTACTTAAGGTTCTATGCCTTAACTTTCCTCTACGACAGGAGCTACTCCATCAAAGATGATGTCAAACGCACCAACTGATTCGCTAGTTTCATCTAGTGCAACAGATTCGTCTACCGTTACTGTTACCCAGTAGTTGGCATCGTTGTCAGTTTCGCCAATTACACCTTGTGCACCTACTTCAAGTGGGTTACATGGTAATTCCACATCTCCAGCAATTAATGCTGCTAATGTAGCTGGCACGGGAGCATCATCACAAGATCCATAGAACGTGAGCGTTACATCACTTGCTGTGATTCCATCGCTCAGTTCAGGTAGAACTGGCACGCTTGCTGTTAGATCCAATTCTATATTACCATCGTTTTTAAAGTAAAAGTTAAATGGCTCAGATTCTTCACCTGGGACTAAGTCGGTAACTTCAAATCCTGGGGCTGCGGGCTCAAAGCTGTCTCCATCCCAAAGTAACAAATTAGCATTTGCCGTGGCTGTACCAATAGTGTTGCCTGTTAGTGTTGCCGAATCACTTAGTGCTGCAAAAGTTGCGCCTGTTGCCAGCGCCATAACTGCTGTAATCACTGCGACCGCTCTAATGACTGGGTTTAATTGTTTAATAGCTTGCATAGTTCAAAATCTCCTTAGTTCACCGTGTATTGGCACCAATCGGCTTCCGATTAAGCCACCGCCTCTAGCCGCGTTTTGCTAGAGCCAACTTGTTGCAACACAAAATAAAGATTAGTCGCATGCGACTCGTACTCAAAAGTACGCCTCCCTCACCTTATGAAGTATCAAGAACAACAAAGTTGATACCAAATCCGGATTATTAAATAACGCACTCCCATTTAGTCACACATCGCAGTTTGATGAAGTGAGAAATCTTATAGAATGCTTATTCTATAAATTTTTAGTTGCTTTAGTAAGAGAACTTGCTGTTGTAAGCATTTCTTGCAAAAGTTCGTCCGTACGCTTAGGTGAGTTATTGTAGCGCCCAGGATCATATCCAACAACTTCTGTATCCATTCCATATTCGCCAAGTTGACCCGATGCCGCAGCACCTTGAAATGGCTTAAAGTGCGCATTAGTTATGGCTACAAGTTTGCTACCTGGCTCAAAGCCGGTCATCTTAGCAAGCGTAGCAAAAGTATCTTCTGTGTTAGCACGATTCCGTACTACTTCTTTATCTACACCATTAACTTGTGTGGCACGAAATGGATAAGTGAGGATTGCAGAAGATATAATAAAAATTGGTGGATGAAACTCTGTTGCTTTAATGTATGCAATCTTATGAATTCTAGGCAAACCACCCATTATTTCTGGGTCAGACCACTCAATAACATCTTTGTCGGAAATCTCAGCATCAAATACTTCTTGTGCGGCACATACCATCAAGTCATACTCTGTTTTTGCACTTTTTGCATAATCACCAGCACGATCGTATTCGTTCTCACCCTTGTCGTCACGTTTTTCATCAATAGGACGTTCACTTCCTAAAGAAATTATATAGTCTGGATCTAGTTTATCCCCGGCTATCAGGTCGGCTGCGTACTGAGTTCTGTCAAGTGGCGATTTGCCTCCACCACCCAAAATTACCGCCGCTTTAGCTTTTTTATCCGTAGGAACTGTATCACCTGTAAGACCGAATTGTTCAGCAAGTGAATAAATTTTCTCTGTGAGTTCTGGGCTACAGCTACTTAAGAATTCTTTTGCATTAGCTTCTGCATCCCATCGTTCACCGTAAGAACCGTCTGCTTTGGTGCGAAAATCAAACACAGATCGCATAGAAGTATAGAGACCTGCAAAATCTTCGTATTCAGTATCTGACTCAACACCGCGAATTTGCGCTACTTCACCTAAGATTTGTCTTACGTTTGGATTCGAAACAAGTGCGTCTTTTTGCTCATTTAACTGATGAGTGTGACGCGCGTGTATTTCACGCCTTACGCTATCGAGGTTCTCTTGAACAAATTGTGCTTCATTTTGAGTATCAATAATCATATTTTAGTATTCTAGTGACTTCTATACTTTAATAGACATATTCTAGCAAATTTTACCTGTTTTGTCAATATTGGTAAAGTATATCGTATCCCTGTTACAATAGGCGTAATGACTAAAGTGAGTGCTCCGTCAATTTTATTTATAGTTGGTATGTCTGGTGCTGGCAAAAGCACTTGCATTGACTATCTCGCAACAAAAAATATTCCTTCTGTGTATTTTGGTGGTGTTGTAGTGGAAGAAACCAAGCGTCGTCATAACGGCGAGACATCTGAAACTTGGGAAAAGATTGTACGCGAAGAGTTCCGCGCGAAAGACGGTATGGCGGCAATTGCACTACGTATAATTCCTAAAATTGAAGAGCTACTAAAAACTCATGACAAAGTAGTGGCAGATGGACTATACAGTTGGAGTGAATACAAAGTTGTCAAACAACACTTTGGTGACAAATGTCTGATTGTTGCAATTACTGCACCCAGGAAAACGCGTCATGAACGCTTGGCACATAGACCAATTAGGCCCTTAAATGAGGCCGAGGTTACGGCCAGAGAATACGCCGAGATTGAAAACATCGAAAAAGGTGGTCCGATTGCTAATGCAGACTATACGGTAAACAACGACAAAGACCCGATGACTATGATTCAAGAGCTAGATCGTGTGCTAATAGAAGCGGATTTTTTACTATAAGTTCTACTTGATGTAGTCGAGGAGTTTTTTAGAGTCTTTGTGCTTGCGAAGTTTGGCAAGCGCTTTGGCTTCGATCTGACGAATACGCTCGCGGGTAACACTAAATTCTTGACCAACTTCCTCTAGGGTATGACTTTTACCGTCTTCTAGCCCAAAGCGTAGTTTTAGAATTTTTTGTTCGCGCTCAGTTAGGCTACCTAGCAAATCTTTAACCTGCTCTTTAAGTAATTGGCCGGCTGCAGATTCTTCTGGTGATGCAGTGTCTTCGTCTTCAATGAAATCACCAAGCACACTGTCTTCTTCGTCGTCACGCACACTTGCGTCAAGTGATGAAATATCTTGCTTGATCTTCATGATGTGCTCGACTTTTTCGACGTCGATTTCCATTTCCTTAGCAATTTCTTCGTTGGTTGGCTCGCGGTTAAGTTCTTGTGTTAAGCGGCGCTGCGTACGTAGTAATTTGTTGATTGTCTCAACCATGTGCACAGGGATACGAATCGTACGAGCCTGGTCAGCAATCGCCCTTGTAATAGCTTGGCGAATCCACCAAGTTGCATAGGTAGAAAACTTGAAACCTTTATCTGGATCAAACTTTTCGACAGCTCTAAGTAGCCCTGTGTTTCCTTCTTGAATAAGATCGAGTAGGTCCAAACCACGACCAACGTAGCGCTTAGCGATAGAAACAACTAATCGCATATTAGCTTCGGCCATTTCGTCTTTGGCCTTTTTTTCTCCGGCAACTACGCGGTGTGCGAGTGTGAGCTCTTGTTCTGATGTAAGAAGTGGAATTTTACCAATCTCGCGTAAGTACAAACGTACTGAGTCGTCGGCAATGTCATCTAGATAAACTTTGTCATCGAGAATAATTTCTTCGCCGTCTTCACCAGTCCATTTATCGTCAAAATCTTCTGCCGATGGCTCGGTTGCGGCAACGAGTTCAATATTTTCTTCGCCAAGTTCTGTATATAGCGAATCTAGTAAATCGACGTTTTCAGGCGTGTCTGCAATAGCTGCAAAAATATCACGCTGATCAAGTTTACCGTCTTTTTTGCCCTTAACTAATAGTTTCTTTTTTGATTCTTGTAATTTAGCATCTTTGGCGATCTTTGGATCTTCTGGCATTTAATTCCTTCTGGTTAGTTTTAATAAGTTGTTGAGTTCTTTATCGGCTGTCAAAAGACGGCGAATTTCTAAGTCGTCAGCTGACTCTAATTTTTCGTTAATAATTTGTTTTTGGTGTTTGACGTACTGCGCAACCAAGCGTTCTTGCAATCGAGTGACTTCGTACTGAAGTTCTGTAATCTCGAGCGATCGATATAACTCATCGAATAGTAATGAAGTAATTTTTACATAATCTGCGATAGATTGCAATGCTTTTAACTCTTTTGCCTCCCCGGTAAAATCTGGATTTTCTTTCAAAAATATATAAAGCTGTTTTGATTTATCGTCAGAAAACATTTCGTCAGTAAGTGCAGGAGCGTAATTTCTGAGTTGGGGCTGCATTAATAATAATGCCAACAAGTGTTGCTCGGTTTTACGTTGTTCAATTATTTCCTTGGTATCTTTGCTGCTTGGAATGTTGGATTTTTTTAGACGTTTTGGTGCTGCTAGCGACTTATTATTCAATTTTGACCTCATTGCATCAGCGCTCACACCAGTTATTTTGGCTAATACAGAAATATAGTGATCTTGCTCTACTTGATCGCTTAGGCCCCTTATAATATTTAGAACTATATCCGTAAATTCACGTTTTCCTTTACCGCTTTCTATATCAAGCTCGGCTTGGTAGCGATCGATAAGCCAATCAACTGCGTACTGATGTTTGTCGATAACTTCTTGCCAAAGCTTAGGGTCTTGTCTTACAAGTTCGTCAGGGTCTTTGCCGTTTGGAATTGTAATAATACTGACGTTAACACCTACCTTCTGAGCAAGCGGAATTGCCCGTTCAGTTGCGTTTATGCCTGCCTTATCAGCATCAAATGCAAATCTAATATCGCCCGCATAGCGACTCAAATCCTTAAGATGCGATTCGGTCAAAGCAGTTCCAGCTGATGCGACAACATTGTTTACTCCGGCTTGATGACTAGCGATTACATCTAAATTACCTTCGGTTACGACGCTATAGCCAATTTTTCGTATAGAATCCTTTGCAAGATGCAAGCCATACACTTGTCTGCCCTTGTCATATAAAAGAGTGGCTGGAGTATTGATATATTTTGGAGATTCTTTGTTATCAATAAGCTGACGCGCTGTAAAGCCAACCACCCTACCTTGCGCGTCCGATAACGGTACCATGATACGACCGCGGAACATGTCACCGGGGCCACGGTAGCGTTTAGTAATAAGCCCTGCTCGGGTCATTTCTTGATCAGAAAAGCCCTTTGATTTTAAAAATGTATACAAAGCATCACCAGTATTTGGCGAATAGCCGAGCTTGAACAAAAGCACGGTTTCTTTTGTGAAGGCGCGTTTTTTCAATAAATATTCTAGTGCCTGAGAAGAGTTTTTGAGCTGAGCTTGATAAAATCTAGTTGCTAATTCGATTGCTTCGTATAATCGATCTTTTTCTTTGGCGTTACTTTTAGAATTACCCTTAAACTGATCCAAGTCTACACCGGCCTTTCGGGCTAAAAGTTCTAAGGTTTCCTTAAAATCTAAACCTTCAACCTCTTGAATGAAGGTAAACATATCGCCGCCCCTGCCAGAACTAAAGTCGTGCCAAATTTGTTTTTCTGGACTAACCATAAAACTTGGTGTTTTTTCGTTGCCAAACGGGCTTAAACCCTTTAGATTACGCCCAGAGCGCCTTAACTGGACGTACTCGGAAATCACGTCCTCAATAAGTAACTTGGCTTTTATCTCCGTTACAGCATCCATATGACAATAGTATATAGGTAAGGGTTAATAGGTGATAGTTATGCTTATTTTTGCTAAAATACAAGCTATGGACCCGATGCAACAAACCCCACAACAAAACCCCTACGACTTTATAACTAACCCAAGTCAACCGAACAAAACCTCTGGCATGGGTGGTGGATCATTCAAAAAGCGCATAATTATTGTAGCTGGAGGGGCATTAATTTTAATTATCATCGCATCTGTTGTTGGCACAATTCTTGCTAATGCAGGCAAAGGCGATATACAGGGACTTAAAGATTTAGCACTTCAGCAACAGGAACTAATACGAGTTGCCGATTTAGGCAAAACCAAAGCCAACGATCCTGAAATACGTGCACTAGCCTACAACGCCAGTCTTAGCACTACTACACAACAGCAAAAGCTGATAGCCTATCTTGAAACTAGAGGAGCAAAACTAGAAAAAGAAGAGTTGGCACTGAGCAAAAAGGCATCTGTTGATGCAGAACTCGAGGCTGCCGCTACCAACAACCGTTTTGATGAAGTATTTAATAGAATTCTTAACGAATCATTAGTTGCCTACAACCGAGATCTTAGTACTGCCTACAAATCTGCAGTCAGCGATGAAAGCAAAAAAATCTTAGAAAATAGCTTCAAAAGTAGTGTTATTATTTTGGGCATTAAATAACAAATTAATACCCCGTGCTTTACCTAGCAGCATTTAGGCGGTCCAACAGTTTTACAGATTCCGCATCATCCAAAAGGCGTGTTTGTAGGCTTTTGTCGTACCTTGTTGGTGATAATTTTGTTTGGATTAGTTTACCAGCAACAAAGTAGTGAGTTAGTATTATGCCTCTTTCTGTACCTGGCCACTGAGTTTGATCAAAATATAAATTACCAAGCCCATAGTAAATTGATTTGCCGTTATAAATTTCGTAGGTTTGAGGTTGGTGCGCAGAAGATCCTACAACCATATCAGCACCCAAATCTATCATTTTACGAAATGCCTCTTGTTGGCCACCAATTGGACCATCACACTCTGGGTACTCTACATAACCAGTCGGGTACGCCTGGCATTCGGCATACTGAATATTTACAACCACAAACTGTGCGTTTTGTTTGGCGGTTCGAATATCGGATTCGGCTTTTGCTTCTGTATAAAAATTAGCACCGGCGCTAGATTCGCCGGCAATAGCTCCACTGCCAGCCCCATCAGCCATGTTATAACCAATAAATGCAACCTTGCTTCCCTTTTGGTCGGCAAGATAAGGTTTGGCAGCTTCAGCGGAATTAATTCCACCACCAAATGTAGCCATACCCAAACTACGATACAAATTGATACTTTCTTGGTTATAAATACTGCCGTTATCGTTATTGTGATTACCAGTTAGTTCAACCAGATCTACACCACTATCTTTGAGAGTCTCTATAAACTCAGGTGGTGAGCAAAACAGGGTGTTACTGTACTGACAGCCCGCCCTAAAAGAAACTTCATTAGATACATGCGTAATATCTGCATCAGCCAAAAAGTCGCCAATTAATTCGCTAAAATAAAGTGGACCACTAACTGTAGCCAGTTTCTTTTGCATCACTCTTGTAAGCGCAGTAACTCCTGTCATGTTTACTCTAAACACCCTGTCTTTAGTGGGCAGATCGTTAAGTTTAAGGCTAGCTAATTGATCTATGGAATCCCCAGTGAATGTTGCATAACGAAACAAAGCGCCAGTATTAAATGCATCAAGATAATAGCCTGTTTCATCCATTTTTAATAGCTTCACTTTATCTGTAAGTAAAGAGGCTGGAATAAGTGCGATTTCTTTATCAGAAATTTCTGTCTCAATATTTTCTACAGATCCGATGGTTATATTGCTAGTATCTTGTTTGTTAGCATCAACAAACTTAGTTATATCGGATTTAACTTTGGCATCAGTACTGCTGGGCATAAATAATTGCTCATTTCCAAGTTCGCCAGAGTTAACATTCTGCTTGGAGTTATAAAAAGCTGTTACTGGTAAATATGCTTCTAGGTATTGGTTTGGCGATACACCCGGCGCATATGACATTTCTACACCAAGCGAAACCGATCCGTCTACAGAAATATTCTGTTCACGGATTGCGTCCTGAATAATCTTTTTTTCTGATTCTGAAACACTGTCGTCAAACTGGAGCTGATTTACAGACTGCTCTACGCTTGTTGGTGCAAAATATCTAACTATTACAATTCCCAAAACAATCAGGGTAATTACTAATGCAATATAAATATATATACGCTTGCGGCGTGGTTTTACCCCAGAATCATAACTATACGTCTGCATGTATATATTTTAACAGGTATAATATCTAACTAGTTATGGCCTACTACTCATATTCACCCAAACAAAGCAAAAAATCCGTTTCCAAGCGCTGGCTTTTTGTTGGCGTGCTGGTTTTAATTGCGGTTGGCGTGAGCTGGTTTATCTTTAGTCAAAAAAACAAAGTTGAAGCACCCCAAGCTACTTCAAGCCAAACTGTTACAGATCCTGCCGAATCCAAACCTGTTTATACTTCGCCAGACCTCCAGCCAGTTATAAACACTTGGGTAGAAAACCAATCAGCCGATTACAGCATTGCTGTTTACGACGCCCAAAGCAAGCAAACAATCGCAGAGAATACTCCGAATGAGGTCATCTTTGCAGCCAGTCTGTACAAAATTTATGTCGCTTACCTGTCATTATTAGATATCCAAAACGGCGACATGAACCCAGACGAAATATTAACCGGTGGATTTACCAGAAAAGAATGCATAGACAAAATGATTCGTGAATCAAATAGCCCCTGCGGCGAAGCGATGATGGCCGACATTGGCCAAGCTACACTAAACCAACGGGTCAAAGATATGGGCATGACAGGCACATTCTTTAACGGTATACGTACCTCGGCCTCAGATTCTGCGCTGATCCTGCAACACATCGTAAACAAACGTGATTTAAATGATGAAAACACGGCGTTTTTACTAGATGCCATGCTCACTCAAGAAGTCAAGTTCAAGCGCGGTCTTCAAACCGGAGCGCCAGAAGCCAAATGGGAAACAAAAGTTGGCTGGAACGAAGATCAGAATTATCACGATATTGGCATAATGACCATGCCAGATGGACGCGTGTTTGTTGTGGCAATTTTGGGACAAGGCTCTGGCTCTTCTGCACCAATAGCTGATTTTTCTAAGACTATTTACGCTGCTTTATCCCTGTAAATCTACGTATATAACCATTGACTTTTTTACACTTTTATGCTACAATGTATTGGTTTCGGTGAGATTACTCCCGAAACGCAATTTTACAAGTTTTTTTGTTAGTACCATATGATGCGAAAACGGTGTTGATGATTAAATGTGTCGAGCTTTCGAGCTCGGTTCTTTATTGTTATTAAAGAGTCGGCTCGAAAGTTTGTACCCCAAACATTCGAAAAGGTAGCAAGTACCTTTAGGGACAATTCCGTCCTCTTTGCAAGTTTCCCATTTGGAGGGAAATATAATGCCATTCCTGGTCATCCTCATCATCATCGCAACGCTCGTCGTTTGCTTCTTCTGGTTCGACAACTCCATGAGTTCCGCTCCCGTGTTTGTGGCAATCATCGTCGCGATCATCGGCATCGGCGTACTCATATTCGACTACACCAACACCGAAGAACGGACGATCATCGTCGAATACAAGGATCGCGGCGGCAGCGACGGCAGTTACCGCGTCTACACCGACGGCCCTACGCTTGCTGTTGCAGACATCTGGTTCTCGATCTCGAGTCGGCGCTTCGACAGTGCTGATCTGTTTGGCGACATTGAAGTCTGCCACAGCTACGACGTCACCACTCGAGGTTGGGAATTCGGTCCACTCAGCATGATGCCCAATATCGACACCATCCTCGAAGACAACGGTGTTGTCGAGGGTTGCGTTCCCAAGGGCTAACAGAAAACTTCGCGGGAGTGAGAAAAGAAAGATTGAAACGAGCAATCGTTTATAAAAACAATCTTACTCAATCCTCACTCCCGCAAACACCATAGTAGATAAGTTATTATCTTTTGTGGTGTTTATCAGTGTTACAAGTACGTTTATACATTGACATTTTGATGTTTTTATGCTACAATTTATAGGTTTTTAGGTGAGAACACTCCCTAAAAACGTAACTTAATAAGCTCTCTGTTATATACCCTGTTAGTCTGACAGGTATTGCTGAATTTGTAGCTGGAATATAGACCGTTATTCGTAAATGGTTTGTGCTCCAGTTACAACTTCTGGAACCCACCCTGATCGAAAGATCCCGAACCAAGGAGCAATACCAAATGTCAGGATTCGAAATCTTCTTGTTTTGCGCCAGTATTTTTGTGGCGTTCTTGTATTTCGCTCTCGGCGTGATTCTCTTCTCGGAAGGGAAATTGCGTGGTGGTGCAATCAGCTTGACCGTTGGCAACGTATTTCTGTTCTTTGCGACAGTATGCTTGTTTTCTTTCAAATGATAAGACCTGACCACTACAAAGGAGCAAACGAAATGACCACGTACAGCGTGTACATCAAACCCTACGGCACTAAAGTGCAGACAGTAGACCTGGGTCAATGCAATGAAGTAGAAGTCGATGCACTCGTCGAAGCACTCTTCCCCGATCAGCGCGTACGAGACATCTTGTACTTCAACGGCCGGACTGTCGACCTGATCATCAAATGGTCGCGACGTTTTGGAAAGTACGTTGAAATCCAACATCTCTTGCAGTGTCGAATTGCTGACCTGAAAGTCATCGCTATGACCGACATCGCCAACAGCAACGCAACACCCACCGAAACCAACCAAGGAGCAAGCAGATGACCGCAATTCACAGCGTTGAAGAGTTCATGGCCACATTCAAGCCGGGAGACACCGTTTGGTGCATCACCAGCTATCAAGGCGCGCCTGATGGTATCGAGGAGTTTTTGTACCTCGATGCTCAAGAGGAAGTTTCTTGTTGGCCTGGTGTCAAGTACAGTCCAAAATATGGACCATGGATCAAAATTCGGTACAAAACCGGATGGGAGAGGGCCGCGTCAGTCAATGACTTGGTCAATTCATGCCATGGTGCATTCACCACCATCGAAGCAGCTGAAGCCGAACTTGCCTTGCGCAAGCAAGCTTTTGCGAGCAACGCTGATTGGCAAGCACGTGTTGCACTGGAAATCGAAATGGACCGTGAATTGGACAGAAGATGATGTCAACACACTGAGCAACCTCATCTGACGATGAAACCCTACCCAAAGGAGCAAGCAAGATGACGACAATCGATAGGTTTGACGATCCCGAATGGCTCAACAGAATTTCTGCTGAGCTCGAAGAAGACTGGCATGTTTACGAAGAAGACCTCGTGGCTACCGACGAAGAAGAAGGCGATTATCCAGATGAGGACGACGACGTCGACTCACTGAGCGATGTATACGACCTTGCCTTCGGTCAACCCAGCGATCACAAGCTCGCTCGTGAAGCAACAAGACTGCGTCCAAGAGATTTCATCTAACGATGAAACAACGACTCTTCATTGTTGCCGTTCTCTTGGGTTTGGCACTTCAGTTCTTGGGAACATTGATAGACCCCACGTTGGGTAAAATTCTCATGATCCCCTTTGTGCTTTTGGCCATTGGTCTCATCGTATTGTGTATGTACGAACTGCTTTTCACGAAGCAATAACAGAGAACTTAAAGCGGGAGCGGAGAAAAGATATGTATTTGAGTGATTCAATCACCCACCTAAACAATCCCTTTTCTCCGACTCCCGCAAACACCATAGTAGATAAAGCATTATCTCCTGCGGTGTTTATAAAAATCAGTTCATGTTAAGCTTATGCTTATGAATAAATTGAATACAAATGGCTTTGCGGTAGCAGAAGTAATTATCATTGTTAGTGTGGTTGCGGTTATTGCAGGAATTGGGGTGTTTGTACTAAAAAACAACTCTGATACAGATAACAGTTCGTCGGCCACAACACTATCTACTGACAAAGATGATAGTATTGAATCAGATGCAAACAAACAAGAAGCTGCTGATGATACATACCCTGAAGGTTGGGTACCATACACGTATAAAAGTAGTAATGTACAGTTTTATCACCCTAAAGACTGGGATGCATCAAGAATTAATGTGATAACAACACCTGTTAACACCAAGCTTACGGGCAAAAATTTTGGAGATTTATATAGTATTAATTTGTTATATAAAAGATCAGAAAATAAATGGCTGCAGTACTTTGAAATTGACCAAGAAAAAGAAGTCGTAGAAAGTGAATATACTAAATTTACTAAAACACCCGTGAATGACTTGCCGGCAATATATGGTCAAGAAGGTGAAGGTGATGGCTACTCATATTATGTGGCTTTTACCACTACAGAAAATTCTTACTTAATAGAATTTCCTCTTGTTGGAGTGGATGAGTACCCTGACGGCTTAAATAAACAAAGAGATGCCGTTTTACCTTTGATTAAAACTATCAAGCTTTAGGCTGGTGGGCATCTTCGCCCTCAGTAACCAAAATATAACTATGCAAAATTAACGCCTGCACCTCGTCCCAAGGCAGCTGCCCGGTGAGTAAAATCGTGTTCCAGTGCTTTTTGTTCAGGTGATAGCCTTCCATAACAGTCTCATACTTTTCGCGTAGTAATTTTGCTAACTGTGGATCACATTTAAGACTTAGCCTAACCGGATTTGAACCCTCTGCGATGAGAGCAAACATTTTGTCATCACCTGTATTACCCGCTTTATAGACAGCTGCTTCCTTGCCAAATGGGTAATCTAGCCGTGCGTTTGGCATCGACAATATATATTCTTCTACTACTTTGTGATCTAGGTTTTCAATCATGTTTTTGTAACCAATCTAGATAAAATTGCAGTTCGGCAATAGATTCCTGTATGTCGTCGTAAGCCCTGTGAGTATTGCTCTTTTCGTATTCGACCCCAAACTTGCCCTGCATGATGATTTTGAGACTTGTAACGTCTAACATGCGATAATGCAGGCGCAGATCTAGCGCAGGCCAACAGGAACGCACCATTGAACGATCAGAATGTATAGAATTGCCGGCAAGTATTGCTGGTTCTGAGCCAAAATGCTGCTCTATAAACGAAATCAGCTCTTTTTCTACATCTTCTACTGACTTACCTTCATCGTTGTGCTGCAAAAAATTATCACGATTTTCTGGATGATCTTGCCAAAATGTATTGAGTTTCATACGCTCAACCATATAACCGGGGTCATTTTTAATACGTGCCTCATAAGAACCTAGTGTTTTAAAGTTAAAATCAGTAACTTCAACTGACACTTCAAGGATAATATCTTTGCCGTATTCAAAGCCAGTAAACTCTAAATCCATCCAAAGTAGCTTGGTTGGTTGTATCTTTTCTATTCCCATAGTTACCACTATTGTACAATATGTATATGAATCCCGTATTAAACCAGGCGAAAACTATAAAACAATTGACGGTAAAAATATTTTCCAAGCTTCATACGTATTTTTTACGAGTAAGGTTGAGTGGTTTATAACGGGATGAAGAAGTTTTTAATTCCGTTAGGAATAATCTTGCTAATAGTTGCTATGTACTATGGTGTGCTCAAATTTCAGGATGTATTTGGCGAAGAAAATAGCTCTGCAACAGATCAGAATTCTCAACAAACAACCAACCAAGACCCTGCTAATCAAACCGACCAAGAATTTTTTGATAGTATGCTTTATTCGATTAATGAGCCTGCAAGCCCGTGGTGGGTGGTCAATAAAACTAGACCACTGCCGTCTGGATATATACCTAATGACTTAGCAGTACCTGATGTAAAGTTGCGCCTGGGCGAAAGCCAAGAACAAATGCAGTTCAGTAAACAGGCTACAGCCGACCTAAAATCGATGTTTGAAGCCGCCAAACTAGATAATATCACACTGGTTTTTGGAAGCGGATACCGTTCAGAAGCTTTGCAAAGACAGTTTTACAACTCATACGTTGCAAAGGACGGCCAAGCAGCAGCCGATACCTACAGTGCCCGCCCAGGTACGTCAGAACATCAAACCGGACTATCGTTTGACGCCACAAACGCTACACAAACTTGCCATCTTGAGATTTGCTTTTATTCACAGCCCGAAGGCGCGTGGCTTAAAGAAAACGCCCATAGCTATGGTTTTATTATTAGATATCCAGACGGTAAACAGGCAATTACTGGCTACCAATACGAGCCTTGGCATATGCGTTGGGTAGGCAAAGAATTAGCTGCCGAAATGAAAAAATCTGGAGTCAGTACTCTCGAAGAATTTTTTGAACTCCCCGCAGCCCCCGATTATTTATAAGCCGTCTGAGTCTTGCACAGATACTTTTGTATATGTGTTCACGATATTTTGAATACGATCCATCTGTTCCTGTACGGTTGTGGTAAGTTGGGATTTTGCTAGCCATTCATCGGCTTTATAAAGCGGCATGATACGGAAATTACTACGACTTAATAACCGCTCGGCTGCCTTGTCTTCTGCACTCCATTCATAGTGCTGATAAACTGGAAAACAGGTAGAATCAGTTAATTTCTTGCTGGCAATATCAAACGAAAATGTAGCTACACAGCCAGTTAGTGTTTCTGTTTCTAATTGGGCGTTCAAAAAATTGCCGAGCGAATACCAAACTATGGTTTCGTTACCTGACTGCCCCGTTAATCGTTTTACAGGTTCTAGAACATGAGGACCATGGCCTAGTACAATATCGACCCCTAGATTAGCTAAGGTTTGCGCAGCCGATTCTTGAGCTGCATTAATTCCAGACGAATATTCTGTGCCCCAACGCATACTGGCAATCACTATATCAGCCTGTTCTGTCGCCTCTTTGATTTGTGGCTCATATAATTCTGGAGCAAATCTATTTAGACTATATGGATTTGGATTAGGGGCATTTGAATAAGTGCTATAGGAAACAAAGGCAAACTTAACGCCTTTTACCTCAAAGTATCGTACCTTGTTTTGTTCTTCACTGTTCCGATTTGAACCAGCAACGGCCAGTACATTTTGCTTATCCCATTCGTCAAGCTGTGCGGTAATAGGAGCCTGTCCTTTGTCGTTTGTATGATTTGTGCCAGTGTTAATTACATTACAGCCAAGACCTTTCATGCCACCAATCCACTCTAGGGGCGCATTAAAAATCGGGTAGCCTGTAATGCCAAACTCTTCCCCTCCAGCTAATGTTGCTTGATTACAAAAATTAATATCATTTGCTTTCAAATACGGCAGCATGTCTTGAACCATTGCCGAATAATCGTATACACCGTTTGTTTCGGCTTCGGCATTAATTGCATCATGAGCAATCCAGTCACCGGTTGCAAACATTTCAATTGTGGTTGAATCAATTGGACTATCGGAAGTTATAGAATTGGTAATATTAACATCTGGCGCACTAGCCTTTTCGTGAGTTATAAAAAATATAAACAAACCTGTTATTACAAGCAAAATTAATACACTGGCTATAATTATCAGTTTCTTGCGAGACTTTTTTTTCATAGTATTTTGGTCGTGTTCATGTAAAGAAAAACCAGTCTCAGGTTCTAACTTCGGGCTAATAGTTTTTTGTTCTTGTTCCACAACTTAATAATACCTGACGAATCATATATATTGCTGAGTTTATTATTTGGTTTCTTTCTTCTTATCTAGCTTATCTAACTTTAGACCCTTGACAACAAAATATATAACGGCAGCAACTGCAATAAAACTTATAAAACTACTTATTACTGCACCGTAATTAAGCCTGTTTATACACTCACCGTTAGCACCCGTATCTAGGCAATAATACATATTGTTGAGATCGGTACCGCCAGGCAACAACCATCCAACAACAGGGGTTATCATTCCATCAACTATTGATTTCACGAACAATGTCGATGCAGTTCCAATCGCCAAACCAACCGCTAAGCCAACTACGCCTTGTTCACGAATAAAATCAGTGAATCCCCTGGCCTGTTTTTTCAAACGTTTTTCTTCTTGAATAATTAGCTCTTCTTTAGCCTTTTCAACTAAATCATGAGCTATTTCGCTGCTTGTTGGGTGATCTTTTTTATCTTTCTTCATATTAAACTCTTACTCCTAATTACAGTTTTACATTGATTCTGGGGCGTATATTCCTAATAAATCTAGGCCATTCTTTAAAGTGTTAGCGTACTTATTAACTAAATTGAGTCGCACGTCTTGCCTCCCATCATCTATTACTCGATTGTTCTCATAAAAGCGGTTAAATTCTTGGGCGAGTTCGTACAAATAATTGGCGATGTGGTGCGGCATCAACTCTTCAATGGACCTGATAACTACTACATTGTATTCACTTATTTTACGCACCAGACTGCGCTCGCCTTCACTGAGTTCACTGATTTGATCTGTTGACGGTTCTTTTTTGCTCAATATACTACGGGCTCTGGCATGAGCATACTGCAAATAAGGACCAGAGTTACCCTGCAAACTAACAGCTTCGTTAACATCAAAAACAACATCACTACCTATGCGAACTTTCAAAAATTCGTATCTTAGAACACCGGCAATCAATGCTTCATCTGGTTCACCACCGCGAACTCTTATGGCCTCTGCTATTTGATCAAATAACCACGATATTTCAACAACTTCACCGTCACGAGAACTCATTTTGCCGGTTGAAAGTTTTACAGTGCCAGTTGATATATTTAGAGTCTGGCCATTTGTGTCGGGTAAACATAATTCTGCGGCGGCAATAACCCCCACAAAATATGATCGCTGTTCTTCTGCGGTAACTATGTAACTCCTGCGCGGGTGAAACTGCTCGTTTTTAAGCTTAATCAGGCCTAGATCGCGAGCCGCATATAGACCCGTGCCACGACTACTGACAAATACATTATCAAACGAGCCGTGCTCTGAACCCTTAAACACAAGCGCCCCGTCACTTTCCTGGAAAACATCAGGAACGTTATCACGGACCATACTTACACCACTACTCTCTGCTTCGCTTTCTAAGAATCGTCTCTTGATGGGTTTATTGCCAAGACGTGCAACATTAATATCTATTTGTTCAAAACTCCAATCAAAAACTTTTTGGTATACAGCTGAGTACAAAGTATCTTCACGGGTAAATGACTGTTTAGTTAGCTCGTCTATTTCGGCTTTGGCGCTCGGGTCCTCTTTATAGGCCTGCGATCCTTCTGCATACATACGAGATATAAAGCTATTTCGGTCTTCTTGTCGAACCGTATCAAGCTTTCCTGCATCACCTTCCACAAACCTGAGCAAACTATACATACTCTTGCCTACATGTAGTCCAATATCCCCGTGATAACTGACGCGGTGAGTTATAGCACCACTTGCCTCTAAAAAGTTAGCCAATGTATCTCCCAAGATTGAGTTGAAAGCATGGCCAATATGCATAGCTTTGAACGGGTTTGGATTGTTTGTTTCTATGACTACTACGGCGCCTTCTCTGCCCTTAGCAGTTTCCTGGTTAGCCAATCTAAGAAGTCCTTGGTCGCTGAGTGTAATATTAATAAAACCAGGACCAGCAACTTCAGCTTTAAATATTTCGTCGTGATGTAATGAGCTAGCAATTTCGTCGGCAATTTCACGAGGGTTTTTATTAAGCTGTTTAGCAATTTGTAGGGCAATATTGGTGGCAAAATCCCCATACTGCTCTTCTGGGCGCGTTAAATCAACTCTTGCTTCAATTGCAAAAAGCTCTAAAACTTTTGCCTCAATAAGCTCACTAATCTGTTGCATGCTGTAAAGTATAACAGATTAGTTCTTGTGACTAACCGCTTTAATGAAAGAATAAAATGCCCAGTATATAACTGTTATAAATATAAATAATAACCCTGTAATAGAGTAAGTATCTGAATATTTATCAGGATTAGTTAATCGCTGAAGTATATCAAGTGTTATCCCAAGTGGGTCAGTCAAAAGATCCCAACTGTTCCAGCCAAGGTTGCGTCCCAAATAAATCGCAAAACTAGAAAGTAAAAAAATAATTAATAAAATTATATAGGTTGTATTTGCCTGCAGACGTTTTCTTAATTCTCTATGTACTGCAAATACAGAAAACCAGCCCAATACTAACCCAGTTAGCGCATAGGTCATCAGTAGTACTGTATCGAGCATAAATAATAAGTTGTCACTTTCATCAAGATGCACAAAATCTGTAACCAAATAGAAGGCGTTTGGTAAAAATAATAGCCATAAAAATGAAAGACCTAGGTTTTGCCAACTAAGCCAACGGTTTTTCTTGAGACTTTTTATTAGCAAAACGGATAATATTAAAGGCACCCAAGCCAGGACTAGGTTCCAGTTTAGAAACCACAGCTCTAAGCTATCACTAACTAATACCCTAATGGCGTAAAAAAATAAACATAGCCCAGTTATTATAAATAACGGTACGGCAAATGGCGGCACCAACACTTCACCTTCCCAAAAATTCTTTTGTTTCATATACATTAATTATAGCAACTCTTACTGATATACCTGATTTGTCTAAATATTTAAGTATTTACATATTTAAATATTTGAATTAAGCTATAATGGTGTGAGTATGAGCAATCCAACTAACACTATCAATATTCTTAAGGCCTTGGCTGACAAAACACGGCTAGATATTGTGCGTACGTTGGTGCGTGATAGAGACGACACAGCTAGCTGCGCTGAAGTAAGTACATGCTCTTCGCTAAGCCAGCCTGCTATGAGTCATCACTTGAGTAAATTAGTAGATGCCGGAGTATTGCTAGAAAGCAAAGTTGGCACCGAAAAAATCTATGAATTAAACACTCCCCTACTCACCAAAAGCGGAATAGATCCAAAAAAATTATAAATCATTAAAACTGGAGATAATATGAAAAAAGTCCTAATAGTTCTTGGCAGTGTTCGAAGTAGCCGTATAGCTGATAATATCCTAGCTCAATTACAAACGGAGCTTAATAACTACAATGATCTGGAGTTTACTGTAGCCGATCTTAAAGAACTACAAATGCCCTTCTTTGATGCGCCAAACACCCCTAATGATGAAAGCTTTTCTATAACTGATACAAATGTTATTAAATGGACCGATTTAGTTGTTAAATCAGATATAGTAATATTCTTAAGTCCAGAATATAACGCAAGCATACCGGGTGCATTAAAAAACGCTATAGATTGGATGGCTAAACCTTGGTTAGATAAACAAGTAGCTATGGTTGGATATGGCTGGAGTGGAGCCGCAAGTGCATTGCAGCACCTAACCGACATCATGACTAGGTTAAAATCCAGTTTAGTAGAGCCGCAAGTTAGCTTATTTCTGAATAAAGACATTAACCCAGATGGCACCGCCCAGGGTGATACGGCTTCAGTTCAACTAAAAAGCATGCTCGATTCGATAACAAAATCTGTAACTGCCTAAAACTTTACGAAGGCCTCGACTCCAAAACTAACCCGTAAACTTGATTCAAACCTTGTGAGCATTGCTTCTGTTTGTGATGGCATTGACCTTAGTGCTCTGAGTTTTTGATCATAAAGCGTGTCGTCTAAATCTAGATGTATCGCACAATCTGTATCTTCACAGGTACAAGGCTGTTCGACGTTAAAGTATATATTTAATTCAGCATCTAGCTCTTTTAGGGCATCGTATTGTGCGCAGGTATGAATAGCATGATAAATTGTTGCTTTACTTCCAGCCTTGTTTCTAGCAAGAGTTGTCCAGGTAGAAACAGTTTTATGATCGTCGTGCCCGGTCATGCCGTCTGGTCCAAAAGTCATAATACTGTCTGGTTTATATAGTTCTATTAAAGAAACTAGCTTTTGAACTACGATGGCTTCATCGATTTCAGAGCACTTACCATCAGGGTAATCCAGCCAGTGATGGTTATGTACTCCTAGTATTTCGTAGGCGTTTTCAAGTTCTTTCTCACGTATTTGGGCTAGCTGATTGGCGGGCCATCTTGACTCGTCCTGTACACCCGCTTCGCCGTAAGTTGCTGTTATACATGCAACTGTTTGACCATTTTGAATAGCCGCTGCCATGATCCCACCCATACTAAAAACTTCGTCATCCGGATGCGCCCAAATTCCTAAAATGGTACCAAGCTGTGTTATATCAGCTCTTGAGTTAATGCAGTTATTCATTATTAATCGCCCTTAAGACCTGGGTTTTTTGCTGCTAGTTTAATGATTTCACCAAGTACTTCTAGATTTACGTCTTCTAACTCTTTTAGCCTTATGCAGCTCTTACCAACACTTACTTTTCCTAGTCGGTCTTTGTTTTTTTCTGCAATATACTCATCTTCATTAATTGCGCAGACATAAATACTTATGTAGTTTTTTTGATTGGCAAGAGCAACAATTGGCCACTCTACGGTTTCTTTTTTATAATTCTTGTAAGTAAAACTACCGTAACCAAGCATATTATAGGCAAAGTTTGGTTTCAGTGATGGGGCTGATTTTTGAATAAACGCATGCAGGAAATTAATTGATGCTTGACGCTCCACAGGTACCTGAGCTAAGTACTCAGAAACATTGGTTGCCTTGGTTGGTTTGAACATATTCATGACTCTAGTCTACTACCTTACACCCTTCGTTCAATATAATAATTAGGATTACTATAGTATAAAATTGACAAAATATCTATAATTGCTAAACTTGTTAGGTCCTTAGCAGAATGTTAGGGTAGTTATTTTACAAGCAGATAGATAGTTAAATGTGTATCAATGCACAAGGTTAGTAAAGAGTTCGTAATCATTATTTTGGATTCCTTACTCACCTTGTGTGTTACCAAATACACACACTTTACTAAAGTTGTAGAGGGCATCCTGCCGTGGCGAGTGAGCTAAGGAGAGATATGAAACTGAAGATCAACTGGCAGAATGGGGACGATGATTTGTCGTTCGATGCAGAGGGTGATTTCAGGATCGAACAAGCTCATGTACTGATCAACGATGTCATGGGTAGAGAAATTGTCTTTGAAGAATTCGTACTCACCAACGGTACAATCATCGTACCGCCGGATGGCCTATCAAATGAGCTCTTGCAAGAGATCGTCGACCGGCTCAACGGTGAATACGTCGATGAAACGGCAGATGATCATGAAGAAGAGCCCCCAGTCGACTGAGCAACTGAAGCGATGAAATTCCCGTTTCGCCGACAAAAACCACAGTCACCACACGTTTGTGACGCCCGCGTCATTGTAATTCGTCGAGGATCGGCACTGGTTGAGGGATGTGATGGACGCAGACAATGTTGGTGCAATTTCGCCTGCCTCGCCACTCATGAAAAATGTGAGTTTACTGCCGAGGAGTTCCGTGCACCAATCCGTGAATCACCAATCAAAGCCATGATGGCCTAAAAACCCTCAAACCAAAAAAGGATAAAGTGCGGATAACAGGCAGAGTCAGTTTGGGACAACCAGGCATTCGGCTCCCGCCAACCCCTCAAACTATCTGTCTGTTATCTTCACTTCTATGACTACGTTGTCATGCTGATGAGTCTAAGATCAAGACGAAAAGTGAAACATCTAACTATTTATTATCAAGAGATTTGCCTAAATTATAGGTCCAAATTGCTGCGTCTATAATCCACCAAACACCAAAGCCACCTAGAGTAATGAGTTTGATAACCCCCAAAGCTACATCACCTTTATAAAATCTATCAGCACCCAAATAACCAATTGCCCAACTCAATACTGTGCCGATAAGTAAATACGTTTGTTTAGTTTTCATAATATCTCCTTGTATTTTCATTATGCTCCTATATTTCACTCTTTCAAAATAGTAATACCACTATGTTGATAATTAACACAAACAATGTTATATTATTATCATAAATAGGAGACTCACCCGATGTATAATTCATTGTTTAATGCAGTGTTAGAGTGGAATAAATCTACAAACGAAAGACAAAAATTACAGCACATTTACATATTCTTAATTGTGTTCTCACTATTAACAGCTGGATTAGTAAGTCTAGTAGATTCTAGAACTGGCCAAGATATCTTGTTTGTTACAGGTGTTGCATCTGCTATTTTCCTTGCAAATGCAGTTATCTGGAGCTTAGTTGAGTCAATCTTTTTAGCTAGACTAAGCGGACGCCGCAAACGCTAAATCCAATATTTTGACCAGATAGTTATTTAAAAACCCACACTCAGGTGGGTTTTTAAATTTGGCGGAGAGAGAGGGATTCGAACCCTCGATGGAGTTGCCCCCAAACCGCCTTTCCAAGGCGGCGCCATAGGCCACTAGGCGACCTCTCCACATTTAAATACACTAGGTAAAGTACAAATTTCAATAATCTAAATAACAAAAAACTTAGTTTACTATTTTGGTAAAAACATTATATCTGATAATTAAATTTTTTACACCTTGCTAACAGATAGTAAAAATGCGTATAGTAATAAGATATGTCTGTTGTGATTGAGCTCAAAGAAGTATCAAAATTGTATGGATTTGGTAATGCTACCACTGTCGCTTTGGATGAAATAAGCCTAACAGTTACTAAGGGTGAATTTGTTGCGATAATGGGTCCAAGCGGCTCTGGCAAATCTACACTTATGAATATAATCGGTTTATTAGACCGTCCAACCCATGGAACTTACAGCTTGAGTAGCCGAGTAGTATCAAGACTAAGGCCGAATAGATTGGCCAAAGCACGTAGGGATCATATTGGATTTATTTTTCAGTCATTTAATTTATTGCCTAGATTAACCGCGCTTGATAATGTCGCCCTTCCCTTGTCTTACAAAGGAGTGTCTAGAACTAAAAGACTTAATCAGGCTGCAGCTGCACTAGAACGTGTAGGACTTTCTGACCGTGAATACTATTATCCCAAGGCGTTGTCTGGTGGCCAGGCCCAGCGCGTGGCCATTGCACGAGCACTAGTAAACAACCCAGATTTAATTATCGCGGACGAACCAACTGGCAACTTAGATAGCTTGAGTAGCAAAGTAGTTATGGAGCTATTAGCAGAACTGCATTCTACTGGCAGCACAATTCTAATGGTCACCCACAACCCAGAGCTAACCAGATATGCTACTAGAGTCTTATACGTGGTTGATGGATCAATTGTTTATGACGAATCAACTAAGTTAGGTGAGGTTCCTAAAAGAGCCCGTAGTGGCGGTGATGAACAACCCAGGAATGATGAAGATGAGCAACTAGAGGGTGTTTCGGCGTATCTAAATGAGATCCCTAGCCGGCCCGCACCAGCCAGAAAACATTTAACCAATAAGAAGACCAAAAAATCGCCCAAGGCTAAGAAGACTAAAACTCCTGCTAAAAAGAAGGTTAAGAAATGACCAGCCATTTTAATACCAATACACGCATGGCTCTTGAATCAATCAGGAGCAACAAACTCAGAAGCACTCTTACAATGATGGGCATAATTATTGGTGTAGCCTCAGTAATTATGATGGTTTCGCTAGGTGAAGGCGTGAGACGCCAGGTTGCATCAACTAATCAGTCTGGTAACGAGCAGCTGGTTACTGTCCGTTCTGGACAAATTGCCGTAAGAGACGAGTCAGGAAATGTCTCAAACGTAAACTATCTCGCTGCCTTAGGTAGCAACAGTTTAACCGAACAAGATTTTGAAGCATTAAAAAAACTACCAGATGTAGAAGTAGTTGTTCCACTTGCAACAATATCTGGACAGGTAAAAAACTTCGAAAACGAAACTTACAAAGACGCTACAATTATTGCAAGCACTTCCAAATTACCAGAAGTTTTAGGCCAGCAAGTTGTCTATGGTTCGTTTTTTGATGATACTAGTACTAATGTTGTTGTAGTGGGTAAACGTGTAGCCGAAGAATTATTTAAGGAAAACGTACCACTTGGTAAACTAATATCAATCAGAGACCAGGATTTTATCGTGGGTGGAGTGTTTGACGAGTTTAAAACCAACCCTCTAAGTGCCGTTACAGATCTTAATAAATCAATATTTATTCCATTTCCAGTTGCTAAATCTTTGGCCGGCGGAGCACCAAACATCTATCAGTTAATGCTACTACCCAAACAAGATGTTTCGCCCGAATCTCTAGTTCAAGCCACCAATAGCCAGCTCTTAATAACTCACGGCGGACAAGCCGACTTCACTGTATTAAAATCTAGCGAAACAGAAATAATAGCTCGGGATACAGTATCTATTGCAACAACATTCGTAGCAGGTGTTGCCGCTATTTCATTGTTGGTTGGTGGTATTGGAATAATGAACATTATGTTCGTTAGCGTCACTGAACGTACTCGTGAAATTGGTGTCAGGAAAAGCTTGGGCGCCACAAATCGCCAGATATACAGCCAATTCTTAATTGAAGCAGCTGTAATTAGTGTCTTTGGTGGAGTGATTGGTGTATTTATAGCCCTACTCGGAAACGCAGTTTTTAGGATAACAACAGATTTGCAACCGGCCGTAACATGGCAAATTATTGCTGTAGCAGTCGGCGTTTCGGCAGTTGTGGGTATTATTTTTGGCACAATCCCAGCAATCAAAGCCGCCCGCAAAGACCCCATCGAATCATTGCGTTACGAATAGTAAAACGTTTCGTCTTTAATTAGACTCATCAGAATGAAAAATATTCATTGACGTTTTTTGAGGAGTAGGAAAAATATATAAAATATAGTTCTCAACTACCCCTTGGCTTACGCCTTATTCTCAACTTATAGTTAGGTATTAGACTAACATTTCATCGAGACCGTACGCTCAAGCTATCTATTGCCAGATGATAGCTTGCCCTTGCAGACAATGGATTTCTCCATTAACCACTTTCTTACTTGCGTAAGATTTATACTCTGGGCAGAGTTATTGAAGTGCTGGCTAGTCAGTCCAACGCTTGACGGCGTAGGCAAAGAACCCAAAAGCTGTTGCAGCAAGGGTGACGAAAAGTCCCCAAGCCAACCAAGCGTTATGAGTATTCATATGCCATTCCCAGTTTGGATCTACTTGGGAGTAATCCCAAGGAATCAAGCCTGCGATGCCGAAAATGCACCAAGCAATGATGAAAATCACCAGACCAAACCACGCGTTTTCAAATCTTTCCAACATTAAATCACCTCCCTCCTTAGGGAAAAGTGTGTACCTAGCATTGCCAAGCACATCGAGATTCACCGAGTTGTGAAACTATAACTATATTATATCATTTAAAACAATTATATACAAATAGCTTTAGGTCGACTTAATTTATTCAAAAGAGCTGAATGATATACTTTTGATATGATTCATATCAAATATAAGTTAGATAATTCTAGTAAGCATGGTATTGGACTATTTGCTGACCAAGACATTAAAAAAGATGAATTGATATATACGGCCAGCCCCGCTCTCGATTTGAATATTACTCAAACAGAATTCGATAAATTAAGTGAAAAAGAAAAAGTTGAGTTAAGGTGGTGGGGTTTTTTTGACCAGCCTACACAAATGTGGCACGTAGATTTTGATGTTTCAAAATTCATAAACCATTCCTACTGAGGCAAACCTAACCCAAGACCAAAATTACGAAAATGCCTATTTAGTTGCAGAGCGTGATATAGCGCAAGGTGAAGAACTAACTCAAAACTATTTAGAATTCGAAACCAAAGAAGATCTACTTGAAAGAGGCATTCCAGGTATCTAAGTACTCGTACAAGAATAATCTTATTGCTCTATTGTGATCCGAGGTAACGCCTAGCAGCCCTTGGGCTTTTCAAAGTAACTACCCTCTTATCGGGATACTCTTTTAAGCGACGAAGAACATCGGGACGATCTGCTTTGTGATAGCGAAGCACATATTTAAAAAAGGCTGGATCGATTTTCTCTACCCATGTATCTGGCATTTCTTCCCTGTGTTTATTTCTATACTGTACGCGACGTTTTAGAACCCTGGGAACTGTTATATACCTAGGAAAGTCCATATGAATAATTACATCAGCAACGGGGAATCTAATGTCAAAAGTATCGGACTTATAGTTGCCTTCCATAATCCACTTATCGTCTTTGGCGAGTTCCCTCACTTTTTCACGCCAGGCTTCACGATTATTCAAATAATCTTTATCTTCCTCATGAAAATAACCATCCATATGAATAACCCGTAAATCAGTTTTTCTTGCTAATTCGCGTGAAAAATAAGTCTTACCAGCACCCGGACAACCAATAACTACAACTCGATTCATAATGACTGATTATATCAATCCGAATCGTCTTTAGCGATTTGTCCATGATCAAAGAAGTTAAAATAATCTAGTTATTCAGTTCAGCTTTGAACTTTTCAATCAAATCAACTGGTGTTGGGTTTAAACCATTTAATAGTGCTAAATAAATAGATACGAAATCGCCCATAGCAATAACATACAGCAACTGCTCAAGTAGCGTTCCTCCTTTAGCTTCTACGACATGTGGGTTTGGCCATCTACCACTTAGTAGTTTATTAGTTACTTCAAACCTTTTTGTTACTCGTTGGTATTCTAAATTACTCTTAAGCTCAATTACTGCATATGGCTTATCAACAGGATGAGATGTCCAACCCAAGAATTCATTATGATTAAATTCAGGGAAAGCATTGCACCAGGCTACGTTCTTGGCGTTTTCATTCATACTTATTTTCCACTTATACGCAACTGGCCATAATTCTGGACCGGCATAAATCACAGGAGATTTACCACTAAGTTCAAGTGCTAGTTGCTTGGCCGGATTATCACTAGTTTTAACGTCGGGGCGCCATAACATAACAGCGTTTTTTATAAATAAACTAGCTTGATGTAATGAAGCTTCCGCGCTATTTGCTGCAACTAATCCAGCTCGTTCGAGTACCGTTACTAGTGCTTTAAGGCTGTACAGAGCCGCGTGACGCGGTTGCATACCGTTTGGTATTTGCGCAAACGGATAGCCGTACTGTTGTGCAAGCTCCTGCATTTTACCGCCAGAAGCAATAACAACAATGTTTGCTCCTTTATCTTTTGCATGTTCCAGGGCTTCTATAGTTTCTTCAGTATTGCCAGAATAACTACTAGCAATAAAAAGGGTTTTCTCTGAAACATACGCAGGAATTTGATATTCACGAGTGATTTCAAAAGGCAGGTTGTATCCGGGCCAAGATTGACTAATGAGTGCGGCTAGAGCAGAACCACCCATTCCAGCAAACACAATATTTTCGATTTTGGTATTATCTGTTTGCCAATCACCTAAATCAAACACGTGTTCCAACTGTTGCCACTGTTTTTCAGCAATCCCAAGCGCGTCTTGAGCATCTTTCTCGTGGATATATTTTAAATCATCTAGCATCTTGTTTGATCTCCCTATATAAAAATAATAGTGCTTATGCTACATTGTAGAGGAATATTAGAATAGATCTAAGCATATCAGGAGAAAAGTGGTGGGAATTTTTGGAAATAACAATAATCAAGTAGCACCTGTTGTTGATCAAACAACAACCGCAACAAATGATCAAAATGTAAGTATCGATGGCGTATTGCCAGCTTCTCAAGCACAAGACAACAGCGCAGCTCAAGCACCATCAGTAGCTTCTACTATCGTGCCAGTTGAAGATTATATAATGACAGATCCAGTTGCAGCACAACCCACAGAAGAAGCAACTACAGAACCAGCTTCTGATGCAGGCGAACAACCACATATTAGCCCTGCATATAACGATATGGTTGGTGCTCCTTCAGCCCCTGAACCACCTGAAGTTTCTTTACCAGAACCAGAAGCTCAAGTTGATGAACCACTACCGACAACTAATATGGAAGAATCATACTCAGAGTCAGTACCTGAGCCAATGCAACCAGAATTTCCTGAACCTTCTCAAACAGAAAATATGGGATATACAGATCTTAGTACGCACGTGGTAGAAGATATGCCTACCGAAAATACCGACACTCCGGAGGTTGCTTCTTCAATAATGACAGAAGATGCAATGCCACAGGTTTTTACTGGTCGTGGTGGATTAAGCAGCGGTTCAGGCCTAGATGATATCAAGCAACAAGCTTTGCAACAATTAACACCTTTAATATCTCACCTCAATCAGACACCTGAAGAAAAGTTTAACACTACTATGATGATGATTCAGGCAACAGATGATAAATCACTTATAGCAGTAGCCTACGAAGCAGCACAATCAATTTCAGACGAACAGGTTAAAGCTCAAGCACTTCTAGCTATAGTCAATGAAATCAATTACTTTGCTAACTCGAGTAATTAAGCTTAGTAAATAAAAATAGTAGGTTTAGTTGGAAATTCGCTTGCGGCTAACTACGTAATGTAGCCCACCGGCAACAATACTTACGGCCAAAAATGTACTAACCAAGCTAGCTGGACCGGTGCTAGGTAGTTCGTCGTCGCCCGTAACAGGAGTTGAGCTTGGGGTTTCCGTTTGAGCAGGAGCCTGTACTGTACCTTGGTCGTTCTGGTTACCGGTACTAGAGTCCGTCTGCTTACTTTCTGGCTCGTTTTCAGGTACTACTGGTTCTGCTGCTCCGCCATCTACTTTTATGTTTTCGTCATTAGAATTTGTTGCGCCATCATTAACAGACACACCAACCTGTTCATTATTATCGTCGCCGTTAATTGTATCTACTAGCCAACGACCCGCAAAAAACAGTGCAATAACTATAAGTACTACAACAATAACCGAAATAATTGCTAGCAACCAAGCCAACCAACCACGATCGCGTCGTTCTGCTTGATAGTATTCATCAACTTCTGGTAATACTGAATTGCTATTTTTTTTCTTGAATACTGCCACAAATTTCTCCCTTTTGTATGATTGTACGATATTCTGGCAGTTAAGGCAATAACATCATCAAGATATTTACTTTACTTTCCTGACTTGGGGCGCCTAAGCTCCACATCGCCAGCTTCTCGAGAAATCTCTGCAAAAGCTATAAATGGACTAGAGTTTAGTTGAATGACACGAATTATACCAAGGAGATTTGTAGTCATATCCGCTTCTACCCCCTTAATACCTTCATTAAGATCAACCTGCAAAGTGCCAAAATCAAACTCAGAATCAAAATTACTTATTTCACTCATTGCAATTATTCTACCCCACAAAAGTAAAAATGAGGCCAGATTTTAAATCCGCCTCATTTACTCCACCAATTTCAAGCGAAACTCAGGGGAGTGTAGTCCTAGAATTCGGCTTTACTGATGCCCGGCACGTTGAGAGGGGATGTTCCCCTCTCAAAATCCTACATTCCCATCATTCCGCCCATACCTGACATATCAGGAGCTGCGGCTTTAGGTTCTGGTACATCGACTACTAAAGCGCCCATGGTGATAGCTGTACCAGCGATAGAAACGGCATTCTGGACTGCCTCTTTTGTAACGCGTGCAGGATCAACTACTCCAGCAGACTTCATATCCACTAGTTTGCTAGGGTTATTAACGTCTACGCCCTGTCCTGACTTACCTTTTTTAACTTGAGGTAACCATTCGTCAGCATTTAGCCCTGCATTTGTTAACAGAATCCTAAATGGCTGTTCTAGTGCATTAATAAGTATTGTTTTACCGGCAGTAACAGTGGCATCTTCTGAGCTAGAATTTTTAATTGTTGTGGCTAAATTAATGAGTGTTACTCCACCTCCTGCAACTATTCCCTCATCAAGCGCAGCTTTGACTGCAGCTACGGCGTCGTCGACTCGGAATTTCTTTTCTTCTATCTCGGTTTCGGTAGCCCCACCAACTTTAATTACAGCAACTTTACCACTAAGAGCTGCGCGGCGTTTTTCTAGCTGCTCACGGTCGTATTCATTACTTGCAGAGCTAGCTTGTGAAGTAATTTGAGCAACCCGCGCTTTAACAGCTGCGTTTGCACCACCACCCTCAATAATCGTAGCTTCGTCTTTGGTTACTATTACCTTACGAGCGGTACCGAGGTAATCTTCGCCTTCAACATCAAAAGTCTCATGCAAGTCGGCTGTGTTAACGACACCACCAGTTAATACGGCAATATCATTCAAGATATCTTTTCGTCTATCACCAAAAGCTGGAGCTTTGATAGCAACTACATTCAGTACGCCTTTTAGTTTGTTTAGAACTAAAGTGCCAAGTGCTTCGCCGTCAACATCCTCTGCGATAATTACTAGATCTTTTTTACCACTTTGAGCAACGCGTTCTAGTACTGGCAAGAATTCTTGAATTGAGCTGATCTTTTTATCAGTAATATAGATTTGTGGTTTATCTAGAACAGCTTCCATGCGTGATGTGTCAGTCACTAAATAAGCGCTTATAAATCCACGGTCAAAAGTAAAACCTTCTACAACTTCGCTTTCTAGATCAAGTCCTTGGCCTTCTTCTACAGTAACTACACCGTCTTTTCCAACCTTATCTATAACATCAGCGATTAATTTACCTATTTCGGCGTCACCAGCTGATATAGTTGCGACTTCTGCAACACGACTTTTTTTACCAACTATGTCTTCTTTTAGACCATCGAGGGCTTTTATGACGTCGTGTGCTGCAGCTTCCAAGCCCTTTCTAAGTAGCATTGGATTATGTCCAGCAGCAATCAACTTATTGGCTTCGTGCAAAATATGATAAGTCAGTACTGTAACCGTCGTAGTGCCATCACCTGCGACATCATTCATTTTGTTGGCGGCTTGTTTTATAAGCTCGGCACCAACTTTATAACCCAAAGTTTCATCATCTACATCTGCAATATCAACACCCTTTGCAACTGTCACGCCATCATGGGTAACAGTTGGACCACCGTAACTTTTGCTAATAACAACATTACGACCCTTTGGCCCCATAGTAGTTTTAACTGCTTCGTATAAAATCCGTGCACCCTCTAAAACCCTACGTCTTGCGTCTTCGTCATAAAATACTTTTTTAGCCATTATATTCTCCCCTTAATTAACAATTGCGTAAATGTTGTCTTCGCTCACAAGCACGTAGTTTGTGCCATCAATCTTAACCTCTGTATGGCTATAACCACCATAAATAACCTTGTCACCAACTTTTACAGATATCTTGATTCTTTCGTTATCATCGCCCACCTTACCTGGACCAACTGCAACAACAGTTGCCGCTTGCGGCTTCTCTTTTGCTGCTTCTGGCAAATACAGTCCACTTTTGGTTTTACTTTCTGCAGGTTCTACAACCACAACTACATAATCATTTAACGGCGAAATCGGTACGTTCATATTTACTCCTATTATTCTGTGATTAAATTTAAGATTAGGAATTCTCGTAAATACCCCCAATCAGCACTCATCATACCCGAGTGCTAATTATCTCGTCAATAGCTCTTTTAGTTACTACTTTGTTCGATATGCTTGAATACTGCGCATAAACTGTTGCTGATCAATTGGGTCTGGTGTTTGCCCTGCTCGCAACTCTTCTAAGGCTTTTCTAATAATCATGCCTTTAATAATTAGTTCGATGTCAGTGCCACTCATGCCTTCGCATAGTTGAGCTAGTTTTTTAGGTTCGATCCCATGAACATCAAAAACATCTCTGTCAGTTGTTGTTACTGTCCTAAATATCTTGTCATTAATTATCTCGGCCAATCCGAATAGGTCCGGAAGTGGGATATGAAGCCTCATATCAAATCTGCCTGCTCTAAGCAGTGCATCATCGATCCTATCAGGATGATTAGTATCGGCAACCAATATAACCAATGGGTTTGTCTTTACAATATCTTCAGCGCATTGTTTAAAAACTGCAGCAGCTCTTAAATTTGTTGAATTTGAATTTTCACCCTTACTACTTATTATCCCGTCAATTTCATTAAAGTATAAGATTGTTGGTTCAGTAACTACTGATGCATCACTAAATATTTTCTTAACCCCTTTTTCCGAGTCACCAACATACATGCCGTGTATGTCGGCAGCAGAAAAAGTTCTTAGTTCTGCGTCAAGTTCGTTAGCCAGAGATTGTACTATCATAGTCTTCCCTGTTCCGGAGGGCCCATACAACAACAAACCTCCTCGTCTTTCAACACCCCATGCCTGCAAAACTTCTGGATACCTAAGTTCATCTATAAATTCTTGTAATTCTCGTTTTTGACTCTCTAGCCCGCCAATATTGTGAAGTAATGGGTAGGGTTGTTCATCGATAACTTCTTCGTCTGGCTCAACAACTTCTTCATCAACCTCTTCATGATATTCAAGCTCAGGCATAAAACTGTGTATAAGCGAATTAAGTACCAAATCTTGGTTGTGCCCCCTAGCTTTATAGAAATCTTGTATAAAACACTCTAAAATTTCACAAAATGCATCAAATGACGGAGTAAAAGCATCTAACCCATGCCGCAAATCACCTGCACTATCGAAATTAACGTTATCTATATCATCTATCCGACAAGTTCCGATTAAAATCGAGTCATTATCGCTATCTAGTCCAACAAAAAAACTAAAGCTATCATTATCCTGATCTGTGTATGTGACTACATATCCTTTGTCATTATCACTGGTATTAATACCATAATACTTATCTGCAAACGATCCTATCAACGAAACAATTGCACTTGTGCGTTCCTCTACATCTTCGCCTGCAATTGGGTCTTCTAGTGTTAATTGAGCAGCAAACCCGAACTCACCTCCCTTTTCCGATGAGCCTTTTAGCATTACTATGACCTGGTTTATAGGCCCCTCTATGTCCATCTCATAGATAATTGGCACTGAGTAGTTGTCGGACCATGACAATTCCTCTATTTGTGCGATGTTTTCACAACATACAGAAATGCTAGGATCTCTGTATTTTTCTATATTGCTACTAAATTGTTCAGACACTGTTAGTTTTGGCTCCGCTGACTTTTATTAATCTAAAGATAGTTAAAAATCGTATCTATAGCAAGCGTAAGCGGAAAATACTTAGTTTTATTGCCTAAATGGAACAAGTTCATAATCGTCACGAATGGCAGTAATTAAGCGGCTTAAGCCTTGTATGGCTGCTTTTCGACCTAGTACCTCATGCTCAATAAGCTTGTCTATACTTGCCTGTTCGACCTCAACATACTCTAGGTCGAGTCGAGGAATTTCTTCTGTCGGATCGTTGGTGTTTGAAACTAATTCATATTGATCAGCATCAACATAATATAACGGGCTCTTGCTACCGTGTTGTTCATACTGTGCCCAAAATTTTTGTACCCATTCAGTTCCAGCTTCTTCAGCTGGTACATACAATCTTAAATGATAGGGTTCTAGAGAATTATCACCATCATTAAAAAACGGTTTTTTAGAATCCATCTTAAAGCCTAGCGAATCTGGAACAGGCTGTACGCTAAATCCTTGCAAATAACTATTTGGGTCTGGTCCGTAAAGAGCCTGACGATAAACATCGGTTACATGTTGCAAAGCACTAACGCGTAGCTCCGCCTCGCGCTGAACTAAATCGTCAAATGATTCAGACGAATCTTCGATTGGTGCATTCTCTGGACAGTGGTTCATAGCCCTATTTTAGAACATTTTTATACTTTTTGCAATTATATACTTGAACTTTAGCGGTTTTAAGCGTATTATTTACCAATCTCAACCCAGAGATAGCACCTTACCACATCCTTAGGAGGATTCACATGAAGACCGAATACGTTGTTCCATGTTTCGAGGCAACCTTCGTCGTCACCCAAATCCGAAAACTTCGTGACGGCACAATCGTGCAGCTGAGCTACGCAAACATCAAGAACACCGTCTCTTCACGCATATGGCTTCTTGCTTCCGCTCGTGGCTTGCAAGGCTCCGGTGAAATCATCGACATCACGTTGTTCGACACCAAGCTCATCATCGAGATGAACCCCGATGTCACAGAAGCTCAAGTCACCAAAGTCCTGAAGACCCTGTTTGCTTCGGCAATCGACCTTTCCAATCTCTTCTCAGACGACGAGAAGACCGCCATCATCACCGAAGACAGCTTCGACGCTCGCGCCGTCTCATCAGAAGATTCATTCACATTCGTGAATCCTCTCTACGAATGATCGTCCCAACCAAAAGTGTTCCGGGGCCACCCGACAACACTTGGGACAGTCCCAACAAAGTGCTCAGGGCCGCCTGACAACACTTGGGACACCCTAGCTCCTCAGAAAGAGGAAGAAGTGCTTTAACGCATGTAAACTCTTTCTGAGGGGCGACCAAGGGCTTGATTTTTAGAGCATTTGCTCCAGTTTGTTAATTTTAGGCTACTTTGTCTAAAACCAATTACAAACCGTCAAAATCAAGCCCTCCTCCACTTTTAGACATTTATATATGAGCAACGCAGAATTTACACCAGATTATAATCAAACAGCCGAACCTAATGAGTCGGCTCTTAAGCGTGTATTGACTACAGTAGTCTCAGAGGCTGTTGCCTACGATCCTAATAATGGAATAGTAGAGGTTGTAGGTTACACCGAAACCGGTGAAATTATTTTAAAAGACAGCTAAATACTTAATGGTTCAAGCATTTTATCCGCTTCTAATAGCTCTTTTTCTTCTAGCTCAGTGGCCTCAAAAGTATAAGAATGTAACATAATGTCAGCAATTCGAACCGTTTCGGCTCTTAGGGGAGTTGGAGAGGTTTTTATAAACAACCTAACAGTTGGTATGGCGTAACGACCGTGATCGTCATGATCTGCCTTGAGCTGAAGTAGTTCATCCTCATTAGAACCATCCATGGCGCTAACTTTAAGGTCAAATGAATAAGATGGTAATGCTCCGGTTTGATTTACATGACGACCACCCTTACGGAAACCATCTTTTGGCCTGTCTTCTCTAGCGTTAAATGAGCGCCTAACTTCTACTTCGCCGAATCTTTCTCTTGCCCACAGACGGTGCCTTACGAGCATCTCTCCATATATTTCGAATAATTCACCGTCTCCAACACCAGATTCTTTATCGACCGCTAAACTTCTACCAAATCGGATAAATTCAACGTGTCGGTCTTGGTATTTTTTATCAAAATCTGCCTGAGATATTCTGCCTTCTAGTCGTGATTGGCTTAACTGGGCAAAAGTTGTATCAAAGCTATATCCTATTGCCTGCCTAACCATTGGATTAGTTAGATCATGTTTATTATGTTGCACAATTGATGCATAGCATTTTGAGGCAATCGCAAAAAAACCATCTGCATCAGTACCATCACTTAGCAGACCTGCTTCTTGTGCTAAATTTCCAGCTAATAGTAGCGCATCGTCACTATGTCTAGACGCTTCAGGACTTTTTAGTACTGTACTAAGTGCAAAGACAAGATCTTCTTCTGCGCCTTCTAGAGTATTTGTGGTGCCGAGATGCGAATACCATTCATGTACGTTTTTATAACTAGGCTCTACTATCATTGCCTCTTGGGCGCTAACTAAATTTTGGCCATTTTCTTCACACTGAGCACGAAAACGCATTTGTTCATTTTCACGAATTGGTGAATCTGCACGAAATATCTGTTCATCAGCAAAACGAGACCAATGCTCCAAATATGGAGGTTGGTTTGTTTCATTGATGGAGACTGATTCTGGTGAGTTTGACATGTTTTTTTGTTTTATTTTTACTTATGCATTTTAGCATAAGCTTTGTACTTTGTCAATATGCTTGCATAAAGGCTTGCATTAAATAACTAAGATTATCTAGTGTAAAACTTTATAGGGTTAGAAGAAGAGGAAGGAGTGTTGGTGAAAGGAGGGGGCCGGGAGGCGGGAGAAATAAAGAGTCAAACTCACCGTGTTATATCTGGATGATATACTACGTTTTCTCCCGCCCGGGTTACTGATTAAAAATCAGTTTAGGCGCTTGGCCTTGCTACCCTTGCTGCGGTTGTTCTTGCCAACCTCTTCAGTAGACACACCCATGTCGCGCAAGATACGCTCAGGAGTACCGACCAATTCTCGCTCAAGACGATCGAAGTCCCGGAGGGCGCCGACGAGTGGGTTGAGGTTGGTGTTGTCTTCAGGACCAGTAACGATCAAGGCGTAAGCCTCGGGGTGATCGAGCCGGAACTCCTTGAAGACGTAGGTGTTCGCTTGTGCATCATCGCACCTTGCCTGCAGGTCCTTCATGCGCCGTTCGTGCTGTTCGCGCGACCAGAGCTTGGCAACGTCAATTGACGCCCTGAGTTGATCGAGCTGCTCGTGTGTACACTCGTTGGGTTCGGGCAGTTCTGCTTCCAGAATCATCGCGATCGACGGGCGATCTTGCTTGAAGTAGCGGTACCACTTGCGCACGACGGTGCCCTGACGCTCCTTGTCCAGCCCGTTACGACGGCTGATGATCGTCATCTCGATGAGAAGACTCTCAACCTTGACGAGCGAACGTTCGAGCTCCTTGGGATGAACCTTTCGGAGGTCAACGTGTGCCGTCTCGATGATCTCGCGGTGGAACTGGTTTCGAACTCGAGGCCAGTACTGGTGGTTGACGACGGCTTTGACGCGGTCTTGGAATTCGGTGATGGTGGGACGGGGTGTTGCGAGTGTGGTTTCCATATTGGAACCTTTCAGTTGTCTGTTGATTTCCCGGATGGGATTATTAGGGTCAATATAATTAACCACAATAAACCCATCCGTAAACAGACAAAGTACTCTAAAACTTCCTCTTCTTATAAATGTACTCATCACCTCTGTTAAATAACATAAGCGATTCGTAAGTCATTATAGCAAATTTTGTCTTATTTGTCAATACTATGTAATAACAGTTGTTTTTAGGTAAGAAAAAACGGCACATCTGATTGATTCCCTGGAAAGGGAGTCGTACAAACGTACCGTGTTCGACTGCTGAATCAGCAAACGCACCTGGTTAAGGGCCAGGGATTAAATTATAGACACCTTCGCTAAAAACGCGAAAATGCAAGATTTGACCGAATTATCAGGTCTGGAGTAGGCTCATTGCTTGACGGACCAAGTCTTGGTCGACTGTTGCGGGTGGTGGTGTTTCCAGTTTGGCTCGCAGGACGTCATTGTTGTTGCTGAGAGCTTCGACACTTGCACCCAAACTGAGAGCACTGGCTTCAGCCCTCTCGTAACGAAGCTGGATTTCCAGATTCTGGGTTTCCAGCTCGTGGATGCGCCTTTCGTCAGCCTGTGCTTTCTCGACGAGCGAACGGAGCAACTGATTGATGTCAGCGGGAATCGACTGAGGTGGAGACGTGCCTGCCGTCGGATTCAACTGGTCGATACTGGTCGGCTCAACTGGAACTTCCAGCTGACTTTCTTGTTCCGAAACTTCAGTTTGCTCAGCTTCGTTGACGGAACTTGCTTTCGAAGTCAACTTCTTGGCTTCGCGCCGGATACGGTCTTTTTCGTGCCTAAGCTTGCGCATTGCTTGCACCTGCTCTTGAGTGAGCGGAGTTTCTTGCATACGCAAGATTTTTGAAGCGGCGCCTTCCTTGGTTGTTTCGTAGATGCCAAGTGTTCGGAAACCCTTGAGATACATGTTGTCAACAGAGCTCTTCGAACAGCCCACTGCATCGGCAACGGCTTGATGGACCTGCCTACGCTGCTCGACGAAGCATCCCCACACTGCCAACCGTGCCAGCTCCAGCTTTTCAGCAAACGCAAGCTTGTCGGTTGGCTTGGTGTAACTTTCTCCCTGCCATTGGATTTTTGTGAAGATAAGGTAGTCCAGCTTTCGAAGAACAGTGAGTTCAGCAGAAACAGTACTTCCCTTGATCTGAAGTTTTTCAGCCATGAGGCTTTCAAACAAGGCAGTTGGCACCAAACCGTCTTCAGACAGTGATGCTTCGCTTCGAAGTTCACGCAGAATTGCCATCTGCCGTTCTGTCGGGTCAACGGAGTCGACCTTTTTCTTGGCAGCGCGCTTGGTGGGCATGCGGGTATTCTGAGCGTTGTTGGTCATGGGTTCACTTTCTGGTTGTGGGACTGGGTATGGATCATTCGGAAAACGTTCTTGCCACTCTTCAGGTGTCATCAGACGCTGAATTACAGGCCGATAATTCGGATGATGTTCAGGAATCACTCCACTGTAGTGTCGGCCCTCCTGATCAACGGCGTATTTACTTTCAGTGCGTTGCCGGTCAGTTGACGGCGTGAACGAACGATTTGCAAGTCCGATGAAGGAAGTGTTGTGACAATTGCCATTTCCTAGATCGAGTTTTTCCCCGAGGGATTTCGACGCCAAAGCACTGCGAACAGCACTTACGCTTACTCCAAGACGACTCGCAAGTACGGCGACTGCGTTATTTCCTGGAGTATTGATTGAACCATTCTTGAGTACTCCGATAATTCGGTTATGAAGGTGCACCTGAGTTCCTTTCTGGTTGTCTACTCAAAGGTTAGCATATTATACTATTTTTACTTACTTTAATCAACTGTAATGTATCTGTAAGCGTGCTACAATTCTATAGCTCATGATAAACACAAAAGTTCTAATGTCTGGCGCCGATTATTTTAGCGATAATCAGGCTATAAATGCCCATATGGATGCTCGAGTTGCTGTAGATATAAATAAAGCCTCATCAGAGCACAAAGCTATTAAGGAAGCTCTTATTGATGCGGGTGTTGAAGTTATCAAGGTTAACCCGCCAGTAGATTGCCAGGATGGAGTATATACAGCCAACTGGGCGTTAATTCGTGGCAGTAAAGCTGTTCTGTCGCGTCTGCCAAATGCTCGCAAGGCCGAAGAAGCTACCGCCGAAGCCGAACTTCGCAAGCTAGGGCTAGATATTATAGAAGTTCCAGACGAACTACGCTTTTCTGGCCAGGGGGATGCCCTGCCCTGTGGTAATTTATTATTTGCTGGTTCTGTCTACCGCACCGACCCGGAAGTCCACGCCTTTTTGGCCGATACTTTGGAATACGAAGTTATTAGCCTTCAAACCAAACCACTAAGGCGTTTATTTGGACGCGGTAAGCCTGTTATCAACAAATATAGTGGTTGGCCTGATAGTTACTACTACGATATTGACCTGGCATTGGCCATCTTAAAAGCCCCCGACGATACCCAGCCCGGGCTAATCGCATGGTGCCCAGAGGCATTTATGAAAGAATCGGTTAGCAAAATCCGTGCTACTCCAGTAGACAAAATTGAAATCAGCCTAAGAGAAGCCAAAAAGGCCTTTGCCTGCAACCTCGTTAGCACCGGCGAAACAGTGGTGATGAGCGCCTTTGCCCCCCATTTCAAAGCCGAACTAGAAAAACGCGGACTTAAAGTAATTACCCCCGTTATTAAAGAGCTTGGCAAAGGCGGCGGCTACATCCGCTGCACTACCTTAACTCTCGATAATCAATAAATACTACTTGTTTTTTAGTGCAGCTCGAACTGTTGCGATTTCGTCCCACGGGTGTTCGCCGTCGGCTCGTTCTATGGTTTTTTCGTGCCCCTTGCCCAGTAATAATACTGTATCTCCAGTGGTAGCACGTGAAACCGCAAACTTTATTGCCTCTGGCCTATCCAATATCAAGAACAGGTCTTTATCTTTTACTTTGCCGGCTTGTTCTGCGCCACCAGCAATCATATTCATAATTTCATGACCATCAATATCACGGTCGTCCTCTTCGGTCACAATAACTTCATCTGCATATTTACCAGCCAGTTGTCCCTGGATTGCCCGCTTGGCTTCGTCGCGCCTACCAGCAGAACCAAACAATACGATCAACTTACCCTTAACGACCGGCCGTAAATCCTTAAATAGCTTCTCAAAACTATCTGGTGTGTGGGCAAAATCCACAATAACGCTAAAATCTTGGCCTTCGTCGATTGGATCCATCCGCCCCTCGACTCTTACTAGTGCCTTGATGCCCTTTTCTATCTGATCTTTGCTTAGCCCAAGCGCCCTACCCACCCCGACTGCTGCCAAAGAGTTATAAACGTTAAAACTACCCGGCAAACGACACTCGATATAATACGTTTCAGTACCTGCCTTAACCTGATAGCGGCTGCCATTACTGGCAAGTTTGACGTTTTGTGCCCTCAAATCTCCAGCTTTTTGGCCATAAGTGATTGTATGAGCAATATCACTCGCAAAATAATCTGCACTAGGGTCTTCGGCGTTAATAATACCCACCTGCAAACCCTTCTTGTTGGCGTTTGCCTGCTTAAATAGTCTCCGCTTGGCATCGCGGTAGCGTTCAAATGTTCCATGATAATCTAAGTGTTCGTGAGTTAGATTGGTAAATACCGCCACCGAATACGGAATCCCCCACAATCTGTTTTGGGCTAGTCCATGACTGGTAGATTCCAGCACTACCCAGTCTACACCTTGGCTTTTCATCCATTTTAGACGACTAATAAGCTCGCGTACTGGCACATTGGTCATATGATGGATTTGCGGGTGTATATCATCGTTAACGCCGTAAGCAACCGTTGTCATGAGTCCTGTGTTGATCCCAGCATCAGTTAACATACGGTGGATCATATAACTGGTGCTGGTTTTGCCGTTTGTGCCTGTTACACCTATCACTTTCAAGTTTCGGGCTGGAAAGCCATTAACGGCGTGCAAGAACATAGCTTCTAGCAAATGACCAAATGGTTCAATTTTTTTAAATAGCCCATTTGGCAATATTTTCTTTAGTAAACTCTTCATTGCCATTAATTATAAACGAAAACAGCCCCAAAGCGGGGCTGTTTTAGAATTACTAAGTAATATTTAGGGTTTAAATTTAGCGATCTGTTCTGCGGTTGCACTCAAACTATCACCAATTTGCATATTGCGAGCTTGTTCTTGCCATTCAGCACCCATAACTTCGCTTAAGAAATTATCGACATTATTTGATGGGATTCCTTGTGATTCGGCCCATGACCATGCAGTTGGATTACCCGGCTTCCAAGCTTCTGAAATAGTAAATGTACTTCCTGATGGCATTGAAGGCATCTCTACTATTTGGGGTAATACTGTTGGAGCTGCTTCTGTTGTTGCTAGGTTAGTAGCGCTATTAGGTACAGGCAAGCCCTCTGGTACGAGCTCTGTAGCAGGTACACCGCCTCCAATTCCCCGCAGGTTACCGCTTGGTACGCCTACACCACTACCGCTTCTTGGATTGCCAAGTGCATTTTCGTCACCGCTTGCAAGATTTATATGTTTAGGTTCGTAGTTAAGCCTATAAGCTACCGCAGCTCCCAATGCCACAACACCTAATGCAGCTACTGCCATAACTTTTTTATTTCGTGCTTCGCCGTTATTTTTGACCATTATTCGCTCGTATAGCTTGCCGGCTCCGCTAGTTATCGCGTTTTGCGTAGCAGCAACTGCTAATAGTGCGCGTTCCTTTAGTGTTCTTTTAGGAGTATTAGCTAGGGTTTCGTTGTCTAATAATTCTAGTGCGTCTAGATCTTCTTGAGTTAATGCAAGCGTTGAATCTAATTGATTAAGGGCTTCTAGATCTTCACTGCTCAAATCTGCACTAGTTGCTTGATCAAATTGGCTCTTTTTACGTCCAATAAATTGATTAGCAATTGTCCAGTTAGTGTCATCGCCGGAAGTAATTGCTACTTGTCTTGCAGAAGCCCACAAAGCTTCAGTAGCCAAATCAAAACGCTCTCTATCTCCCGCTAAGCGCATACGCTCAACTTCTTTAAAAAGCTCGTTTGCTTCTAGTATTGGTTTACCTTCTTGGTTAACATATGACCCTACAACCATTGATTCTGCGCTTGTAGGCGCTTCAAAATTTCTCTTAATTAAAGGTGCTTTTGGTGTTCTTGGAGCCTCTAATAAACCACGTGGTGCAACAGGAGGTAAAAATTCTTGGTTAGTATTAACTAATACTGGATTAGCTAAAGCCTTTGGTGAAGCTAGGGTAACTTGTTCGGCTGGTAAGTTAGTGGCTTTTGCGCCAATTTCAGCAACTCGGTCTTTGCTCATGAATCTACCGTTATCTTGGCGATAAATTTGCTTGCCTGATTCTGTAACACTGCCCTTAATAAGCATGCTACCTATTTCTGGGGCTGCAAATTGAGGCTCGATATTTTCAGCAACAATAGTATCTTCTGTTACGTTTAATTGGTTTGGATTGTAATAAACAGACATATCAACATCACGCATGTCTGGCATAAGTCTTTGGGGTGATTGGTTTAATTGTTCGTTCATAATTGATATTTCCTTAAATGGAGATAGTTATTTATTTTTTTGTTTTACTAAGACATATTGTAGCAAAAAGGTTGTGTTTTGTCAAGTACTAATATACTCTTGTTGCTTATTATGCAAGAGTCTGAGATGTAATAATCTGCTAAGCTAAGGCTATGAAAATACTTGGCATTGAAAGTTCTTGTGATGAAACAGCTGCAGCGGTTGTAGAAATAGATGACTCGCTAAATTGTTGCCTGCTCTCTAATGTGGTGGCTAGTTCAATAGAATTACATGTTGAGTACGGTGGAGTTGTGCCAGAAATCGCCGCCAGAAGTCATATCGAATCAATTATGCCAGTGGTGAACGAGGCGTTGGTAAACGCTGGAGAAGGATCAATATCTGAATCATGGGATCACATAGATGCAGTTGCTGTAACTTATGGGGCTGGTCTAGGGGGATCGTTACTAGTTGGGGTGATGACTGCGCGCTCACTGGCAATTGCCAAAAATAAGCCGCTTTACGCCATAAACCATGTTGAAGGGCACGTCTATGCGAACTTTATAACTGCCACTTCCCCTGCCCTTTCTTCTCAATTCTCTCTTCCTTCTTCTGTACCAGTTTTTCCGGTGCTAGCGCTGATTGTAAGCGGTGGACATAGCCAATTAGTTTTGTTTAGAGATCATTTTGACTATACCCTGCTTGGACAAACACAAGACGACGCCATCGGTGAGGCGTTTGATAAAGTGGCAAAAATCATTGGACTGCCCTACCCTGGTGGCCCATCGATTGGCATAAAAGCCCTGGAGGGTAATCCAAAGGCTTTTCGATTACCCAAAGCCAAAATGCCAAATAAGTATGACTTTAGTTTCTCAGGCTTAAAGACAGCCGTTCTAAGGCAGGCTCAGTCGATGATTGGTGAAGACTTCACATTTCCATCAAAAGGCCTACCAGAGCGCCTTTCAGACAGCCAGAAAGCAAACATTGCCGCAGTGTTTCAAACAATTGCGGTTGAAACGGTGGTAGATAAGACAATTAGAGCCTACGAAGAATACTCCCCTGCCTCGGTAGTGATTGCCGGTGGAGTGGCTGCAAACACCGTGCTACGTAATCAGCTAGCTGATCGTTTACCGATAGAAGTACAGTATACAGACCCCAAACTTTGTACAGATAATGGAGCAATGATAGCTACGCTTGGGGCGTTTAAAATGAAGTTAGGTCAGCCTACTGCCGACCCCTACTCCCTTGAAATCCAACCGAATTTATCGATGTAGATTAGAAGCTTTCATCGAATGCAATCTGTTCTGATTCTTGAGCTATTCTAGACATAACTGTATTCCATTCTTGGTAAGAATCCTGATCTAACAACTGTCTAGCAAGTGGTTGCATGTCGTGGTACGCAAAAGATCCGCCATGCTGACTCTCAAAATATGGATCCGTATCAATTAGCACCATAGTATCGCGCTCTGGTACATAAATATATTGTTCTAGCTTGAAGATATCTACTAACATTGGGTCCCCTGCTTCATGCTTGGTAATAGCATAGTTTGATAGCTTATCAAGCAGTACGCGAGCTTCTGGTATTTGTGTATCTGGAACTGTCTGGTTTACGGGATTTACACACACTTCTCCATCTATTTTGTGGGAAACAATATATTCACCCGATCTGCCCGATTGCGTACGGCCTATTACAGGCATAAACCCTGCGTGCTCAACTCCGTATTCGTCACTTAATTCATTGAATAGTTCCCTGGCAATTCTTAGGCCAAGTACGTGACTCAATATACCCGTGTCAAAAAAGCTAAACTCATTTCCGGATCGTACAAACAAATCACCATGAGTGTATAGATGGCCCAAGATTTGTTTGGAGTTTTCTGTTTGTTTAAAGGGGGCATTAGGCCACTCTTTCATTCACATATAATAGCAAATTATTGATGATTTGTCAATATTGCATATGCTTTTTGGGGAGCGTATGCTTGAAATTGAAAACAAACAACTGCTTGCCCGCCAACCGGGTAGTACCTTAGAACAAAAAGCAGTAAGAGAGGGTTCTCGTAATACCTTTCATGTGAAAAGGCACTTCTTTAAGTTGTGCCTTTTTTCATATGAAATAACAGATATATAACTCCTGTAGAAGAATGGTATAATTGATTTAATGAAGTTGAGTAAAACTTACGAACCAAACCAGTACGAGGCAATGATATATGAACTCTGGGAACGGAGTGGGGCGTTTGCGCCCAAAGAAGAGGGCAAGCCGTATGTAACGGTTCTGCCTCCGCCAAATGCCAATGCCAATCTTCATATTGGTTATGCGCTCAATTTAGCCCTAATTGATACGGCAGTACGCTACCAGCGATTACAGGGTAGGGCAGCACTGGCGCTACCAGGGGCTGATCACGCTGGTTTTGAGACGCAAGTAGTTTACGAAAAGCACCTTGCCAAAGAGGGTAAGAGCCGTTTTGACTTTAGCCGAGAGGAGTTGTATGCCGGAATATATGATTTTGTACAGGGCAATAAAAGCAATTTCGAAACACAAATTCGTTCACTTGGTGCCAGTGTAGATTGGAGTCGTTTCACCTTTACTCTTGATGAAAAGGTAGTAAATACTGCCTACGGAACGTTCAAAAAACTATGGGACGACAAACTTGTTTACAGAGGCGAGAGACTAGTCAATTATTGTACTTTCCACCGCACGAGCTTTGCTGATATTGAGGTAGTACATGAAGATACAAATAGCCCGCTTTATTACCTTAAATATGGGCCATTTACGCTGGCGACTACTCGTCCAGAAACAAAATTTGGCGATACAGCCATTGCAGTGCATCCAGATGACGAGCGCTACAAAGAGCTGGTCGGCAAAACCATTACGGCAGAGGGTCTAAACGGACCATTTGAAATAAGAGTAGTAGCTGATGAATACGTTGATCCGGCCTTTGGAACAGGGGCGGTTAAGATTACTCCAGCCCATGACTTTAATGACTGGGAGGTAGCCCAGCGTCATAACTTAGAAGCAATACGGGTTATTAATCACGACGGCACCCTGAATCATAGAGCAGGGAAGTTCGAAGGCATGAAAGTAGCTGATGCCAGAAAAGCCGTAGCAGAAGAACTGAAAAAGAAGGGGCTACTTGAAAAAGTCGACGAAAACTACCGCAACAGAGTAGGGAAGTGTTATAAATGCGGAACCGTAATTGAGCCAATGCTGATGGATCAATGGTTTATAGATATGAAACGCTTGAGCAAGCCAGCAATTGAAGCGCTAAAAGCCAATAAAGTGACGTTTTACCCTGCTAACAAGCGAGATCAGTTAATTACCTATTTGGAAGGAGTTAAAGATTGGAACATTTCAAGGCAAATTGCCTGGGGAATACCAATACCAGCCTTTCAAAACGTAGCCGATAGCGATGATTGGATATTTGACGAACGTGTTGCGTCAGAAACAATAGAGATAGAAGGCAAAACCTATAGGCGCGACCCAGATGTATTTGATACCTGGTTTAGTTCTGGGCAGTGGCCATTTGCCACAATGGGCTACCCCGATAGCACTGATTTTGAGAAGTTTTACCCTGGTGAGCTAATGCAATGCGGCATTGATATTTTATATCCTTGGGTTTCACGAATGCTGGTTCTGGGGCTATATGTAACAGGGAAGGTACCGTTTAAAGATGTCTACCTCCACGGAATGGTGCGATCAGAGGATGGCCGAAAGATGAGTAAATCACTTGGTAATGTGATTGAACCACATGAGCTAATCGCCAGCCATGGTGCTGATGCAGTGCGAATGGGCATGATGGCCGGACGTAGTGCTGGGTTTAGTGCCGCCTATGCTCCAAGCAAGGTAGACGCAGCCCGTAACTTCTGTAATAAACTGTGGAATGTAGCTAGATTTGTCGAGGATAGCATCGGTGATGACTATGATAAACGCCATAAACCGGTACCAAAAAGCCCGGCTGATCACTGGATAATAAAGAAATTGGCCGTAGCAACAGATAAGATTGCGTCTGATTTGGATACTTACCGATTTTCTGAGGCTTATGAAACGCTTTATCACACGCTTTGGGATGATTTTGCCGACTGGTACATAGAAGCTAGCAAAAAAGAGCCGAATCAAGCAGTTTTGGCTTATGGACTTGAGACGCTGCTAAAAATTGCTCATCCATTTGCGCCATTTGTTACTGAGACAATCTGGCAAACTCTAAAATGGGAAAAAGATAGTATGTTAATTTCTGGCACCTGGCCAGTAGCTGTAGCAAGCGATGATAAACAATATGCCACTTTTGAGACACTACGAGGGCTTGTGAGCGAAGCTAGGGGCATTATGCGTTCCTTGGGCATTAGTAAAGCTAAGCTTTATCACACGGGCTCAGAATTGCTCACGCTTCACGCTGATTTAATTATCCGTCTGGCGAAACTGAAAAGTATCAGCGAAGTAAGTGCAGGCAAAGGCCTACACCTTACACAGACAACCGAAAACTGTTGGCTAGATGTGGATCATGAAACAGCAGCCAGGTATTTAACAAAACTCGAAGAACAACAAACTGCCGAGGCACTTAGCGTAGAGAGATTAAAAGCCCGACTATCTAATGATTCTTACGTAAAAAACGCACCCGATGAGCTAGTAGCGGAAACAAAGTCGCAGCTTAACGAATCTGAACAACGTCTAAATCAAATCAATACCGAGCTTGAACGGTTTGGCACGGCATCTAAAGAGTTATAGAGCTTTTGCTGGCTCTAGAGGGTATTCATTATTAACCGGTTCATCGCTAGGAAGTTCTAGGGCACGTTTAACACGTGCGACTGATTCCTCAGGGCGATAATCGTCAAACCACATGACCTTCCAGCCCATTTGACCAGCTGCCATGACATTAGGGCGTGAATCGTCTATTAATAAAATTTCTTCAGAAGATGCTTGGGCACGCTCTTGAGCAATTTGAAATATTTGCTGCTCAGGCTTGATGGCACCCACTTGCGATGAATCAATTATTGCATCATAAGTGATATCTGGAATAAGCCCAGCTCGTATCATCTCTGGGATAAATCCGGGCATGATGTTGCTAAGCAAGCCAATTCTGTAATGCTCGCTGGCCCAACGAACAAGTTCATGCATTTCCGGAATCGCAACAACTGCCTCGAGATAATATCGCTGCCAGTCAACCATGATCCTGCATGTCTCAGCCATAATACGATTAAACTCGTCTATGGCTAGCTCACCCCGACATACAGCATCATTATAATGCCAAAATGTTGTTTCAATTACATCAGATGATACACCGCTGTCTTCTGCCAAGCGTGAAAAGGCTTGATGAAAGAAACGGACCAAACATCCATTAATATCAAAATAGACGAAAGTAACACCGCTTTGACTGCGGTATTTTTGCTTCTCAATTACGAGCTGAGGCATAGTGCCCATAAGAGTATCGAGCGTCGTATCAAGCACCTCGGCAAGGCGATGAATTGTAAATACAGAAGGTGATTTAATAGCACCACGCTCGATTTTTGCGAGTGTTGAATACGATATACCTGCGCGCTGACAAAGCTCTTGCTGCGTCAAACCCGAGGCCTGCCTAGCGGACTGCAGGTGCTTACCCAAACTTCTTTCATCCATATGACCTTATAGTACTAGTATGGATGAAAAATATCAAAAGAAAATAGTACTAAATGGCTAGTGATTTTAGCAAATTTACAATACTAAATTCGTGATAACTAATAATATGACGAATATAAGCGAGCCAGCAATACCGGCAGCGGTTAAGGCGTTTTTGGTGATTCCACCAGTGCTACGCATTAATTTACTGTAAATCCAGGCGCTAGCACTAAGAGCAATTAACAGGGATATTAAAATGATGGACATAGTTTATAAACTTAATCTTTCTGCCATTTCGGCTAAAACTTTATGATCTGGCTCAACTGACATATCCGGGTGATACAAAAATTCTTGAGTAGTCGTAAACGGCACTAAATGAATATGAGCATGTGGAACACCGGTGCCTTCGACATGTACGCCGATTCGCTTGCCCATGATTGGGCCAATGTGGGCTGCAATTTTTTTGGCTACTAGCCATAGGTTTGAATAATCATCATCTGATAGGTCCCAGAGTAAGTCTATTTGAACTTTTGGAACAACCAGCGTATGACCTGGTTGCTGTGGGTGAATATCTAAAAA
>JBGSWE010000002.1:0-46079 GCA_041752595.1 Saccharimonadales bacterium (SeqCode) | reverse complement strand
CATACAGGTAGCCATTGTAGGCGATAGAGGTGTGGCTACCTCTGGTGGTGGTGAAGCTGGTGGTGGCCGTCCAAGTGCCTATAGTGCCGTTGGCGTTTATGGGGGCGTATTGGACATCCGATAGGTAAAAACCTCCAGACCCTACTCCACCCATTACATATAAATAGCCGTTGTATGCAACTGATGTGTGGTTATTTCGGCCGGTGGTAAAGCTGGTGGTAGCGGTCCAGGTGCTGGCTCTGCCCTGCCCGATTGGAGTGTATTGGACGTCGTTATATCTGGTATTGGAAGCGTTCCTGCCGCCTGCAACATAAAGAAAACCATTGTACACAACTGATGTTTGTGTACGTCGAGCCGTAGTAAAGCTAGTGGAAGTAGACCATGTACCGGTTGTGCCATTAGCATTTATGGGTGCGTACTGAACGTCGTTATACACGGTACCACTACCATTAAAATATCCGCCTATAACATATAAGTAGCCGCCAGACACAACAGATGTGTGTTCCGCACGTACGCCAGTAAAACTGGTGGTGGCGGTCCAAGAGCCGATGGTACCGTTGGCGTTTATGGGGGCGTATTGGATGTCAGAATAATCAGTAAATAAGTTGTTACCTCCAATTATATACATATAACCGTTGTAAGCGACGGAGGTGTGTCCTTGACGTGAATTTGTAAAACTGGTGGTAGCGGTCCAAGAGCCGATGGTACCGTTGGCGTTTATGGGGGCGTATTCGACGTCGTTTAAATAGGTGCCTCTAAAGCCACCAACAACATATAGGTAGCCGTTGTAAGCGACAGAAGTGTGGTTATTTCTGGTAGTGGTAAAACTGGTGGTGGCGGTCCAAGAGCCGATGGTACCGTTGGCGTTTATGGGGGCGTATTGAACGTCGTTTAAAAAAACACCACCATTATACCCACCAATTACATATATATAGCCATTGTGGGCAACTGTGGTGTGGTTATTTCTGGTAGTGGTAAAACTGGTGGTGGCGGTCCAAGAGCCGATGGTACCGTTGGCGTTTATGGGGGCGTATTGAACGGTGTTATATATGCTACTGAAATCGTTACCTCCGAGAATATACAAATAACCGTTGTATGCAACAGTGGTGTGATCACCGCGTCCCGTAGTAAAACTCGTGGTACTAGTCCACCCCCCCACCGCCCCACTCCCAATATTCCCTCGTCGTATCTCATCTGCAGTAGAGCTGTCTATGTTGCCTGTATCACCTGTCTTTTGGTTGAAGTCACTGGTGGTAGTGACTGTTATGGTTGGGTCTATGGATATTGGGTAGGGTTGGTTGTTTAGGTTACGGGTAGTTAGAGTAAGTACTTTATTGGTACTGTCTAGGGAGTAGTTAACATCATCGTAGTTTTTGTCTTTGTTAGAACTAACTATGAATGGTTTGGGTAATTCAAAGACTAAGAGGCTTTTGTCAGCTGTGCTGCCAGCGTTTTGTTTGGCTTTGTCTAGTAATTCTTTGCTTTTGTCATCACCTGCAGTTGCATTGTTAAGGATACTTAGGTCTGGGCCGTAGATACCTACTCCTCCGTCTGGTAGCATTTTAGCTTCTAGGTCGCTGCTTAGGTTTAGATCCCATATGTACTGTTTGGTACCGTTATTATCTTTAGTAATGTCATTTGGTAGTTGGTTCAATACTATGTCACTTTTAATACCGTTGGTTTTGAATGAGTAGATATGTTTTTCGTTAGAGCCGTCTGGGTAGATGACTCTACCGTCATCTAGTCTTGGTGAGTTGGTATTAAAGCGGGGGGTGAGGGTAAAGCTTTTGTCGCCTGTGTTGTCAGAGAATGTAATACCCTTCTTAGTGTCTTTATGTAGAGTGGCTTGGTAGGGTTTGTCACCAGTAGAGTCTTGTTTGCTGGCGGCAGCAGATAAGACTTGTTGGAGTTCTTTGGGGGAGTCTTCATCGGCTCTATTGTAGGTAATGGTATCTTGCTCATCTTTAATGAGTTGTTTGTCTACGGAGCTTGAGTCTATGATTGAGAGGATTGGTTCTGATAGGTTGTAGGACTTATCTTTAATTATGTAGCTAATGGTAGTTAAGACACCACTAAAGAGTATGACTAGTACTAATGTGTAGATAATTCTAAAGACACGGGAGGAAGGTATAAGGTTTTTAAGGAAACGAAGTACAAGAACAGCAAGGCTATGGCCCTTGCTTAAAAACTTCTTTGCGAGAGTTTTTGTGTTATACCTCATGGCCTTTACTAGTATAGCAATTATGGTTAGAAAACTACTATACTTTTCCCCTGCATAATCTTTAATTTTTTATGAGTTATCCACCGCTAGAGATTGCTAGACAAAACTACCCAATTAACATACTGACAAATCTTGCATTGAAACGCTCCGCAAAGGTCTGACCTTGGAAGAGGTTTTAGCAGGTCAAAGACTGACCCTGTCATAGGGGTAGAGCTAATAAACTTGGTTATGGGTAGCTATATCTAAAATATAAAACTAGTTTGCGCAATCTAGTGTACAATTTTATATATATGGATATTTACGAACAAGCCCTAAACCTACACAAGCAATTTAAGGGAAAGATACAAATCTCGCTAAGAGACGTTCCTGATTCTAAAGAAAAGCTAAGTAGCTATTACAGCCCGGGCGTGGGTGCGGTTGCTAAATATACCGCCGAACACCCGGAAGAGCTCAGGGATTACTCGTGGACTAATAACCTTGTAGCGGTTATTTCTGATGGTTCTGCAGTTTTAGGGCTTGGGGATATTGGTCCTTATGGAGCAATGCCAGTCATGGAAGGCAAAGCAATGCTATTTAAACATTTTGCAAATATAGATGCAGTGCCAATTATCCTAAGAGTACACGAGACTGAAGAAATTATAGCGACAATAAAAGCAATCGCTCCGAGTTTTGGCGGTATAAATCTCGAAGATATTGCTGCTCCAAAGTGTTTTGAAATAGAAGAACGGCTTAAGGCAGAGCTAAATATGCCAATAATGCACGATGATCAGCACGGTACAGCAATTGTAACCCTTGCAGGGCTAATTAACGCAGCAAAAGTAGCCAAAAAGAATCTGGACGACACTAGAATTGTTGTTGTTGGTGCGGGTGCCGCTGGCACAGCAATTATTAAACTGCTGAATCTGTATACAAAAGCCGAAATTTTAGCCGTCGATAGCAAAGGTATTATTAGTATTCATCGAAAAGATCTAAACGAAGAAAAGCATGGTTTACTAATTTTCACCAATCCTAATCAAATCGACGGAACTCTTGAACATGCCCTTATGGGTGCCGATATTTTTATAGGTGTATCAAAAGCCGGCATACTTACAACCAGCATGGTTCAGAACATGGCCGATAGACCAATTGTCTTTGCAATGGCAAACCCAGAGCCTGAAATATTACCAGCTAACGCAATTGGGGCCGGGGCAGTAGTTGTGGCCACGGGTCGTAGTGACTATCCTAATCAAGTTAATAATGCTCTTGCCTTCCCTGGGATTTTCCGCGGCGCGCTTGATAACAGAGTCAACAAAATTACAGATGAGCATAAATTAGCAGCCGCTAAAATAATTGCGTCACTCGTGCCTAATCCAACTGCAGAAGAAATCATTCCAAGCCCAATGCATCCAGACTTAGTTAAGTCAGTTGCTTCGGTTATTGTTTAAAAGCAATTAGCTAACCAACTACTCTGTAGACCTCTTCGAGTGTAGTCTCTCCGGCAATAGTTTTAAGTATTCCCTTATGAAGCATTGTAAGCATTCCGTCTTTAACTGCCGCTTCTTCAATTTGCTGAGCCGAAAGTGCGTGGTTCATGTTCTCGAATAATTCACGAATAGTATGAGTCATGGTGAATTGTTCGCGAAGTGCTATCTGCCCATTAAAACCATAGGGATTTTGCGGCGAAGAACCGGGATGAAACAGCTGTAAATTATCAATATTAGGTCGCTCATAATTGGGTGGTAAAGTATCAAGAACGCTATTAATTTTAGCTATTTCTGCATCAGTAGGTTGATAGGCTTGTTTGAGTCCATCATCAAGACGCCGAATCAAACGCTGAGCCATTACAAGCCTAACAGCTGATACAAACAATGGGTTCTGACCAACTACGTCCTCAATCCTCGTAAGAGCTGCTGCAGCTGACGACGCGTGAAAGGTGCTAAGAACTAAATGCCCAGTTAATGACGCTTGTAGGGCTGTTTTAGCTGTCTCCATGTCCCTAATCTCTCCGACCATCACAATATCTGGGTCTAGTCGTAAAACCGCACGAAGTTTTGACGCAAAGCTACCGTCATTGCCCCCAGCATGTGTGTCTACTGGTATTTGCATAATACCTGCGAATTGGTATTCTACTGGGTCTTCGACGGTAATTATCTTACGGCTTTCAGTGTTAAGAGAATTTAGCATTGAATAAAGTGTAGTAGTTTTACCCGAGCCGGTTGGCCCGACCACCAAAACCAAACCACTGGGTTTTGCAATAATATCGTCTACTAATTGTCTTTCTTGCTCGTTCAGGCCCAACCTATCCAGATTGTAATTATCCTGTTGCATGTTAAACAAACGCATAACCACATCAGTACCATTAACAGTTGGTACGGTCTCCAGTCTAACATTAACTTGTACTTCTCGTTCGTCGGCCATCTTAACTACTTGGGAAATATGCCCCTGTTGAGCATCAGGATCAGCACTTGATACGTTTGCAGCACTAGCAATTAGTCCAAGTAAAGTCCGGTAGCGATCATGGGTAATAGTACCAATAGGATGAAGAACTCCGTCCAATCTAAATCTAAACCTGACATTGTCTCTTTGTGTTTCGATATGAATATCGCTTGCGTTAAGATTATGGGCCTGCTCAACAAGATAGGCCAACATATCATCTGGCCTAATCTCTTGAAGCATTTTTGAAACTCTAGAGACAAGATCGTCTGTGCCTGCTGTGTTAAGTTCTATATCTTGATATACAACTTGCTTGGGTGGATCGTATAATTTCATATAATCATCGAAGCTTGTGTCTGAAATTAAAACGTAGCTGACTTTATAATCAGCAAACTGCATTTGTAAATTCTTCATTGTGCTTTGTGAGGTGTTGTTAGTAATTCCGAACGTAACTACTGACTGTTCGCTATACAAAGGTATTACACGTAGCGACCTAAGCTCTGGCACAGAAAGGAACTGAAGATAAAGCTGCTTGTTGGGCGATTGCGAAGTATCGACATATTGTAGCCCTAATATTTGGGCACGTCGCTTTGTATTTTGCTCTTCCTCGACTCTTGCTGATTGCATATTAATCTAATTAAAGCATAAGCGAGCCAAGTCTAAAAGCTTGCTTCATGCCCGAACAGATGTAAAGATAATATAATGAAAGATCTTTATGTCATTGCGCACAATATGAGAAGCACTTTTAATGTTGGTTCATTGCTCAGAACAGCTGAGGGCTTAGGCGTTAAAAAGGTCTACCTTACTGGCTATACACCCTATCCCAAAAAAGATATAGATAATCGGTTGCCTCACATATCAGAAAAACTAACCAACCAAATAAGTAAAACCGCTTTGGGCGCCGAAAAACTTCAAGATTGGGAGCAATTTGATGACTTAAGCGAACTATTAGCCCTTCTTGCTGCGAAGGATATTCCGGTAATTGCCCTAGAGCAATCAGATATATCAATACCACTTAAAGAATATAAAACTCCTGATAGTCTTGCCCTATTACTTGGCGAAGAAGTAAGCGGCGTACCTGATAAATTTTTAAACATGATTGATACACATATCCACATTCCAATGTACGGTAAAAAAGAGTCATTTAATGTAATAATTGCGGCTGCAATTGCACTACAAAAATTTCGCTCAGATTAAACATATCTGTTATAATATTCTTAAGCGGTATAATATGCAAAAACAAAGAAAAACTATAACCAAATCAACGCCTAGAAACCGTCGTGTCATAAAAAGAGAAAGATCTAAACTCGAAGGTTTTAAGTTTATTCCAGCTATTGCTATAGCTGTTTTTGCAACTTTTCTATCATTACAGCCCCACTCCAGCCTGCCAGGTTCACGTAGTGTGCTCGCATATGCCACAAACACCTCTCAAGCAGGATTACTTTCCAGTACTAATGCACAAAGATCTAACAACAGTGTTGGTGGTTTGACTTCAAATAATTCACTTATTAGTGCAGCTCAAGCAAAGGCCAATGACATGGCTACGCGCGGCTATTGGTCACACAATACTCCAGACGGACTTGAGCCTTGGGTATTTTTTAATAATGCGGGATACCAATATTCGGCTGCTGGTGAAAATCTTGCCTACGGATATCTTACGAGCGACAGCACTGTTTTAGGATGGATGAATAGTCCTCCACATAAAGCAAACCTTATCAATGGCACATTTACAGAAGTTGGCTTTGGAATAGCCAACACTAGTGATTATTGTTACTTAGGTGATCACGATTCTAACGTTAATACCGCCAACACTAATCAGTGTTTTGGGCCGCAGACAATTGTTGTTGCGATGTATGGCAAACCCTTGAATGCAGTAGCGCCACCAGCTCCATCTGCAGCACCAACTACTCCTTCAGGTAATTCAGACTCCCAGGCTGTTAAAAATTCCCAGGCTCAACCCGTTACAACAATCGAAGTAGATACTCCGGTAGAATCTCAAGAACCAGTAGCTGCAGCACCGATTGAAAAAATTTCTGATACCACTTTGGTAACTTCAGAAGCAAATATCGTAGCTAGCCCTTCAACAACACAGAGGCTTCAATTACTAACTGGTGGTAATACGTTCCTGAGCGTTGGACTATTAACAATATCTGTACTAGCAGTAGGGGTATTCTGGTTGATACACAAGGGCATTCATCTCAAAAAATACATTATAGCTGGAGAAAATTATTTCATTCACCATATTCACATTGATTTAACAGTGCTAGCGTTTATCTACTTAGGATTTGTTTTATTGTCATCAAGTGGCGTAGTACGATAACTCTACTGAACTACAACCTTAGAGTCGCCAACCACATTTTCTATTAATTTAATAACTTCCTCACTATTTTCTACCCCACCTGGTAGTTTAATTATTTGTTTCTTATCAGACGGACCAAGAACCAGAACAACTTCCGTTAGTCCGCTGTTCTTATCGATTACAGATTTTAAATCAACTAACATAGAAGAATCACTTCCATCATTAAGTCTTATATAAACCCTTACTGGCTTGCTTTCAGATACGCTTTTACTAGATTTTTTAGTTTTACTAGATTTTGAAATTGTAGGAATTTTAATAGTTTTGCCGGTTGATTGATAGGCTTCTGCTTGGGAAACTGTAATTTCTCTAGCTTCATCAACAAGTATTTTCATATCAACCATTACTTCGCCAGATTGACGGTCTAATCCATTTAACTTACCTCGAACCAGTACAACATTGTCACGTTCCCAGATGCCTAGTGTTTGTTGATAAACACTAGGGAACAATATTAATTCAATGTCATTTTTTAAATCTGCTAGTTTAACAAAGGCCATTTTTTGGCCATTTTTTGTAGTTATCTCTCTAGCATCTGTAATTGCCCCACCAATAACAACCGATTTACCGTCCATTTCTGACTTAAGTTCGCTAATTGGCATAGCTAGTTCTGTTAAATAAGTTTGGAATGCCTCTAGTGGATGCTGCGACAAATACAAGCCTAGCAAATCTCTTTCCCACTTAAGCTGTTCTTGTTGACTATGTATTTCTACAGTTTTTTCCATGACGATTTGGGGCGTTAAAGCTCCGTGACTTTCACCAAATAGACCTACTTGTCCAGCAGCATGCTCTTTTTGCATACGATTAGCAAAAGCTAAAAATACCTCAATATTACCGAGCAACTGATTTCTGTCACCAAATGCATCAAAGGCTCCAGCCTTAACTAAACTTTCAAGTGCCTTACGATTAACTGTTCGGGGATTAACTCTTTCAAATATGTCTTCTAGCTTATCAAAATGACCCTCTTCTCGGGCGCGTAATATTTCTTCTACTGCCCCAGTGCCTACATTTTTAACAGCATTCATTCCAAAACGAATTGGATCATGAAGCGGATCACCCTTAGACACAACCGCAAATTCTACAAAAGATTCATTTACATCTGGTGGTAGAACTTCTATGCCCACGTGTTTACATTCGCTTATCTCGATACTTAACCGATCGGTATCGTCATAGTCGCTTGTCATTAGTGCAGCCATAAATGCTGATGGGTAATGAGCCTTAAGATATGCGGTTTGGTAGGATATTAACCCATAACACGTTGCGTGAGCCTTATTGAAGGAATAATCTGCAAAAGGTTGAATCTGAGCCCACAAAGTTTCGGCCTCTGTTTTAGATAAGCCCTGCTTAATACAACCCTTAATAAATTTTGGCTCTTCGGCCTGCATTATATCTCTTTTTTTCTTACCAATCGCCTTACGTACTAGATCTGCTTCTCCGGGCGTATAGCCAGCTACAAGTTGAAGAAGCTTTATTATTTGCTCTTGATAAACCATCACGCCGTAGGTGTCGCTCAGTATTGGTTCGAGGGATTCATGTAAATACTGAACTTCATCTGGATTATGTTTGCCTTTAATAAACCTCGGTATTTCGGCCATCGGGCCGGGTCTATATAGTGCACCCATGGCGATAATATCACTAAATTCGGTAGGCTTGAGTTCTTTTAAATATCTCTTCATACCAGAAGATTCAAGCTGAAAAACGCCAGTTGTATCACCGCGCTGCAATAGTTCAAAAGTTTCCTGATCATCAAGTGGTACTGTGTTTATATCAATATCTTTTTTATATACTTTTTTGATAATTCTAAGCGCATTTTTAATTGTAGTAAGGTTACTTAAACCTAGGAAATCCATTTTTAGCAGCCCGAGATCTTCTACTGGCCCCATTGAATACTGGGTAGCAACTATTCCCTTCTGCGCCATTTCAAGAGGTACAAATTTAACTATTTCATCGGGCGCAATTACTACGCCAGCTGCGTGTACGCCGTGGCTCCTTATTGTACCTTCTAATTTTGTGGCTAGTGCAAAAACACGTGCAGATTGTTGATTGGTTTCGTTTTCATGTTTTAATTCTGGGTTTTCAATAAGCGAAGTTGAAAGTAGGATATGACGGCCCTGAACTGGAGGTGGAATCATTTTAGCTAATCTGTCTGCTTCAGAATATGGAACCTGTAATACACGTGCCACATCTCTTACAGCGTTACGTGCAGCCATCTTTCCAAAAGTAACAATACTAGCAACCCTGTTCGCACCATATTTGTCGATACAATACTGAATAACTTCGCCACGTCTACTGTCTTGTATATCGATATCGAAATCCGGCATGCTAATTCGGTCGGGGTTTAAAAACCTTTCAAAAAGCAAATCGTATTTTAGCGGTTCAATTTCTGTAATTCTAAGTGCGTACGCAACAATTGAACTTGCACCACTACCTCTTCCTGGTCCAAAAATTATGCCCCTGTCTTTGCCCCAATTTATAAAATCCTGAACAATAAGAAAGTAGCCATTAAAGCCCATGCGGTCTATTACGCCCATCTCATAAACAGCCCTCTCAACAACTTCTGGTGGCAGTATTTGTTTTAGCTTTTCGATATCTTTAGAATCACTGGCTTTGCCTAAATATCGACTAACGAGTCCATTGAAGGTTAGGTAGTCTAAGTAGCTTTTTTCTGTTTCTTTTTTTGGCGTTGGAAATTTAGGAATTAATATTTTTCCTACCTCTAGTTTTACATCACAACGATCTGCAATTTTTCTTGAATTAGTAATTATTTCTGGGTGCTCTTCTCCCCAACGATCAATTAATTCGTTTGGATCAGTAACGTGAAGTTCCATATTTGCTAGGCTCATTCGATTTGTATCCGTTAAAAACGAACCTGTTTGAACACAAAGCAGTATTTCATGCGCCTCTTGATCGGCATGTGTTAAATAATGAGCATCACAGGTTAAAACACAAGGTATTTCAAGTTCTTTACCAAGTTTAAATAATTGCTCGTTTACACCTACTTGCTCTTGCCAAACGGTTGGGTGCTTAGGATGTCCATGATCTTGAACTTCTAAATAATACCTATCGCCAAAAACTGATTTATACCACTCAGCTATTTCTTTGGCTTGATCATATTGGCCTTGGCGTAAAGCATCACCAACTTCACTACCTATACATCCACTTAAAACGATTAGTCCTTCGTTAAATTTTAAGAGAGTTTCACGGTCAATTCGAGGCTTGTAATAAAAACCTTCTAAGTTAGCAATTGTACTTAGATGCATCAGGTTTTGATATCCGACGTTATTCATAGCAAGTAGTATCAAGTGAAAATTCTGCTTGTCTTTATTTGCTTCTTTATCGGATAAAGTACGTGCAGACATGTAAGTTTCCATGCCAAGAATTGGTTTAATGTCGTTTTGAGTTGCTTCTTTGTATAACTCTATTAATCCTGACATTGTTCCGTGATCAGTAACTGCAACGGCCTTCATTTCCATAGTTTTAACATACTCAATAAGTGATGGAATCTTAGTTAAACCATCAAGCAAACTATAATGAGAATGATTATGTAAGTGAACATAATCACTTGGTGATAATACTAAGTTTTTTCCAGCCATAGATGTAACTATTATAGGCAAAAACTACTTATCCTGCGAGGGTGGTAATTACAACTATAATTACTGTCTTTCTTCGCCTATTGCTGTGAGAACCTGATTTCCAAGATCTGAAAATTTATTACGAATGTTTCTAACTAGTTCTACTGGGGTTGCAATTACTCCAACTGCACGTCCTATTATAGTTGTACGTTCATTTATCTGATCATCAATAGTTTCAAGACTTGTTTCAGTCATAGTTAATTACTTCCTGTGCTAGTGTTAATTGTGCTTTCTAAATTCTTAGCAATATCCCCAATAAAGGGTACTTCGCTAAATAGCGATAATCCCCATAATAATAATCCGACTACAACCGTTGCGCCAACAACACCACCAAAACCTAATAGTATACCCTTAACAAAACTTGCATAATACATACGCTTTCTGTTTATATAACCAGATTCATATACGTCTGCCATATAGCGCCCAAAACGTTCGTAGTCTTTGGGGGAAGTAACTTGGTTACTTTTTGATGTAGGTTTCGAGGTTTTTGAGGGCGCTTTTTGCATCGTTTATAGCCTTTTTTAGTTCTGGATCATCAGCATCACCGTCGTGTAGTGTACTTAGTATCTCACGAACTTTATCTTTTGCGATAATTGCTTTTGCAACTGCCTTGTCTAGATCATCTTTGGCTTTACCGCGCAAATTATTGCCAACTTCTTTAGCTTTTTCTATTTGAGTGTTAAGGTCTTTTAGAACTACTTTTAGCATTTTTTCAGCATCAGTTTTGGCCTTGTTTGCAGCAACTCCAATATCCTTACGGGTTTCTTTGCCAGATTTTGGAGCTGTTAAAACACCAACTATATAACCAGTTACACCAAATACCACCGCTCCAAATGCCCATTTTCCGGAATTTTTACTCATAATTATTTACCCTTTCTGGTTTTAAATATATCCGCTACTCCAACTAATAGTTTACCCATAGCTATTGGTCCAGCTGCGTTCTTAAGTATTTCGGAGGCAGATTCTACGTTACCTACAACGTCTTGAGCCTTTGAGGCAATTTCGTTTAGAGTTTTTGCTAGTTTAACCAAAAAAGTTAATAAGATTATTCCTATTATTAAAAACACAGTTAAGGTGACTGAAAGAATGATAACTAAAACTGTTTCTGCGTCTTGCATACTTATTATTATACATCTTTGTCAATAATATTGCGAAGATGCACCATAAACTCATCTTTTAGCTCATCGTGCTTTAAGCCAAAATCTACAACTGTCTTTAGATATTCTAGCTTATTACCGGTGTCATAATACTTGCCGTTTTGGACCTCAAACGCATACATAGATTTACCGTCATCGATCATGCGCTGCATGCCGTAATGAATATAGAATTCTTGGCCTTCTTGAAGTTCTGCTTTTGCTTCATGCAAATATTTAAAAATGTCTGGGGTTAATAAATAACCAGATACGCTGCCTAGATCACTTGGGGCTTTTTCCTTACCTGGTTTTTCGATAATTGTATGCATTTTGATGATGCCGTCATTAATTTGCTCGCCTGCAACAATACCATAGCGTTTATAATCTTCGTCGCTACCCATGCGAATGCATGGCAGAACGCTCGCATCAAACGTATTATAATGTTCTGCCATCTGTTTAAAGCGTGATGGATTAGCAACAAAGAAATCATCTGCAAATGTGTAAAAGAATGGCTCATCGCCAATCAAATGTTCGGCATTAAGCACTGGAGTTCCATTACCATATGGTCCTTTTTGCCTAATATAAGCAAAATTAGCCAAGTTTGATATTTTTGATGTTGATTCTAGTAACTCATGCTTGTTACCTTGTTCTAGATTGGCGCGTAAATCAGCGCTCATTTGATCAAAGTGGTCTTCTATAGATCGTTTGTGATAGCCGGTTACAATTATTATGTCTTGAATGCCGGCATCAACGAGTTCTTCTACGATGTACTGAATAATTGGCTTGTCGATAAGTGGGAGCATTTCCTTGGGCATTGCTTTGGTTTGTGGCAAAAAGCGGGTACCAAAACCGGCTGCGGCAATTACGGCTTTTCTTACAGGTTTATGTGACATCCCAAAGATTGTATCACACCCAAATGCTTATGCTTGCTTGAAAGAAATTTAACTAAACAGTTATTGGAATTTGGCAAATTAACTTTGTACCTACCCCCACTATCTACGGGGACCCCTGCGCCTTGGTGTAGGGTTAAAGAAACTAATTGGTATACTATTGGGCCTAATGTCACGTTGATGAATATCATTAAATTGAGCGTCTAACTTTTTTGCATCAATACGAGCTTTTTCAATTTGCTCTTCTTCAACTTCACTAAGCTTCTTAAGTAATTCCGATGGATTAGTTGTTAACAAAGGGCTTTTAAGCCAATCTACTACTGCTTGCTGTTCGGCATCTTCAAGTTGTCTGGTCGATCGATACTCTCCTGCTAATTGACTAGCCATTGCATAACTTAGTGGAAATTCAAAAGTTAGTGTACGTGTAATTTGACCTGTACCCTCCATGGCTTGAACTCCGAGATTTTTTGCAATAGTTACACGACGATATGACAACATCTCATCTGGTAATTCAAGGATTACCATTTCTCGACTTACTGATACATCGCCAAAATTGGCACCCCACATTACTGTGGGTGAAGCTAGGTGCCTATTGACGTACATTTCCGCAGCTAAACGTGCGTAAAATTGATCCTGGGGCTGGCCATTAACAGCCAATATTTCATCCACTACTTCTTCAAATTGCGATATTGGGCTTAGCTCACTCATTAGAAAATAACTTTACAACTTATTGAATTATTCTACAAGTTGTTTTTTTATAAGCTCAGCAACTACGCTTGGGTTGGCTTTGCCACCGCTTGCCTTCATAACTTGACCTACTAAGAATCCGATTACCTTCATTTCGCCGTTTTTCACATCTTCGGCAGCTTTTACGTTTTCACTTAAAACTTGTTCTACAATCATAACTAGCGCCGACTCATCAGACTCTTGTATTAAGTTTTTAGCCTCTGCAATAGATTTGGGATCATCCCCAGTTTTTATTACTTCAATTAATACTTGCTTTGCCGCACTAGAACTTAATAAATTACTATCTACCATAGATGCAAGTGCAACTAATTGGACATTTTTATTAAACACGTCAGACCAAGCGAATGTTCCTTCAGTAACCAGCCTGGATGCCTCGCCAGTCATCCAGTGAGCAATTGTTCGGGCTGTTTTAATGTCATGGGCATCATTTATCGATCTAATAAAATTAGCTAGTTCTGGTTCTTCTAATAAGCTGGCCGTCTGCGAATCATCTAAACCTATATCCTTAAATTGAATGCGCAGTGATTGAGGTAACTCGGCCATCGTGGCTTCAATAGAAGATATAAATTTTTCATCTAGCACAATTGGTGGCAGATCTGGATCGGGGAAATACCTATAGTCATGAGCATCTTCTTTGGTGCGCTGACTAAATGTAGATAGTTTGTTATCATCCCAGCCACGTGTTTCTTGTACTATCTCGCCGCCAGCTTCTAATATTTCAGTTTGTCTTTGTATTTCATAATCAACTGCGCCAGCAACGCTACGGAATGAGTTTAGGTTTTTAGTTTCTGTTCGTGTACCAAGCTCATCATTTTTACTTACCGATACGTTTACATCAAACCTAATATTTCCGTGATATAGATCGGCCTCACTTACACCACCATATTTCATAAGTAGGTATAATTCGTGGGCAAAAGCTTTAGCTTCAGCTGCACTGTGCATTTCTGGTTCTGACACAATTTCTAAAAGTGGTGTGCCGGCTCTATTTAAATCAACCAAACTATAGTCAGTACCAGTTGGATGAGTAGATTTTCCAGCATCAGCTTCTAGATGAGCACGGGTTATGTTAATACGTTTTTTGCTTCCATCTACCTCGATATCAACATGTCCACCTAAGATAATCGGTTCTTCATACTGGGTAATCTGGTACCCCATTGGTAGGTCGGGGTAAAAATAATGTTTACGGTCAAACTTACTAAAAAGTTGTGGTCGGGTATTTAGGGCAAAGGCAGCCTTAGTAGCAAGTTCAACTGCTTTATCATTAAGTACCGGTAATGCACCTGGCATTCCAAGACAGATATGGCTAATTAGTGTATTCGGCTCAGCGTCTCTCGCATCATTTGCAACTGCTGCAAATAGTTTGGTATTTGTTTTTAGCTGAACATGACACTCGATACCAATCGTGGCCTTGTAGTCACTCATTACTTCAACGCCCCTAAATCTCTGAGTGCTTGCCGTAAACCAAGTAGAGCGGACTTAACGTCTTTTTCGTTAAGTTTTATATCTGTCTCGTGCACTATTTTGTTTCTTAATTTGTGCCCAAACCAAACTTGATCATTATTAGTGAACGACTTCTGCGCAGCAACCATTCGCTCACCCATAGTTTTGCCTTTAAATCTACTTCTTTTTAGCGCTTCATCCAGCAAATTATCTGCTTGGATAATTGCCATTGGCCAAGTTTCTTTTTGACTTAACCCCTTTTGTAGTTCGTTCCATTTACCCGTAAAATATCCACGGTCTAGTTCTTTGCGGGGTCGTCTAGCTAAAAAGGTAATAATACCTAGCATTGCTAAACCAGCTCCAATAATTGCAATTATTATTTCAATACTCATACATTTAACCCCTCATAGGCTAAAGCTGCGCCAAGTAGAGCCCTGTCTTGGCCTTGAGCACTCATTAACTGTAAACCAACCGGTAATTCATCAACCAACCCTGCAGGTACGCTTATAGATGGCACTCCGACCAAATTAGCTGCAACCGTCATAATATCAACAAGATACATTTTTAGTGGATCGTCGCCTTTGTCACCAAGCTTAAATGCCGGCCCAGGCGCTGTCGGTCCCAGCAAAAAATCTACCTGCGAAAAGGCTTGTTCGAACTCATTGATTAATTTAGTTCTAACTGTCTGTGCTTTTGTGTAATAAGCATCATAATATCCAGAACTTAGTACATAGGTTCCGATCATAATACGTCGTTTTGCTTCTGCGCCAAAACCTTGCTCTCGTGAAAGTTCATAACTTTCTGTTATATCGTTTGCATTATCATATGAATAACCGAATCTTTGACCGTCATATCGACTCAAATTACTACTGACTTCAGCTGGGCAAATAATATAATAAACAGCTAGTGCTAGGGGCAGTGACGGCAAGCTGATTTCTTTTATTACGGCACCGGCAACCTCTAAATCATTAACGGCCTTTTTTATCACAGACTTAACGGATTCGTCCAAATCATCACTCATATATTCTTTTACAACTCCAATTACCTTGCCTCGTAAATTGGTGTCTAAATTGTTATAGCTAGCTTCATCACGCACAATAGTTGTGCTATCTAGCTCATCTTTTCCGCTGATTATATCTAGAATAAGCGCTGCATCTTTGACGTTATTAGTTATAGGCCCCATACAATCTAGGCTACTAGCCATTGCCACAACTCCGCTACGTGAAACTAGTCCATAAGTTGGTTTTAATCCAACCGCACCTACAAAACTTGCTGGTAATCTAATTGATCCGCCCGTGTCGGATCCGAGCGCAAAGGGCGTTAGGCCAAGCACAACTGCTGCTGCCGAACCACCAGAGCTTCCACCTGGAACACGGGTTTTATCGTGGGGGTTAAGACTAGGGCCATAATCACTATTCTCTGTACTAGAACCATGTGCGAATGCGTCTAGGTTAGCTTTGGCTACTAGTATCGCACCCTCAGCTTCCAGTTTTTCTATAACAGTTGCTTGATAAGGAGCATTGAAGCCTTTTAGTATATTACTAGCAGCGGTCGTATCAGAACCGAATGCAAGGTAATTATCCTTAGCAATAAAGGGTACGCCGGCAAGTTTGCCAGGATTCTTACCACTACGCACTAGTTCATCAATAAACTGCGCTCGCTCTTTTGCGCGTTCTGAAGTTGTAGAGATTATTGAATTAAATTCTTTGAGGCTTTCGATATTATCGAGAGATTTAATTACTAAATCGTGGGCTGAAACTTTCCCAGTTCGTACAGAATTCGCTATCTCGTCAATTGGCTGCCAGTTCATTAAGCAATCATCCGCTTAACTTTTATATAGTCACCTTCTCGGTCTGGTAAGTTTTTTAATAATTCCGCCTGGTCACTGCCGTAATCAACAACCTCGTCGCTACGAGTAACATTTACCAGGCCAGTCACTTGGTAGGTCGGTTTAAGACCCTCGGTATCTACATCTTTTAACATTTCTACGTAACTAATAATTTCGCTAATTTCGGACTGATAAGCTTCAACTTCGTCGTCTTTTAGTTTTAATCTGGCTAATTGAGCCAATTTTAATACATCTTTTTTAGTTATTTGCGCCATGTATTGTTAATTATAACACCGTACAATAGCTAACGTCATATTGACTTTTTATAATTTGTGTGATATAATTAAGTTATAGACTATAGTTACAGCTTACTCTTTACATCTTCTATAATATCTCGTAACTCAGCAGCTTTTTCGAACTGCAAATTAGCCGCAGCTAAATCCATCTGAACAGTCAAATCCTTGATTAGATGGTTATATTCTTCTTTTGGAATCTTCTTAAGGTCAAGTTTGGCCTTTTTGGCTTCCTCACCTAGATCGACACTCATACTCTTATCAATTGCTTTATTAATGCCCTCTGGTGTTATGCCGTTATCGTCGTTGTAGGTCTTTTGGATTTTACGACGGCGGTTAGTTTCGTCAATTGTGCGTTGCATAGAACCTGTGATTCTATCAGCGTACATTATTACTCTTCCCTCAACGTGACGTGCTGCACGGCCAACCGTTTGTATGAGGGCTTGTTCACTACGCAGAAATCCTTCTTTGTCGGCATCAAGAATTGCGACAAGTGATACTTCTGGCAGGTCCAGTCCTTCTCGTAGCAGGTTGATTCCTACAACAACATCATAAATACCAAGTCTAAGATCGCGTAAAATATCCGTACGCTCTAATGTGTCAACATCACTATGAAGGTATGTTACTTTAATATTTATTTCTTTAAGGTAATCAGTAAGGTCTTCTGACATGCGTTTTGTGAGTGTCGTTACAAGTACTCGTTGTTTCTTGGCAATTGTAGCGCGTATTTCATTAATCAAATCGTCAATTTGACCATCTATCTTTCTCACTTCTATTGGCGGATCGAGTAAGCCTGTCGGTCTAATCACTTGCTGGGCCGGCTCGGGAGAACGCTCAAGTTCATATTGTGCTGGCGTGGCACTGACATATACAACTTGGTTAACATGGCGTTCAAACTCAGCAAAATTTAATGGACGATTATCTAGTGCGCTAGGCAGGCGGAAGCCATGCTCCACAAGCACTTCTTTGCGAGCCCTGTCTCCGTTATACATACCCCTAACTTGCGGCATAGTCATATGTGATTCGTCTACAAACATCAAAAAATCATCTGGATAGTAGTCTAATAAAGTTGCCGGCTGTTCACCTGGTTCGCGGTTGGTTAGATATCTAGAATAGTTTTCGATACCCTTAACAAAACCTGTCTCTTCGAGCATTTCTAGATCAAACTTTGTGCGTTGATTAAGACGTTGAGCTTCTAATAATTTGTTTTGCTTATTGAATATCTCTGTTTGTTGTTCTAGTTCCTGCTGAATCCTACCTAAGGCTATCTTAAGCTTATCGTAAGGAGTTACATAGTGAGAACCTGGGAAAATCTGTAATCTGTCTAGGCTTTCAATTATTTCGCCTGTGAGTGGGTCTATCTTAGTAATCCTGTCTACATCGTCGCCAAAAAAATCTATTCTATAAGCTGTTTCTTCTCCGGCAGGAAATACGTCTACAACGTCACCTCTTACTCTAAATGTAGAACGATGAAAATCTATATCATTTCTCTGATATTGAATGTCAGTCAGCTTACGTAGAAACTTATCACGGACTTTACGCTCACCCTTAACAACAATTTCCGATAATCCCTCGTAGTCCTCAACCGACCCAATGCCGTAGATACAGCTAACGCTGGCAACAATTATTACGTCGTCTCTAGTCAGTAGCGCATCAGTGGCGGCGTGACGTAGTCTATCAATTTCTTCATTAATTTGGCTATCTTTTTCTATGTAAGTATCTGATCTTGCTATGTAAGCTTCTGGTTGATAGTAATCAAAATAGCTAACAAAATAATGTACGGCATTATCTGGAAAAAAGTTTTTAAACTCACTGTATAGTTGTGCTGCAAGAGTTTTGTTATGACTAAGTACGAGAGTGGGTTTTTGAATATTTTGAATAACATTAGCCATGGTAAAGGTCTTACCAGAACCAGTAACTCCTAAAAGTGTCTGTTCTTTTAGGTTTTCATTTAAACGTTTTGTAATTAAATCGATTGCTGCCGGTTGATCACCGGCTGGAGTGTATTTACTCTTTAGATTAAATCCTGACATTACTACATTGTAACAAGTTATTGTATGGACTGAGCTGGATTAGTAAATGTTTTACCATTTATAACACATTGTTCTGGGTAAATTTCTCTAATCGGTACGCCAGTTGCTGCACATTCTTCAAAACTATCTATTGACTGGAGCTTTTCCCGATTACTCATGTTTACTTGCCATGCATAAATACCAGCCCCAAGTATGAATAAAAAGAAAACAATTAAAAATGCAGTTTTTCGCTTACTTAGTACTCCTGCAAATTGTTTCATTTAGAGCTTGAGTTTTTCGGGTTTAATCATATTGTTATCCAGCTGCTGCAGAATCTGAGATTCTAATACTTCATGACCCATATAACGCATAAATATTTCATTCCACAAACTTTCGCGCATATGAAATATTACTCGCTGCTGGTAGTTAGCTCCTGTGCAATAAGCCATACTTATGTCCATAAGATTTAAACTAACAGGTCTATTGCCAGCCATTACCCCTACGTAATCTAGGTCTCTCCAAAATCCTAATTCTGGATCTATCTGAAACAATTGTTCTTCGGCTCTACGCCAATGCAAATCCTCTGGCTGAACATGTGGTTCAAATATTTCTGGATGTTTTTCGTTTTCTAATTTTCCGTAGTAGCGCTGAATTACGCGCCAGTGCACATGGCTTCCGGCCATTACTGCCGTTGATTTTATATCTGCATTAAGAGTTTCTGCAACTATTTTACCGAAGTTAGACTTAACCTGCTGTAATTTAAAGAATGCGCTGTATAGTCTTATTTCGTTTAAATAATGAAGTAGTAATGGAAGCGCTGTAATTGCGATACCATGAAGCTTTTCAATCTTTGTGGGCAACATAAGAATTACGCCTAGCTCTTTCAAATGCGTTATGTTGTGGCGCTTTTTCTTTACAAAATCTTCAGCTATATCGCCCCATCTGAGTTTATCCATAATTACAATTTCTATGTCTCTTGACTCAAAATCTGACGGATGGAGGTTTTTGTAGCTTTTATTAAACTTTTTTAACCAGGCATTAGATTCTGCAAATCTTAATGCTCCATAAATTTCAAATAGATTCTCGCGTTTTGTCATTGAATCTATAGACGTATAACCTAGATGCTTCATGATATTAATGGGTGGATTATCGTGTAGCATTCGCTTAGCAACACTACGCTTCAATACCCAGGCAGATTTTGGTAACTTAGCTTTATCTACTGCCTTTTTAATTAGAGGAATTAATGCTTGAACATCATCGGGTTCATTTCCACCAATATGTTTAACAAGATGCTTGTCGTGGACACTAATTTTTTGTAGCAATGCCTGATAAAGCTCTTCGCCGGTTGTGTCCTTTGGATCAAGTTTTAATGCTTTCGCAGTAGCTTTTGTTTTTTGCAAAATCTCGCTAATTAATCTAACGTCCATTCCCGTATGACCAGTAGCTTGTTCAAGCTGCTTTATGCTCAAACTAAACAGCGGCTCATCAGCCTCCAAAAGTTGTGAAAGTAAGTTACCCACCTATTTACCTCAGATTACATTCGTATTAAGCATAACAGATTTGTTGGCCAATAACGTTGTTTTTTTATCTACTAATGACTTCAAAGCATGAGTGTTATACTTGTATATATATGTCAGATAATAAATATAGTGCCATAACACCTCACCGAGACGCTATAGTACAGCTAGTTGATCACGAAACAAGTGAACGTGTAGATAGAATAGAAAAAGAATTTAGAGCTGGTTTTGAAATGGTCAACAAATATAACCATACAGTAACAGTTTTTGGTTCGGCACGTTTTTTAGAAGATAATCCAAGCTACCAAAAGGCACGTCAGCTTGGTGGAATGTTAGCAAAAAACGGTTTTACGATAATAACTGGTGGCGGTGAAGGTATTATGGAAGCCGCTAATCGAGGTGCGTTTGAGGCGGGTGGTCATACTGTGGGATTTAATATTCAGCTGCCACACGAGCAGCAACTTAATCCCTACCTGACTGAATCAATGCCATTTCGTTACTTTTTTAGTCGCAAGGTAATGCTTGCCTATGCTGCAAGTGCGCTTATTTGTTTCCCGGGTGGGTTTGGTACACTAGACGAAACATTTGAGGTTATCACTTTGATTCAAACCGAAAAAATGCCGAAGGTACCTGTGATTTTAATCGGCAAAGAATTCTGGACACCGCTTGATAACTTTATTAAAACAAGCATGCTAAATGATTATGCAGTTATTAGCCATGGTGACGAAGAACTATACGTAGTAACTGATGATCTGAATGAAGTAATTAGAATCGTAGAGTCATATAGGGAAAATACCTCGGTTTTCAATATGCCATCAGCAGATACAAATTAAATTAATAACTGTATTTAACAACTAGCCCGACTATTCCATTGGAGTTGGATGGTACCACTCTGGTGCATTATTAAGCAGTTCCTGAAGTTCAGATTCTGAGAGTAATCCTTCCTGAGCGCCAACATGTTGGACAACGTTCATAGAGTTAATAGGAGCCCATTTAAGTGCATCTTCAATTGAATTACCCTTCATAAGAGCCGCTGTGAAAGTAGAGGCAAATGCATCACCCGCTCCAGTTCTTTCAAATGGTGGTGCTGGATCTGGATATATCGGCATAAACAGTCTACCCTGTTCACTACTTGCATACGCTCCGTTAGGGCCGTCTGTTATACATACAATTTTTGGCCCTAAACCGTGTAGTTTATCAAATAGATCATGTACGCTGTTAACGTCTCCACCGCCAACTAGCGCAGCTTCCTCTTTGTTAAGAACCAGAATATCGGCTTCTTTGTATAGTCTTGCTAGTCTTTCAGCTCCGAATTTCATCTGGAAGGTACCTGGTTGAAATGCAAATTGTGTTTCAGGATTTTCTTCTAGCCATTCCGCCATATCGTCGTGAAATTCTAATGAGTTCTCAGCTATAGAACTAAAATATATCCATTTTGGTGCATCTTTTTTACGAATGTTTGGCCATGAATATTCGTATTTTTCGTGATTAATTAAGATTGTTCGTTCTTCTTTGTACCATAAAACATAGTGATAGTTGCTGACTTTGCCAGGATTAACAGTTACCCAACGTGTATCGACTTTGCTTGCTTGCAAAGCAGCAATTATACCTCTGCCGTATTTATCTTCTCCGACATTTGTAACAAACCCACATGATAAACCTAATCGAGTTAACGAAACTGCTGCATTAGCAGCGTTACCGACTCCCTCTATTATGACGGCTTCTTTAAAAGGAAGCTTTGTTCCATACTGCATAGCAATCCATTTACCATGCTCATTTTCATAAGTGTGTGCCTGTTCATCAAATAACCTAATAAATGCGTCTGAAACGACGTCTCCCACACTTAGAACATCAACCTTTTGATTACTCATCCCCACCCCTTTATACTACTTATGTTTACTTTAACTTATTTTGTTATTATTTGTAAACTTATTTTTAGTTGAAATCTTCTTGATCAACAACTTTGTTTTCATTTCCGACGTAACGCGAAACAAGTTTTGCTTTGCCTGCAGATCCAAACATATCTATTTTCTCTTCTACAACTACTTGAACTGCGTCTACGACTGTTCCCATAAGCTTAACAACGGCGTATTCTTCTGGGTTGTCTTGTAGAACCTTAACTAAGGTATCTCTAAAAACTCTACGCATATCTGAATTAATATTAACTTTACTTACGCCGATCTTTGCAGCTTCTTCGAAGAAGTGTCCAGGAGTTCCACTTCCACCATGTAGAGATATCTGGCAAGAAATTGCATCGCGGACTTGTCTTAGCAAATCCAGATCAAGCTGTTTAGGAACGGGATAGCTGCCGTGTAAATTACCAACAGCGGCTGCAAATGTATCTATTCCGGTTGCATCAACAAATGCTTTTGCACCTTCTGGTGTACTAAAGGTTTTTTTGATCTCTTCGTAGTCAAATGCCTCTTCAAACACATTTGATCCACCACCAAAATAATGAGGTTCACTCTCTACTAGTGCTCCAGTAAATTTAGCGTACTCGACGACCTTCTTGGTGCCTTCAATAATTTCATCGACTGAAGCATCTTTTTTTGCTTGAGAAATATCAATATGTATAAATTCAAATCCAGCATCTATACCTTTTATGGCATCTTCTACTGATGGTGAATGGTCAAGATTAAGATACATTTCTGCACCGAACTCAGAACAATAATTATCTACCATGCATCTTGCATTGTCGTAACCAATTGCATCTATCTCGCCCTTGCTTAGCTGTATCATTACGGGTGAACTTTTCTTGGCTGCTGCTCTGGCGATTGCAATTAGAGTTTCTTGGTTGTCGATATTAAATGCACCTACCGCAAACCCCTCACTCCGACTTCGAGCCATTAACTCTCTAGCTTTTAGTGTATTGGACCTAATTTTCTTAATTGATTGTGACATTTTAATCCTTGTTTATGATTATTATTTCGCTTATGTTTATCATATCATTTTAATTCCAAAATATAATACTTAACCCAATCACAGATATCGCTGATGCTGCGATCTTTTTGTAATAAAATCTACGTTCACCTAGTAGCACTCCGGCAAGTATCGCAACAATCACAATCCTAAAGTTTGCAATTACAGTAACAAGGGACACATTATTGCTTATATCTAGTGCTAATATGAAAAAAAAGCCAGTCGCTGCACGAACTGCTCCGAGCTGCATTGCGCTACGAACTGTCTTTTGTTTAGCAAAAATCTTTTTTGCGTGCCTTCCAAAAACAAAGTAAAATAGCCACGCAAAGCCAACTTGCAACAACCAGCCAAAAGCAATATACGTACCCACTTCTACCTGACTTAATATGTCCTTTTCAATCACATGTGCAAATGCTAGACACAAGCTAGATGCAATCATAAACCAAAAACCATGTAGCCAGTTATGATCCTTGAAGTCAATTAACTTATGACTTCGTTTAGCAAGTAATAATACATACCAAATACATGGTAAGACTATAGCGATACCAAGTACCTGTGTAGTACTGAGTCGTTCATCATAAAATACACCCGCAATAATAATAGTAAATAGCGCCGATGATGTACCTAGCACTGTGGCCGTTGCGCTCTCTAAATGTGTAAATGCCTTATACATAAGATAAAGCGCAAAAACAAATAACGCTGAAGATGCTAAAAATAATGGCCAGATAGCCGTGAAGTTACTAAAACTAACTCCACCAATTAATGGAAGTATTATTAGTCCACAAACATACAGCGTACTAAAAGCTATGGCGTTTATCGCTAACCCGGCTCGACGCAATTTTTTGTCTCTTGCAATAGCCCGGAATTGTAAAGCTTGCAAGGCCGAAAAAAGCGCATGCAGCATTATGAATACTTGCCAGGATATTTGCATGTTTAGTTCCTAGCCTTTTTTATCAATGATGTGGTGAGACGCCATTGCAATATGTTTAGCAGTAAGTCCAAATTTTTCTAGTAATTCATCAGGTGTTCCAGATTCGCCAAATCTATCCTGTACTCCAACTCTTTGCATGACAGTTGGCAATTGTTCAGATAATATTTCTGCAACTGCTCCACCAAGTCCACCAGTAATCTGGGCTTCTTCGGCCGTTACAACTGCGCGTGTTTTTTGTGCACTCCTGATAATTGTTTCACTATCTAGTGGCTTAATAGTTGGACAATGAACAACTTCTGCCTGTATACCGTCTTTAGCGAGTTTCTCGGCTGCCATGAGCGCTTGATAGGTCATAGTTCCAGTGGCAACTATAGTTACATCCGCTCCCTCGCGGAGAATATATGCTTTTCCAATTTCAAACGGTGTTTCAGGTGTAGTAAAAATTGGCGTTGCTTCTCTAGCTAAACGCATATAGTTTGGGTGCTCATTTTTAGCCATAGCAATTGTCATTTTCTCAGCTTCTAAACTGTCACCCGGTGCTAACACCACCATGTTTGGCAAAGCTCGCATGAGGGCAATATCTTCTAGCATTTGATGGGTTGCGCCGTCTGGACCTACCGATATGCCAGCGTGCGAGCCAACAATTTTTACAGGCTGTTCATTCAAACAAATTGTAGTACGGATTTGTTCCCAGTTGCGTCCAGGGCTAAAGGCCGCATATGAGCTAACAAATGGAATCTTACCCATTGCTGCTAAGCCAGAACCAACAGTTACAAGATTTTGCTCGGCTACACCGATTTCTACAAATCTATCAGGATATGCTTCTTTGAATAAGCTCATTTGAGTTGAGTCTGTTAAATCTGCGCAAGCAGCCACAACATGTTCATTTTGTTCGCCAGCAATTTTGAGGCCTCGCCCAAAACCTTTACGAATCGGCTCAGCTGCCAGTTCACCGTTCAAATCAACTAGATGCATTTCAGGCATGATCTGCCTCGCTTTTAATCTTGCCCTTTAGGGTTCTCAGGTCTTTTAAGGCTTCTTGGGCTTGGTCGTGATTAGGTGATGCGCCGTGCCAACGAAAATCATATTCCATAAAATCTACACCTTTGCCTGGTATGGTATGCGCGATCAGCATAACTGGTTTTTCGATAATCGCTCTAGCCATCGCACAGGCGTCTATAACGTCTTCTATATTATTGCCGTCAACATCAATAACATGCCAGCCGAATGCTTCCCACTTGGCCTTCAGGTCTTCTAGTGGCATTACAGTTTCGGTTGGACCATCAATCTGAATGTTATTGCGGTCAATTATACCAATAATATTATTGAGTTTGTACTTGTTCGCAAGCATTGCGGCTTCCCAGATATTGCCTTCGTTTAACTCACCGTCACCCATGACCACATAAACCCAACGGTGGTGCTCTTTATTCATGCGCATCGCAAGTGCCATGCCACAGGCCTGTGACAAGCCACAACCTAAGGGACCACTAGTGTTTTCGAGTCCAGGTAATTTTGTTCGTTCTGGGTGTCCCTGCAGGCGCGAACCAAGTTTGCGAAGTGTCATTAACTCTGCGTGTTTAAAATAGCCTCGATTTGCCATGGTCGCATACTGTACTGGCACGCAGTGGCCGTTACTAAGCAGAAATATGTCACGCTTATCCCAGGTTGGATTATTGGGATCGAGTTGCATTACTTCAAAATAAAGTGCAGTAAGAATGTCCGCAAGTCCCAATGGACCTGCGGAATGCCCAGAACCAGCATGTTCTAACATTTTAATTATGTCTTGCCTTATCAGATTGGCTTGTAATTCTAGTTCGTATAATGTCATTTTTTTATTTTATTTAATTACCACATTAAGTGTATCATAAGCGGCTTCAGGATCAGAGGAATTTTGGATAAATCCACCTACGTTTAGTACATCCACGCCAGCTTCAACCAGCTTAGAGGCATTAACGTCTTTGACGCCACCGTCCCAGCCGATTTCAATATCTGGTTTAAGCTTTTTTAATAATTTAACTTTTTCTAATAATTCAAAATCGACAATGCCACCGTAATAGCCCAAATCACCACTAAATATTAGAACGTGGTCTAATTTGTTTAACAGTTTATTAATAGACTCTACCGGGGTCTGTTTTAATAATGCTACGCCTCTTTTAATACCAAGCCCGTCTAGCTCGTCTAAAAACTTTTCTACTCCTTCTGCTTCGGCATGAATAATTACCAAACTTGGTTGTTGGGCTATAATATCGTCAATAAATTCAAATGGGTTCTGGTACATGATATGAAAATCTACCATGAGCCCTACCGGCCACCAGGCGTCACTAATAGAAATTAGCTTTGTTGGTGCAAGCTTGCCATCTGCAAAGTCAATATGAATTCGCTCTGAAAAATTACTAACACGCTCAATAGCCGCGCGGTACTCCCGCGAATTCTTCCCCATAACCGTTGGACAAATTACAGCCATGTAACTACAAGCATAACCGTAAAGTTAACAGGGGTAAATATTGACATTACTTAATAAGTATGATGTAGTTATAATATATACCTATTAAAATCTACTACTTAATTGAGATTATCGAGTTCTTGGACACGTCGTCGGTGTCTAGCTGCACGACTAAAGGGTGTGTTCAGCCAAGTTTCTATAACTCCTTGCCAAAGAGTAGGGTTATCTTGCATGAGGCGACCAGACAAACAAAGAACATTACTATCGTTGTCATTTCTGGTCATTCGCGCCTCGTGTGCATCCCAAACCACTGATGCGCGTATGCCTTTATATCGATTGGCTGCTATTGCCACCCCCTGAGCTCCAGTACATACAATAATGCCCTTTGCTTCATGATCATCTGAAGATAAAACAGAAGTTGCAACCTTGGCTGCAAACTGAGGATAATCATCTTCTGTATCCATCACTGTATTGCCTTCGTCTACAACTTCGTAGCCATTACCTCTTAAGTAGTTTTCTACTTCTTCCTTAAGATGAAAGCCACCATGATCGGCCCCTATATATATTTTCATAGTTAGTTTTTTTTCTTTCCTTTAGGTGATGTAATTAAAATTGCCGCACCGGACACAATAAAGGCTAGCAAAGAAATTGGAGCTAAGAAAAATATGAAAGTCCCAAGAGTTGTATAGTTTGGCGCATCACAATAACCCCCAGGAATGCCACCATCCCAAGCGCTACAACTATCATAGGGTATGTTATCGTTTAGCATCAAAATTCCCACAACTATTCCAACAATAAAACTTAAAACAAATATTATTTTTATAACGCTTTTTAAAGCTTTATTTTTCTCTATGCTCATATTTATTCATGGTGTTCATGACCATGTTCATGATCGGTGTTGTGTGCACTGTGATGTCCTTTTGCATGTAGTAAACGACCAGTATCGGCAACAACTTCAACAAGTCGGTTAGAGTAGCCCCATTCATTGTCATACCATACCATTACTTTGCCCAGGTTTCCGTCGACAACTTTAGTTAGTAATAGGTCAACAATTCCAGAGTGGCTGTTGCCAATGTAGTCGCTGCTAACTAGTGGTTCTTCAGAAACACCCAGGATTCCTTGGAAATATGGTTCTTTTGAAGCTTTTCTGAAGGCATCGTTTATTTCATCAACAGTTACGTCTCGTTTAAATAAGACGGTAATGTCACTAATAGATACAACAGGTGTTGGAACGCGTACACTAACACCGTCAAATTTGCCCTTAAGCTGAGGCATAGTGAGTGTTACTGCGATCGCTGCACCTGTTGTAGTAGGTACCATATTCTCTGCAGCGTTGCGGCCTTCTCGCAAATCTTTGGCTGGAGCATCCTGCAAAGCTTGGCTGGCAGTATAGCTATGCACAGTAGTTAGCATAGATTTTTCTATACCAAAATTACTATCTAGTACCGACATTACGGCTCCGAGGCTGTTAGTTGTACATGAAGCGTTACTAATAACCTCAGTAGCACCCTCGAGCTTATCGTCATTGGCACCAAGTACAATAGTATCTACGCCGTCACTTTTGGTTGGGCCAGAAATAACAACTCTTTTTGCACCAGCTTTGATATGAAGCTCGGCGTCTTCTTTGGCGGTAAAACGACCAGTTGATTCAATAACGACATCGACATGCAAATCACCCCATGGCAAATTAGCCGGTTCACGTTCTGCAGTGACTTTGATATGATGCCCGTCGACAATAATTCCGGTGTCATCAAAGCTAACTTCTTTTTCATAAGTACCATAGTTACTATCATGCTTTAGTAAATAAGCTAGAGTTTTTGTATCTGTTAGGTCATTTACGGCTACGATTTCTACATCTGTGCGTGCAAACGCGATTTTAAAGGCATTTCGGCCAATACGCCCGAAACCATTAATTGCCACTTTAGTTTTCATTCATGTCTCCCACATTAGAATTTTTTCTATCTGTAGCTATTGTATATCGGTTATGCTTTTATGTGCAAGCTCTTGAATTTTTGGAATTTGACTAACATAAAACTCTACATCTTTGGGATGCGAAAGTCTTGAACCCACTTCTTCTGGATAGAGCCAGATTGCTTCGGGGTTTATTGGGTCAATCGGCTGAAGCTCAATTTGGGTTGTTGTGAACAAGAAAAAAGTTAAGTGTTTTATTCTTTTTTTGTTTTCACCATTCCCACCCCTGGGTCTAGTGTACGATCCTAGCCTCTCAACAAGTGTAATCTCATATAGCCCAGTTTCTTCAAATATTTCTCTTCTAGCGGCGTCTAGCTCATCTTCTCCCTTTTCAATTCCCCCTTTGGGTAGTGACCACGAATCAAAGTTTTGACTTACTACAACCACCCTGCCACCGTTACCAATAATTATCCCACCAGCTGTGCGCTTTATCACTACTGCTCTGTCCAACGAACCTGACACTCTCTAATTATTGTTTTGGCGTCTTCTACGTTGCCCCAACCTAAAACTTTTGTACTACCAGGTTTCTTAAGATCTTTGTAGTGACTAAAGTGATGCTCTGCTTGGTTTTTCCAGGCTTGATCTACATCATCAATGTCATTCCAATCATTTCCATCGTGGCGATCGTCTGCTGCAACACAGATAACCTTATGATCCATTTCACCGTCATCTTCGAAGTTCATTATGCCGATAACTTTGGCGTTGACCTTGATTCCAGTTGGTACGGCTGCATCAATTAGAAGTAGTACATCTAGTTCATCACCATCTTCGTCTAAGGTTTGAGGAATAAAACCATAGTTGCATGGTTTTGCAAAAATTTGTGGCTCTACCCTGTCTAGCTCAAAAATAGCCTGGTGACGATTCCACTCAATCTTTAAATTGCTTCCCATTGGTATTTCATTAATAACATTTATGAGCCCCGCGTCTACATCGCCTGCGTCAAAAATTTGATTAAAGTCTGCCATACATACTCCTGATAATTAAAATTAATATCTACTTGTTAACTAGTTTTATTGTACACTAAGCGTAAGATGTTGATAATCGGACACCGCGGCGCCAAGGGCTTAGCACCAGAAAATACTTTAGCGGGTTTGCAATCTGCTCTAGACGCACATGTTGCTATGATAGAGATCGATATTCGAGTTACATTAGACGACGTTCCAATACTTAACCACGACAGAGCAATTATTACAGATGATGGCAAGAAATTAGATATTCGTAAAACTAACTTCACAAAACTCCAACTTGCTAAGTCTGATCTTTTGACACTAGAAGCTGCTTTGCAGTTTATCGACAGAAGAACTGACGTAATTATAGAAATAAAACCAGGTGAAAGAGTTGAACCAATTGCAGCCTGCATAGAACCAAGGATCATGAAAAAATGGATAGAAAGCGACTTTTTGTTTGCATCTTTTGATTTTAAGATCCTTAAAGAACTACACAATCAATTCCCAGGCGTACCCATTGCAGTTATAGAAAAATGGTCAGGAGTGCGGGCAACAAGCCGGGCTAGAAAGTTAAACACCAAGCGTCTAATAATGAATCACCGTTGGATGTGGAGTGGATTCGTAAGATCTATAACAAAACAAGGCTATAAACTAACTGCCTACACTCTTAATGACCCTAAAAAGGCCAAAAGATTACAAAAACATGGTCTGTACGGTGTTATAACAGACAGTCCTCAGAAATTTATGGATGGCTACAGAATTACTTAGTAGGTAGTTTCGACTGCTTTTTTATCAGCATTCCTTGAATGAGCTTCTAGATATTCACGTATGCGTATTGACGCCGTAGCGCCTTCTCCAACCGCTGTTGCTACTTGCATAGTTGCTCCACTACGACAATCGCCAGCTACAAATACTCCAGGCATTGATGTCTCAAGCTTTTCGTTGCTTTTGATTAGGCCTATTTCGTCTAATTCTATGCCGCTTTCTCCTGCAAATACTGTGTTGGGTTTTAGGCCCACAAACACAAACACGCCATCAGCTATGAATTCTTTCTTTTCGCCAGTAGTTGAATCTGTACCTAAAACTTTTGTTAGCTTATTGTTTTCGCCTACAATTTCATCAGTTGTGGTGTTTTTATAAATTGTAATTTTATCTTTGAATTTTTCAAGCTCGTGCAGTAATACTTCGGAGGCTCTAAAATCATTACGGACTAACATAACAATTTCTGAGGAAAAACGAGTTAGAAACATAGCTTCTTGAACGGCCGAATTACCACCACCAACAACAACTATTTTCTTATCTCGATAAAAGGCTCCGTCACAGGTAGCACAGTAGTGGACGCCGCGCGCATAGTATTCGTCTTCTCCGGGAATTCCTAGTTTCTTATAACCAGATCCAGTTGCGATTAATAATGTTTTGGCATGAACATCACCATCTGTAGTTTCGAGTTTTTTGGTGTCACCTTCGTCGATTATTTTGGTTACTTCACCTAGTTCAATAACAGCGCCGAATCGTTCGGCTTGTTTGCGCATTGCATCGCCGAGTTCTATTCCTGAAATTCCATCTGGGAATCCAGGATAGTTATCCACCCAATCAGTCGTAGATATGAGTCCACCTGGCACTGCTTTTTCAAATAGTAAAGTCTCGACGTCTTCCCTGGTTGTATAAATAGCCGTACTGAGTGCCGCAGGACCAGCACCAATAATAATCAAATCATGAATTTTTTTATCGCTCACCAAAATCTCCTTAAATTTTCCTATGCTACAGCTGGAGCAAGTTTTTGCAAATTAAATCCGATAATAACTTCTTGAGAGTCATCATCCTGGGTAACAACTGTAACAGGTACAGTTAGGGCGCCACTGATTGCTAGGGCTTCTTGTTGCCTGTGTGGCTCGGTATCGATGTTAACTTCTTCGTAGCCAATACCTTTATTGCTCAAATACCGCTTGACCATAACGCAGTATGCGCAGGTGTTAGTAGTATAGATAGTTATTTTTTTTGCCATTTTTTTGCTCCTGTTAGTGTTGGTTTAAAACTCTATTACCCATTATATAGCGCTTATGCCGTCCGTCAATACGCTATATGTTGTGTTTTTGCACATTTACTCGCCCAAAGAGACTAATTCTATGTCAAAGACTAGTGGACCCAAAGGACGCCCACCGCTACCAGGTGTATAGCCTTCTGGTGCTTCACCATAAGCTAGTGGACCAGGAATTACCAAACGACGAATTCCGCCTACTTTCATACCAGGTACTCCCTGAGTCCATCCAGGTATAACACCCGACAAAGGAAATGTTGCTGGCTGGCCAGCGTCTTTTGAACTTTCAAAAATTAAACCATTTACAACGTATGCCCCTGTATAGTGAGCCGTAATTGTAGCTCCCTCTGGAACTACTTCACCGGTTCCCTCTGAAAGATCAATAATTTGTAGTTCGCTAACCGGTGTAGTTATTGGTGTAAAGTTAGCTAGTATTGTACCTTGAAGCATTGTCGTTTCTCCTGTTTCGTTAGTTTGTGGTTGTTCGAGACTTTGTTCTAAATTATCTACAGAACTAGTTGAATCATCTTTTTTAGTTGCCTCCCAAATAACAATTCCCGTAAAGGCCAATGTTGTTATTAAAAAAATACCCGCAAGAAAAAGCGCGCCAAAGCGCCTACCATAATCTGAATCTTTACCCATAAATACCTCCACTAAATGCTGTTGCCTAAGTATACCCTAGATGGGGTATATAGGGGCAAGGGTAATTTTTACATCTTATCGAGAAATTTCGAATTCTTTGAGTTGCTTGCGTGTACGATCAGTAGGTTTGCGGTTTTGGAGAGCCAATAACTGGGCATAGATGCCATTGGTTTTAGCTAATTGGCTAGGCGAGCCAATCTCATCAATAGTACCGTTTCTAAGAGTAATAATCTTATCAACCGACTGTATGGTGCTAAGCCTGTGGGCGATAATGATTGTTGTACGTTTTTTCATTAACCTCTCTAGCGCTTCTTGGACCATAGATTCCGACCTACTATCGAGCGAACTAGTCGCCTCATCGAGAATTAATATAGGTGCATCTTTTAATATAGCTCTGGCGATTGCGATACGTTGCTTTTGACCACCAGATAATCTAAGGCCTCTTTCACCAATTTCGGTATCATATCCCTTTTCTAGTTTCTCTATAAACTCATTAGCGTTGGCAGCGCGGGCTGCAGCCTTTATTTGGTTATCAGTCGCATTAGGGTTGGCATAAGAAATATTTTCTTTAATTGTTCCACTAAACAACGCTGGATCCTGGAACACAACACCAATCGAACTGTGCAAACTACGTTGTGATACACCAGCGATATCCTGATTATCAATACTTATTTGACCCTTCTGGGGTTCATACAAACGCATTAATAAATTCGTTAGCGTGGTTTTGCCTTCGCCGCTCTCACCTACTAAAGCAATCTTAGAATCTGGCTCTATTGTAAAACTAATATCAGTTAGGGTTGGTTTTTTATCATATGCAAAAGAAACTTTATCAAAACTAATTATTCCTTTTTTAACTTGTAGGTCTTTTGAATTAGACTTGTCTGTTATGGCGGGCTCGATTTCCATTATTTCAAAGTAGTCTTTGCTATCTGCAACTGCTCGCTGGGTGTTCTCAACCAAAAAACTAATAGTAAATATAGGAATTCTAATGTTCATTGCGTATAAGATTAATGCAACAGCTTCACCAGGAGTCAATAGACCCTGAACCGCTTGAACAAATATGAACGCATAAACACCAAAAAATATTACATTTAGTAAAAGTCGACGTTTGACATCATTTGTATGCCAATAGATAGATTGAGGCTTATTGATGCCGATAATTTTTGAAAGATGCCCGTTAAAGAACTTAAGTTCTCTCGGTTCTTGATTGAAGCTTTTTACAACTTTAACCTGGCTAATGGCTTCGGCAAAACGTCCGCTTGCTAAATCTAGGTGATCATTTTTCTGCTTTTGGTACTTTTGCCAGGTGTTACTTGTTCGAACTGTCATAAAAATGAATATTGGATATAGTGAAAAGAGCAAAAGCGCTACCTGCCAGCTATAAAAAGCAACTACAATTAATGAAAAAATAGTACTAAATATAAACTGCAAAAAGTTATTACTCATCATTTGCATAAAGCTTGCTATTTGAGTAATTGATCTATTTAGTCTGCTAATTATTTTTCCGGTAAGTTCTGTGTCAAAAAATTGCTGTGGCAAACTCAAAATATGTTGATAATACTTTTCACTCAATGTTTTAGTGAGTCTGACATTCATTTGATCACCGTAGTATCCACCAATATTGCTAAGTAGAGTCGATGCAACATCGAGTAAGAAAATAATAAACGCTACCCAAAGAACAAACCTAATACTTGCATCTGTTCCTAGGCTTAGCTGGTCTATAACCCTACCTGTTAATAAAGGAGCAACTAGTGAAATTACGGCAAGCAAAATAGTAAAAACAGAAACCGCGGCATAATAGCGCCACAAACTGCTGGTGAATTTAATTATTCTAAGAATATGCCTCATTACATAGCAATTATAAGGTCTACCACCTTAAATGCGAAAAAGGTTTTATATTATTATCATTCCTGATTCCACAAACTAACTCGTTTATGATCTCGGGGATGAAACAGACGTATAGTAATTTTGGAGCAAAAGCTCTACAAAGCTAAATGGCAAATTCGGGTGGTTATTTTGATTTCTCAATCATATTAATACGATTAAGACTAAGTTGTGATTGGCTGACCCTCCGGCTTTTATAGTTTTCTAGCAAACAGCCAGCTTCTATGGCCATGGCTTCTATAAAAGCCGGAGGATCGATTGGTCTGGTGTCGCGTTAGCAGAAGGCAAAGGGGCATGCAATCTTGCTCGTACCGAAAGGACCAGAAAGCACGAAACCAACGCGACACCAGTAATTGGGCAAATACTGCCACGAAATACGAGATCCATTTATATTCTCATGTAAAGCGCGATAAACATGACAATACAGGGATGGCATAGTCGAAACTATGTGTCTACTGAACGAGCGCCAGGCGCTGACGTTGAATCTCTTTGGAGTAGACAATCTCGCGAACTTGCTGAGTACTACAAATCTTGTCTCCCACATCAAAAGACAATAAAATCTGCGCCACTGAAGGCTGCGAGGTTTTATACTGAAGTGTAGGACTCAGCAAACGGGGGTCGATTGTTGTCACTTGTTGACAACGCATTTCCACCGCTCGAATTTATTATTTACGTCTGTTAAAGGACGTTTAAAAGGGAGCTAACTCGACCTATAAACGAACCATATAATACCATATTATTTTTAGTAGTAACAGTTTTTTTACTTATATTGACTGATAACTTTGTTGTATTTACGTTTTAAGCTGGCCTGTTTCGCACTATCGTATAATAGTTTTATAACAAAAAATAAAAACACCACGACAATTACATAGCTTACAATAGGGTGGTCAATGTACGATGCTGCATACAGTACTACGAATAAAATTCCAACATACCTTACATCTTTTTTAAGACTTTTGCGGTGAGTGGCCGAATCTGTGGCCGTGCGTGCCACCAGAGCATTGGTGACTTTTTCTTGCCTTGTATCACTTGTTCTAAGTCGCATTTCTGTTAGTAGCTTATCCAGCTTTGGAAGTAGTATATCTATTTGACTTGTATGCATATTACGATATGAATAGATGTATAAAAGCGGGCCGTTTATCTCAATATCATAGTCTGCAAATTCGCTCATTATATAGAGCATACTATCTGGCGTAAGCATACTTAGCGTCTCGCTCTGAGTAGTTTGCGGCATATAGATATCAAAAAATGTGCCAAAATCACCTTCTAGGCTAAACCTTTGTTGTTTATTAAATACGTTCAGGTTGCCGCCACTGTTTGAATCATTATTAATCTTACTGTTTATAATCATTTGTAATTGAGTGTCGGGTATAACTATTGCAAGAATTGTACGATTATAAACACGCCTATTTTTACCGCTACCCCTTGACTCGCTTTGCCAATAGATATCAAAACGGTTGTTTGCATTTTCCACGACACCACTAACCGCTTTTATAACTTCACCCTCGTTGAAACTCGACAAGCTTATACTTGCGACTCTTGCACTTGGCGAAATATTTAACCCTTTACTTTGAGCCCATTGCTCAAATATTAACTGTTGTTTTTTGAGAAATTTGTTGTACCATTTAGTTCCAAAGTAAGCTGCCAATATGATAATTAGAAAAAAACCACCTAGTGTCATAAGACCATAAAATATTGCCGCGTCTTCTTGAGTCATAGATTTTTAGTTATTGCTTTCATTTTTGACAATAGTTTCTATAACTTTATTTATTTCTTCTGTTAAAAGTGTTCTACTTGGGTGTGAAAAGGTAAGTCTGAATGTTATGCGCTTTTGTTCTGTATCTTTTTTGAATATATTTAGTGGCTCTATTTGCCATTTGTAGCCATTATGTTCAGAAGCAACCTTAAGTTTTTCGATTAACTGATCATTAACTTCGCTATAACTCTTATCTGTTTCTAGCGTTATATCTTGTTGAATTACTGGGAAATTTGGCAAAGGCTGATAAGATTTAGCTTTCAAAAACCCATTTAGTAGTTCTAGATCTAGTTCAAAGCCCGCACAAAAACTTGGCAACTTGAGTGATTTTGTTGCCGTTGGTTTAAATTCTCCTATAACACCCAGGATTTGATCGTCTATCATAACTTTTGCACTTCGGCCTTTTTGATATACAGAAGTAATCGGGTAAGTGTCGTTATCAAGTTCAGAATATTTAAGCTGGCCGTTTGTTAAATAGTCTAAATATTTTTTAGCCAAATAATATGCTGCGCCGGCTTGTTTATTGTTGGCGGTCTTATCATCAGCTGCCACAACTAATGCTAGTCGTTCCATCTGTTTTGGTAACCCGTCCACTTCATGACCCTTTACGTGCGCTTTTCCAATTTCAAATATAGCAAACTGATTTAAGTCACTTCCGGCTTGAGCTTTAATGTTGGGATGTACTTTTGAAAGCAGGCTCGGAATTAGGCTGGTCCTATAATATTGCAGGTCTGGGCTAATGGCATTACGAAGATGATAAGCAGAGGTGTCTGGATCGGTACCAGTTTTACGTAACAAATCTCCATGCACAAAACTATAAGTTAACACTTCGTTTGCTCCAGCTCTAAGTAGACGTTTGCGGAGTTCTTGCTTGAATTCCATTAACTTATTTTTGCTAGCGGGACTAGCGGTTCGACTGGGCAAATTAACAGGCAAAAGATTGTAGCCATAAAGTCGGCCTATTTCCTCAACAATATCTTCTGGAAGTTTTATATCCATGCGCCAAAAAGGAGCTTTAACTATCAGGTTTACATCATCGGTTTCAGCTTCGAACTCTACATTATTAAGTAGTTGACTCATTTCTGGCCCGTTCATACTTGAACCTAAGCGGTCATTTACAAAAGAAATTGGCAATTCTATTGTGGTACTAGGGTTATCGTAACGACCTTCGTCGTAAACACTACTAGCCTGATTTGCTCCGCAGTGCTTTGACATTTCCTGGATTGCAAATACTAATACTCTGTCGTTTTGTACAGGGCTTTGACCTTTGTTATACCTTGTTACGGCATCTGTAAATAACCCAAAACGCATAGAGGTTCGGCGAATACTGTACATATCAAATGTTGCACACTCTATGACAATATTTTTGGTTGTCTCGTCTACTTCAGTATCTGCCCCGCCCATTACTCCAGCCAGAGCAACTGCTTGTTTGTCGGTTGCGATCACAATTTCGTTGCCGGTTAGTTCTATTTCTTTTTTTCCAAGCAAGGTTAATTTTTCGCCCGCTACACTTATTCTTGGCATAAGAGTCGGTGAATTAGATAGTTCCAGTAATTTGTCATAATCAAAGGCGTGCAAAGGCTGACCGGTTAAATGCATGACGTAATTAGTAACATCAACAACGTTATTAATCGGTTTAATACCTACCCGAGTTAGAAATGCCTGCATCCAAACAGGGCTTGGTTTTACGCTAATGTCCTTCAAAACTACGGCCATAAATCTAGGCACGATGTCACTAATTTCGTTACTAACATCCAGTCTTGAACTTTCTACATTTTCAAACTGAGGTGTTTCGAGATACCAATCAGGCGATACAAAACCAAGTCCAGAAATTCCGGCTAGTTCCCTTGCAACACCAAGATTTCCAAAACAATCGGGGCGGTGTGTAAACATCTTGTTCTCGCAGTTCACAACAAAATCATCTAAACCAAAATAATTCGTAATCGGTTCACCCGGAGTTGGCTCGTGCCCAACTTGGTTAGGATCAATTTCTAGTATTCCATCGTGATTATCAGAAATACCAAGTTCATGCGCACTTGCCATCATGCCATTGCTAACTACGCCGCGGATTTCCCTGGCTTCAAGTACGAACGGATCAGTTTCTCGGCTACTTGGAACTGTAACGCCAGGCTTAAGCCAAACAGCATACATGCCAGCCCTAACATTTGGAGCCCCACAAACAACTTGAGTTGTCTCACCACTTCCGTCATCTACCTGGCAGACATTTAATTTATCAGCGTCTGGGTGTTTTTCGCATGATACAACACGCACAACTACAGCGCCTTCTAGCTTTGATCCCCAGTCAAAAACCTCTTCAACAGCACCAAGCTGTACACCAATTCGTTGCAATAACTCATCTCTTGGAATAGCCTTCAAATCAACATTGGAAAATTCTTGAGCTAAGTTTAGACTAACTTTCATATTTTTTCACTTTCTAAACCTAAAACACTAAGTAATTCTGGTAATTCTTTGTGCTTAATATCTTGCATCTCACTAAAATGTCTACCACCAGGAACAATTAACAGTTCACCGTTTAGTTTATCGGCGAAAAACTGGGCATCTTCCAAGGGGCAAAGATGATCATTGTCTGAATGCACAAAAACAAATCGCTTAGCCTTGTTGTGTACTTTTTCTATATCTATTGGTTCACGAGTAGAATATTCTTTTTCTTCTGGTCTATAAACTCCCACCATTACGGCGGTATCAATCTGCGCACCCTCAGGCATGGCTTCTAATAAGGACAGGGCTGCTACTGCACCCGAAGAATGTCCAACAATAATAGAATTATCATCAAACTCCCAATTACTACCGAATATAAACTCCCTGTAGCTATTCATGTCAGGGTGTTCGGACCCAGGTAGTTGTGGCACCCAAACTTTATAGCCATCTTTTTCTAACTTATCTTTAAGCCAATCAAACCAGTTCATATTTGGGTTAGCGCTTGTCCCATGTAAAAGTAAGGCATTTTTCATTTTAATTTCTCTACCATATCAAGTACTTCTTCTGGTTGTTGCCGGGTAAAGCCGTCGAAGCTATTTGGTTCGGGTACTGGAAATAAACCAACTTCATCTTCAAAACGAGGAAACACATGAAAATGCAAATGACTTACTTTTATACCATTTTCAGCTTGAAGTGGTTGATATTTTTGCATCACGCCATTTCCAAAACCATTATCTAGAAGCATTCCTAGCCGGCCGAGTTCACGCATAATACTTGCCGACTCTTGATCTTCCAATTCTTCTACCCGAAAAATATGTCTATTAGGAATTACTAAGCTATGTCCATTTCGAAAACTTGGGTTCGATACGACAGACCGCATATTGTCGTCACGGCGAATAGTACGCCAATCTAATTCTTCAGGGTCACAAAATGCACAATTTGGAATCATCGATTTAACCTTTCAGCAACCGCATACTGCATAAAATAATTTTCTAATTTTAGATCTTCGTCATCTGTTAAAACAGATTTTGCAAATTGTTCACGGGCTATTAATAGTTCGTAAGTTGATATACCACGTATCGTCCACGCATCTACGGTTGCATTTATTAAATCCATTCCTCGGTAAAAGGCGCTTAACTTCCGTCTCTCGTTTCCACTGCGTTTTGCACTCATAGCCCTTCCAACCTCAGACCCAATGTTGCCCATTTGCCAAAAAACAGATTGCTCACTCCATGCATTTTGGTCAAATTCGTGGCTACTCATACACAACCTCTGCAATAATTTCTTTAATTTGAGCTCGAACATTTTCATCTATAACGTCACGGGATGGATTGCCCTGAGATGGCCGAATGTTTATCATCGAATCAAATTCTATAAACTCATCTGTTCCATAATCATCAGGATGCAGGTTTATACCCCACAAATCTTTTTGTTTTGAACCATTATCTAATAGTTCTTGTTCACCATCATAATGCATTGGCATATCTACAATAACAACCCTTTTTAAAATGTCCACATCTGCTTTTACGAGTTCTCCAAACATCTTTTGGGCCATATCTTTAAGCTCAGTAACAGAAATTTTGTCTACAATTTTCATACTAGAATTGCCTCAAGAACTTTAAATTTGCACTTTCAAAATGCCTGATATCTTCTATGGCGTTTTTCATCATCACCATACGCTCAACGCCAAAGCCCCAAGCAAAACCAGCGTATTCTATTGGGTCGATGCCGGCTTCTTTTAATACGTTTGGGTGTATCATGCCGCAGCCGCCTAGCTCGAGCCATTTTTGCTCTTCTGAATCATTTTTGCGTAGTATCTCAGGGCGCTCTACTGCAAACTCAAATGACGGCTCAGTAAACGGAAAGTAAAATGGCTGAATCTTTACATTTAGTTCCTGTCCAAAGAATTCGCTCATATAGGCCTTGAGCACTGCAACCAGGTTGCCAACATTAACTCCCTTGTTTACATAGACTCCTTCAATTTGATAAAAGGTGTGTTCGTGAGTAACATCTACGTCTTCATTTCGGAAGACTCGACCTGGGATTACAACCGCGATTGGTTCGCCGTTTTCTAAATTTTCTCGGTATTTTTGTAGCACTCGATTTTGCATTGTGCTTGTATGGGCAGGTGCAACCAAACCTTCGTCTGTCATAAAGGTGTCATAGTCATCTCTGGCTGGGTGATCAGCTGGAAAATTTAGACTGCTAAACATATGATAATCGTCGTCAATCTCTCGAGATTCCTCTACCACAAATCCCATTCTTTCATAAATGTCAGTAATTACAGCTATCTCTTGAGTGAGCGGGTGCAAACTACCTTGCTCTGTGGGCAGGAGTTTAGGCAACTTGTCCGTAGGAGTATTTATGTCCCAAGGTGCTGTTATATCTATTGGCGCTAGTATTTCGGTACTAGCTGCTGATTCAACTATTTCAGTTAGCTCAATTCTTAGTAGATTAACCTCTTTACCAAACGGTCCACGTTCTTCTGGTGGCAGTGTTTTAAGCTGATCAAACAAGCTCTTTAGCGCTGGATCGCGAAGAATTGACTTCTTATCAGTCAAATCAGCAAGTTTTAGCTTAAGCTCATCAGCAATACGGGCAATATCTTGATTTTGGTAATTCATTTAACCAAATTATAACACCTTGGCGGGGCTTTGATAAAAAATTTGCTGGGTGTCAGGAACATGAGAAAGTGCCAGCTCCGCTGGACAACGGACTCATGTGGTGCGAAACTTGTGGTATGGCAAATTTTAGTTTTGATATTGTGAGCGACTACGACAAGGCTGAGCTTAATAACGTTTATGATCAAACCCTGCGTGAGCTCGATAGCCGTTATGATTTTAAGGGCACTCCGGCAGCAATCGAGTGGATGGATGATAAAACTGGTTTTAAAATCACTGGAAATGGTGATTGGCAGATTGAGGCAATACTTGATATTGTTCGCAAAAAACTCGCTACCCGCGGCCAATCACAAAAATTATTAGACACAACCAAAGAACCCATCACCAGTAACCTCAAAACTACACAGGAAGTGCCGTTCAAAAAGGGCCTCGATCAAGAAAAAGCCAAAAAAATCACCGCCAAAATACGTGAAACCTACCCCAAAGTTAAACCACAAATCCAGGGCGACGAAGTGCGCGTAACTAGTGCTAGCAAAAATGATTTGCAAGACGTTATGCAACTGCTACGTGAACAAGATTTCGACTTCCCGATTAATTTTACAAACTTCCGTTAGGTTTTTATTTGTCATATATTAATTTTTAGTTTATAGTTTGTATCAAGTACGGTGAGTGCCCGCAGGTTAATGAAGGAATAGTTCCTTCATTTTTTCTACTATTTTTAGTGGATGCTTGCCTTAACAAGGAGAGAATAAACATGGAAGTTTTGCCTTTGGGTGCTGCAGCAATCATCATGATTGTCGCCTATCAAGCATACAAGTCCTGGGAAAACCGGAACAAGAAGTAGGAGCAGATAGTGACCTCAACATACCAACTCTTTTATTTGGGCGAAGAAGTTTTGCCCCAGAATTCAGTAGACGACTTCGAGCTTGATTGCGGACAATTTGATCAAGATTGCAATGGACAAATTGACGTAGCGGGAACTAACCTGCCGATGCCCTTTATCATTTTCATCGCCTTTGGCAGCGTTCTTGCTGTTGGGGCTTTGATCAAATGGTGGGAAAACCGGAACAAAGAGTAGGACCAGTTAGTGAACCAAGGACCTGCACCAATAATCTTGCTCTTAGGAGCATGGGGAGTTTTCGGTTTGTTAGTTATTATTGTGACTGCGACCGCAGTAACAATCATCCGAGAAAAGCGAAAGAAGGTTGACTAATGCGTTTCAAAAAATTGGCCATCGCAGCTACTATTGCCCTTGCACTGACGGCTTGTGGCTCAGATGATGACACAGGTGGTGATACAGGCGAAACCGGAAGTGAGGGTGATATCATTCTTTTCCCCGAAGACCCTGCTACTCCATCACCAATTCCATCAAACTGTGGAATCATCTGCGATACTGCTGATGACTTAATAGTTGAGCTTCAGGTATACCAGCCCATGGTTGACGAAATTCAACGATTTTGGAGCGATCAGTACGTCTTTCACGGTGTACCATTTGCGTCAGAGGTTGTTGATACCGAGTTCCTTACAGGCACCGAAGCAATTGCATGCGGTGATCTTGTAGATACGGCTAGTAATAGCGTTGGCCCAGCATATTGCACTCTAACAGATGTCATTTCTGTTCCCACCGGACTTACCACTGATCTGGTCAATGGTGATGTCATTACGATCCAAAGTGGTAGCATCCAAATCAACCCTGCCGGAGAAGCTGGAGTTTTCTTTCTCCTCGCTCACGAATGGGGCCATAACATCCAGTACGAAATATTTGGGGCGGAGGTGATGCAGCTATTACCAAGTGTTTCTGTAGAAAACAATGCAGATTGCTTGGGAGGAGTTGCAATTGCCGGAGTAGAAAGAGTCTTCGAGATAAAAGATGTCGAAGCAATCCTACAAACTGCAATTGATATCGGCGAGCCCCTGGGGGGGAGCCATGGAACACCACAAGAACGGTTTGATGCAGTTAGTCTTGGAATGCTGAGACCTTACGAAGACAAAGCTCTCATCAACCAGGGCATCGTCGATTGCTTCGTGACTTACTTCCCTGAACTCACACAACAACCAACGGCTACTATTCCTCCAATTGGTGAAGCAACAGACATGGTTAACGGACAAGACGTGTTGAACGAAATACAACGAAAGCAAATCTGTATTGCTGTAAACTGGCCGAACATTCAAGGCTGCTAGTAAGTGTTATGCTAGAGTGGCTGGAATTAAGGCTATCGCCCTACCCCCAGCCACTCTGGCTATCACTCCTAAACTCACCGTACTCAACAACTTTTTGTATTATCCCCTATTTGAGGGGCTTTTTTGTTTCTGAGCAGAACATCGCTATACTTAAGCTTAATGGAAACTATCCCTACAGAACCAGCTGACTCACCCGTTGAGTTTACTGAACGAATGGCCGAAGTATTAAAGGCAAACGATAACGGAACACATACTTCACCCGCAGTACTTTATCCCCACCAGTGGCTATGGGATAGTGCTTTTATAGCAATTGGATTAAGACACCTAGATCCGAACCGCGCCGCTACAGAAATTGCCAATCTAGTAAGGGGTCAATGGGCAAACGGTATGATCCCTAATATGATATTTAATTCTGGGCGTGCCTACAGGTGGGAACGTGACGCATGGCGAAGCTGGCTTAGTCCATATGCTCCAGATACAGTTGCAACTAGTGGCGTTACTCAACCACCAATGATTGCAGATGCGGTTATAAAAGTTGGAGAAAAACTTCCAACCGAACTCAAGCGTGAATTTTATCGATTTATGTATGAACCACTGGTTAGTTATCACACCTGGATGTATGCCGAACGCGATCCACACAACGAAGGACTTACTTTGCAAATACACCCGTATGAAGTTGGCTTAGATAATACTCCGCCCTGGGTTAGACAACTATACGAACATTCGCGTCCATGGTGGATAGCACTAATAGAAACAATGCACCTGCAAAAAATTATTAACTGGCTTAGACGCGATACCCGCAAAGTAAATCCCGGTCAGCGTATCAGTAGCCTAGAAGCGTTACTGCTTTGGGATGTCGTACGCAGGCTTAGGCGAAAGAAGTATGATATTGATAAAATATTGCACCGTTCTGACTTTTGCACCCAAGATATTACATTTAACAGTATTATGGTTAGAAATAACTCTCAACTCGTGGCTATTGCGGATTTTTTGAGGCGTAAATTACCTGAGGACTTGGTTACTAACTTTAAACATTCAGAAGAAGCATTAGAAAAATTATACGATCAACCAACCGGTCAATATTACTCACGCGATTTTATAACTCATAAGTTAATACTAGAGCCCAGCATTGGAACTTTTATGCCGCTTTACGCTGGCACAATTACTAAACAACGGGCCGAGGAACTAGTTAAATTACTAAAAGACCACCGTAAATTCTGGCTTCACCATCCCGTACCTTCGGTACCACTAGACTCAACTTTTTTTGACGCCAACAGGTATTGGCAAGGCCCGGCTTGGGTAAACACAAACTGGTTAATTATTGACGGCCTAAAACGCTACGGCTTCCACGAAGAAGCTAGCGAGCTTACAGAGCGAACCCTAACAATGGTCGACAAATCTGGACCGTATGAATATTTTTCTGCAATTGATGGCAAGGGTTTGGGCGCTGCTGATTTTGCTTGGACGGCTGCACTAGCAATTGATCTAGCTAACAATAAGAATTAACTCCTAGTATTCACCTTGATGGTTACCCATATGTCTTATTCTATAATCGTGTATTTTGATACCGTTTAAGGGAATGGTGTTTTTTGCATGTTCTGCTGCACTGGGTGGGCTATGTCCAGCTTTTACATATTCCACCATTTCGTCTACAGCTCCTTGACCACCAAGCACATAAACATCTCCGTATAGTTCGTCTGTTTCATCGACAGGGAATGCTTCGTAACTCATAACTTGATATTAATTTATTCGTCGCTAAGGGGCTTGTCAAGCAGTAGCGTTTCAAGTACTGGATCTGAGGCGGCAATTTTGACTATATCTTTATCTATACGGCCAAGTTCTTTCGATGCATTATTATAATGTCCAACCGTTGCACCAAGAGAAGTTCCAACTTTTTTAAAATATATATCATAACCAACTAGGTGTTTGGTTAATTGCTCAACATTTTTACGAATCACATCAGTATCTTTTTGAATTTCTAGACTTCGAAGACCCTGCACAATAACTTGTAGCATTGCGCTTAGCGTACTGGGGCCAACAATTGTAACGTGTTTATCTATAGCCGCATACTGCATAAGATCTCGACCATTTACTCCTCCCGCTCCGACTTTGTTAGCTAGTAGATCGTAATATATTGCCTCAGAAGGTATAAACATTAGTGCTTGCTCAAGAGTGTTTTTGTTGGGCTGTATATATTTAGAGGTTTCATCAATTCGCTTTTTTAGATCTTCTTTAAATTGCTTTTCTAACAATGTTTTTGCTTCGCCCTTTGCATCTAATAAACGGTTATAGTTCTCTAGACTAAATTTACTATCAATTGGAAGTAGTTTGCCGTCTAGCTTTATTACTGCATCTACAACCAGTCCTTCTGCAAGTTTATATTGAAGCTCGTAGCTACTTGGCGGCAACAAGTTTTGTAATATTTGATCCAAATAAAATTCGCCCAAAACTCCGCGCTGTTTTGGATTTTGTAAAACGTTTTGTAATTGTTTTAGCTCATCAGCCACATCAACTACCCGTTTGTTCGTATCATCAAGCTTAGTTAACCGCTCGGTGACGTCCTTAATTAGTTGAGAGCTAGCCTCTAATTGTTTAGTCATGCTCTCTTGGTTTTTATCTAATCTAGAAGTTAAGTGACCCTGTAATCCTTCTTTTAGGGATTCAATATCAATACTGAGCTTAGTTAGATCTTCTTTGATTAACAGCGCACTTTGAGTATCTGGTTGTTTTTTTTGAGTATTACGAGCAACAACAAAAACCAGAACTAAACAAATTATCCCAAGAATTATTACTACACTAAGCATATACGCTTATTGTACCTTATTCTCC
>JBGSWE010000001.1:0-32369 GCA_041752595.1 Saccharimonadales bacterium (SeqCode) | reverse complement strand
GGCAAAATATCAAATGGACCAGTGTGATTATCGGCACTAATACTATATGCAGGTTCATCAAAATAAGTCTTAAACGGCGAATATACTTTGACTTTCATGAGAGGCTTGCCCTTATCATCCTTAAGCTGCTCGTCTTTGGGTGCCTTAGGATCGTTCTTATTCTTTCTTCCTAACATGAGCTTAAGTCCAAATTATTAAACTGGAAATTGGAAATAGTAAACAGGAAGTATTTTTTTAGGTTCGATTCATTTGTATTAATGTATCTGATTTCTAATTCCTATTTTCTAATTACTAACCTAGGATGATCTCTTCAACGCCATTAAGCATATCTTCTCTTTTAACATATTCACCTGGTACGCCAAGCATTTTTTCTGTTACGAACATTTTTTGAGTAAAGAACTGAACAAGAGCCTTGGCCTTGGCAAAGTCTGAACGGTCTTCTGGGCTAAGTTCGTTTTCGCCGATGATGGCTATGATGCCTTTGAGTGATTCGTATTTTTGTAGCAAACTCTGCACTTTAACACTTAACATATAGTGTCTTTCGCCAACAACTTCCGGGGTGAGAAGGCTTGAACTTGTTTTGGTCAAGTCTACAGCTGGGCGAATACCTTGTTCGGCAACTTTACGACTAAGTACAAGTGTACTATCAAGCTCGTGCTGAATCATTTGCACAGCAGGGTCAGAAAGGTCGTCGGCCGGTACATAAATAGTTTGTACGGCTGTAATTGATCCGTTCTCGTTACTACTCAAACGGTCTTGAAGCGTCTTGATATCAGAAAATATAGTAGCTTCATAGCCACCTTCTGCTGGAATTTGTTCCATAATTGTTGAAAGTTCGTTTCTAGCCTGAACGTATCGGTACATGTTATCAGCGAAGAACAGAACGTCTTTTTTCATTTCGTCTCTGAAATATTCAAGCGCCGCAGTAGCTGAAATAGCAATTAGGGCACGCTGAACTGGGTTTTCATTCATTTGCCCAAAGAACATACCCGTAGTTTCAAGTAGTTCTGAATCTTTAAGAGTTTCGTATAGTTCGTGCCCTTCGCGAATACGCTCACCTACACCAGCAAAGAATGATAACACTCCACTGTTTTTGGCTACGTTATGGATAATTTCGGTTGTAAGCACTGTTTTACCGACACCAGCACCACCAATAACACCAATTTTTCGTCCTTTAACAAACGGCGTGAAGAAATCTAGTACTTTTATACCTGTTTCTAGAATTTCGGGTTTTAGGGCTTCGAATTTTGTAGACTTGTTCTCTACCTTAAAAATATCTTTGCGTGGCACGTTTTTATCAATAGGATCACCACCGTCTAGTGGATTACCCATAAAGTCTAACACTCTACCGATGATCTTTTCGCCAGTTGGTACTTCTATACCGTGGCCGGTTCTAGATGCTGCCATACCTTTTTTGATGCTTCGATCGGACATGATGTTTAGACAAATAACTGTACCGTCGGATTTTATGTTATCGACAAGTAGCGGAGCTTGTTTTTCTGAATCTTCGACAATTAAAATTTCTCCAATTTCAGGAAATTGTTCATCAAACTCAACATATATCACCAAATCTTGAATGATTTTGACAATACCCTTGCTAAGATTTATTTCGCTCATATTTTTTCTTTCCTTAAACTCTGTGCTTGATAGGCTGCATAATTAGTTGGATATTTAATTATCATGACATTGCCGCCGCTTTTATCTTGGCTTCTCTAGCTGCCTTAACTTTACGCATACCTATAACAATTTCTTTTAAGCGTGCGTCTTTGATTGCACGGCGACTACGGTTATACATCATTTTGAATTCGGCTAACGATTCATCGGCTCTTTCATGAGCGGCAGTCATGGCCTTGAACCTACTGGCATACTGAGCAAGCTTAGATTCCAAAATAATCTGAGCCAAAATAATGCTAGTCATTGAACGCTCTAGATGTTCTACGACTTCATAGGTGCTAGGTTCAAAAATATAAGTTACTTCATTAATTACGTCACCATCCAGCATCTGATCCATGGTTGCTTCGCCTTGTTCCTGAAGAGCTTTACTGATATTCATTTGCTTTACGTTCTGGACGGACAATGATTGATAGCTCTGGTAATAAGCGATTGTGTTTTCGTACATCTGAGATTCTTCGGTAATTGGCTCTACATTGATGTCTTCGTCTTGTTTTGGAAGTTTGAAATATTTCTTAAACTCAATACCTTGCTGTGCCAACTGAACTGCTCCGTGGTGACCAATAATAATAATGTCGTGTTCGGCTTTGTTGTAGCCTTCTAGTGCTAGCCTAATTAGACGCTGGTCAATATCACCCGAGAATCCACCCTCTGCAGTTATCAAAATTCTTAGCTCTTTTTTGTCGGCCTTTTTGTGTTCGTTTCTTCCAAAACGAAAAGTTTGATCAACACGTAGCTGACGATAAATATGCCATAATTCACCAAAAAATATTTCGGATTGCTGAACTTTACTTTTAATCTGACTAATTCGCATAGATGCTAAAGACTCAAAAACACTGGTCAGGTTGACCATTGTTCCCATTGTTTCGACGTCTTTGGCTATTTCTTGAGGTCTACGCATTACTTCTTAGCCTCTTCTTTATCTTTTTCATCAACTTCAGTTACAGTGCCTTCTTTGTCTACATCTATTGATTTGGCCATATCATCGTCGCCAGGATCATTGACTGGTTTTTCGTTCTTGGCTTTTTCTAGGGCTTCTTTAGCCGATTGTTCATCGTCCTGCTTTTGTTCTCCTGATTTTTCTTCTGTTAGTTCTGTGGGTTTAACTTTTACAATATCCGCAGGAGCAGTAGAACCACTAAGTAAACTTGCAGATTGTAGCTGATCGCGAATTCCATCAAACTGACCATCTTCTTTAACCATTGTTGCCATATTTCGAACTTGTTCTTTTAATTTTTTGACATCAAGTAATGAGGTGTCCTCCATATTTAGGACAATATCTAGCATTAACTGTTGTTCCATAAAATTGTAGGTAACAGTAGGTGGTTGATTGAGTAGTTCGAGAATGCTATTTCCGCGCGCTAGATCTTTATGGGCGCTTAAGGCAAGCTCTGAACCGAAGTGAGCATATTCTTCGGCCTGTCTATATGTTGCTAGCGCCTTCATGGCTGCTGCCGTATGACCCTTTTGGCGTTTGTTCTGACCAACACCACCAACACGTGTTACAGATAATCCTGTTGATACAGCAGGGCGATTACCAGATAAGAATACTTGCAAGTCCATAATCCATTGACCATCAGTGATTGACATGATGTTTGTTGGCAAATATGCAGTAATGTCATTATTTGGTGTCAAAACAATTGGTAAACTAGTTAGAGTTTTATTGTTTCGCTTAAGCTTACCAGCACGCTCGAGTAAAGATGAGTGAGCATAGAACATATCGCCCGGATATGAGTCACGACCAGGTGAAACATTTGAAAGTAATGCAACCTCTCGGTAGGCTTGAGCGTGAGCAGTTAAATCGTCATAAACAATCATGGCTTCTTGGTCACATTTTTGCCACAAATATTCTGCCATTGCACAGCCTACGTATGGTGCCAAATAAGTCATAATTAGTGATTCGAAAAGTGTCGAAACAACTACGATAGTGTTTTTTAATGAATCGGTTTCGTTTAACCTGGTTAAGAGTTCATCTATATCGCTGCGACGTTTGCCGATTAATACATAAATTGTAATGATATCTGTATTTTTTTGATTAAGAGTAATCTGTGTTGCAAGCGCTGTCTTGCCGGTTTTGTTATCGCCAAGTATTGCCAAGCGTTGTCCGCGAACAATTGGGAACATTCCGTCTACAGCTGTTACGCCAGTTTCAAGTTGCAAATCCAACAATTCACGCTCAAATATAGGAGGTGCTGGGTTAAATACCGGCCAAACAGCATCTGCCGCAATTGGACCATTACCGTCTAATGGCTCACCCATTACGTTTACAACTCGGCCAATAAAGCTCTTGCCGACTTTTGTAACAAGCTTGTCGTATTGAATAACTGCAACTGTTCCAACTTTTAGCTTATTTGTACCAAGGTGCAGAACTAGTACAGTATCTTCTAGGACATGGTTAATGAAGCCTTTTGACCCATCGTCGAACATCACAATTGCATGAGCGTTAGCAGGCTGCAAGCCTTTGACCATAACAATAAATTGGTTAACTCCAACAACTTCGCCAACTGGATTGCCGGCTTCTAATAGTTTCTGGAAATGAAGGTTCTTTCCTTCCTGATTACTCATGCTGTTGCCCCTCCGGTTGGAACCATTGGCTCTGCTACAGCTGGCTCTGGCAGATTATCAAGAGCTTCGAGTGCTGCCATAAGTTTTTGTTTACTCTGTTCAAAACGGTTTCGAAAACTAAAATCATAGAATTTATTTGTAGTGCGCAGGGTACAGCCTGCAGCAAGTTCTGGCTGGAGGCCAACGTTAATAATTGTGTATGGATGTACTTCTGCTCGGAACCAATCCAGTAGCTTTGCAATAAAATCATCACTGGCCTCAGATGGAAAACTCATAAATACAGTAGGCGCCTTAACTTTAAGACGAGTTAGAAAATGTTTAAGTGTCTCTCTGTCCTCGGCGTGAATAAGGTTTAAATTATTTGCCACCGCCACGCTTTCTAGGACTCGTCCTAGAGTAGGTAGTGGTCTATCCTTACTGCCTCTTAGCCCTTCTTGGTGAAAATATTCATTTATCTTTTCTACTTCGCGGAGGCATTTGCCTATATCGCCCTTAGAAATAACTGCATTCGTTAGAACCAATTGGTCTGTAATTTTTGTCATTGGCATAGAGTCATTATTATTAACTTCTGTAGCTACCTGCTCAGAAGCAACCTCTGGCTTATCAAAAGCCTCAGCCTTAGGTGTACTGTTTTGGCGGCCATGATGAACAGCTTTAGCTGCAACCGGCTCATGTTCTCGCTCAGATTTAGGCGCCACTCCGGATGTCCTCCACGATGGTTTGCTTATTAGCCTGTAATTCACCCAATATGTACTCTAATTGGTCGCTTAAATCGATTTCGTTACCAATTGCATCAAGTACATAATGATTTACAATTTCACCCATATTCTCCTCAAATCTATGGATTAGACGCTCTCGCTGAGAATCGACTTCAGTTTCGAGCTTTTCACGCAATATTTGTCGCTCTTCTTCTAGTGCTACCTGGGTCTTTTGCATTGATTCAATCGCAAGCTTCTTAGCATCTTCAATTGATTGTTCATATTTAGCAAACTCATCTTTTAGGGTCTTTGTAATTTCTTGCTTCATGAACTCATTAATTTGAGAAGTCGTTAGGCGCAAATCCTGTTGTAAAAACATTGCATTTTCGCCAATAATTTTCTCAAAATGTAGGCGACCACGATTACGTAACTCTTCTCTAAACTCGTCGTTAAATATACTTTCTGTATCTTGATCAACAGCATCACCTATTTCGTTACGTTGATCTGATGCAGATTTTTTCTTACCTGTTGACGGCGCACTGCCTAAACGTATTGCTACCCACACAAAAGCCGCTGCAGAAGCTGCAAGCGCCCCTATGACTAGTCCCAACCCCCAAATGTTCATAGTTTTAAATTCCCACCTTTAACTAATTGCTTATGCCTTTAGTAACAAATATACCCCAAAAACGCTGATAATGAAAACAATTAAGCTTGTAAATATTACTTGCAGCAAACCGCGCAAGATACTTTTTTTGCTTAACGGGTTACGACCGATGGCAATCATGCTGCTTCTAATTCCAGCATAGAGTATTGCTCCAGCAATGAATGCACCAATAATAAATATCGCTGCAGCAATATATAACCTAGCCGGGCTTAATGATTTACCAGAAATAGCCTGACCAATTTTACCAAGCCACTCTGGTGTAACTGCAGCACTTTTGGCTAGCGGGTTCTTGCTTACAGATATATCCACCTCTATACGGCCAATACTGACTTGCTGTTCATTGCCACTAGTATCTTTGAGCGAACTAGTGCTTATTCGACCATCAGAGCCATTAAAGCCGGTTATTGCCCGGCCAATTATCTGACTCTGTTCAAAACTAGCCAGCATTCCAATGCCATTAAGAGAGGATACTGTAACGTAATCCCCTGGATTTATTGGTCCTTGCTGGTCACTAACAAGAACGTCATAACGGCCCACCGTCGCTACGAATACCTTTTCTTGCTCGCCAGATAATGTTATTGGTGAATCATTAGCGTCAACAACAATTCCCAGTACCTTTTCTAACTGATCAACATTAATTGGCACAACTTTGCTTGTATCATCTTCTTTGAGGCCTACAATCATGCCTTTTTGTAAAACTTCATCCGTACCATAACCCTGGGTAACACTTTGCGCTGACAAGGCACCGCTCAGCTTCATAGTAATTAGCACCGCTAATATGAGTAATGAAGCGAAACGTTTTAGAGTTAGTATTTGTTTTATTTTTGTTAAGAACATGCTTATGATTGATATTATACCTAATTAACACATTTCACAACATTGAAAATGTAAAATCAATCTGTTATGGCAATAAACTCAGTAACTTATCCACAGCCTCAAGGTCAGTTTTTCGGCCAAGGCTAATTCGCAGACTACTTCGAGCTTCTACGTCAGTAAGGCCAATAGCCTTTAGAACATGCGACGGCTCATCGGATGACGCACTACAGGCCGAGCCTGTTGCAACCATCAAACCGCCTAGATCTAATTCCATCAGTAATCTCTCGTTATCTACACCTGGAATAGTTATATGAATATTGTTAGGTAACCTATGTTTTTTACTACCATTTAGAGTGATTTTGGGATTATTTACCCCTATTTTTTCAATAAAGTAATTTTGTAACTTACCAAGACGTTCAGCTTCTTGATTTCTAATTTTTGAAGTTTCCTCAAGTGCGGCTGCAAAACCAATAATATTTACAACGTTCTCGGTTCCACTCCGCAAATCTCTCTCTTGTCCTCCGCCCAAAATTTGTGGTTTAAGCTTTACCCCAGTACGAACATATAGTATTCCCGATTGTTTTGGACCGTAAATTTTGCCACCATTTAATGTCATCAAGTCTACATTTAGGCTACTGACTAATAGCGGTAGATAATTTGACGCTTGGCAGGCATCAGTATGAAGGTAAATAGGTAAGGCTTGGTAGTTAACATCCGAGGAAGATTTTATTTTACGATCATTTCGTACTTGATTTATTAGCTGAGCAATTTCTTTGATTGGCTGCAAAGTGCCAATTTCGTTATTTGCGTACATGACGCTTAATAAAACTGTTTGATCATCGATCATAGCTTTTAATTTATCTATATCGACTCTTCCGTCTGGTTTTACAGGAGTAATTTTGTGTTTATATAACTTTGCAGGTTCTAAAACAGCAGAATGCTCAACCGCACTAGTAATTACGTTACCATCCGGAAACTGTTGCATTATTCCATTAATTGCCAAGTTATTTGACTCAGTGCCCCCTGAGACAAATATTATTTCTGAAGTTTTACAACCAAGCTGGCTTGATACTGTTTCGCGAGCGCCCAAAACTGCACCACTCACCTCTTGTGCTGCCAAATATAATGCCGATGGATTATAAAAAAGCTCCGAATAATAAGGTTGCATAGCTGACAAAACCTCATCGCTAATCGGCGTTGCAGCTGCATAATCAAAGTAATATTTCATATTCATAATTCAATCTTTAGTATATGACAAAATTTGTTCAGGTTTGATGCAGTGCAAGGCAGAAATGAAGCACGGACCGAGCTGTATTTTACATACAGTGAAGGGAGTACTGGAATTTCTAACACAGCAATGCGCAAATCTGAGTGAATTTACAGGTAGGCAGCGTAGAGTTCACTACGTATGCGCTGATTATATCGACTAACAGCCTCTCGCAAACGTTCTGCTTCGGCTTTGCTGATTTTTTGATAACTCTGGCCATCTTGAGCTTTTAAGATACCGTTTGGACGTACGTCATAACGAGTTGTGCGGATTTGGCGCTTGCCAGCATCAACCCATTCTTCGTGCCATATCCAAGTATGTTCATCTAGACAAAAGAATTCGCGGCGAGTGCCAGCTGGAACTTCACCAAATATTTCGCCGCCTATTTTGGCTTCACGTCGGATTAAAGCACGATACAGTTCGGCTTCTCTGTCGGCATGACGCTGTGCAGAGTTGTTGGCAAGAAACTTCTTAAGCAGCACGGATATTCTCCCTTGCAGCTTGAGCCATTCGGTATTGATCCATGTCTACTACTTCACCTTGTGCAGTTGGTTGAGTTGGTAGTGGCATTGTCTCTGTTAGAGCTCTAGTATCTGCTGGCAATGAATTGGTGCGTGGTTTTAGTTCTACTATGTTGCTAATAGCGGTTTCGGTAGCTGCCGGTACTGCAGGATGGCTTGGTTGGTAATAACTTCGAACCGTTACGTCTTCTGGGGTGCTATTAGCCGCTTGAGCAACTAACATTTCCGCCATACCGACAATCCGTAAGCGATTATCTACAGCAGGCACGCGGCTTTCTTGGTTTGAGTTGGTAGTGTTGTAATTGTGGTCGTTCATAATCTAAATAGTTCCTTAGCATTAGACGTGGTTTGTAGTGCTAGTTCTTCAAGACTCTCGCCTCTCAGATTAGCCAAAAACTCACCAACCGTTCTAACATACTTAGGCTCACCAATTCTACCACGAAAAGGGGTTGGAGTCAAGTAGGGAGAGTCAGTTTCAAGAAGTAAACGGTTTAAGGGGACGGCCTTTGCTGCATCTAACTGTTTTGTATCAGTAGTAAATGTCATTATGCCATTTAGACCCACGTACAGACCCCTAGACAATATTTGTTCCAAATCGTCTGTACCAGAGGTAAAACTGTGCACAACCCCTCTGAGGCCTTGGTATTCATCGAAGATAGACCAAAAATCGTCAAATGCCTCCCGAACATGAAAAATTAAGGGCAATTTATGTTCTGTAGCAAGATCCAATTGAAAACGCAGTAATTTTTTTTGATCTTCTTTGGGGGAGTGCTCATAGTGATAATCTAGTCCCGTTTCGCCCACTGCTACAACTTTTGGTTTGTTAGCAAGATCACGAAACTGCTGCAATGCATGGTGATCATGTACATAACGTGTGCCTTCATGAGGATGCAGCCCTATGCTAGCCCATACAGATTTATGTTGAGCGGCGAAGTGTACCGCCCCTTGACTATCGTGTAGCGCACAGCCAACCGCGATATAACTAGAGACACCCCAATTTGCAGCATCTAACATTGCCTGTTCTTTATCTAACGGATAATCAGCAAACTGGATATGACAATGCGTGTCAAAAAATTCAATATTGTTTAATGCCTCACTCATACAAATTTATTATACGCCCTACTGTGATTTCGATATTAAGTAAATTAAACATCAAAACATATCAAGATTTTTAATAGTTTATGTAGTATTGACACTAAGTATATTGTTTGTTATTATCTTTGTTAGTTAGTGTATTTAAGACACTAACATAATAATTAAAGAAATAGGGGATTACAATGAGCAATCTACAACAAGAAATCATACAAGAGCTGGGTGTTAAACCAGTAATAGATGTGCAAGAAGAATTAAATGATCGTACTGAATTTTTAGCGAAGTACTTAGGAGAAAGTGGCATGAATGGCTATGTCCTAGGTATTTCTGGTGGTCAAGATTCTTTGCTTGCTGGCTTAATTGCCAAACGAGCAGTTGAACAAGTTAGAGCCGATGGCAAAGAAGCTAACTTTCACGCCCTTTTACTCCCCTACGGCCAACAAGCCGACCGCGAGGACGCACTACTTGCTCTTGAAGTCATAAAACCAGACTTTGTACATGATTTTGATATAAAACCTGCAACTGACGCATTAGCACAAACCTATGATCTTACAGAGCAACATCCCTTGTCTGATTTTGACAAAGGAAATGTCAAAGCCCGAATGCGCATGATTGCTCACTATGCTATTGCTGGCGAGTACAAACTATTAGTTATTGGTACGGACCACGCCGCCGAAGCTGTGACTGGTTTCTTTACTAAATATGGTGATGGTGGCGCCGACATTCTACCTATTTCTGGACTAAACAAGCGTCAGGGCCGTCAAATACTTGAATTTATCGGTGTACCCGAAGTATTTAATACAAAACAGCCAACAGCAGATCTATTGGATAACAAGCCAGGGCAAACAGACGAGCATGAACTTGGCACAACCTACCAAGAACTCGATGATTATCTAGAAGGCAAAGAAGTGGGCAAAGATTTAAGCGACAAAATAGAAAAGCGATATATAGCTACCCAACACAAGCGTACAGTCCCGGTGGCTTTCGAAAGCATTGCCTGAAAAGTATGTTGGCAAAATCAACATCTAAGCTTAGACTTATTGCATGAAGTACACTAACGAATATGTACCGCCAGTATTAACAGCCGACGTCGTAGTACTGCAGATGATTGATAACGAACTATTTGTGCTACTAATTGAGCGCGCTGATGATCCGTTCAAGGGCGATTTTGCACTGCCGGGTGGCTATAATTCTGCCGGGGAAACCACTAATAATGCTATGAGCCGAGTGCTAAAAAAGAAAGCTGGTGTAGAAGTTAAAGATCTAAAGCTTGTTGAGCAGCTCTATACTTTTGACACTATTGCCCGTGATCCACGAGGGCATGCCGTATCGGTAGTTTATATGGGGCTAGGCAAAGATATTGTGCCCGAAGCAAATACCACAACTCAGCACCCCCAGTTTTTTGCAGTCAATAGTTTGCCAAAACTAGCCTATGACCATGATAAGATCATAGAATATGCTCTAGAACGCTTGCGGTCTAAAGTTACCTACACCAATGCCGTATATGCACTGCTTGATCCGTTGTTTACTATGTCAAATTTGCAAACAGTTTATGAAGCGGTACTTGCCCGCCCACTAGACAAGCGTAATTTCCGCAAAAAGTTCCTAGGTCTTGGATTAATCCAGCCAACAAATGAATATTTCCAGGATGGTGCCCACCGCCCAGCTCGTCTTTACAAATTCAACAAACAATCACTCGAATCCTTATCGCGCAGTTTTGATTAATAAAGCTGTTCGTTATATAAATCTAGTAGTAGTTTACCGTCTGTTCCCTGGCTAGGGTCGCCCCTATATACAGTCACCCCACAGTTAACTGGTTTCTCATGATTGTCTAAATGTATGAAATCCTCTGCACTATGCCGTTCTAAATGGGCACGTAAAGCCAATATCGAAAGGTGATGCGTAACCATCATGACGTCTTGGCCAATATACTCACGCATTACCGTATTCATTGTGGAACGCATACGTTCCCGAACATCTGGTACATTTTCTCCTTGTGGATACCTATACCAATATGGACCCTGAAGAGCATACAATTCATCCTGTTCTGGATGCATAGTATGAAAAATACGCCAGTCTCCATACAGTTCTGCAACTCCATGTTCTTGCTCACGTAAACGCTCAAATTCTACGGTTGGAACATTCCGTAAGTCCGGCCAGCCCTCACTCAGCCCATCCAATGTTGCCAATGTGCGATCATACGGCGACACCAAAACAACATCTGGAAGTACAACTAGTTCATGCATTCTCACGCCCGTTGAACGAGCTTGCTGTCTAACCGCCCCTGTTATTGCCGTGTTGTGGTTACCCGTGCCGAGCTTGAAGATTCCAAGTTTAATAATTCTTTCTGCAAGCATACGAGTACGCTCTGGATCTTGATGCCTGTCTTCAAATGCTTCTCTAAATTCTTGATAATCAGGACTGTCCTCTTTTACCTTCTTTAGAATATTATAAGCTGATTCACCGTGTCGTATTGCTGTAAGCGTATTTGGCCACTTCATAATTTATCCTCCTAAATACATTTTATCATAAATAGTGTTGACAATACACTAAGTTAGAGATATTATTGAAATAACATACTTAGTGTATGTTACACACTTACTTAGATTAAGGAGTTAATCATGAAAAATCAATCAAGAATTTACGGAGATGTTGTCGCTATAGGAGTTGATATGCAAAATGACTTTTGCCCAGGTGGTTCGCTAGAAGTTGCGGAGGGAGATCAAGCCGTCGAAGCTTTCAATGTAATTGCAAATGCCATCAAGCAAAGAGGTGGTAGAGTCCTATTAACACGCGATTGGCACCCTGCTGAAACAAATCACTTTGCTAGCGAACCAAATTACGAAACCACTTGGCCAGTTCACTGTGTTGCGGATACTGAAGGTGCCGATTTTCACCCTGCCCTACATACTTATGGCGCAAATATTTATAGCAAAGGCACTCAAAAAGATGAAGATGCATACTCAGGTTTTATGGCAGTTCGAGATGACGGCACCACCCTACCTGAGGCACTCGTTGCTTTGCGAGAGCCAGGCATAGAAATGACACTCATAATCGGTGGGCTAGCAACCGATTACTGCGTAAAAGCAACTGTGCTCGACGCTGCAAAAGCAGGATATAACGTAATTGTACCTGTTGATGCGGTTCGGGCAGTAAACCCTGCAAGTGGCCTTAGCGCATTCGAAGAAATGCTTGCTCAAGGAGTTGAACTCACTACAACAGAACAAACCTTAAGACGTTTAGCATAGGAGCGATCACATGGAAACACTTACACAAGGTCCAATGATTGAACAAACCATGATTACTGCTGGCATGGACTACTACAAACCAACGATGAGCCAGTTGCAGTTTGAAAAACACGCCGACAAAGAAGTAACTTTTACTTTTATGAACCGTGGCACACAAAGACTTGCAGACTACGTTGAAATAGAAGACTTGCAAGCCCGATTTGACCAGATTCGCTCGATTGGCTGGCAACAACACGAGCTAGACTATCTGTCCGAACTAAAACGTAGTGATGAAACACCTATGTTTAGTAGTGATTTCCTAGGATATTTAGCAAATAACCAATTGCCTGAAGTAACTGTACGTATGGATGCAAAGCAGGACGATATAGCTATAGAAACCACTGGGGCATGGCCACTTGTTACTTTTTGGGAAACGATTGTTATGAACGAGATATCAGAAATGTACTTTGCAAATTACATTCGTGCTGAGGGGGTAGATCTAGACGCATTGTATGCTCAAGGAGACAAAAATATCGACCAATGGATAGCCTATTTGCAGGCAAACCCAGATGTTAAAGTAAGTGAATTTGGAACAAGACGACGTTTTTCTCTAAGTTGGCAAAAGCATATAACCGAACGATTTGCTACGGAGTGTCCAGAAAACCTTACCGGTACTTCAAACGTTGGTCTTGCGAATACGATGAAATTAAAACCAGTAGGTACTTTTGCGCACGAAATGCCGATGGTTTATGCAGGCATAGCCGATTCTGAAGAGGGTGATATCAGGGCTTCTCACAACCAAATGCTTCGTGATTGGGAAGAATTATATGGACCAGATCTCCTCACTGCTCTAAGCGATACCTTTACTAGTGATTTTTTCTTTGAAGATTTTAGTCGAGCCCAGGCAGAAAATTGGGGAGGACTGCGACATGATTCTGGTGATCCAATAGAATTTGCTGAGAAAACTGTTGATTTCTACGAGCAAAACAACATAGACCCGCGCGTTAAAACCATCATGTTTAGCGACGCACTTGATGTGCATAAGGTGGCCACAATTCATGAAGCCGTCAAAGGACAAATTAATGATCGCTACGGCATCGGTACAAACTGGACTAATAACCTTGGCATCAAAGCACTAAATGTTGTCATGAAAGCTACCCATGTGCGTTTACCGGATGGCCAAGAGGCCGATACCGTCAAACTAAGTGATGCAAAAGGCAAACACACCGGACCCGAAGCGCTCGTGCAACGCTACGGCAGAACTATATTTAATATCGCACAAAAAGAAGTAAGTCATGAACGAAAAATACCCCAACTACAATACAGTTGATAGTGAGTTGTTTAAAGTTCAGAGTTTAGATCTTTTAGAGAGTCAACTAAATGTAGCTAATTATCCTGGCTACCCAACAAGAAGGCTAACTTTTGATTCACAACGTGGAGTGGAGACACTAGTTGGCCGTTTACATTTGCCAATTGGTGAATGGGATACGCGTGTCTTTCCAAACACGCCTGGCGACACCGCGTCAGCTATATTATATGATCAAGGCCTTACTCTAGACACTTATGGTCGGCCGTTGCATCCTTGGATTAACGAAATGCTTGTCCCAAACATTGGTGTCGTTACTGGTCGTGGTTTTTATAGACATTGGGGGCCTAATTATACTGCAGATCCGATAATACTGCGTACTGATACGGAAGAACCGATGGTGTTACTTATTCAGCGCAACGACACTGGCCAATGGGCCCTGCCCGGAGGTTTTGTAGAAGCAAATGAACACACTTCTGATGCCGCACTACGTGAAGCATATGAGGAAACTTGTATTAATTTGCAAGATTATAATCCCATTCTGAAAGAAGTGTACAGTGGCCCAATAGCTGATGTTCGTATTACAGCGCATGCCTGGCCAGAGACTACTGCATACGCAGTCTTGCTTGATCCAAACCTTTCTAGGGCTCTTGGTACAGAGCCGTTTGGTGGTAATCAAGAAGAAGTACAAATGGCCGCATGGTTTAAAGTCCCGGATATAAACGAAGCATTGTTTGGCTCACATAGATTACTCGTAAATCTTGCTATTAAACACGTGTGACAATTATCACATAGACAGCATAAGCACTTTGGGAGTATACCTAAAGTATGTAAACAAGGATCTCGCCTAGTGAACACAAACAGTGAATTCGTAGGTCGGCACCCAATTATAAGAGATGGTGAAAGAAAGCAACTTAGAGCTAGTAATTTGTTTGATAGAGGAGTTCGCCTGATTGTGGGTAGGCTAAGAGAGCCATCGACAGATCTAATTGAAGAACTTAAATTTAGTTCCAATAGGCTTGCGAGAGTTTTTTCGATTGAAGCACCCAAGCCAATAGTCCAGAAAAAAGCTTACAGCACTATTCAAGTTGTTGCCGGCGGTTTAGCAGCTCACGAAACAGTCCATACAGTTGCGGAAATTGATCCAAAAGATCGTACAATCCGTGAGCTTTCAGATTTAGATGTCGATGCTATGTTCGAGACAATAGTTGTTAAATGTCTTTGATCGCAAATTTTTCAATTTTTGGAAATAAAACGTTAGCCGGTTTACGAAGAATCCCTTCGGAAAAAATATTATTTATTGCTTGAGACGTGTTCGGCAAAAATGGCTGTAATAAATCGGCAATTTCTAACAAACAGCTAACCATATAAACAAGCACTTCATTCAAATGATCCGGGTCGTTATCTTTGGCGATCTGCCACGGTTTCTGCTCTTCTATATATTGGTTGAGCCCTCGAACTTGATTCCAAATCTCGTCCATCGCCTTATCAAAACGGCAATTACGAACCGCTTCGTGGTATTCTGCAACATCATGTTCAGCAGGCGGTATATCACCGATCAAACCTTGTTGATATTTTTCTATCATTACAACCGTGCGTTGAACTGCATTACCTAATTCATTGCCGAGCTCATTATTATAAGCCGCCTCAAACTGAGCCCATGTAAAATCGCCATCATTATAGCTAGGTATTTTTCGTAAGAAATAATATCTAAAAGCATCTACTCCATAACCGTCTACAATTTCCTTAGGATCAACAACATTACCTGTACTTTTACTCATTTTTTGGCCGTTAAACTGAATGTGACCATGTACATACAGGTTTTTGGGTAATTCTAATCCAAGACCCATCAACATTCCGGGCCAAATTGCTGCATGAAAACGTAGAATATCTTTGCCTATGACTTGATAATTAGCTGGCCAAAACTTCTTAAAATCTTCGTGTTCTGGGTAACCTAAAACCGTAATATAGTTCATTAATGCCTCAAACCAAACATACATTACTTGATGTGCATCGCCAGGCACAGGAACACCCCAACTGATTTTTTCCTTTGGCCTAGAAATACTAATGTCCTCTAGGCCTTCGTTAAATACGCCTAAGATTTCGTTTTTGCGTGTTTCTGGTATGACCCTAAAATCACCAGATTCAATAGCTTCGCGTAGTTTTGGGGCATATTTGCTAAGCTTAAAAAAGTAATTTTCTTCTTCAATTTGATCGTATTTCTTTTTATGTACAGGACATACTCCACCGCGTTCTTTTACAACACTCTCAGTTACAAATTCTTCACAGCCCGTACAATACCAGCCAATATACTTACCTTTATAAATATCATTTTTTAGGTTTTTCCAAATAATTTGTGCGCGCTGTTCGTGGCCTTTGTCTGTAGTTCGTATAAATCGATCATTTGAAATATTTAGTAGCGTTAGCATTTCCCGAAATTTTTCGGCATTTTTGTCGGCTAATTCCTTGGGTGTTATCTTCATTTCTGCTGCTTTTTCTGCCACTTTACTACCGTGCTCGTCAGTTCCAGTCGAATATATGACAGGCGTTCCTTGGGCGCGTGCATAGCGCGCTAATACGTCGGCAATTACAAACTCCATTGCATGGCCGAGATGTGGCTCGCCATTGATATAAGGAATTGAAGTTGATATGTAGAAATTAGACATTATTTACTATTTTAACATCTTAGAACACCTTAAACAAAGAAGTGACTTTTTTATTAATATCAACCTAATCCAAAAATCTATAATAATTGGACATTGACGCTGCTTAAAAGCTAGAGCATAATCAGTTTATAAGGTAAGCAACTATGAATTATACTTTTAACCTCCTTGCAACAATACCGAATTCTTTTGCTCAAGTTGTGCGCCAAGCTACCGAAGAGGAAATAGCTCAATTATCTTCAAATAATCAGCCCTTTTCGATGACTTTAATAGTTGGGCTAGTGTGCTTGGCTGGGCTTACTTTTGGCTTACTGCTTATATCCAAACGTCGAAAAAAACGTCGTCGCTACTAATATTCGCTGGCTAGATGCCATAAATGACAATTATCACACCTATAGGGCTTGACTTTGGTGCCGTGCTGATATGCAACAGTGGTTGCCGTAGCTTGGGCTTGATTTTGAGTATCAAAAGCTAACTTATCTACGCAGGGTAGAATTATTTCTGTATCATGAGAATCACTTTGCATAAGATAATTGTAACCTTAAATGAAAAAGCCCGATACATGATCGGGAACTTTCTTTGGTGGAGCTGGCGGGAATTTTACCCGCGTCCATTCAGTTACTTATTGGCTTTCTACAGGCTTATCTAATCTACTTGGTTTCTTAAGCTGCTCATGATCGAAATTAGAAAAAACATGAGTCGCTGCAATCCTAAATCTTAGTAATCATGATGGATCACCATGATTAAGCAATCAGAAAATATAAGACCGGGTCGTTCTATCTGATGTCGAACTATCAGTCGCAGCCAAAATTAGGCTGCTAGTGCGAAAGCTTTGTCTTTGACACCAAAGGCATCATTGAACATAGCTTGTACGCGATCTAATGCGTTTGCAGTTAGAGATTTTTGTCCGGATAACGTTCAGACAACCGGCCTGCTGGCACCAATTTGTAAATTCCAAATGTCGAGTAATTCAGCCCCGAGTTTGGCTTGTAGTACTGTAACTAACAAGACACCTCAATCAAGAGGATACGTAAATTATAGCATAAACGTAATGCTTATGCAAGTGTTTTGTAGAGATTATGCCAGTCGTCTAAACTCAATGCTTGAGCACGAAGTGTAGGATTAATACCTGCTAATACCAGTAGTTTTTCTGTTTCTTGTTTAGTAATACCAAGCCCTCCACTCAGACTACTGCGAAGCATTTTGCGCTTTTCGGAAAACCCAGCTTTTACTAGCTTAAAGAATTTAGAGTCTGTAACATCAGGAAACAAAGGTTCTTGGCGAGATTTAAGTATTAATATTTGGGAATCAACTTTGGGTGGAGGCGTAAAAAGCTCTGACCTTACTACTAAACCTAAACTAACTTGGCAATAATATTGAACGCTAACACTTAGAATGCTCATGTCTCCAGGACCCGCACAAACTCTTTCTGCAACTTCTTTTTGCATGAGTAATGACGATTCAGAAAATCTATTTGATGATTCATTCATAACTCTTAGTAAGTTACTAGTAAGGTAGTAAGGGATATTGGCTACAACTTTGAAATTAGGTGGCAACTTTGAAAAATTAAACTTAAGAATATCGGCGTGCTCAATGCTAAAACTTGGGTTATTACCAAATTTTTTATGTAAGCCTTGTAGTAGTTCGTGATCAAACTCGACACAGTGCACCTTTGCACAGGTTTCTAGCAACTTTTCAGTCAAAGTTCCTAGACCTGGGCCTATTTCTAGTACGGTGTCACCTTCTTGTACATTTGCAGCCTGTACCATAGCCCGTAATGCCGAGTCGTCAAACAGCCAATGCTGCCCCAAAGATTTTTTCGTATTTTCCATAAACCCTATTCTAACAGATGTAGTTTTTCCTTGCAGCCCAGGGGAGAGCAGCCGGACCGTACGGCTCTGCCGGCGCACCGCGCGATGAGAGGGGATACTCCCCTCTAATAAGGCACGCCGTTAGTAAAAATTATTGCGATAATGGTAATCGAGTGCTGCAGACGGTGTTTTGTATCTGCGCTCGATATAACATAGTCCCCAAGACAACTGTATTTGTGGGTCTGTTAAATAACCGGCTCCACCGCAAGCATTTGTATCGCCCATTTTACTGGCAGGCAAAGACTGAGGTATGCCATATGCACCAGAAGTTGGATTTCCAGCTCGTTCGTTCCAGCTAGATTCGCAGGAAAACAGCTCTAATAATGCATTGAACTGGGCGCCGGTCCAGCCCTTTTCTGCAGCCATTGCTCGGCCAAGCGCGGCATTGTTAACATTTATATTTTTCCAATTACCCTGTTTTGGCGAGCCACAATAAACACGAGCAGGGATACCATCTGAATTAAAATTCTCGAATTTTCCACTGGTTCCACGAACTACAACTTGTGTAACTGGATTTACTGTAACCACTTCTTGAATTAATGTTCTTTTTGTTTCGATCCCATTAACAAGTTCGAGTTGGTATGTTACAGACTTTTTACCGTCTGAACCACGCTGCCTTACGGCTGTGGTGCCATATCTTAAACTATTATCTTCAACTGTTTGCACTGGCATCGGCACCAACTCTTCTACGCTAACAACCTGTACCCCAAAACGCGTTACAAAGACTTGGGTATTGCTAGTTAACTTTGTGTCAACAGATGGTTTTACGTTATCATCTTTTTCTAACACTACGTTTTTTTCTGTCAGTAATTCGCCAACTGTTTTTGCTTGAGTTCTAAGCGGCAAACTTGTTCCATAAAGGTTTAGAACTGCTGGAGTAGAACGCTTAATTACAACCATATTACCAATTCCATCTCTTATAAAATCTCTACTTGGCATAATTTCCAAAATGTCTTCTGGGTATATGGCTAATCCTGCTTGATCTACAATGCTTCTTGGTGTTTGAGCCGCACTGCTTGTTAATGTTCGAATACCATTATCAATAATTAAAGTTGGGGCTGCTCGATAAACATTTATTCTAAAATCATCTTCCTCTATTAATGTATCCACAGAGGGTTCTACGACATCGCCTTCATTAATTGTTATTTCTGCATTTGATAGTAAATCTCCTACAGTCTTTTCTCTTGTTGGTAGTGTTCGAGTTTTATCGTCTGAATGTAAAATAACGATATTAACATCATCAAGTCTGCTTGATGAAATGCTGTGATCGCGTAGTGTAATTGCCAATATAAAACCAATCCCAATGATTGCAGTAACAGCCATTACAGGAACTAAATGTGGATGATGACGATATTTGTTCTCAATCCTCCTGCTAAATCTGCGGAGTCGTAATCTGTATTTTTTGAATTTAATTCTCACTTACAATATTGTTCCTTATTACTCACTCAACATATTAACTCTAATTAATTATAACACTGAGGCTTGTTTCTACCTCTGTTTAGAATAGTTCGGCTTGGTTTAGTGGTTTAAATTTTTTGAGAGCATATGCCACATCATTATCTACGTTTAACATATGAATATCCTGAGCATTTACCCAAATAGCTTCTGATATCTCAATTTTTCTTAATTTTATAGCCGGTATGTTGTTTAGTTCAAGTACAAAATAATATGCCCTGTATGACAGGCCGTGTGATTTGTGTAATCTATTTCCTATCTTTTGCAGAGCTGATTCTGGAGTGTTAATACCAACTTCTTCTTTTAGTTCACGAATTGCTGATTCTATTAATTTTTCTGATTTGTGTGCGCCACCACCAGGTAGTCCCCATTTTCCACTGCCAAGCCAGCCCTTTAATACTAGGATTTTTCCCTCTGAAACCACTAATACCCTGCTCCTATTTTGGCTGAACTTAAAATAAAAATACCAAAAGGGCCAAGCTAACCAAAAAACAATAATTCCCAGTGTTTGCAAAACTCTTTTCATAACTTTTCTAGCGGAGCAAAGGCTGTGTTTAATTTTTTAATGCCTTTTGATTTAAAATGCACAGCCACATTGTCGCCGTCTACTTCAATTACTCTGCCTTCGCCGAAAATTTGATGTCTTACCAAATCACCTTCATTCAGTTCAACTACGTAACGCTGTTCCTGAGATGTATTTTCCAAAGAAATAGTCTCAGAAAGTGCATACGGATCAGAATGTACAGTGGAATCTATTTCTGTTAAAAACCTAGAGGGTGGGTTGTATTGTATGCCGCCATATAATGCGCGACTTGTAGCGTATAAAAGATACAGCTCTTCTTTTGCCCTAGTCATTCCTACGTACATTAGTCTGCGTTCTTCTTCCATTTCTCGTTGATCATATAGAGCCCTGCTGTGCGGTAAAATAGTTTCTTCGAGTCCTACGATAAACACAGCTGGAAACTCTAGACCTTTTGCGCTGTGAAGTGTCATTAGCGTTACTGCGTCGTTATTTGAGTCTGTTGAATCTAGATCACTTATTAAACTAACGTGTTCTAAGAATCCATCTAATCCAAACTCTTCGTAACCTTTTGCAACGGATAAAAGTTCGCGGACGTTTTCTAAACGTGATTCTCCCTGCAAAGTTCCATCATCGATCGAAGAATTATAATCCAATCGACGAATAAGACCATCGATAATTCCTTGTACTGATGTGTCGTTTAATATTGCTTGATAGCTAACAAGAATGTCTGTTAAATCCATGAATCCAGTTCTGGCTTTGGGGCTTAAGTTTGGGCATTCAGAAATTGATTGCAAGCCAGATAGAATACCGCCACTTTTGTTAGCCCATTCACGAAAAACTTGTAGTGATTTTTCTCCTATTCCCCTGGTGGGAACATTAACTATTCGCTCAAAACTAACGTTGTCTTCAGGCTGAAAAATTAGCCTTAAATATGCAACAATGTCTTTAATTTCTTTTCTATCATAAAACCTAACACCACCAACAACCCGGTACGGAACTCCCCATCTTATAAAAGCCTCTTCGACCGTACGAGACTGAGCATTGGTACGATAAAGCACTGCAAAATCCTTAAACCTACGGCGGTTCATATCGGTCATGGCCTTAATTCGCCTTATAACCATCTCAGCCTCTGAGCTTTGATTTGGTGATTGTAGTACTTGTACGGGCAACCCAGTACCCGAGTCTGTCCATAATTCTTTCTCGCTACGATGTTCGTTTTTAGTGATAACACTATGAGCCGCATCTAAAATAGCTTTTGTACTACGATAATTTTGTTCTAATTTTATTATTGTTGTGCCTGGATAGTCCCGTTCGAAATTTAGAATATTCCTAAAATCTGCACCTCTCCAACTATAAATACTTTGCCAATCATCTCCAACTACTGCAATATTATGCTGATCACCTACCAATAGTTTAACTAGTTTATATTGAGCAAGGTTAGTGTCTTGATATTCGTCAATCATTACATACTTAAACTGTTTGAGCCATTTTTCTCTTACATTGGAAGATTTTTCTAGCATTTGAACTGTTTTTAATATCAAATCATCAAAATCTAGTGCTCCTGCATTATGTAAAGCCTTTGCGTACAATGGATAGACTTTTGCTGCGACTTTTTGTGTTGGCGAATCTGCTAAATGTGAATATTCTTCTGGTCCGACAAGATCGTTTTTAGCGTTACTTATAAGCCCTAAAACTGCCCTAGGCTTTATTGATTTGTCATCGATATGAAGCTGTTTCATCGCTTGCTTGATCGCAGAAAGCCTATCGGACTCATCAAAAATAACAAAATTATTAGGTACTCCTATGTATTCACCGTCTTGCCTTAGTAGTCGTACGCAGATACCATGAAACGTTCCCATAAAAGGCATGAAACCCCTATTATCGGCATTCTCGCCTAGTAAACCCGCTATTCGCTCCCTCATTTCTTTGGCAGCCTTATTTGTAAATGTAACAGCCAAAATATTAAATGCAGTCGCCTTGTGGGTAGCGATTATAAAAGCGATACGGTGAGTTAGGGTTTTTGTTTTACCGCTACCGGCACCAGCCTGAATTAGTAGAGGTCCTTCTGTGGTCGTAACTGCTCTTTGTTGTTCTGGGTTTAGACCAATTAGTAACTTATCGGCATCTACTTGTGCCGATTCATCAGCCCAAGGGTCTATGATTGGATTATCCAAAACTTTTTGTGACATCTATATAGTGTACCAAAAAAGGTAACAAGACTTAGATCTTTTTAAATGTTTGAGCAACTTGTTTTATTTGTTCAAGATCTTGGGAATTAAACTGATCATTACCTTCTGTTAACTCATCGCTACTGTGCGCAAACGTTAACACAAGCCCATCTATTGGCTCGCTTTGCTCAAAATTGATATAGATATTAAGTGTTGGGCCATTACCTATACCAAGAACGTTCTTAACTACAATTACTTCCCCGAGGTCTGTTTCGTAGCTTCCGAGCAAGTTTTCTTTATTAATTTCAATTCCATCATTTTTACTAGTTTTTACGTAGTACGTGCTGCCCTTTTTTATAAATCCTTTCGAGTAAGATGAATCGCTGTTTTCGTAACTTTTAGATTCTGACTCACCTCGTAATTCTACACTTATCATATCTTTGTCTTTGACGTTATCACTGATATTAATTAAAAATAAGCCATTATCATAGATACCGTTGTTTTCACGAGCATCTACTTTACCCCATTCCTGTGGATAGGCGAACTTAAACTTAAGTTTATCTTGCGTATATTCCAAGTAGCCATCTGGTAGTTTTTGTTCTTCTTTGGTTTCCTCTGCTTCTTCAGTTTTAGCGATAGCCGCATCTTGTTTTAGTGTTTCGCCTATCTCCGCACTACTCGTAACGTTAGCTTCTTCTTTAAAAAATTCGTATGGTAAAGAAATATTTAGTTTTATTACTTTTGCATCTATTAGTAGATAGCCCACGATGACACCCAGTACAAAAAGTAATAATGCTATGAGTATGTATTTTGAGCTTTTACCCGTGCCGCCAGGGCCTTCTTTACTAATTGGAACAATGTACTTCTTGCCATCAATTAATGTTTGAATTTCACTGTCTTTTTGAGCCTTTTCTTCGGCTTTTTTTAATTCTTCTTTCTTTGAGCTCATAGATTCAGCAATAGCGTTGACCCCTGCAGCATCAGATGATTCAGTTGGCGAATCAGAAGATTCAGCAATTGGTTCGACAACTTTTGTTTCCGGCTCTTGTTCTGGTTCTTCATCAGATTTTTGCTCAGAAACAGGTTCTTGATCATGCAAAGGTTGAATCACTTTATGAGTCTGTGAGGGCGAAGACTGCTCGGGTTGTTCAGGTTGTTCGACAGAAGAAACTTCAGTTATATCTTCTTGTTTTGTGGATTCGTCAGATGTAATAGGCGCAACAACCGGGCGAGAAGTGCCAACAATTTTGCCTTTGCCTGGTTTTGATACATCCATAATTTTGTCGTCGTCTTCAATTGAAATTTTAGCCACGACTTATACTTCTCCTGTTTGACGATTCAAACGATAGGCAGTATCTACAACTACTGAAAATTTATGATAATTAATGCTTGCTCCGCCAACTAATGCTCCGTCACAACCCTCTAGCTCTAGGTAACTTTGAGCTATTTGATCATCAACACTACCACCATATAAAACACGAATTTTACTTGCCACTTTTTTGCCGTAAAGTTCCATAATTTGCATGCGAATGTAGTCCATCATTTCTTTAGCTTGATCTGGTTTAGCTATTTCTCCGCCAAATGTACTTATTGCCCAAACTGGCTCATAAGCAATTACAATATCCTCAACCTCATCTGCAGTTAAATGCTTAAGCCCTGTTACTACTTGATCGTGCACCACTCTTTTAGAATGTTTTGCTAATCGTTCAGTTTTGGTTTCGCCAACACATAATATTGGTGTTATGCCGTTCCTAACACTTGCAGCCATCTTTTCACTTACATCACTTAGTGTTTCGCCAAAAATTATTCTTCGCTCAGAATGACCTACAATAACATAATGAACCAAATCTCGAAGCATAGTAAAACTAACTTCTCCAGTAAAAGCTCCTGCGTCTTTATGGTATGCATTCTGGGCAGCCAAACGGAATTTACGGCGGTCAATTTGCATACTAAGCGGTTGTAAAACCAACATACTTGGGGCCAGTACAACCTCTACGTCTCTATAAATCCTAATCCGTTCTTGTAATCTGTGTAGCAAAATACTTGCCTGCATTGTGTTGAGGTGTGTTTTCCAGTTGCCAACAATTAATTTTTTTCTAGTCATATTGCTTGTGCTTATTTTACACTGGTTACCAATGTTTATCCATCAATGCTTCTACGCCAGGTAATTTATTGCCCTCCATTAGTTCTAATGAGGCGCCACCACCAGTAGAAACATGGTTAAATGCGTTAGTTAAACCACGACCCTCTACAAATGATACGGTATCTCCGCCGCCAACAATAGTAAATGGCTTATGACCAAAATGTCCCATCAAGGCCCCTACTATTAGTTCCGTGCCGTGAGCAAATGGGCCAACTGGATCATTGTTTCGACCGTCAGTCTCAGTTACACCCATTGTACCGTTCCAAACTACGGTTTTTGCTAGCTGAGTCCCGCCAGCAATGAATGAAGCGCTAAATGGTCCAATGTCTAGTATGAGTTCGTCCTTGGCAACTTGACTGGCACTACGAGAAGGTTGCTTTGGGTAGGCTTCTATGTCTGCAATGACGTGCGCATCCCAATCTACAATCCTTGTAGCTTTGGGATTTTGTAGATCCACAGAAACAACTCCATCTTGTGGCAAATAAAACACAAATGGTTGTTTAGCAGCTTTTTGGCGTGCCTTTTCTATAATTTCTTTAGCTAACGGCACATCATCTGGTTCAGCTAAACTTTTACCCGTCTCAACGTCCATGGCAAGCAAGAATGTGTTAGCCATTGCACCACCAATTGCTATAAAATCAGCTATCTCAATAAATCTGTCTAATACTTTAATTTTGTCAGAAATCTTTGATCCACCAATAATTGCCATCAATGGTCGTTCAGGAGATTCCATGACAGATGTAATTGTATCTACTTCTTTTTCCAATAGAAGACCGGCGACTGCGGGTATATGTTTTGGTATTTCAGATACAGAAACAGCTCCATGATGAACTACACCAAATGCATCCTGAACAAAAATTTCTCCGTGTGCGGCAAGTTTACGGGCAAAGTTTTCATCATTAGCTTCTTCTTCTGAGTGAAAACGTACGTTTTCGAGCAAAAGTATCTGGCCAGAAGTTAGTGCGTCGACTGCTTTTGTGGCAGCAGCACCTACACAGTCTTCAGAAAATGCAATATCTTGTTTTAATAACTCACCCAGACGATCTGCGGCAGGTTTTAATGAATATTTTTTGTCCGGTTTACCGTCAGGCCTACCTAAATGTGAAATCAGAATTATTTTACAACCCTGTTCTTGTAGGAACCTGATCGTAGGCAAGCTTTGAACAATCCTAAAGTCGCTAGTAACCTTGCCGTCTTCTATTGGCACATTATAGTCGACTCGCATTAGCACGCGTTTTTCTCTGAGGTCGATATCTCTGACTGTTTGCTTATAAAATGCCATTGCCCCACCCCCTAATTTATCTACTCAAGTACACGCACCTTAATTGTATCAGTCGTACCAACAACTCCTGGGTATTGCCCAGAACAACTAACAATAATATTACCCGGACTTAGGACTTTATTAGTACGCATCCAGTTAGTTAGTTTGGTTGCTGCAAATTTATCATCTGGTCTTACATATGATTTACAGCTGTAAACAATAGCTAGCTGTTGAGCTACTCTGTTATCAGAAGTAACGGCAATCATGGGTAGTTCTGATCGTTGAGCAGCAATTTGTAGAGCTGTAGAGCCAGATTTTGTTTCTGCAACAATTGCATTAGCGTTTATAGCTTTAGCAAGCCTAATTACTGCACTCGAAATTGCTTCTTGACGAGAATAGCCTACGTGCATGCTCTCGTCTACAAATACAGCTTTAACTGGGGCATTTTGCTCGGTATATAAAATAACTCGCTTCATAACTTCAATAGCTTTTATAGGATAGCGACCGCTGGCTGTTTCGTCACTTAACATAACGCAGTCAGCACTGACTAATACTGCAGTAGCTACATCAGACACCTCTGCTCGAGTTGGCTCTGGCATTTCTGTCATACTAAATAACATTTGAGTGGCAACAATGGTTGGTTTTGCGTATTTGATTCCTAGTCCAATTAACTGGCGTTGAATTATTGGGACGCTTTCTGTTGGAGTCTCTACAGCCAAATCACCTCGAGCAATCATGATTAAATCTGTTTCTCGGACTATTTCTTCCATATGACTTACTGCTGAGCGAGTCTCGAACTTAACAATAATTTTGGCGTTCATACCAAGACTCTTGATTAGTTTTCGTAAATTTCGGATGTCATCTGGTGTTTGCACGAAACTCTGCGCTACATAATCTATATCTTGGGTCGAGCCGTAAGCTAAATCTTCACGGTCTTTTTTGGTAATGACATCACCGCCAAAATCCGTGTCTGGCAGGTTAAGACCTTTTCGTTTAATAATTATGCCGTCGTTTTCAATACGAGCGTGAAGTATGCCATCTTTTATACTCGTAACAGTGGTGCGAACTTTGCCGTCATATATATACAGACGCTCACCGCGCTTTACCTTTTTACTAAGATCATATTGTATCGGAATTATTCCAGTCTTTTCATAATCAGCCTTGTATCCCAAACGAATTGATTGCCCTTCAATAACATTGATTATTCCATCAAAATCGCCGATGCGGATTTTAGGTCCTTGAAGATCTTGGATGATGGCAACGGGTTTGCCATATTCTTTTGATGCCTTGCGAATCCATTTAATTCGCTGGCCGTGTTCTTCGTGAGTGCCATGGCTAAAATTAAGCCTAAGGCCGTTTGCGCCGGACTTAATCATATCTAAAACTGCTTCATAGCTGTCCGTTGCTGGTCCGACAGTAGCGATTATTTTAGTACGCTTGTATCGATCCAACGGCACAACCGGCACTTTGTGCGTCGTATTCATATACTTATAGTGTATACGGTTATTAACTTTTTTTAAATCTATTTATTTAATTTTAATATTATTTAATGTTTTATTACTTTTTACATTCAGAAATTTATATAGCCACCATTTGATGCATTGGGATCCGAGCCTGGAAATCCAGACTGAACTGAGTTATATGATTCGCCTTCAAACTCTATCCGGCCAGGTTTTGAAACAGGAGGCGTACTACCTGTACCGCCTGTTGTATTGTGATGTGAGCCTTTTGGTAGCAAAAAGCATTGTCCTCCGGTAGTCAAGTTTGACTTACCCGTTTGATATGGTAAGCCAAAGTCTTGTTCAACATAACGATATTGATCACAGTTCATCATTGGAGGCTGGGTAATATCGTAAAAATTTGTACCGAATATGGACAGTGGCTGCGTATATGCCGGCTTCGTATTGTCACTTTTCAGATATGATAGCTCCATATGAACATTAATAAAACTTGCACTCGCATTTGCAAATCTAAATTCTACTTCGTTATTGCCTTGTTTGAGGTCTGCTTTATTAATTGGTAGCGTAAAGGCCGCTACTATAAAATTGTCAGCTAGTGGATTGCTAACTTTAGACATCTGAGTTGTCGGATTCGGAACATCATATCTCTTACCGTTCACCACTATATTGTCACCGGCCGTCCAGTTTATACCACCAAAGCCGAAGTTACCTATTGTGTAATACAAAAGTGCTTGGTTATTAACCAGATTACCAATAGGGTCTGGAATCGGGATAATTGTTTTTCTGCTACCACTAGGTATTCTATAACCATCGGTATCACCACTAGAATATGTTGGATTAGTTCCTGTAGCTCCACCCTCTAAATAACTATGGGCAACTTCTGTTGGTGCAGGACCATTAAAACCAAAATTATCCCAGTGAATCATCTCTATTGAAGGAATAGGTCCCGGATCAAATCCGTCTGTCTTCCCTGTGTTGTATGAAAATACCGTTGAATGAACTGTGAACTTTTTCTCTGCAAAAAAAGAAGCAGGATTGTTAGCAACTGCTATTAGTGCATTATCGATGAAAATACGAATTTTTGTCGGAGTAAATTGTATAACCCAATGCCTTCGAACATTAGGTATCGGAAAACCGGGCATAGATGGTTCAGTAAGTGAACTAAAGTTACCTGTTTTGTTAGACAAATCACAAGCATCAAAACGTGTTACTGAATCACCTGCCCATGATTGATAGCAAGCGCTAGTTCCATTAAAAAGAGATAGGCTGTTAGGGGACTGACTAGGTGAATAGTAATTTATTTTTAGTCCATCTCTTCCGGAATTAATCCGAAGCATATTGCCCGGATTATCTGAATCACTATCATCACTTGTTGCGTGGGATGTGATATCAAGTGGTGCTTTGTTAGTTCTGGCTGAGAGTGGAATTACATCCAAATACCACGTATCTCTGTGATGTGAAGCACCGTCTATATCGAATTCGATTTGACCTGGATTTGATTCAGTAATATTTGACATATCGAATGTAGCTCTTGGCCTGGAAGCTATACCAGCTCTGTCACAGTAACTATCATTTGGTCCGGCAGAACCAACAGTATTGTGTGCATGAAATTGATCATTTATAAATGCCGAGGCAGAACCAGCACGTGCACAAGCGGTTGTTGCTTGATTCCATTTGAGCTCGTCCATCGGACCCGCCACAGTATTGAAGTCATCAAAGAACCCAGTCAGTCGCCCTCTCATCGAGTCAACCCTTGCACTTGAAGGTGTTCCATATGCTACTGTTGATTTGTTCGAAACTTTGCCATCAGCCACGCCCCACTTGTTGTTTCCTCCATAAATAAGTGGTCCCGCGTTAACACTTTTGAATGTTCCAGCGACAGATTGTACATATACCTCATATTCTCGGCCATTGGTTAGGGGCTGGAGTTGAATAGCTTCATATTCAGTTTGCCTAACTTTAAACTCGTCTGTAGTTCCTTTTAATCTATAGGTAATGTAATAACCAATTACTCTATTGTTTGAGACTCCGTCCCACGTAACTGTTATGTTCCTATCATCTGAGTAAGCTTTAACATTTTGTGGAGTTGGTAAACTGCTGTCTATTGATATGGGTGTTGCAGCTTGAGAAAATATAGTTAATCCTAAACCAATTAGCCCAAAAGCTATAGCCCAAAAAACTATTTTATATTTCTTAGTTTTAATCCTAATAGTATTACTCATTAAAAACTAAAGCCCCATTCACATCAACATTCACGCTAAAATTTAATGCTAAATATACTAATAGCATATGCTTTTTGAATAAAATTACAATTTTTAAAGTAAAATTTTGTGCCTGGTTCTATAAAATCACCAAATAAAAAGCCCCAGCCAAGGGCTGAGACTCTTTACTTGGTGATCCCAACGGGAAATAGGTGGAACACTTTTGTGGATGCGATAGTTGAGTTGGACGTAAAACTTCAAAAATTAATTTAGATATAGAATAAACCGCTACTTATTCTTGGCTAGCTCATCAACTTGAACCGGTAGCATGCCTTGGCTCTCCATTTGTTCCAAGATGCCACGTGTCAGTTTATTGCCAGTAAATTTTAGAACATATTCACGACCATTTTCTTTAAGTGGTCTTATAAAATTTTGTTTGCGAAGTTTCCTCAAAAATTTAGATACAACGACATGGGAAAAATCACTTGGCCATAGGTCTCTGATGTCTGCAGCTTTGATTGAATCTTTTTTGACTAATCTTCGTAGAACTTTAGCTTCGAGTTCATTCAATATGTTTTTTTCTTCAGCCCAGTCAATAGTTGGAGCGAGTATATTATCTCTTACGAACTTTGCATCAGTAAGCTGCTGGGATTTTCTGACCTCGTCCCGCAAGCCACACAACACATATTCAGACCACTGAAGTATGTCTTCGTCTGCACCCTTATCCGCTATTTCAAGCATATCGTAATATTTCTGCCGATCACCAGAGAATACCGCCGCAGGGTTGAAAAGCCTAGTTAGCCCGGCTGTAATAAAACCTTGCTTGCAAAGCATAGAGTATGTTAGTAATCGCACTACTCTACCATTGCCATTGCCGAACGAGTGTATCCAAGCAAAACGGTGATGAGCGATAGCTACTTTTAAAAGGTCGAGCTTAGGCTCGGTATTTTCATTTATGAAGGCGAAAAGCTCCCTCATAAGATCGTCGATGTCGCTTGGTTGAGGTAACACATGTTGAGAGTTTGCGATCTTGCGAGGCTCTTTACGGTACGAGCCAATTCGTGCATCGCCTTCTTTAGTGGCACTCAGGCCTTCGACAACTTGTTTATGTAGCTCTAGAATGAATGCCTTATTTATATCCTGAGTCGAGATACTCTTGTCTATAAAGTCTAGGCATTTAATGATGTTCGAGATCTCAGTTAGCTCTTCGTTTTGTAGGTCTAGGCTAAGCTGCGCGTCAACAAAATCTGCGAGCGTCGTATGGTTTCCTTCAATTCTTGCTGAACTGAGTGCTTCTACGATATGGAATAAGTTCTTAAGCTCTATAAATATCCACGGCTTTGCGGTACCTGATACGTTCTTATTTCTTAATCCTTCAAGCTCAACAATTAGATCGGTCAAACTTGATGTAAATGATGGTTCGGGAATGGATAACATAATGCGTATATTGTACCACCAATAAATCCAATATGTAACCATAAGTAATTATTAACAGATACAATATGTAACCATAAACATTATGTTATGTAACCATAAGTAAAAACTACTCGAAGTGTTCCACATATAAAATTCTACTCTATGGTTATTACGCACATCGTAGTCTACAATTAAATAATGCTTGAATTATCGTCAAACACCGTCAAAGTCCTCGGTATATTTGGCCGCCTATCTCCTGAACAAGAAGCACACTTTGATGCTCTTGAAACGAAATACAGCAAAAAGCCCTCGCATCAAGGCTACGACGTTTTTCGACATCTAACTCTGACATTTGTGCCAGATGCTCCTGTCAGTGCTATTCGTGAGCAACTAGAGTTGTTGCGCGACCTTAAATCTTACCTGCCAGTGAAGCTGAATGTTGAGAAAATCTTTGTCAAAGATGAGGAGTCTATGCCTGGAGCTGAACATATTGCGATTGAGTTTGGGTTAGAGCAAACAAGAGACCTAGTAGAATTTATTAAAAGCAGGGTTGGTGATGTTGCTGTCGCTACTTGGTATACCAAAGTTGTTTGGTTTGTGCCGAAAGAAAACCAACAGAAAGTTATTGATGAGCTTTCGGGATTCAAAACTTTAGAATTTACAGATTTCTACCTTGTTACGAATAAACAAAATGATGAAAACACGCTATTTACTGCTAGTGACTTCAAGTAGCGTTAAAAGAATCGGACTATTTAACGGATAAGAAAAAGCACCTAAAGCTCAATAATCAAGTGTAGGTGCTAATTCCAATCTGAAAATCTCTTATGGTGACCCCTCACAGAACTTTTTAGCACAAATATTTGAAGAATTAATTAGGTGGTCAAAAGTTTTGAAATAATGGTACTTATAATTTAGGTTTAATTTTTCTGTATATAATTATAGAAACTATTATTGATATAAATAAATTTACAAAAATGTTTATAGGATTGAAATCCCAAACTGAGGGAGGTAATAATCCTGCTGATTCATATTGTTTCCAAATACTTATAAAAGCTGGATAAAAGTTCGTTTGTACTCTAGGCAAGTCCAGGGGACCAAATGTTCCAGTAGGAACTTCATTTATACCTAAAGGGAGTATAAGAAAAATAGTAAAACCACAAAAAATAGCGATTAGATAATATTTCACAATTTAAGTATCTCATAAAATCAAAAAACAGTATCAAATGATACTGTTTATGCTTGGTGATCCCGAGGGGAATCGAACCCCTGTTGCCAGGATGAAAACCTGGCGTCCTAACCGTTAGACGACGGGACCTCGTCGAGGTGTAATGGTTGTGTCGTCGTTTTGCCAGTAAAATAAATTTGCTGGCAAAATTTACGA